>JABJKE010000007.1 GCA_018660505.1 Rhodobiaceae bacterium | reverse complement strand
TATTATCCAGTGTGCTGTAGTTTGTGAAGTCACTGACGTTTCCTTCAAGATCGGCCCAAGACCTATCGGCGTGGCTTGGAAGGGCCAATGGCTTCATGGCGTAGGTCGTGGAAGCGCATCTTCGGCCGAGTGCCGCGTCATCGGCTGGGGCAATTTTGCTTCTTTTTACTTCCGTTATCCTCGCCGAATTAATAGTAGTCCGCCTCCCAATATTCACAAGGTATTGAATATCTTGATTGCGACACTTTCTTTTTAACAAGCCTTTCACCAACTCTTTTTCTTCTTTCGAGAGAACCCCGCCTTTCATTTCGCGTCCAGCCATATATCACCTGTTTATTGCTTTTGTTTTTGATATTTTAAGCTAACAGGCTTTCTTAATTATTTTCAACCCATCCCCCTCCCCTTGACCCCACCCCCCAACGCCTTACCTCTCTCCTCAAAGGGAGACACGCATGACCGTTTACATTATCGCTCAGTTTAAAATTCACGACCGCGCCGGATATGACCGCTATGAAGAAAACTTTATGGACGTGTTCCAGCCCTTCGGCGGCACTTTGTTGAGCGTCGATGAGGAACCCACCGTCTTGCAAGGCGCGTTTGACGCCACCCGCTCCGTGCTGATGGAGTTTCCCTCGCAAGAACAAGCCATGGCCTGGATGACCTCGCCCGAATATCAAGAAATCGCCAAACACCGCCTAGAAGCCAGCGTCGGCAACGCCATTCTGGTGAAAAAAACCGACGGCCTAACCGAAACAGATTAAGCCTGCGGCCCTAAATCTTTCACCATAAACACGCTGGTCGGGTTGGCTTCATAGTCACCAAACGCCCCGCAATAGACAAACCCGTTCGCCTCATAAAGCTGGCGCGCCGCACCAAACCCCGCTTGCGAACCCGTTTCAAGGTAGACTTGGCTCAGCCCTTCGGCCATTGCCGCCGCTAAAATATACTGCAACATCGCCTGCCCCACGCCGCGCCGCAAATAGGGCGTGGCCGTGCGCATCGATTTAATCTCGCCGCTCGCCCCCGCCATGCGCCGCAAAGCGCCACAGCCCACCAGATGCGCCCCGTGCCACGCGCTCCAAAAACGCACATCGGCGGCTTTCAAATCGTCTATGGACAGCGCGAAGATAAACTCAGGCGGGGTAATTTCCGCCATGCCGCGAAGATGCGCCTGTAATAGCGCCACCACGTTTTCATCCGTCAAATTGCCTTCGATAAACCGCAAATCCTGCATGGCTTCGGGCTCCGTTTATTGTTATTTTTTACTTCCCAACTGTATCTTCATATCGTCGGTTTCTTCGCCCTGCTCGATAAGCGTCAGGGTTTGGCCGTCGGTTTCGAAAATATTCAACGAACAATTTTGCGGCGCGAACGAAAGGACATCTTGCGCCGCCCAATCGGCGGGCTCGGCGGTGGCGGCGCAATAGGCCACGTTCAGCGCAATGAAATGCGAGAACACAACCACATGGCCGCCTTGCCCGCCCGCATGAAGCGCGTTGAGCGCGCGCGGCACGGCCTCGAACCACGCTTTGAAATCCAGCCCACTGGCCACACTCACCGGGTCGTCATACAGCCCCTGCCAGGTGCCCGCCATCACGCGGCGCAACCACTCGGTGCGCTGCGTTAAATCTTCAATCGGCGGCGGAATTTCCGAAACCCCCAGCTCAATCTTCGGCGTGGCACCCCAAGCTTGCGCCAGCGGTAGGGCGGTTTCTTGGCACCGCTTCAACGGGCTGGTGTAAAGCGGCGCGGGCGAAGGCACCAAGGCTTGCACCGCCTCGGCCACCGCCGCGCTTTGGCTGCGGCCCAGCTCGTTCAGCCCCGGGTCGGCATCGCCATCCCAGCCGGCGGCCGCCTTGCCGTGGCGGATCATATAAATGCGCGTCATGCGAACTCCTTAAGCGGCGGGGGTGAACGTGTTGATACCATCGGCGCTGCTCAGCGTGCCGCGCAGGCCAATGGCGTCGTCGTGCATCAGCGCTTGCACATGCTCGCCCTCGTGCGTCATGTAGGCGCAAAACCGATGCCCCGTGGCTTCCATGCGGCCAATCAAAATGCCCTCGGGCGGTTTGCCAGCCACATGCGACACCGTATAGCTTTCAATCGTGCCGATGCCGTGGGGCGTTTCATCGACGCTCAGGCGTTCCATGGCGTCAATTTTGCCTTGCAGCACGCTGGGCGCTTGGCGTTGCCAGTCGCCCTCAAACGGCGTGGTGGAATAAAGCCCCAATGAATGTTTGGTCAAAAACCAGCCATTGCCATTGCAAAACCCTTTGCTGCCCGGATTGGCCCGCAGCTTTTGCGCCATTTGCGCCACCGACATCAGCGTATAGGCATTGCCCGCGCCGCCGAAATACGGCAAGCCGCCGGTGATGGTGAACGGGCGCGGGTCGTCTTCGGCGATGCCCATCTCGCGGCAGGCCACTTCTACCGCCACGGGGAAGCACGAATAGAGATCGAAATAATCGATATCGGCGACGCTCCAGCCCGCCATATCCAGCGCCAATTCGGCCATGGCTTTCATGGCGTGGCTGCGATGCAGCTCGGGGCGCTCGATGGGGTTCCAAATGTCATTGGCTTCGGCACAGCCGTGCAGATAAACCCAATTGCCCTCGTCAATGCCCATCTCGCGCGCTTTGCCAACCGAGGTCAGCACCACGGCCGAGGCTTGGTCGACGCGAATGACCGAATTCATATATTTGGGATACGGATAGCCGACCAGACGATTGGCATCGCTGACGGTGGAAATCTCAGCCGCCGAGCGCGCCACCGGAAACCAGCTATACGGATTTTGCGCCGCCACTTCGGTGAACGGCTGCATCATCTCGCCGAGTTTTTGCATATGCGAGGGGATATCGCGGCCCAAATGATGGCGCAGCGCGTTTTCAAATATCGGATAATAATTCACCGGATAATAAAGCCCATGGCGTCCCTCGACGGGCAGGCAGCCGTCTTTTTCAATGCCCACTTCTTCGCGCGGGCCGTCCACGGTATCGTTCCAACCGGGCTTGTCCGAGAAATCTGCGCCCTGCCCCAGCACTCGCATAATCGAGCCGAGCCCCTCGCCGCCAACCAAAAGCGCCGCGCCGACGCTGCCCTTGGCGATGCGTTCGGCGATATCATTGATCATCATTTGCGGAGAATTGCCGCCCGTCGCCGCCACCAGCGCTTGGCTGGGCGAAAGCCCCAATTCACGCGCCACGCTAAGGCCGATGTTGTTATAGCGCCCGATGGGCAAATCGCGGCCTTCGGGGCTGTCGGTTACAAACCGAATGCCGGCCACGGTATCGATGTTTTGCTTGGCGGTGCCGCCTGCATCGGCCAAAGCGGCCTCGCCGGCTTGGGTTAGCAAAGCCAAGGGCGACTTCACTTTTTCGATGTCTTTTTCCTTTTGCACCGTTAAGCCAGCGCCAATTAAAATCGGGGTATTGTCGTTCACCATGAATCTATCTCCTGTTGGCCGAGAGTTTAAGGCCGCTTTGTTCGGGTTCAAGTGAATAATGCAAATCTTGGCTGGCAACGCGGCATTGAGCCTTGATTGCTTTGATTTTCAAACGGCGAAAGGGTAACGTCCCGAAGCCGACTGAAACAAAAAAACTAAACTAGAAGGTTTGGGCATGAATGAGAAAAAAAATCAGGTTGAAAATCGATGGCTCTTATTTGCGGAGCGATATGGTTATCAGCCGCTTCCAGACGTTACCAATCATGAATTATGCAAAGAGTTTAGAGATGCAATTTATGATGTGGTCAACCTAGAAATTGGAGAAGCAATTGCTACGTTAAAGAATAATCGTAAAACTCGACTTGATTATTTAAAAAAAACACCAATAGGCATTTCTTGGAAGGTAGTAAGCAAAATCACCCAAACCCAAATCCTGAGAAAGAAGAGCAACGAAATTATAGAAGATGCAAGAATCGTTCAGAAGCTAATTGGCGATTTGATTGTTGATGGTCATTTCTCACACGTGCTTAGTTTTTGCGAGTTAGTCTTGCGCAGTCCAAACGAAACTGTCTTCGATAGAATTTCTAATGTCTTCGATAGAGGCCTCGCACCATATGCTCTTGATAAATCCGCCAATCCCATCTGCATTATTCCTATAGAGGCACCCGAAAGTGCCGAGGCAACTATTGAGGCTCTCGAACAAGTTCATCAATCAGGGTTTACCATCGCCCATCAACATTTACGAGACGCGGCGGGCAACATTAATGCTGGGCAGTTTTCTGATGGCCTAGCGAAAAGCGTTCACGCAGTTGAAGCCATTGCTCGAGACCTCACGGGGGAAAACACACTTGGCCCAGCTCTCGCCGCCCTAGAGAAACAGAACTTGCTTAATAGCCAACCGCTTAAAGAAGGTATTAACAAATTATATGGCTATGCAAGCGGCACGGTTCGTCATGGCCAACCACAGACAAAGGCTGCATCGTCAAACATCTCTCGTGATGAAGCTTTACTTGCTTTCTCAATCTGCTCCGCCATTGCAGGCTATTTGTCGCGCAAAAAAATCGCAATGGGGGATGGAAAGTGACTAAGGAAACATTTAGCTGTGAATTTTTAAGCTAAGCGATTGGCAAAAACTGCCAGTTCTTAAAGGCGTAAGGCCATTCTCAATTTCTCAATCAAGTTTAGCAGCCTTTGTACTTGCGTTGCTTGCAAGCGGCAGCGAGGGTTTGGGCTTTGGAGATTTGCTGCGGCGTCAGGTGTTTGGCGGCGATATCGCGAATGCCAATGGCCAATTCCTGCCCTTGCGCGGCTGCCAAATTAACCCACATGAGCGCAGTTACATAATCTTGCCGCACACCTAAACCAAGACCATACATATACCCCAGATTATTTTGCGCCCCTGCATACCCTTGCTCGGCGGCCTTGCGATACCATTTTACGGCCTCCGCATCATCTTGCCGCACACCTAGGCCTTTATCATACATAAACCCCAAATTATATTGCGCGCCAGCATACCCTTGCTCGGTGGCCTTGCGATACCATTTCAAGGCCTGCGCATCATTTTGCGGCAAACCTTCGCCTTTAGCATACATAGCCCCCAGATTATTTTGCGCGGAAGCTTCCCCTTGCTCGGCGGCCTTGCGATACCATTTGACCGCCTCAGCATGATCTTGCAGCACACCCCCGCCAGCATCATACATTAGCCCCAGACTATGTTGCGAGACAGCATGGCCTTGTTCGGCGGCTTTGCGCCACCATTTCACCGCCTCAACATAGTCTTGCCGCACACCTTGGCCTTTAGCATAGCTAACCCCCAGAAGAGATTGCGCATCAACCTGCCCTTGCTCGGCGGCTTTGCGCCACCAATTCACGGCCTGCGCATAATCTTGCGGCACACCTTGGCCATGAAGATACATAACCCCCAGATTATATTGCTCGGGAGCATTCCCTTGCTCGGCGGCCTTGCGCCACCATTTCACGGCCTCAGCATAATCTTGCGGCACGCCTTTGCCTTGAGTATAGATTTGCCCCAGATTAAATTGCGCGAAAGCATTCCCTTGCTCGGCGGCCTTGCGAAACCATTTCACGGCCTGCGGATAATCTCCCTTGGTATAAGCCGCCCAGCCCCTATCAAAATCCTCTTCCGCATCCGCAAAAGCACTGCTCAGTGGAGCCAATGAGAGACATAGCAATATAGCAAGCAATCGAAAATATCGTGTCATAGCGTGTTCCTTATTGTTTTTATTGGTTGCCAGCGTAACCATCCCCTCCAGCCCACGCAATCAAAAAGACGCGGCCATTTCGCGAGGCTAACTCCTATATTCACTCGAATTTTGTGCCGAAACCAGCGACTTCGAGCCGCGCCTTGGCCAATTATCCCCCCCTCGCCTAGCCGCCCTTGCCTAAAATTTGCGCAGCTGCCTATATTTTCATCATGGCCATATCGCGATTGGCAAAACCGCCTGCCTTTTCGCGTCATCTTGCGGCGGCGTGATTTTGGCACGAATATTGCATACAATAAGCAATCAATCAGTCACGATATTGTGCGCAGGAGAGAAACGATGAAAAAAATTGAAGCCATTATCAAGCCGTTCAAATTAGACGAAGTAAAAGACGCCCTGCAAGAAGCCGGCGTGCAAGGCATTACCGTGGTCGAAGCCAAAGGTTTCGGCCGTCAAAAGGGCCACACCGAGTTGTATCGTGGCGCCGAATATGTTGTCGACTTTTTGCCGAAAGTAAAACTCGAAGTGGTGGTCGCCGACGACCAGCTCGAGGGTGCCATTGGCGCCATTAAAGCCGCCGCCGAAACCGGCCGCATTGGCGATGGTAAAATCTTCGTCTCGGAAATTTCGCAAGCCATACGTATCCGTACTGGCGAAATCGGCGACGAAGCCCTATAAGACGCTTAACAAAGATTACGATTCACTGACCCGTTTTTGGAGATTACAAATGTCAGATGCAGCTACCGTTCAAAAAATGATCAAGGACAATGATGTCCAATATGTCGACGTTCGCTTTACCGACCCGCGCGGGAAAATGCAGCACTTGACGCTCGATATCGACCTCGTCGATGACGATTTCTTCGCCGAAGGCACAATGTTCGACGGCTCCTCCATTGCGGGCTGGAAAGCCATTAACGAGTCCGACATGGTGCTCATGCCAGATTGCTCGACCGCCCGCCTAGACCCGTTCTACGCACAGCAAACGCTGACTTTGTTCTGCAATATTCTCGAGCCAAATTCACGCGAAGCCTATAATCGCGACCCCCGCTCGACCTCGCTTCGCGCCGAAGAATATCTTAAATCAACCGGCATTGGCGACACGGTTTACTTCGGCCCCGAAGCCGAATTCTTTGTCTTCGACGACGTGCGCTTCTCCAACGAGCCTTACAACACAGGCTTTGCGCTCGATAGCGTAGAGCTGCCAGACAATTCCGGCACCGAATATGAAGCCGGCAACATGGGTCACCGTCCGCGCACCAAGGGCGGCTATTTCCCCGTCAACCCAATCGACAGCGGCCAAGACCTACGCGGCGAAATGCTCGGCGTGATGAAAGACATGGGACTCAAAGTTGAAAAGCATCACCACGAAGTGGCGGCCGCGCAACACGAGCTGGGCCTGAAATTCGGCACCATGACAAGCATCGCCGATGACCTGCAATTGTATAAATATGTGGTGCATAATGTGGCCCACGCCTATGGCAAATCCGCCACCTTTATGCCAAAGCCAGTGGCTGGCGATAATGGCACAGGCATGCACTGTCACCAGTCGATTTGGAAAGACGGCAAGCCGCTTTTCGCTGGCGACAAATATGCCGACCTCAGCCAAGATTGCCTCTATTACATCGGCGGCATCATCAAACATGCCCGCGCGTTGAACGCTTTGACCAATCCATCCACCAACTCCTACAAGCGTCTCATCCCGGGTTTTGAAGCACCGGTTCTTCTGGCCTATTCGGCGCGTAACCGCTCCGCTTCTTGCCGCATTCCATTTGCCACTTCGGCACCTGGCAAGCGTGTGGAAATTCGTTTCCCAGACCCGACCGCCAATCCGTATCTGGCATTCAGCGCCATGTTGATGGCCGGCCTTGACGGTATCGAAAACAAAATCGATCCGGGCGAAGCGATGGATAAAGATCTATATGAATTGCCACCCGAAGAGCTGGCCAATGTTCCACAAGTCTGTGGTTCCTTGCGCGAAGCTCTGGTGGCTTTGGACGAAGACCGTGACTTCCTGAAAAAAGGCAATGTTATGGACGACGACCAAATCGACGCCTATCTGGAACTGAAGTGGGAAGAAGTTTATCGCTTCGAGCACACGCCGCATCCAGTAGAGTTCGACATGTATTACAGCGTCTAAGCTTTAGACGACACGAGATGCTGGTGCGTTCCACGACGCGCCAACAGGGCGGCTCCTCAGCAATGAGGGGCCGTTTGTCGTTTGGGGGTAAATGAGAAGCGACGTGGCTAGATATGTTTACTTAGGTTTGATTTTCACATAGCTTGAAAACGTGCCAACAAAGTTGAGCTGCCAAATAATAAAAATAATGGGAAGAAAAATGGTGTTTTTTACCGAGCCGCTCCAGTCCGACAACGATATTGTTACCGTCTATGGGTTAATCGACCCTTACAAGCGATGGTTTAAAGCCAACGAAAAAGTGCTTTATTGTGCAGTGCGGAACCAAGAATCTCAAATCTCTTTGGCAGAAAACAAACTAACCAGAAGCCTAAGAATACGCCGATGGCTCGATGCTGTGAACATAGTATCTTCCATCATACTGAGCGGTCTGCTGTTCAGCATTACTTTGGCTGGGCCAGTATCAGGCCTCTACTTAGAAGCCAAACTTCCCAGCATTTATTACGAATATAGTTATCTAGTTCTCCCTATATACCTATTGTCAATTATGCCTATGGGTATCGCCATATTAGGCATAATGAGCAAAATAAAAGGTGATAATCCTTATTCCCATACTCGCGATGGCGAGGGTATATTTAAGGCAATCATTTTCGGAGCAGCGTGGATACCATTCTTGACAATTATGACTTGGGGACTGATGGGCTGGGGAGTTTATCAAACTCTAGACATGATTATCGGGCGTTTTTTCTTTGAGACGCGATTGAGTTCAGACCTAGAGTAACAAATATTTTTACTGATAAAAATCAGGTGCTTTTTTCAGCGTGCGAGCCAATTCCATATCGTGCTCAATCCACAAGCTGGCGCCTGTTTCGGCCAGCAGGGTCTCGAGTTTGTCCATCGAGCTATGCGTGTCTTCGACGTCATGGTTAAACACAGGCACGGATTTCAGCTCGCGCGACCGTTTGAAATGATACAGATCGCCCGATAAAACCAGCTTGCCCGTCTCCTGCATATCCAGCGCTAACGCCATATGGCCCGGCGTGTGGCCTGGAAGCGAGATTAAGCGCACTTTGCCATCACCGAACACATCATGGTCACCATCGAGAACTTGCGTCTCGGCGGCTTCGAGCGCGCTATAATATTGCGGCACAAAAGCTGGATTGGCTCTCTCGCCAAACGCCACTTCGTGCTCGCTGCGCTGCACCAGCCAGGTGGCGCCCGCAAACAGGTTGGCCGCGCCAATATGGTCAAAATGCAAATGCGAGAGCGCGATATAATCGACATCGGCCGGCGTGATATCCACGCCCGCCAATTGGTCTACCAGCGACACCGCATACTCGACATAGGCCCCCGGAAGCGCCGCTAAATCGACTTTGCCCGCGCCCACGAAATCGAGCGGCAGCCCCGCCTCCCACAACATGGATTTGCCTTTATGTTGTATCAGGTAACACGGCACAAACAGCGTGCGCACGGGCGTGTCGTCATTGGTCAGGCCGAAGCCTGCAATGTTTTTCAGCGTCAGCGAACCGCAATCCATGACAAATAATTTGGGCCCTTGATTTTGCGGGCTACAGGCGGCCAAAGTGGCGGCAAATAGCAAAGCCGCAACGCCTTGTTTCCATTTATTTGTCATGGCGTGTCCTCTCGGATTATTTGCCCTGCCAATAAGCATTATAGGCAGCGGCGGCTTTTTTCTCTTCGGATTGATAGCTCGTGAAAGCTTTGAAGACGCCAAGGTTTAAATCTGGCTCTTCGCCGCGGCCCATGCGGAGCAATTGAATGCACCACCAGCCTTGTTGTCCCCAGCCGTTCATCGCGGCAAACAAACGAAATGGCGAGTTCAGCCCCAAAATCGGACGCAAAAACTTCGGCCCAATTTCCATGCTTTTTTCAAAGATGGTCGTGGTTTCTACTTCGCCCGACAGTAGCTTATTGACCACCTGCGTATCGACACAAAGCGGGCGACCAATGCCCACCATATCGCAAGCATCGGAGCCCAAAGCGGCATCCATGCCGGCCCGCGAACGGAAACCGCCCGTCACCATCATCGGCCCTTTAAACACGGCGCGAATGTCTTTCGCATAATCGAGGAAATAAGCCTCGCGAGCCACTGTGCTTTCGCGCAAAGCTTCCGCCCGGTCGGGATTGAGCGTCAGATTATCGAGGCCCACCAATTTGGGCTGCTCGTAAGTGCCGCCCGAAACTTCCAGCAAGTCTAGCCCTTCGTCGTTCAACCAAGTGGCCACCTGAATAGACTCCTCATGGGTGAAACCGCCCTTTTGGAAATCTGCCGAATTGAGTTTCAAGGAAACGGGGAAATTTTTGCCAACCGCCTTGCGCACGGCGCGCAAGACTTCGAGCAGTAAGCGCGCGCGGTTTTCTAGACTGCCGCCCCATTGGTCGTCTCTTGTGTTGACGTCTGGCGATAGAAACTCAGAGATTAAATAGCCGTGCGCGCCATGGATTTGCACGCCGGTAAATCCGGTTTCTTTGGCCGTCGCGGCCGCATGGGCAAAGCGTTGGATGACGTCGAGAATTTCGTCATGGGTCAGCGGGCGCGGCTTGCCGAAAGCGGCCCCTGGCATTTGCAATTGCACATCGCTCGGGCCCACCGGCGTGGGCGCGACGGCGGCGGGTGTTTGGCGGCCGGCGTGCGAGATTTGCATCCAAAGATGGGTGTTGTTTTTGGTTCCCGCTTTGGCAAAAGCTTTCAGGCTGGCCAATTGCGCTTTGGTTTGTTTGCCTTCGATAACCACATTGCCCGGGCGCTCGAGATAGCGATGGTCGACTTGCACATTGCCGGTTAGCAAAATGCCCGAGCCGCCTTCTGCCCAACGCCCATACAGAGTTTTATGTTTTTTGGTGGCGCGATTGCGCTCGTCTGCCAGACCTTCTGTCATCGCCGCTTTGCAAATGCGATTTTTAATTTCAACGCCGCAAGGTAGCTTTAAACTTGATTCAATATTTGCCGATGCCATTTTGTTACTCCAATTTTTTGACTGTGGGCTACACTAACCACTGATTCGATAAGTTCAAGTGTGGAGTGCCCCATGGCATCGGAAGATTTATTTGGCGACCAGCCCGTTGCTGCGGCCAAAAAGGCCAGCTCGAAAGCCGCTAAAAAAGCGGAGAAGACAGAAAAAACCTATTCCGCTGCCGACATTGAGGTATTGGAAGGGCTAGAGCCCGTTCGGCGTCGCCCGGGCATGTATATCGGCGGCACCGACGGCCGCGCCATGCACCATTTATTTGCCGAGGTCATCGATAACTCGATGGATGAAGCGGTGGCAGGATATGCCAGCTTTATTGAAGTCGAAGTAATGGCCGACAATCGCTTGTCCATTCGCGATAATGGCCGCGGTATTCCGGTAGACCCGCACCCTAAGTTTAAAGATAAATCAGCTCTTGAAGTGATTATGACGACGCTGCACGCCGGCGGTAAATTTGGCGGCGATGCTTATGATACATCGGGCGGCTTGCACGGCGTGGGCGTCTCGGTGGTCAATGCGCTGTCGTCTGAATTAATTGTCGATGTCACGCGCGATCAGATTGCCTATCAGCAAATCTTTTCGCGCGGCGAACCGACCGGCAAGATACAAAAACTCGGCGAGGCCAAAAACAAACGCGGCACCACGGTTACCTTTACGCCCGACACGGAAATTTTCGGGAAAATTCATTTCGACCCGGCCCGTCTTTACGCCATGGCCAAAGCCAAAGCCTATTTGTTCGGCGGCGTGGAAATTCGCTGGAAGTGCGACCCCGCCCTAATTAAAGACGAGGCCAAATGCCCGCCCGAAGACGTGTTGAAATTCCCCAATGGTCTGCAAGATTATTTGGCCGAGCAAATCGGCGGACGCACGGTTGTGACGCCCAAACCTTTTGCTGGCAAAGTGAAAAAAGACGGCGGCCATGGCAGCGTCGAATGGGCGGTCACATGGGTGGCGGCGGGACTTGGCGATGCCGATGGCATGTCGGCCAGCTATTGCAACACCGTGCCAACGCCTGAAGGCGGCACCCATGAACAAGGCATGCGCGCCGCTTTAACCAAAGGGCTGAAAGCCTATGGCGAGCGCATTAACAATAAAAAAGCCAGCATTCTGACGGCCGAAGATGTTATCGGCACGGCGGCCGCCTTTGTTTCTGTGTTTATCCGCGAGCCAGAGTTTCAGGGCCAGACCAAAGATAAATTGGCCACGCCCGAAGCCGCGAAAATTGTCGAAACCACCTTGCGCGACCATTTCGAACATTATCTAACCTCGGCGCCAGCCGATGCCGATAAATTGCTCGGCTGGGTAATCGACCGCGCCGAAGAACGCGTGCGCCGTCGCCAAGAACGCGACGTCAATCGCAAGACCGCGGTTCGCAAATTGCGCCTGCCGGGCAAGCTTGCCGATTGCTCGCAAAAATCATCCGAAGGCTCTGAAATTTTCATCGTCGAGGGCGACAGCGCGGGCGGCAGTGCCAAACAGGGGCGCAATCGGCGCAATCAAGCGGTATTGCCTTTGCGCGGTAAAATTTTAAACGTCGCCAATGCCACCACTGCCAAAATGCAGCAAAGCCAACAAATTGGCGACCTCGTCTTGGCGCTGGGCTGTGGCATGGGGGCGTCTTACGACAATGCGCGCCTGCGCTATGAGAAAGTCATCATCATGACCGATGCCGACGTCGATGGCGCCCATATCGCGGCGCTGCTGGTGACGTTTTTCCATGAGCAAATGCCAGAGCTTATTGAGAACGGCCATTTATATATCGCCGTGCCGCCGCTATATCGATTGGCCCAGGGTGCGAAAACCTTTTATGCGCGCGACGATGAGCATCGGGAAGAATTATTGCAAACCGAATTTCGCGCCAATGCGAAAGTCGACATCAGCCGCTTTAAAGGGCTCGGCGAAATGCTGCCCGCCCAATTGAAAGAAACCACCATGATGCCCGGCTCGCGCACGCTTTTGCAGGTGCATATTCCAGATGACGAAGCCAAAGCCACGGCGCAGACGGTCACTGATTTAATGGGCAGCAAACCCGAATTGCGCTTTAAATTCATCCAAGAAAACGCCGCCTTTGCCAGCGACGCCATGTTGGATATCTAGGGTTTGGCGCCCCCGCCAGCAAAGGCTGGCGACCAAACGCTTTACATGTCGTTAAATCCCTTTATGTTCGCCTCACTAAGTCAGGTCAGGCCGTGGTGGCCTGAGCCTTGAGGGGGATGCCCCTCAAGTATCGCGCATGTCGCGCAAAATGCGAACGCTTCAACGGAAGTGTGATTTGCCAGCCCGCTAAATTTACGGGCCAACACGGAAGATATATAAATGAGTTTTGATAGCCTCGGCCTCGCGCCAGAAATCATGAAAGCCATCAACGAAGTTGGCTACACCGAACCCACCCCCATTCAGGCGGAAGCCATTCCGCAAGTTTTAGCGGGCCGCGATGTTTTGGGCATTGCCCAGACCGGCACGGGTAAAACCGCCAGTTTCACTTTGCCGATGATCCATCGCTTGATGAAAGGCCGCGCCAAAGCGCGTATGCCGCGCACGCTTATTCTAGAGCCAACGCGCGAATTGGCCGCTCAAGTAGCGGAAAATTTTGACCTCTATGGCAAAAACACCAAATTGAACAAAGCGCTGCTCATCGGTGGCGTGAGCTTTAAAGACCAAGAGCAGGCTATTTTGCGCGGCGCCGATGTGCTGATTGCCACGCCAGGCCGCCTGCTCGACCATGTCGAACGCGGCGGCGTTTTGCTGCGCGGCGTCGAGGTGTTGGTTATCGATGAAGCCGACCGCATGTTGGATATGGGCTTTATTCCCGATATCGAACGGATTGTCTCGCTGGTGCCCTTCACTCGCCAGACCCTGTTTTTCTCGGCCACTATGCCGCCAGAGATTACCCGTCTGTCGGAGCAATTTTTATCGGCACCGGTGCGCGTTGAAGTGGCGCGTCCGTCTTCGACCAATGATAATGTTTCCCAGCAATTGCTCGAAGTGGCTCCGGCCAAAAAACGCGACGCCCTGCGCTCGCTGTTTGAGGCGGAAGAGGTGGCCAATGGCATTATCTTTTGCAACCGCAAACGCGACATTGCCGACCTGCTGAGATATTTGCAGCAGAATAATTATAAAGCCGTGTCGCTGCATGGCGATATGGACCAGCACATGCGCCTGCGGATGCTCGACCAGTTTAAAAATGGCGATGCGACCTATCTCATCGCCTCGGATGTGGCCGCGCGCGGTCTCGATATTCCGGCCGTGAGCCATGTGTTTAATTTCGATGTGCCAACCCATGCCGAAGATTATGTTCACCGCATTGGCCGCACTGGCCGAGCGGGTCGTTCGGGCGCCGCTTTTACTTTGGGCACGCGCAATGATGCCAAATATGTCGAAGCCATTGAGGCACTGATTGAACAACCCATCCCGCGCGCCAGTTTTGAAGGCGGCTCCTCGGCTTCTGAGCCAGCTTCTAAGGAAGCCAGCTCGGAAGAGAAAAAACCGCGCAGCCGCAATCGTCGTTCGCGCACCGAGAAGGGTAATGAAAAGAGTAATCAAGCGTCTGAGGCAAGCGAAACAAACAAGCCGCGCGAAGGCGGAAAACGTCGCGGCCTATTAGATCGCGGACGTCGTGGTGAGAAAGCTCAACAAACAACCGAAGTTGCTTCGGAAACGCCCGTAGAGACAAAACCAGAAGTTAAATCGGAAGCTAAATCAGAGGCTAAATCAGAGGCTAAATCAGAGCCGAAACCAAAAGCGCAAGCCAAGCCAAAACCGGCGCCTAAGAAAGCCGCGCCGAAAGCAGCCGATAACAGCAAGTCTTCCAACAAGGGCTCCGATGCTTTTGAAGGCAATATGCCTGATTTTCTGAAGTAGGCTTTCGCAACCCCTATCGACGTTGGTCGAACCGTCGCCCGACCATGGCGGCGGAGATATTGGTTTTTTGAATATCAATCGCCCCACCGGCAATGCCCCAGCCCCAAGCGTCGCGCATGCGCCGCTCCATCGGGTAGGCTTTGGAATAGCCATAGCCGCCCATCAGCTGCAAGGCGGCGCCGGTTACTTCGCGGCATATCTCATTGGAAAAACATTTGGCGACCGAGCTATCGATAACGCTGGGCAAGCCATCTTGCGCATTTACCGCCGCGCGATGAATGAGCAGACGCGCCGCCTCGACGCGCATTTGCATCTCGGCCAATTTAATTTGCACGCCTTGAAACTCGACCAACTCTTTGCCGAATTGCTGGCGCTCTTGCACGTAGTCCAGCACATCTTCCAAAGCCCCCGAGGCTTGGCCTAAAGCCATGGTGGCATTGCCGCAGCGCTCGAGGTCAAAGGCTTCCATGAGTTTGCGAAAGCCGCCCGCTGGCACGACGATATTATCTTCGGGCACGGTCACATTATCGAGGAAAATATCGGCCGATGGCACGCCGCGAAACCCCATTAATTCTTCTTGCGCGCCAAAGCTGAGACCCGGCGTGTCTTTGTCCACAAACACCGCGCCAATGCCTTTGGCACCGGGGTCGTCTGAGAGGCGCGTGTAAACCAAATAGCCATCGGAATGGCCGCCGCCTGAGCACCAACGTTTTTGGCCGTTCAAAATAACTTGGCCATTTTTAACTTCCCCGCGCGTCGTCAAATCGGTCAGCGCACTGCCCGCTTGCGGCTCGGACATAGAGACCGCCAAAACCATTTCGCCGCGACAGACTTTGGGCACCACCTCTTGCTTCAACCGATCGGAGGCAAAATGCACCAGCGCATGAACCGGGCCTACATTGGCCTCGAACAAAGGGAACGCCGAGGCCGAGGAGATTTTGGCAAATTCTTCCAACACCAAAAGCGCCTCCAAATTTCCCAGCCCCAAGCCGCCTAGGTTTTCGGGAATATTAATGCCGAGAAACCCCATATCGCCGAGTTTCTTCAACATATCGGGGCCCGGTGGATGGCCGGTTTTTTCGCATGCTTCAGCTATTTTGGGCATTTCTGCGCGGGCAAATTTACGCGCCGTTGCTTGCAATTCACGTTGCTGGTCACTGAGCTGAAAATCCATAATTCTATTCCTATTTACCGGCTTCGTTGCGGGCCTTATCGAAAGTGCGAAGCCAGAGTATAAGAGCAAGCGGGCAGAAGCGTCTACATTTTGGTGTGGCAAAATCTCTCATGCTGGCCGGATGGCGCTTGATTTAGCCGCCGTTTCGGGACACTGTAGCGCCAGAAATTAAATTGACCATTAGGGAGTTACTGATGACTGAAGCTTATATTATTGATGCCTGCCGCACACCGCGTGGCGTTGGCAAACCGGGCAAAGGCGCCCTCGCCGATATTCACCCCCAACAATTGGGAGCCACTGTTTTAAAAGCGCTGGCCGAACGCAATAAAATCAACACCAGCGAAGTCGATGATATTATTTGGGGCACCAGCTCCCAACGCGGCACGCAAGCCGGCGATTTGGGCCGTATGGCAGCGCTGGATGCAGGCTATGATGTGCGCTCCAGCGCCATGACCCTCGACCGTTTTTGTGGCTCGGGCATTACGGCGGTGAACATTGCCGCTGCCAATATTATGTCCGGCATGGAAGATATGACCATCGCAGGCGGCACAGAAATGATGTCGCGCTTTGGCACCGATGCGGCGGCCAGTTCGCCATTCCTCGACAATGGCAATGAGCGCCTGCGCGAAGTGCATCCGCAGCCGCACCAAGGCGTGTGCGCCGATGCGATTGCCACGCTTGAAGGCATCGACCGCGAAGCCGTGGATGCGCTGGCCTATGTCAGCCAACAACGCGCGCAAAACGCCATTGAAAACGGTCATTTTGACAAATCGCTCATCCCCGTGCATCGCGAAGACGGCACATTGGCCCTCGACAAGGAAGAGTTTCCGCGCCCGCAAACCACGCTCGAAAGCTTGGCGTCGCTCGACCCATCATTTGCCAAATTGGCCGATATTCCGCTCGACGAGCAAGGTACGACGTTCCGCAAATTGGTGGCGCAAGCCTATCCAGATTTGGAAATTAACCACGTCCACCATGCGGGTAATTCATCCGGCGTGGTCGATGGCGCGGCAGCGCTTTTGCTGGCGTCTAAAACCTATGCCGACGCCAATGGCTTGAAGCCGCGCGCGCGCATTCGGGCCATTGCCAATATGGGCGACAGCCCAACCCTAATGCTGAACGCCCCCGTGCCCGCGGCCAAAAAGGTTTTGGCCAAAGCCGGTCTGTCGATCTCCGACATTGATTTGTTTGAGATTAACGAAGCGTTTTCTGTGGTGGCCGAGAAGTTTATTCGCGACCTCGACCTCGACCGCGATATCGTCAACGTCAATGGCGGAGCGATGGCCTTGGGTCACCCGATTGGCGCGACTGGCTCTATTCTCGTCGGCACGATGCTGGATGAGCTGGAACGCCAAGACAAACAATTTGGTTTGGTAACCATGTGCGCGGCTGGCGGCATGGCACCGGCGGTGATTATTGAACGCGTCTAAACCCGCTTAAACGTTTAAAAGGCGTTGCGCTGAAATAAGCGCAGCGCCTTTTTTGCTTTTGGAAGCCCTCCTTCGGAAGGAATGGCTCTTGACCACACAGCTTGTTTTAGACAAACTTCGGCAACAGATTTAGGGAGTTCAAAATGCGCGCACATTACAATCATCTCAATCCATTTCTCGCCGCAGACGATGCCGAGACCATGTTGCGGCTCGCCGAAAACTTCGAAAGCTTTGGCCCTTACGCCAATGAAGCCGAAAACGAGGGCATTGGCGAGGCTCTACCGCAGCGCTTTGATGCGGCCTATAATTATATCGCCAATGGCATCGACGGCGGCGGCAATGAAGAAGATTTTAAAACGGCCGCCTCGCGCACCAATTATTTCCGCGAGACTTATGCTTATGGCGAAGAGGTGCAAGCGCCAGGCGTCGAGCCTTTCATGAACCATCCGGCATTGAAAGAAACAGCGCGCAAAATTTCAGGCGTCGAGCGCATTGTGCCAGCCATTATTTTTGCCAATCTATTGGTGCCAGGCCAAGAGCTGGCCGTGCATACAGATGTGCCCGAATTTCGCGGGGCCAACCGCAAAGTGACGCCGCAATGGCTGCTGGTCACCATGTTGCATTCTGGCCTATTCGACGAATGGCGCATCCCCATCACCACCTGCGTTTCGTGGTTTGGCAAATCCAAAGGCGGCGCTTTTACTTTTTATCCAGAGGGCCCGCAAGGCACGCGCGAAGCCATTCAAGCGCAGCATAATTCGGCCATTTTGATAGACACGGATGAAGTGTTTCATGGCGTTGAGCGGGTAACGCAAACGCGGCCTGAGATTCCGATTATCGAAAAATCCACCCGCCTTCACTTCATGGGCGACGACCATTGGCAAATGCGCGAGGGCGACACTGTGTTGGGCGACTATGATTGGGCCGATTTGCGCTATTCCATTTCGTGGAAAGCCTATTGCTTTAAAGATGAAGCCGAAGAAACCCTATGGCGCTCGGGCAGCGACGACCTCAGCATTGCGTTTATTCTCGACCGCTTAGAGGCCGATATGCGCAAAGCTGGCGTGCTCACCGGCCCACGACCCGAGCCGACGGAATTTGCCACTTTGATGGTTGGCCATTACATCCGTTTCCCGCGTCAACAAATGGCCGCCGAATAAGGCGCGTTACGCCACCCAACCTTGCAATTTGGCGGCTTCTTCGCGCACCGCTTGGGGCCCACCGAGCCATTGACGATTGGCTCCAATGCGTTTGAACCAATAATGCAAGCCCAGCAAATCGGTGAAGCCCATGCCGCCATGCACTTCGGTGGCGGTGCGCGCGACGAATTTGCCGACTTCTGACAGATGCGCTTTGGCCAAACGCGAGGTCAGCCCCGCCTCCTCTGGCACATGGTCTTGCGCATAGGCCGCATACCAAACCAATGAGCGGCACGGCTCTAATTTGGCTGCCATTTCCGCGCACATATGTTTGACCGCCTGAAACGAGGCGATGGGACGATTGAACTGCTCGCGGTCTTTCGAATAGTCCACCGCTTTTTCCAACATCCGAGACGCCGCACCCAAAGTATCGGCGGCCAATAAAACACGCCCCGTATCAATCATTTTGCTTTGCGCTTCGCCATGATTATTGCCCGCAACCAAATGTGCCGTGGCGCCCTCTAAATCTAGGTTCATCGCATGGCGGGTTTTATCGATGGTGGTTAGCGCCACCTCTTGAACCCCGGCACTGGCGCGCTCGACAATCAGTAATTGATCGCCCGTGGTTAGCAGAAAATGCGTCGCCGCTTCGCCTCCCATAACAAAACTCGCCCGCCCCGAGACTTTATCCCCGCTCAGCGTCAGACCCGCGCCTTCGCGCGCGCCAATGGCCTCGGTCGCCCCGACGCCCAAAACCACCTCGCCAGAGGCCACTCGGCCCAGCCATTCGCTATCGCCGCAGGTGCGCAAAGCCATAACCGCCATGCCATAGGCCGCGGTAAACGGCGAAGGCGACACATTGCGCCCCAAAGCCTCTTGAATGAGCGCGGCTTCTAAAACGCCCATGCCAAGGCCGCCTTGTTCGGCTGGCATCAGCACGAAAGGCACGCCTAGTTCCATCAATCCGGTTTGCAAATCAGCCGCCAGTGTGGGGTCGCCATCGACAAACCCGCGCACCAAAGCCAGTTCCGATGCGCCCTCTAAATAGCGGCCCACCGAGTCTTGCAACATGGTTTGGTCTTCGTTTAATCCAAAATGCATGTCTGTGTGACTCCTAATTGGTTTTCGCGCCAGCTTGCGCTGGCTTGGGTTCGCGCGGCATACCGAGCCCGCGCTCACTGATGATATTTTTTTGAATTTGCGCCGACCCGCCGCCGATAATCAGCCCAAGGTCGAACATATAATGGGTTTGCCACATGCCGCGGTCGCGCACGAATGGGCTGTCTTCGTAAAGCATGCCATATTCGCCCATCACATCGATGGCCAATTCGGCCATCTGATGGTTTAACTCGCAGCCCTGAAGTTTGACCAAAAGCCCTGCCATGCCAGACGATTTCTTCTGGGTCGACAAAGTGGTCAGGCGCATTCCGTTCATTTTCATGGCATAGGTTTCGCCCTGCAATTGCACCAGACGATCGCGGTAAACTTGGTTGTCCATCAGCGAGCGGCCATCGACGTGTTCTTGCTTCATAATATCGGCAATCGCGTTGAGCCGCGACAGCGCGGCATCGGGGTCGCCCAACATGCCGCGTTCATGGGTCAGCGTGGCATTGGCCACCATCCAGCCCTCGCCGCGCTTGCCGACCATCGAATGGACGGGCACGCGCACATCGGTGAAAAACACTTCGTTGAATTCAGCAAAGCCCGTCATCGTCATCAGCGGGCGCACTTCGATACCGGGGGTTTTCATATCAATGAGAATATAGCTAATGCCTTGGTGCTTTTTCGCCTCGGGCTCTGTGCGCACAAGGCAGAACATCATGTCGGCAAATTGCGCCGTACTGGTCCAAATTTTTTGGCCATTGATAACCCAATCATCGCCATCGACCACGGCCGAGGTTTTTACGGCCGCCAAATCAGAGCCCGCCCCAGGCTCCGAATAGCCCTGACACCAGACCATTTCGCCGGCCAATGTCGGCTTAATATATTTTTCTTTTTGCTCGTCCGTGCCCAGTTCCAATAACGTCGGCACCAACATGTTAATGCCTTGACCGGAAATACCGCCGGGCAGTTTCGCGCGCGAAAACTCTTCGGCGATAATGCGCGCTTTCAAAGCATCGGGCTCGGCGCCAAAGCCGCCATATTGTTTCGGGTGGGTGCGTGCGGCATAGCCATGGGCCAGCAATATTTTTTGCCACGCCAAACGTTTTTCGCTGCGCACAGAACGGTCATTTTGATGGGGTGCCGCGTCTTTATGGGCCTGCAAAAAAGCGGCCACTTCGGCTCGAAAATTGACATATTCTTGCGTTAAATTCAGATCCATATCCCTCTCCCAAGAAGCTTTCTTTGGCCAAAGCTTAAGCAAACATTGCCATGGGTGCAATGATAAGCTGGCCTTTAAGCTTGCATTCTCTATAGGCGAGAGCCCAAAGCACTGGTATGTTTGGCCATGCTCGACCGTTATTTATTCATTCGTTTACTCAAAGGCCAATGCGCGCTGACCCTAGTTTTGGCAGCCGTTATATGGCTGGTGCAGGTGCTCGATTTATTTGACAAAACCTTGAGCGCGGGCGCCTCGCCTTTCTCCAGCTTGGGCATTAGCTTGCTGATTTTACCCCGGGTTCTGACCTTCACCCTTGGCCCAGCCTTGCTGATAACCGTTCTGTCGCAAATGGTGCGGCTGCTGCAAGACCATGAGTATTTTGCTCTCACCGCGGCGGGTCTCAGCCCGTTGCGTATTTTGCGCCCCATCGCCGTCTTGGCCACACTCACCATGTTGGTGCAAGGCGCGCTGGCTTTTTATATTTCCCCCATCGCCATGAAAGCGCTGAAAACCCAAACCGAAAACGTGCGAACGCAATTCGCTTTGGGCGATTTGCAAGCTGGTGCGTTTAAAGATATCACTCAAAATATGACCGTCTATACCAGCGGCCGCGACGCGCAAGGGCAATGGCTCGACCTGATGATTTATGATACATCGACGCCCAAACAGCCGACCCTCTATACAGCGAAAAAAGGCCAAATCGTGAAGGCCCCCGAGCAAAGCTATTTCGCGCTTCAACAAGGCACGCAGCAAATAACCGATGCTGAGGGCCAGCGCGCCTGGGTCCATTTTTCGCGTTATCTTGTGCCGCTCAACATTGCCACTGGCGCCACCAAGACCCGCAATGAATTGAACCGCAACCACATGATGATCCATCAATTGCTGGACCCGGCCGCTTATGGCGTCACCCACGCCCGGCGCATCGCCAGAATGCAAGCGCGGGGGTTAGAGTTGATATCCAATTTAGCGGCGCCGTTTATTTTCACGCTGATTAGCTTTGCCGTGGTCACTGCTGGAGGGCTCAATCGGCATGGCTATGGCCGACGCATTTTGGCATCTGTCTTGCTGGCGATTATTTTCCAAATTGGCATCATCGCCCTATCGGCCCAAGCGGTGGCGCGCGACCAACCGACGCTGGTTTTTGTTTGGCCGATTGTTTTCTTCCTCATTTTATGCGCCGTGGTGACCGTGCAAACCCAACCAGCGCTTTTGTCGCGCCGCCACGGAGGCGCCTTATGAAAGTGCTGAACCAATATCTGATAAGCCGATTTGCCATTTGGTTGCTGGTGGTGCTCGCGGGCTTTGGCGCGATTGCCGCTCTGGGCGATTTTTTGGAAATGCTGCGGTTTTCCAATCGCTTCGAGCTTGGCGCCGCCGCCGCCTTCGGTTTCACTTTGCAACGCCTGCCGCTGCTGCTTTTAGATTTTCTCCCGTTCATCTTTTTATTCGGCACGGTGTTTTGCTTGCTGCGCCTCTCGCAAGCGCAAGAGCTGGCGGTGATTCGAGCGGCCGGCCTCTCGGTATGGCAATTCCTCACGCCGCTTCTGGTTTTCACCTTTGTTATCGCCTGCCTTATCGTCACCCTTGTGGAGCCGATTGGGGCGCGCAATATGGCTAATTTTTCGGCCCAACAGGGTGAGATGACGGGCGTCAAAGCCAAGCTAAGCTTTTCCACGGGCGGCATTTGGTTTCGCGAAGAAAACCAATCGGGCACATATATTATCCGCGCGCAAAAGCTCGACACCCAAGACCCAAGTCGGCTGCTGCAAGTCGAAGTAACCCTGCTGGACCCAGAGGGCGCTTTCTCGCGCTACCTCGAAGCCAGCTCGGCGCAATTGGCCGAGGGCGCCTTTGCTTTGCAAGATGTGAAAATATTCACCGGAACCCAATTGCCCCAATCGCGGCAGCAATTTTCTTTGCCGACGCAGTTAACTCTGGCCAGCATCCAAAGCAGTTTCCAGCCGCCGCGCACCGTCGGCCTATGGCGCTTGCCGAGCTATATTGCCCAAGCCCGCGCAACCGGCATGGATGTCACGCGCCATGAAGCGCGCTTTCAATCGCTGCTCGCCCTGCCCGTGCTTTTGCTCTCTATGGTGATGATTGCGGCTTGTTTTTCGCTGCCGACGGGGCGGATATTCTCGACTTCCCAGACTTTAGGTTTCTCGGTTTTATGCGGGTTTTTATTGTTTTTATTCAATGATTTTGTAGGCTTAATGGGAGAATTAAACCTTCTCCCTGCGTTAATATCTAGCTGGACACCGGCCGTTATTGCCTTGTTGCTCTCTGTGAGTTATCTACTGACCACGGAAGACGGCTAACCATTTAGGACACATTATGACCGATTTAACCCTTGGCTCTGATTTTGGAACCCCCTCGCAAGACGATTGGCTGGCCGCGGTCGAGAGCGCCCTGCGTGGCAAGCCGGCGGATAGTTTAATTTCCCATGATTTAGCGGGTTTCCAACGCCAGCCGCTTTACACGCCAAGCGCGGCGCCAAGCGAAACCTCGGGCCTGCCCGGCTTCGCCCCGTTCACCCGGGGGCCCCAAGCCGTCAATAATACCTATCTGCCATGGCACATCGCCCAGCGCGCCGTATTGGGCCGCAAAGGCGTCGATAATGCCGCTTTATTGACCGATTTAAATGGCGGCGTTACCGCTATATGGCTCGATTTCCGCCATGGCGCGGCCGAGGCGAGCGCGTTACAAACCTTGCTCCACGACGTGCGCCTCGATTTGGCGCCCTTATGTTTGGTGCCCCATCACTACGGTATGGCGGCGGTGCAACCGGTGCTCGATTATTATGACGCCCAATCCGCCGCGCCCGAGACCGTGGGCTATCTCAATCTCGACCCTCTGGCCGCCCAAATGCAGCACGGCGAGAACAGCTCGCCAGATTATGCCGCCTTAAAAGAACTTTCTAACCGCCGCCCTGGCCTGCGTTGGATGACCAGTTCGGGTGCGGCCTATCACGCGCTTGGCGCCAGTGTGCCGCAAGAATTGGGCTGGATGCTGGCTGGGCTGACCGACTATTTGCGCCAGCTGGAAGCCGTGGGCGTGTCGCCTGCTGAGGCGCTTGCGAAAATCACTTTAACGGTGGCCGCCGATGTTGATTTCTTTGCCACTTTGGCCAAAATTCGCACCGCGCGCTTGCTGTTTGCCAATATTGCCGAAGCCGTGGGCGCGCCCGATACGCCGCCGCAAATTCACGCCGAAAGCAGCCTGCGCGCTTTCGCCGACGTCGACCCATGGGTCAATATTCTGCGCGCCACCGCCGCCACCATGGGGGCTGGCATTGCGGGCGTCGATGTGATGTGCGTGGCGCCCTGCACCGCCACCAGCGCCAGCGACAGTGTGTTGACGCGGCGCATTGCCCGCAATACGCAGATTATTTTGCAAGAAGAAAGCCACATCGGCCAAGTAACCGATGCGGCTGGCGGCAGCTATTATGTCGAGCAATTGACCCAGGATTTAGCCAAGGCCGCTTGGATAATTTTCCAAGACATTGAAGCCACAGGCGGCCTTTCTGCGGCCATCGCCGATGGTCGCCTTGATGCGGCGATTGCCAGCCAGCGCGCCACTTTCGATGCCGCTATGGATACGCGCGCCCATGCCATGGTGGGGGTGAGCGAGTTTCCAAACCTAGACGAAGCGCCGCTCGAGGCCGAAACCCAAGGCCACTATCGCCTATCGCACGGCTTTGAAGCCTTGCGACAAGCGGCCCAGAAAAGCAAACCGAAAGTCTTTCTCGCCTGCCTTGGCGACATGGCCAGCTTTACCCCGCGGGCTAATTTCGCGACCAATCTTTATGCCGCTGGTGGCCTGCACGCCGTGCTTAGCGAAGGCGGCACAGACGCGCAGGCGATTGCCGAAGCGTTTCAAAAATCCACTGCGAAAATCGCCGTCATCTGTGGCTCGGATGAGGATTACGAAGCCCATGCCCCCGCCCTTGCCGCAGCCTTAAAAGCCGCTGGTGTGGTGCATCTGGCGCTGGCCGGCAAGCCGCGCGAGATATCTGAGGTCGATGATTATTGCTTCGCGGGCTGCCAGGCCTTGAGCTATCTAACCAATATCCATGCCAAACTGGGCCTCTAGGGGAGAGCTGATATGAGCCAATTACCTGATTTTTCAAAACGCCCCCTATCGCTGTCGGCCACGGGTGATTTACCCAGCTGGCAATCGGCCGCCACCGAGGCGCAAGCCCATCGCAGTGGCGCCGAAACCCGCCAGACCCCCGAAGGCATTGACGTCAAACCGCTCTACACGCCGAGCGATAGAGACCCCCTACCCTATCTCGACAGTTATCCGGGCATTGCGCCTTATATCCGCGGCCCCTATGCCACCATGTATGTCAATAAACCTTGGACCGTGCGCCAATATGCGGGCTTTTCGACGGCCGAAAAATCCAATGCTTTCTATCGCCGCAATCTGAAAGCGGGCCAGAAAGGCCTTTCCGTCGCCTTTGATCTGGCCACCCATCGTGGCTATGACAGCGACCACCCGCGCGTGGCTGGCGACGTGGGCATGGCGGGCGTGGCGATTGATTCCATCCTCGATATGCGGACGCTTTTCGACGGCATCCCGCTCGACACAATGTCGGTTTCCATGACCATGAATGGCGCGGTTTTGCCCATTATGGCTTTGTATATTGTGGCCGCCGAAGAACAAGGCGTCAGCCCCGATAAATTGGCGGGCACCATTCAAAACGATATTCTCAAAGAGTTTATGGTTCGCAACACCTATATTTATCCGCCCAAGCCGAGCATGCGCATCATCTCGGATATTTTTGCCTATACGTCGCAAAACATGCCCAAGTTCAACTCGATTTCCATCTCTGGCTATCACATCCAAGAAGCCGGCGCGACGGCCGACCTGGAGCTTGCCTATACGCTGGCCGATGGCGTGGAATATGCCCGCGCTGGCATGGAGACCGGGTTAGATATCGATGCTTTTGCCCCGCGCCTGTCGTTCTTCTGGGCGATTGGCATGGATTTCTTCATGGAGATTGCCAAAATGCGCGCCGCGCGTTTGCTGTGGGCGCAATTGATGCAGGGGCTCGGCGCCAAAAACCCGAAATCTCTTGCCTTGCGCACCCATAGTCAAACCTCGGGCTGGAGCCTGACCGCGCAAGACATTTACAATAATGCCGTGCGCACTTGCGTCGAAGCCATGGCCTCCACGCAAGGGCACACGCAATCCTTGCACACCAATAGTTTCGATGAAGCGCTGGCCTTGCCGACCGATTTCTCGGCCCGCATTGCGCGCAACACGCAGCTGATGCTGCAAATGGAAAGCCAGACAACCAAAGTCATCGACCCTTGGGGCGGCAGTTATTTTGTCGAGAAACTAACCCATGATTTAGCCGCCAAAGCGCTCGGCCATATTCAGGAAGTCGAAAAACTGGGCGGCATGGCGGCTGCCATCGAGCAAGGCATTCCGAAACTGCGCATCGAAGAAGCGGCGGCGCGCACGCAAGCGCGCATCGATAGCGGACGCCAAACCGTGGTTGGGGTGAATAAATTCCGCCTCGAAAACGAAGACCCCGTGGATGTTTTGAAAGTCGATAATTCCGCCGTGCGCAGCGCCCAAATCGAGCGTTTGAAAACCCTCAAAGCCTCGCGCGACGAAGCGGCGGTAAAAGCCGCTTTGGCCGCCCTCACCGCCTCGGCGCAAAACGGGCAAGCGAGCGGCATGGAGACCAATCTACTGGCCTTGGCTGTCGATGCCGCGCGGGCCAAAGCCACCGTGGGCGAGATTTCCATGGCGCTTGAGCTCGTCTACAACCGCCATGAAGCCAAGCCGCAAGTCATCTCCAATGTCTATGGCAAAGACTTCGGCAATAGCGACCCGAGCATTTTAAAAGTCCGCGATATGGTGGCCCGCTTTAGCGAACGCGAAGGCCAAGCGCCGTCTATCTATCTCGCCAAAATGGGCCAAGACGGCCACGACCGCGGCCAGAAGGTGGTCGCCACGGCGCTGGCCGATTTGGGCTTTAAAGTGGTCGCGGGCGCGCTGTTTCAAACGCCAGAAGAAGCCGCCAAAGACGCCATTGCGGCGGGCGTGCAAATTGTCGGGGTCAGCTCCCTCGCGGCGGGTCATTTAACGCTGGTGCCAGAATTACGCGACGCTTTGGCCGCTCTGGGGCATAGCGATATGATGGTGACCGTGGGCGGGGTTATTCCGCCGCAAGATTTCGATGCGTTGAGAGATGCGGGCGCCAAAGCGATTTTCCCGCCTGGCACCGTGATACCCGATGCGGCCGCGGAGATGATTTCCACGCTCACCGCCCATCTTGGACATAATGAAACCGCTTAATCGCGCACCCGAATAAGGCCTTCTTGCGCCGCAGTGGCAATCAGCTTGCCGTCACGGGTGAAGAAATGGCCAAAGTTCATGCCGCGTCCGCCCGCAGAAGCTGGGCTTTCTTGCACATAAAGCAGCCAATCATTGGCTTCGAACTCATGGTAAAACCACATGGCGTGGTCGAGGCTGGCCGATTGTAATTTCGGGTTGATATAGCTCAAAGCATGCGGGCGCATACAGGTGTCGAGCAGCGAGGTGTCGGAGATATAGGCCAGCATCGCTTGATTGGTCGCGAAATCTTTTGGCATGCCGGGGTCGACTTTTACCCAAACAATATTGCGCGGCTCGGCGGGCTCTGGATTGAACATATCCTTGGGGCTGACCGGGCGAATTTCAAACGGGCGACGGCGCAGCCAACTCTCGCGGAAGGCTTCGGGAATTTTATCGGCACTTTCGACGCGCATTTCATGTTCGCTTTTCAGCGTCTCTGGGTCGGGCGCATAGGGCATTTGCATTTGATGCTCGCGGCCTTCTTCTCGGCGTTGAAAACTGGCCGACATATTGAAAATCTGCTTGCCGTGCTGAATGGCCACAATGCGCCGCGAGGCAAAACTGCGGCCATCGCGGGCGGTGTCGACCTCATAAATAATCGGCGTCTCTGGGTCGCCCGGACGCAGGAAATAGCTATGAAAACTATGGCAGAACATATCGTCTACCGTATAGCAGGCCGACATCAGGGCTTGGCCCAAGACTTGGCCGCCGAACACGCGTTGGCGTTTTTCGTTCGGGCTTTGGCCGCGAAACAGGTTTACTTCTAGCCGTTCTAATTTCAACAGCTCTAAAATCATCTCTAAGGATTGATCCATTTTTTATCCTAATTGTCGCGCGTTAGTGAGAGGCAGCAGGCGTCGCGGGGATAATGGTAACGCTTTCCCCGCACCCGCAGGCATCGGTCTGGTTTGGGTTGTTAAAGACGAAACCGGCCGACAACTTATCTTCTTCGTAATCCATCTGCGTGCCCAGCAGAAACAAAATCGCTTTGGGGTCGATGAGCACGGTTACGCCTTGGTCCACCACCACTTCGTCGAGCGGGCTTTTTTCCTCGGCATATTCCATCGTATATTCCATGCCCGCACAGCCGCCGTTTTTAACGCCCACACGAATGCCAATTTTCGTCGTCTCGGCGCGCGCCATAATATCCTTCACGCGCGTGGCGGCGCGTTCGGTTAGCGTAATCGCTTTCGGCATTTCAAAAACTTGGCTCATCTATCTCTTCTCTAACGTTTAAAGGGTAACGCAAAACCAATTAAAACATATTTAACGCAACGCGGGCTTCATCCGACATGCGGCTTGGGTCCCAAGGCGGCTCGAAAGTCATTTCTACCACAACATCGCCGACCCCGTCCACCGACCGCACGGCGTCTTCGACCCAACGCGGCATATGTTCGGCCACCGGACACCCGGGCGCGGTCAGCGTCATATCAATGGTGATATCGCGCTCGTCCGAAATATCGACGCGGTAAATCAACCCCAGCTCATAGACATCGACCGGAATTTCAGGGTCATAAACGCTTTTCAGCGCGCCAATAACGTCATCGGTCAGCGCCGCCATTTCTGGCGACAATTCGTCCATCGGCACGGGCTCGCTGCTTTCGGGCGCCGCGGTATCGATTACCGGCATTTCATTTTCTTCGCTCATCCGAACCTATCCAAAAAATTCTATCGCTTTATGCAGGGCTTTGGCCAAAGCGTCTACCTCGTCATGCGTATTATACACGGCAAAGGAGGCGCGTGCCGTCGCTGGCACATTAAATCTTTGCATCAAAGGTTGCGCGCAATGATGCCCCGCCCGAACCGCCACGCCCGCTCTATCGATTACCGTGGCCAAATCATGCGGATGAATGCCATCGACCCCAAAGGCGACAATCGCCCCTTTGTTTTTCGATGTGCCATAAATCTTCACCCGATTTATGGCGCCCACGGCTTCCATCGCATGGTCGCGCAGCGCATTTTCATGCGTCTGCAGGGCCTCAAATCCAATGTCCATCATATAGTTTAGTGCTTCGCCAAGACCGATGACCTCGACAATCGGTGGCGTGCCGGCCTCGAAACGATGCGGCGCGTCGCCATAGGTAATCACCTCTTTCGAGACCTCGCGGATCATCTCGCCGCCGCCACGAAACGGGCGCATAGCGGCCAAAGCTTCCGCCTTGCCATAGAGAACCCCAATGCCCGTGGGGCCATAAACTTTATGTCCCGAAAAGACATAGAAGTCAGCGTCGAGGGCTTGCATATCGTTTTTCAAATGCACCGCGCCTTGGCAGCCATCGAGCAAGATTGGCACGCCGTTTTGATGCGCGATATCGACCAATTGTTTGGCCGGCGTAATCGTGCCCAGCGCATTTGACATTTGCGTCAGCGCAACGAATTTCGTGCGCGCGCTAAACGCCGCCTCATAGGCTTG
The DNA here is from genome assembly GCA_018660505.1 of Rhodobiaceae bacterium. Taxonomy (GTDB): domain Bacteria; phylum Pseudomonadota; class Alphaproteobacteria; order RS24; family RS24; genus UBA8337. Next base: position 20,431 of record JABJKE010000007.1, on the reverse strand, counting down.
CATGTCCAACTCGCCCTCATCGGTTACCGGAATCCATTTCAACACAGCGCCATGGCGCTCGCGCATAAAGTGCCATGGCACGATATTTGAATGATGCTCCATCTCCGAGAGAATAATCTCATCGCCTTCTTGGATTTGCGGCTCGAGAAACCCATAGGCGACCAAATTAATCGCATCCGTGGCGCCGCCCGTGAAAATAATTTGTTCGCTGGTTGCCGCGTTTAAAAAATCGCGCGTGGTTTCGCGCGCCGCCTCAAAAGCATGGGTCGCCTGATTGGACAGATAATGCAGGCCGCGATGCACATTGGCATATTCATAGGTCGAGAAATGGCTCATCCGCTCGATAACCCGCAAAGGCTTTTGCGCCGAGGCCGCATTATCCAGATAAACCAGAGGTTTACCGTAGACTTCGGAGCCAAGCACGGGAAAGGCTTCGCGGATTTTTTCTACATCAAACGTCATGTTTGTGTCTCTTTCTCTACCGATTGGTTCTAACGACTGGCTCATAGACGGGCTCATATACTGGGGTTGCCCAAAAGGGCATTGATTTTCGTGTCGACCAGGCCGCGCATAATCTCGCTCAAGCCAGTTTCGTCGATATGCGACGTCACTTGCTCTAGAAAAGCCGCGACCAATAAATGCCGCGCCGTGGCTTCATCCAGCCCGCGCGAGCGCAGGAAGAACAGCGCATCGCGATCCAACTCGCCGATTGCCGAGCCATGCGCACAGACCACATCATCGGCATAGATTTCCAACTCCGGTTTGGCATCCATCTCGGCGCCTTCCGACAACATCATGGCGCGGGTTTGCATTTGCGCATCGACGCGTTGGGCATCGGGGCGGACAATAATTTTGCCCTGAAACACGCCGCGCGCATGGCCGTCTAACACGTTATAGGCGCTGGTATTACTGGAGGTGTCGGCCGCCTGATGCTCAATCGTATAGGTGAAATCGGCATGGGTGGACGCTTTGGAAAGCCCGTGGCCTAACACCGCCGAATGCAATTCGGCATGGGCTTGCGCGGCTTTCAACGTCACATGCGCCTCGTGGCGCGCAAGCGCCCCACCGCTCACCATCGCAACCGATTTATAGCGCGCGCCCGCCGCCAAGCTCACGCGGCTGAGGCCCACTTGGTGGCCCGCTTGTTGCGAGCGCAAGACGGTCAGCTCGGCACCCTCGCCCAGCGTGATATCCCACACCACATTGGCGTAGCCCGTGGCCATATGGTCATCCACCAGCACGGCTTTGGCGCCGGCTGCGAGGTGAATGTGATGCGCCAGATGCACATTTTCCGCGCCGCTTGTGCGCACAACCAGAGGCGGCGCCAGAGGACCCGAAATCTCGGCAAGCAATCCGTTTTGCGCCAAGGCTTGATTATAGTCGGCCATCACATGGGCGGGAGCCATCACATAGGCAGAAGACGGCGCCTCGGCACTCGATATTGCGCCCGCAAAAGGTGCTATCTCTAACCCCTCGGCTTGCGGCGGTGCTTGCAGGACGCCGTCCTCAAAATGCGCCAGCACAGCGTCGACACTTGAAAAATCAACCGCCTGAACCGGCGTCGCTTGGCCAGATTTTAACAGCCGCGCCAAATCGGTATAATGCCAGCTCTCCACCCGACGCGTCGGCAGACCGACCGCTTCGGCCGCGGCCAAATGCGCCGCCCGCGCTTGCAAGTCGCCTGGCAAACGGTCGCGGATTTGTTCAAAATGGGTTTGCGCGTCAAGCATGGGCTTCGCGTCCCCCAGCGGGGGCCTCGGTGCCGCCACTATATTCCGCATAGCCAGATTTCTCCAGCTCCAGCGCCAGCTCTGGCCCGCCTGATTTGACAATCTGACCCTTGGCCATCACATGCACGACATCGGGTTTAATGAAATCGAGCAGCCGTTGATAATGGGTAATCACCAACATGCCGCGCTCGGGCGAGCGCAGCGCATTGACGCCTTCGGCCACGGTTTTCAGCGCATCAATATCCAGTCCGCTATCGGTCTCGTCGAGGATGGCCAGCTTGGGCTCGAGCATGGCCATTTGCAAAATCTCATTGCGCTTTTTCTCGCCGCCCGAAAAGCCGACGTTCAATTGACGGCGCAGCATATCGTCATCCATGCCCAGCGCTTTCGATTTCGCGCGCGCCAAACGCAAGAAACTGGCGGCATCCATTTCATCTTCGCCACGGCCCCGACGGATGGCGTTGAGCGAGGTTTTCAAAAACGTCATATTGGTGACGCCCGGAATTTCCAGCGGATATTGAAACGCCAAAAACAGCCCCGCAATGGCGCGCGCTTCCGGCGTCATCTCGGCCAGCTCTTGGCCGTCAAACAACATGCTGCCGCCATTAATCTCATAGCCAGATTTACCGGATAAAACATAAGACAGCGTCGACTTGCCGGAGCCATTGGGCCCCATAATGGCATGCACTTCGCCGGGGTTTATGCTCAGCGATAGGCCATTTAAAATCGGCTTATCGGGTATCCCTGCGTGTAATTGTTTAATTTCCAACAAAGCACTCATCCGACACTTCCTTCTAGGGAGATGCCCACGAGTTTTTGCGCTTCCACGGCAAACTCCATAGGCAGGTTTTGCAAAACATCACGGCAGAAACCGTTGACAATCAAGGCCACTGCCTCTTCGGCATCGAGGCCGCGTTGCTGGCAGAAAAACAATTGGTCGTCGCTAATTTTCGACGTCGTCGCCTCATGCTCCAGCACGGCAGATAGGTTTTTCGCCTCGATATAGGGCACGGTATGGGCGGCGCATTTATCGCCGATGAGCAGGCTATCGCATTGCGTAAAATTGCGCGCATCGGCAGCTTTGGGATGCACGCTCACTTGCCCGCGATAGCAATTCGACGAGCGCCCGGCCGAAATGCCTTTCGAGATAATCTTGCTCGAGGTGTTTTTGCCTAAATGAATCATCTTGGTGCCGCTATCGACCTGCTGCAAATTATTCGAGATGGCAATCGAGTAAAACTCGCCCGAGCTGCCATCGCCGCGCAAAATGCAGCTTGGGTATTTCCACGTCACGGCCGAGCCCGTTTCCACTTGTGTCCAGCTGATGCGGGCGCGGTCTTCGCGACAATCGCCGCGTTTGGTGACGAAATTATAAATCCCGCCCTTGCCATCGGCGTCGCCCGGATACCAGTTTTGCACCGTCGAATATTTAATCTCCGCGTCTTCCAAGGCCACTAATTCCACCACGGCGGCGTGCAATTGATTTTCGTCGCGCATCGGCGCCGTGCAGCCTTCCAGATAGCTGACGTAAGAGCCTTTATCGGCAATCACCAGCGTGCGCTCAAATTGTCCGGTATTGGCTTCATTGATGCGGAAATAAGTCGATAATTCCATCGGGCAACGCACCCCCGGCGGGATGTAGACAAAAGAGCCATCAGAGAACACGGCCGAGTTCAAGGCGGTGAAATAATTATCGGATTTAGGCACCACGGAGCCGAGATATTTCTGCACCAAATCTGGATGCTCTTTCACGGCTTCCGAGAACGAACAAAAAATCACGCCCTCTTTGGCCAGCTCATCGCGAAACGTCGTGCCCACAGACACGCTATCAAACACCGCATCGACGGCAACTTTTCGCACGCCAGCCAGCATTTCTTGTTCGATGAGCGGAATGCCCAATTTCTCATAGGTTTTCAAAAGCTCCGGATCGACTTCATCGAGGCTTTTGGGCCCATCTTCCATCGATTTCGGCGCCGCGTAATAGCACAAGTCCTGATAATCGATTTTTGGATAATCGACATGCGCCCACTCTGGCTCCTCCATGGTCAGCCAGCGCTCATAGGCGTCGAGGCGCCAATCGAGCAGCCATTGCGGCTCGTCTTTTTTGGCCGAGATGAAGCGGATGATATCTTCGCTTAGTCCGTTTTCGACACGGTCCATATCCACATCTGTGGTGAAGCCATATTTATAATGCTCACCGCCGAATTGGGCGACTTGTTCCACCGTATCTTTATCAATGGAGGCTTTCGCTTCGCTCTCTATGATTGCTTTCGCTTCGCTCATGGTGGTTTACTCCGCCGCCGTGGTTTGGGTTACATCGCGTTGTTTCGGGTCACGCCGTGCTGCCAATCGGCACCAGGCTGCAACCAATTTATCTGTGTCTTCTGTGTGGCTTTGCCAGCCAAGGCTGATGCGCACCACCGCTTGACTGATATGGGGTGGCACGCCCATGGCTTCCAGCACATGACTGCGCGACACCTTGCCGCTGGAGCACGCCGAACCCGCACTTACCGACAGGCCATCGAGGTCTAACCCCATCACCAAAGTCTCGCTGCTCAAGCCCGCCAAGGCGAAGCAACTGGTATTGGCCAGACGCGTCACCTCGCGGCCAAAAATATGCACCTCGGGTTGCGCCGCCAGCAAAGCGGCTTCCATGCTATCGCGCTGGCTGGCCAAATTTTGAAACGCCTCGAGCCCCGCCATCGCCGAGCGCGCGGCGGCCGCAAAAGCGGCAATGCCGGAAATATTTTCCGAGCCTGCGCGACGCCCTAATTCTTGCCCGCCCCCGATAAGCTGCGGCGGCACCACCACGCTGGGCCGCGTGACCAAAGCCCCCACGCCCATTGGCGCGCCAAGTTTATGGCCTGAAAGGCTGAGCGCATCTATGCCCATGGCAATCATTTGAATGGGCGTTTTGCCTGCCGCTTGCACGCCATCGCAAAACAACAGGCTGCCGTGGGCTTTCACCAAGGCACCCACTTGGGCGACGGGCTGAACAACGCCCGTCTCATTATTGGCCAGCATGAGGCACACCAAAGCCGGCGTTTCCTCTTGCAAAAGCGCTTCCAGCGCCGCGATATCCAGCACCCCTTGGGGCGTCACGGGCATTATCTCAACCGGCAAATCGCTTTGTTTGGCCGCTTCCAGCACCGCCGAATGCTCGATGGCATTGACCAGAATGCGGCCGATTTTTCCGTTCGGGGCCTGGCGTAAATTCAACGCCAAATTGCACGCTTCTGTGCCGCCCGAGGTGAAAATAACCGTCTCGGGATGGGCCCCAACCATGGCGGCAATATCTTGGCGCGCGGTTTCCACCAAAGCGCGCGCTTGGCGTCCCTCGTGATGCACTGACGATGGATTGCCAATATCCAAAGCGGCCAGCAAAGCGTCGCGCGCCTCGGGGCGCAGCGGCGCTGTGGCATTATAATCTAGGTAAACCCGGCTCATTCGCCTGCCTCCCCAGAGGTTTCAAGGCCCTCGCCTTGCGCCAATTGCACCAGCGAGGTTTGGGCAAGACCATGCGGCAGCATCGATAAATCTTTGCCGCTCACCACATCGGCCAGCGAAATCGAATTTAAGAACTGATAAATCGTCTGCCCCAATTGGGCCCATAAATCATGCGTCAGGCAGCGCGCTTGTTTGGCCAAACAGCCCGAAGAGGAGCCACAGCGCGTCACTTCCACCGGCTCATCGACCGCCTGAATAACATCGCCAATGCGAATCCGCTCGGGCGCCGCCGCCAGCGTATACCCGCCATGCGCCCCGCGATGGCTGGTGACCAATTCGGCGCGGCGCAAATCGCCAAAAATTTGTTCCAAATAATTGAGCGAAATCTCCTGCCGCAGACCAATATCTGCCAGTTTCATGGGCGCCATTTGCCCATTCGGCGCGCTGAGCGCGGCTTGCTGCGCGATATCGGCCATCGCCATAACGGCATAACGGCCTCGCGTGGAGAGTTTCATCTTATTCTACCCTATTGTTTCTATTGAGGTTTTACGAAAAACCTTGCATTACCTGTCGGCTTTTCGCTATCACATGGCTCAACTGAGTAGAGATATAGTAAATCCGACTAAATTAGTCAAGTTTACACATTCAAGCGTGGTGGGAGCGTCAGACAATGCCAGAAGTAATTTTTAACGGCCCAGAGGGTCGCCTAGAAGGCCGCTTTACCCAAAATAAAGAACCCGGCGCCCCGATTGCCATGATTTTACATCCGCTGCCCCAATTGGGCGGCAGTATGAACAATCCTGTGGCCTATCAATTACATCATCAATTTGCCAGTCGCGGCTTTTCCGTGCTGCGGTTTAACTTCCGTGGCGTTGGCCGAAGCCAAGGCGAATTTGACGATGGCATTGGCGAATTATCCGATGCCGCCGCGGCGCTCGATTGGCTGCAAGCGCTCAGTGTCGATGCGCGCCAATGTTGGGTTGCGGGTTATAGTTTTGGCGCGTGGATTGGTATGCAATTGCTGATGCGCCGGCCTGAAATCTCTGGCTTTATATCGGTCGCCCCGCCTGCCAATTTTTACGATTTCACCTTTTTGGCGCCCTGCCCTGCCAGCGGTCTGATTACCCATGGCGATGCCGACCGCATTGTGCCGAAAGACGATATCGAAAAATTGGTCGAACGCCTGCAAGCGCAAAAAGGCATCACCATTGATTATCAAAACATCAAAGGCGGCAATCATTTCTTTGAAAAAGATATGGATACGCTCGACGGCGTGGTCAGCAAATATCTCGACAAACGCATCACCGAAATTGCCAATAAATAAACTGAAATAGGCGGGCCTTAGCGCGCGCTATAGATCTCGCCGCCTGTCGTCGGCGCGCTAACCCCCGTTGTCTTCGGGTGGCTTAGCGGCAAGCCTTTTTGGCTGCGCAAGGCCAGCCAAGCAAAGGCTTGCGCCTCCAGCGCATCGCCGCGCCATCCCAAACCATCGCAATCCACCACTGGCACATGCGTGCGCGCCTCGAGCGCTTGGCACAGGGTTTTATTATGCCGACCGCCGCCGCATAAAATCAATCGGCTTGGCTTTTCAGGGCATAAGCGCAGACCTGCCGCCACGCTGGCGGCGGTAAAAGCGGTCAATGTGGCGGCACCATCTTCGGCCGAAAGCGCCTGTATCGGCGTCGCATCGAAGGCCAATCGATCGAGAGATTTGGGCGGCGGCGCGGTAAAAAACGGATGCGCCATCAAAGCGGCAAGCGCCGTCTCATCGACCTGCCCCCGCGCCGCCAAAGCCCCGTTTTCATCATAGGCTTGGGCGGTTTTCTGCTGCACCCAATCATCCAGCAGAGCATTGGCGGGGCCGGTATCAAAAGCCAGCAAATCCCCTTGCGAGCCAAGCCAAGTCACATTGGCAATGCCGCCGAGGTTTAACACCGCTTGCGGGCGCGCCTCGCCCAGCAAAGCCGCATGATATAAAGGCGCAAGCGGCGCGCCTTGTCCGCCAGCCGCCATATCCGCACGGCGAAATTGGCCGATGACATCGACGCCCAAAGCTTGCGCCAAAGCCTGCCCGTCGCCAATTTGCAGCGTGAACCCATCCTCGGGACGATGCACAAGGGTTTGGCCATGAAAGCCAATCAGCGAAATGGTTTCGCCAGCAGAGCCAGAAGAGGAGAGAAAATTTTGCACCGCCTCAATATGCGCCTGCGTCACCAAAGCATCGGCGCTGATTAATTCCGACGGCCAGAGAGCCAAATCAGCCAGCACCGGCGTTGGCAGAGCGGCGGCACTATCAAGCGCCTCGCGCAAAGCCGCGCGCGTGGCGCCATCATAGGCCGCAAACCCATCGCGCAAGGCCACGATATGCGCCTCGCCATCGGTTTCCAGAAGCGCTAAATCAATGCCATCCAAAGAGGTGCCGCTCATCAGCCCGAGGCAAGTTTTTATCGCACTCATGGCGCGCAGACCCCGCCAGATATCCCTAACTTCAGGGCTGGCTTATCGGCTGGCCAATATGGCCTCTTGATTTTCAAAGGCGGTTTGCTTAACAGTTTCATTCATGACTTATACATCAGATTTTCTAAAAACGCTCGACGAACGCGGCTTTATCGCCCAATGCACCGATGACACGGCGCTGGATAAAGCGCTGGGAACCGATGGCGATGGCGTGGTGACGGGCTATATCGGCTATGATTGCACGGCGCCGTCTTTGCATGTCGGTAATTTAATCTCGATATTAATGCTGCGCCGGCTGCAACAAGCGGGCCATCGCCCTATTGTGGTAATCGGCGGCGGCACCACCAAAGTGGGCGACCCGTCCGGCAAAGACGAAAGCCGTCAATTGTTGACACAAGAAAAAATCGACGAGAACAAAAAAACCATTCGCGCCACTTTCGAGCGCTTTCTGACTTTTGGCGAAGGCCCCACCGACGCCATTATGGTGGATAATGACGATTGGCTTTCGCAGTTGAATTACATCGAATTTTTGCGCGATTATGGCCGCCATTTTTCGGTCAATCGGATGATGAGTTTCGACAGCGTGAAACTGCGGCTAGAGCGCGAGCAACCGCTTAGTTTCCTCGAATTTAATTATATGATTTTGCAAGCCTATGATTTTCTCGAGCTCAACCGACGCTATGATTGCACCCTGCAAATGGGCGGCTCGGACCAATGGGGCAATATCGTCAATGGCATTGATTTAACCCGCCGCACCGACCAGAAATCAGCCTATGGCCTGACCACCAATCTACTGACCACCGCGTCGGGGGCCAAAATGGGCAAAACCGCGCAAGGGGCCGTTTGGCTCAACCAAGACCTTTTGTCGGTCTATGATTACTGGCAGTTTTGGCGCAATACAGAAGATGCCGATATTGGCCGTTTCTTAAAATTATTCACCGAGTTGCCGCTGGCGGAAATCGCGCGCCTTGAAGCCCTCGAAGGGGCCGAGTTAAATGAGGCGAAGAAAATCCTCGCCACCCAAGCCACGGCCATGTGCCACGGTTTAGAGGCGGCTCAAAAAGCCGAGGCCACAGCCCTCGAGACTTTCGAAGGCGGTGGCACCAGCGACGACTTGCCCAGCGTCGATATGGACGCAGCGCTTTTGGAAGACGGCTTAGGCCTATTGCAAGCCTTTGTTCTGGCCGGGCTGGCCAGCTCTAACGGGGAAGCGCGCCGCCTTGTGCAAGGCGGTGGCGCGAAAGTAAATGACACGCCGCAAAAAGACATTGCCGCTCATTTAACCAAAGACGATGTTGTGGCGGGCGCGATAAAACTATCGGCGGGCAAAAAGCGCCACGTCCTATTGCGGACGCGCTAGGCAGCCCCTATTCGGTTAGCTCTTCCGTCGGCGGCTCGGGAACTTTCGTGTCGTCGTCTGGCAGACCAATGCCAAATTCGAAAATTCGCCGAAACACGCCGGGCGTTAACACCGAAAGCGGGTTGACCAAAACATCATAATCATCGCTCCGGCCACTGACGCGATAGCCGATGCCGATTACCCCCTCGCCTCGGCGTCCGCCCAGAAGACGCCCCAGCAGCGGTATTTTGCCCGGCAGGGAATTCAGCGAATAGGCGGGCACAACCGTGCCGCCGATATCTATTTTATCGCTGCTCAGGTCATAATCTCCCTGCAAGGTAAAGCCCACAGCAGCGCCATGCACCAGCCCGCCTTCCAGTTTTAAGCGCCCGTCGTTTATCGAGAAGTCAGACTGCAATTTGCGAAATTTAATACCATCGCCGGTCAGCGTGTCGGAAATACCGGTCAGCGACGCGAGGCTTAAAATAGACGCCATGACGGGAACTTTACGGGCGCGGAACCCGGTGGCGGTTATCCGCCCCGCAATTTCGCGCGGCCGTTTTTCCTCGTCCATGCGCAAATCATATAGGCTGCCTCTGGCTTCCATTTTGCCGCCGTAAATGCCGTCTTGCCAATCAAACATCCGTAAAATATTGCCGGCATTTTGACTTTGCAAAGAAAACGCGCGCCGTATCTGGCTGGCTCTGTCAATCCGCGCCGTCACCGGTGTTGCATCTTGGAAAACCCCATCCAGGCGCAGTTTTTCATGCAACCCCCCTTGGCGAAGCAGGCTTACCCGCGCGCCATCGACATGGGTATTATGGCCGCCGAGCAGGCGCTCGACATATCCTTCGACGACCGCATCGGCGCCCAAAAACGGCAAGACCTCAAAGGCAGTGCTGGGCACGCGAAGCTCGCTATTGCCAGTTTGAAAAATCTTCTCGGCATCGAATTGGTCGGCGCTGAAGGACACATGGCGCACGTCGTCTCGCGTCTCAATGCTAACCTTCAGATTGCGGTCGCGGCCAAGCGATAGCGCGGGCAGGTTCAAACGCTCAACCACTGGCCCATCGAGCGTCAGCTGCACCCGCACGTCTTTCTCGCCGTCGATTTTCAGGCGGGCGCGAATATCGTCCACATCGCCTTCGTCATCTGTGCCCATAACCACTTGCACGCTGCTGGCCAGACCGACGGGCTTGGTATAGGCCAGCGGCCTTGGCATTAATTCCGCTTCGGTTAAATCTGCGAACACGCGAATTTGCGTCGGATTATCCAGCCCCCCCAGCACCAGAACTTTGGCTGGCACCTCGCCTTTCACCCGCTCGCCGACCCAAGCCTGCTGGAGCGCCACCATATCTTGCGGCGACACCCGCCCCTGCGCCGCGAAGCGAGAGCCCTCCCGCGCGCGCGCGCCAAACGGTTGCTCCCAAGCAAAACCAGCCGCCACGCCATTGGCTTTCGCCCGCCCGACAATCGACAGACCGGCTTTGGAAATATCGACCCTCGCCCGCGCCTTGGAAATCGTATAGGGCCCCAGGGCGCCATCCACCGAGGCATCCAAACTAGTGGCGGCGACCTGATAATCAAACTTCGTCCTATCGGCTTTGACCCCCAAAGGCACCGCTAAACGCACCTTGGCTTTGGCATCGCCGCGTATCCGGTCGAAGTCGAAATCGATATTTTTCGCAATCGATAGAGGCGCCGCGTTGAGCGCTCGAATGATGTCGCGTATCTCGCCCGTGCCGCTAAAGTTCACTTCCGCCGGTATATTGGGGTCGCGCAAATTGGCTAGGAAGAAACGCCCCTCCTCCAGCACCACGCCGCGCGTTTTCCCTTGGTCGATACCGTCGGTCAGCGTCGGCAAATGCACCACGCCGCCTTGTCCATGAACCCGAAAGGTTTTGCCCCGCAAAGATAAATCGGCGCTCAATTGCTGCACCGGCGGCAGCTGTTTTAAAAACCGCAAACTGGCGCGCTGCAATTTCAAATCAAGCTGCAAAGCCTCTTCGCGCAAAGGGTCAGTGCGCTTGCGTTGGGTCAATTCGGCCAGCCCTGCCGTTAGCTTTAAGGAGCCGCTTACCAGCTCCGCTTCGGTTAGATTATCCGTCACCCATTTTTTCACGGTCGGCGCGGTCGGCACAGGCCAGAGCGCCAACAGCCCCTCGCGTTCCATCCGCCCGAACTGAGTGGTAAAATCAAAATAAACGTCGCTATTGGCCAAGCCAATGGTGCCATCCAAAGCCAGTTCGCCAAAATTATGCTTTGCCGTCAGCTCGTCGATGGTCACTTTGCCCAAGGCGATATCATAGCGAAGCTTTGCTTTGGCGTGCGGCAGAAGCAAAACCTGCTCGAACAATTTGGGCAGGCGCGCTTGCACGCCGCGCCCATCTAAATCGAACTGCAATTGGTCAATCAGACCCGCCTCATCCATTTGATAGCGCATCGCCCCCGATAAAGTGCCCGCCACATCGGCCACATTAAATCGGGCATCGCGCAGCGAAACCCGCTGCTCCACAAAATCCGCTGTGCCCGAGACCGTCAGCTCTTTAAAGGCGACGGGCGTGCCCGATAAAACAATCTCGCCGGGCGCGACAAATAAATCCACCGCCCCCGTTTGCGGCTCTCCCTGGCCGTTAAAATCGACCGAGAGCTGAGCGGTAATCGGCAAATGAATACCTTGCAGGGGCGCCAATAATGTCGACACACGCCCCAAGTCGCGCGGGTTCATATTTTCCAGAATAAAATCGCCGTGGCCGCGCTGCCCCGGGGTCAGCTTCAGCACCGCCAAAATATAGCTAAGTTGGCCGTTTTGCTGATAGGCAATATTGGCATTTAAATTGATATGGTCGCCATAATGGGTCAGCAGCAATTGAGATTTTTGCGCGCGCTTGGCTATCGGCTCGCCAATGGTAATGTCGCGGATGGCCAATCGTTTTAAAAAACTTGGCCGGGCTTCGCCTTGCGACGCGGCTATGTCGGGCACAAATAAAGTAACACCCGGCGGCAGAAGATTTGCCTCCGATAAAGTCGCCTTCAAACTTTCGACCTCGACCTCGGCGAGCGCAAACTTGCCATACTCCCATAAAGCCTCGCCGCTTAAACTGGCATAAGCGCGGCCAAGGGTCAGCTGTGCGCCGTCGCTGTCGACAATGTCGATGCTCGTGGCCTCAAGCGCAAACATATTGGCGGTCAAAGACCAGCCCAAGCGCGCGCCCTTAATATCAATCGATATGCCAAGATTGCGCTGCACCCCCCATTCAACAAGGCTGGCAATCGGGGCCACGGGTAAAGGCGTGATGCGGGTGACGATGGCCAACACTAAAATCGCGATGACCAAAGAGCCCGTCATGGCTGTTAAAATCCGCCCAACCCGTTTCATTTTGAGATATTTTTCTCCACGCGCGTGTCTCCTCAGCCCATCGGGGCTTGCCACCTGCTTTGCAAATCAAGGCAAGTCAAATGGGCTTTACTTGTTTATGACAGAGTCTAAGGTTAGACGCATCTCAAATATCGGAGTTTTTCATGACCGGAAGTTTAAAAATTGGCGATCGCGCCCCAGATTTTTCTCTGCCCGCCAGCGGCGATCAAACCCTCAGCCTCGCCGATTTTAAAGGCCGCAAATTGGTGCTGTATTTTTACCCGAAAGACAATACCCCCGGCTGCACAACCCAAGCCATCGATTTTACCGCCGCCGCCAAAGCCTTCGAGGCGGCCAATACAGCCGTGGTTGGCGTCTCGGCCGATAGTCTGAAGAAACACGATAATTTCATCACCAAACACCAATTGGCCATTCCGCTGATATCGGATGAAGACCATGTCGCCCTAAACGCCTATGGGGTTTGGGTGGAAAAAAGCATGTATGGCAAAAAATTTATGGGCATTGAGCGGGCCACATATCTCATTTCCGAAGACGGAAACATTGCCGCGATTTGGCGCAAAGTAAAAGTCAAAGGCCATATCGAAGCGGTGCTAGAAGCGGTGGGCGGTTAGCTTATTGGGGCTATCTGCGGGTGCTTTACGCCAACTTAACAAAAAGGCGCAAAACACTAAAGGCTTGCCTTTTCATGTATTTTTTGGGAAACAATCAGGTAAATAACCAAGTTGAGCCAAATGAATCTACTGTTAGATAAATTGCGCGAGCTTTTCGCCGAACGCCAAATTTACATTCGCAAAAATGGCAGCGTTACCTATGTGCCGATGTCGACACGTTCGCTTGCGGTTTTGACGGTGGTGTTTTTGGCTATATCTGGTTGGGTTGGCTATGCTTCGGTGCATGTGGTTTTCGAAAGCGGTCTGGGTGCCGAGCGCGAACGCGACGTGCGCGATATGCGTCTGGCCTATGAAAATGAACTGAACCGACTGCGCTTAGCCCATGATGATTTAAACGCCCAGCTTATTTTAACCCGCGATTGGTTTGCCAAAACCACTGACACGCTCGAAAAACGACACAATAATCTGACCCTCGTGTTTGAGCAGCACGCCGCCATCTCTGACGAATTGCAAGACATGCAATCTGCCTTTGCCCGCGTCGCAAAGCGCAACAAACGCGATAAAAACAAAACCGAATTGGTCGCGCGCAGTGGCGATGGCCATGAGGGCGCGCTCGAAAGCCGCGCCTTTGTCATGCCAGACGATAGCGGCAAAGTGCAATTGACCCAAACCAAAGTGCTGGAAACCGAGAGCCAAGATATCGCCATGCCGCATTTGTCCGGCGATGTTTACAAACGCGTTGCCTCGCTCGATTTACGCCAGCAAGATTTGCTCGATGCGCTCGAAGAAAACATCGACCAACGCATCGCCGAATATGAAGGCGTGATTGAAGGCACCAGCATTCTCGAACCGGAAAGCTTCATGGCCTCGGTGCTGCCAGAGAGCGGGCGCGCCATCGGCGGCCCCTATATTCCGCTGCAAGATGAAAACGCAGGCATTAACACATCCCTGCACAAGCAGCTGTATCGTATTTCGAGCAATCTGGAGCGCTTGCAAAACCTAAGCGCCTCTGTGACCAAAATTCCCTTGGCCCTGCCCATCCATGATTTTCGGTTGACCAGTAGCTTCGGCCCGCGCATTGACCCGTTTAAAAAACGCGCGGCGTTTCATTCCGGCGTCGATTTTGGCACCGCGACGGGCACCCCGGTTTATGCCACTTTGCCAGGCACGGTAACGCGCGCTGGCTATAAAGGCCCCTATGGTTTGGTGGTCGAGATTGACCACGGCAATGGGTTTCGTACCCGCTACGGCCATTTGGCGCGCTCGCGCGTGCGCCGCGGCCAAAGCGTTGACTTTCAGCAACACATTGCCGACGCTGGCAATAGTGGCCGCAGCACCGGCCCGCATTTGCATTATGAAGTCTGGTACGAGGGAAAAGTAAGAAACCCCGTGGCTTTTCTAGATTCAGGAAAGCAAATTTTTAACATTGCTGAGACGCTGTCCCGCGCCGAGCAAAAATAAATCTTCGGATTGGAACCAAATGGCCAACGCCTCGAAAAACAAATCAGCGCCCTCAATTCTTAGTCAAGATATGCATGTTGTCGGGAAAATTTTCTCCACGGGCGACATTCAAATCGAAGGCCAATTAGATGGCGACCTGCGCTCGCACGCCGTCACCGTTGGCGAGCAAGCCGTAATCAATGGCGAAGTGGCTGGCGATACGGTTACCGTGTTTGGCAAAGTCAATGGCACCGTGCGGGGACGCCAAGTCTTGCTGTGCGCGACCTGCCATATCGATGGCGATGTGTTTAATGAAGCGCTGGCCATCGAGTCGGGCGCACAATTAAACGGCGCCGTTAAAAACGAAAAAGACCCGCTGAAAAACGCCGCCATAAGCCTGGCTCAAAACGAGGGCGCCTCGGGTCTCGACAGCGATTAATCTAAATCTGCGACGCCATCGGCGCCGGCCTCTGGGTTGACGCGCTGCGCCAAGGCCGCTTCCATAAAGGGGTCTAAGGCGCCATCCAAAACCGCATTGGGATTGCCGCTTTCGACGCCGGTCCGCAAATCTTTCACCATCTGATACGGCTGCAAGACATACGACCGAATTTGGTGGCCCCACCCAATCTCGGTCTTGGCTTCGGCATTGGCATTGGCTTCTTCTTCGCGCCGTTGCAGCTCTAATTCGTAAAGCCGCGCCCGCAACATGGCCCAAGCGGTCGCGCGGTTTTTATGCTGCGAGCGCTGGTTCTGGCACTGCACCACAATATTGGTGGGGATATGGGTAATCCGCACCGCACTATCTGTGGTGTTGACGTGCTGCCCGCCCGCGCCGCTGGCCCGAAACGTATCAATGCGAACATCGCTTTCCGACACATCAATGGCAATCGTATCGTCAATCACCGGATAACAGCCGACGCTGGCAAAGCTGGTGTGGCGGCGCGCATTGCTGTCAAACGGCGAAATACGCACCAAACGATGCACCCCGCTCTCGGTCTTGGCCCAGCCATAGGCATTATGGCCTTTAATCTCAATGGTGGTGGATTTAAGCCCCGCCTCATCGCCATTGGTCTGCTCTATCACGCTGGCTTTATAGCCTTTTTTCTCGGCCCACCGCAGATACATACGTTGCATCATCTGCGTCCAGTCTTGGCTTTCTGTGCCCCCGGCGCCCGCATGCACTTCGATATAGCAATCATTGCTATCGGCCTCGCCCGACAGAAGCGTTTCGACTTCTAGGCGCGACGCCGTCTCACATAGCGCGGCCAAAGCGGCTTCGCTTTCGGTCACGACATCGCTATCGCCTTCGGCTTCGCCGAGCTCAATCATCTCGACATATTCGTTCATATCGGCTTCGAGCTGACGGCAGGTTTTAATGGCGGTCTCAAGGCGCGTGCGCTCTTGCATCAGGCTTTGGGCGCGCTCTGGCTTGTTCCACAGCTCCGGGTCTTCGGCGCGTTTGTTCAGCTCTTCCAAGCGCCCCAAAGCGACATCCCAGTCAAAGGTGCCTCCTCAGCAGCTCAACCGACTGCTTGATACGATCTACATAGAGGGTGTTTTCTGCGCGCAAAATTTCAAATCCCGAACCAAATCAACTTGGACGCAACCTAGAGCGATGCTCGAACTTAGTAAAGACCGCCCGTGCCCGTGCCCACAGTTTCTGTGTTGACCGCCGGGCGCGTGCGGCGGCTGGTGCCAGAACGGCCGCGAACAATCGCTTGCTTGCGGCCAATCGAGGGCTCATTGCCCAGTTTAAAAGCTTCCAGAATAACCGTCTCATCGTCGGGCCGTGCCAGCTTGCCGGTCTTGGCGTTAATCCGCACCAAGCTCACGGCCGAGGGAATGCGAAACGGCGGCGTCGGTTCGGTTTTCAGGGCCTCTTCCATGAAAGCCTTAAAGATGGGCCCGGCCACCACGCCCCCGCTTTCGCCATTGCCCAAAGGTCGATTGTCATCATAGCCCACATACACCCCCACCACGAGGTCGGCCGAGAAGCCGATAAACCACGCATCGCGGCTGTCATTTGTGGTGCCGGTTTTGCCCGCCAGAGGTTTGCCGATGCTACTAATGCGCCGCCCCGTGCCCCGTTTCACCACGCCCTCCAACATAGAGACCACTTGATAGGCGGTTTGCGGCGACAAGACTTGCTCGCGATCATCGGGCAAATCGGGGGCGGCTTGCTGTTCGTAGGTCTCATCATCGCAGCCAATGCAGGCGCGCTGGTCGTATTTGAATAGGTTCTTGCCATAGCGGTCTTGCACGCGGTCAATAAACCGCGGCTCAATGCGCTTGCCGCCATTGACCAACATCGCATAGGCCGAGGTCAGACGCATCAATGTGGTCTCTCCGGCACCCAGCGACATCGCCAAAACATCAGGCATTGTGGAGTTAATGTTAAACCGCGCGGCGTAATCGGTAATTTTCGCCATGCCCACTTCTTGGGCCATGCGAATGGTCATCAAATTGCGGCTCTTCTCCATACCAAGGCGCAAAGTCGACAGGCCATAGAAACGCCGCGCATAGTTTTCTGGTTTCCACAGCCCTTGGTCTTTACCTTGGTCCATAACAAATGGCGCATCCAGCACCAGACTGGCGGGGGTGAACCCACTATCCAAAGCGGCGGCATAGACAAAAGGTTTAAAGGCCGAGCCCGGCTGACGACTGGCTTGCGTGGCGCGGTTAAACTCACTGGCCGAGAAACTATAGCCGCCAACCATCGCCTGCACACGGCCCGTATGCGGGTTTAAGGCCACCATGGCGCCATTGACTTCCGGGACTTGCTTCAGCTCATAGTGCCCGTCATTGGATGATTTTTCCTCAACCCAAACCACATCGCCGACTTTCACCACATCGGAAACTTTGCGAATTCTCGGGCCTTTTATTTTATAGCTATTGTTGGGCGACGGCCCCTCGCGCGCCCAAGTGACGCCCTTTAAGGGCAAGACGCCCAATTCGACCGATTGCTCAAACCGCCGGGCGCGCGTCATCCGCGGGCGCAAGCCGATGGAAGCCTCTTGCAATTCATCATCGACCGATAAAACCACCGACAAACGCCAAGGCGCCAAATCGGTGGGAATAGAGATTTGGGTGAGCTGTTCCCACCAAGCTTCCAAGCTTTCCAGCTCGGCCACAGGGCCACGATAGCCGCGACGGCGGTCATAGTTTTGCAAGCCCTCGCGCAGCGAGGTTAGTGCCAGCTTTTGAAAATCTGTGTTCAGCGTTGTGCGGATAGATAAGCCACCGCCATAAAGTTGCTTCTCGCCATAAAGCCCATAGACTTCGCGGCGCACTTCTTCGACGAAATATTCGGCCGCATAGCGCCGCAAACTGGCGGGACGGTCGGCCACCACCAGTTCTTGCGCGGCCGAGCGGCGCGCTTGGTCATCGGTGATATAGCCATTGTCGCGCATCCGCTCGATAACCCAATTGCGCCGCGCAATGGCGCGCGCGCGTTTGCGGAACGGATGATAATTATTCGGCGCTTTGGGCAAGGCGGCCAGATAAGCGGCTTCGGCAATGGTTAAATCGCTCAGCGGCTTATCAAAATAATTCAACGCCGCCGCCGCCACCCCATAGCTTCCAAGGCCGAGATAAATCTCATTGAGATAAAGCTCCAATAATTGTCGCTTGGTGAAAGTGCGCTCGAGACGCAAAGCCAAAACCGCCTCTTTTAGCTTGCGCTCAAAAGTGACGTCGGAGCTGAGCAAAAAGTTTTTCGCGACTTGCTGCGTAATCGTCGACGCCCCTTCGAGGCGCCGTCCGGTTACCACATTGCGTAAATTCGATACGACGGCGCGCAAGATGCCGATAAAATCAATCCCCGAATGATCGTAGAAGTTTTTATCTTCGGCCGCCAAAAACGCATTGATGAGATGCTCCGGCGCTGTATCAATGGGCACAAAAATACGCCGCTCTTGGGCATATTCGGCAATCAAGAGCCCATTGCCCGCATGTGCCCGGCTCATGACGGGCGGCGTGTAATTGGCCAAATGCTCGTAATTGGGCAAGCCGCTATTCAGGCGCCAAAGCACCAATACCAGCACAAACAGACCAATCGACCCGAGGGTGACGCCAATGCCTGCAAGATTTCCCAAAAACTTCATTTACACTTCCTCAAGGGTTTTCCCCTATCGACCTTATGCCCTTTAAATAGGGCGGCACTATGGCAATTAGCAAGGCAAATTAGGGTAAACTAGGGCGAAATAGGGTAAATTAGGCTAAATAAAAGCGCTTATCGCGCCGCCGCAATGCGCGTGCCCCGGAAAAACCCGTCGACCGATTTCACCAAAGCCGAAGCGACTTTGCGGCGCCAAGCGCTGGTCACCAATTGCTTCTCGTCTTTGCGATTGGTCAAAAAGCCCAATTCAATCAGCACCGACGGCACATCTGGCGCCTTGAGCACGCGAAAGCCTGCAAACCGATGGGTGCGGTCGAGTAGATTGGTTTTATGGCGCGCATTATCGACCACTAATTTGGCAAATTTTACCGATAGGTTTTTGGTCTCGCGCTGCGCCAAGTCGATGAGAATATCTGCGACTTCGGCTGGTTGGTCGGCAAAATCAATGCCGGCAATAATATCCGATTGGTTTTCTTTGCGCGCCAAAGCCGCCGCCTCTTTATCGGACGCGGTTTCGGACAGCGTATAAATCGACATGCCACGGACGTTTTTGCGTTTAATCGCGTCGGCATGAATGGAGATGAATAAATCTGCATTATGTTTGCGCGCAATATTCACCCGCTGCCGCAGCGGAATGTAAATATCGCGGTTGCGGGTTTGATAGACTTTATATTTTCCCGTCGCCCGCAATTGTTTGGCCAGCTCGCGGGTGAAGGCAAGGGTTACATTTTTCTCTTGCGCTTTGCGCCCATGCGCGCCCGGGTCGACGCCGCCATGGCCTGCATCAATAACAATCACCGGCTTGGCATTGGTTTTGCTGCGCGGCTTAAAGGCGGGCGGCGGCGCGGCTTTGGCGGTTTTTCGGCTGCGGCTGGCTTCACGGTCTTTTTTCACCTGCGCGGCAAAAGCTTTGGCCGTGCTGGGCACTAAATCGACCACCAGCCGATGCGGCAATCCAGACGATGACGCCAGAATAAAACTTTTCGCCACTTTCACCGGATTGGCGGCATCGATAACCAGACGACTTTTGCCAGCGGTAAATTGGCCAAAGCGCAACCCGCTGACCAATTTGTCGTTTTTGGAAACTTCGGGGCCTTGGCTTGGCCAATCCAGCGAGGGCAAATCAATCACCACGCGGCGCGGCTTATCCAACAGGAAAACCCGATAATCGACGGTCTGCGACAAATCCAAAACCACGCGGGTGCGCGCCTCGGTGACACCGAGGCGAATATCTTTCACCAAATTGGCCGCCTGCGCGGGCGCCAGCAATGCAAAGCTCATCAGCAGTAGCCCGACAAGCTTCGAGAGTGGCAGCAATAGATGGGTTCGCGGGTTCATGGTTTTTCGTTTTTCTCCTGCTTTGGGGCGACTCACTGCGTCGGGCCTAGTTTAGCAAGTTCGCACTCCCAAGGCGACTGACCCGTTAGGCAAAAACCAATCAATTATTAAACCATTGATTAAATTAATTATTTTTGGGTGCGACGTATTCACCTTGCAATCCCCAGAGCGCGTCTGTAGAACTAATCTCGTGTTTTGTGCGGTGACCTCACCCCGATGGCCAAATGGAGCCGGTGGTGATGAAGCTCAAAAGAAACTCATGAGCTCGGCGTTTGCTTTTATAACAGCCGAGCCATAACCGAAACTTTTAACAGGATGTCGCGTGACTTACGCAACAGCAAGAACAAAAGCGATCTTACCAAACCCAGTCTCGGCTGTGGTTTCTAATTGCTGTGCGCTGGGTTCGGCATCTTTCTCACTTTCCTTTTCTCATAAACATTTACGCAGGCTGACGGAGACGGGCTTTGCCCTCACACCGCGCTTGGCGGGAGACTTTCATGACCAAGAATATGCTTATCGATGCCATCCACCCGGAAGAAACACGGGTTGTTGTAACTGAACACAATCAAATCC
>JABJKE010000024.1 GCA_018660505.1 Rhodobiaceae bacterium | reverse complement strand
GAAATCATGCTGTAAGTCGCGCATTTCGCCCGGGTCGCTGGCCAGATTATAAAGCCGCCATTTTCCATCCCCCGAAGGCGCGGGTATTTTTTGCAATTTCCAATCGCCCTTATAAAGAGCAGCATTTGCGGCAACTTCCATGCCGACAGCCTTGTCCTCGCCATAGATCTCGTCCCTGTCCCCTGTCAGCAGGGGCGCAAGGCTGCGGCCTCGAATAGGCACGCTTTCATTTGGGTCAGAGATGGGCGACAGTCCCGCAAGCTCAAGAACGGTCGGAACAATATCAAACACATGTGAGCGCGCCGCGACGAACCCTTTTGCTTGAACCCCCGGTCCGGCAATAATCATCGGCACCCGATGGCCACCTTCGGTTGCATGAAACTTATAGCGCGAAAACGGCACAGCACCGACCGTCGCCCACTCCATGCCAATGGCAGCCATACTGTCTTGCTCGCCAAGCGTTTCTATTTCGGTGTGATACCCTTGCGCCTTCAGCCAATAATCCATCAGGAAGTTTTGACCATTTAAAACCGCCGACTCGGGCCCGTTATCCGAGACAATAATGAGGATGGTATTATCCAGCTGCCCTTTCTTTTCAAGAAAGGCAAACAGCCGCTTCAGATGATGGTCCATGGCCTCAATCATGCCGGCATTGACCTGCATGGCCCGCGCTTGGAAGGCTTTTTGCGCATCGCTTAAGGCATCCCATTGGCGCGCCTCTTTGGGCTGCGGGGGAAGCTGCGTGTCGGCGGAAACCAGGCCCAGCTCTTTTGCTTTGGCCAGCCTCTCTTGACGCAGAACATGCCACCCTTGGTCATAACGACCGTTATAATTATCAATAAAGGAACGCGGCGCTTGAACCGGAATATGAACCGCTTGAAAGGCCAAATAGCCGAAAAACGGTTGGTCGTGCGTGCCGCTATCAATATAGTCAATCATCCGGTCGACAAAGAGTTTTGAAGAATACTCATTGCCCGGTCGGTCAACCGCTTTGTCATCCTCGAACCATTCAACCTTATCGTAGAATGGCAAATAAGCCCGTGATATCCAATTATCGGCGCCGGTCGAGTCCAAAACCAACGATCTGTCGAAACCATGTTTGCGGGGCAGGTTTTTGCCAATATCACCAATGCCCCATTTGCCCACCGCATAGGTCTGATATCCTGCCGCCCCGAGACGGTCTGCGAGGGTCAGTGTTCCTTTTGGGAATCTCATTGAATAGGCCGGATTGTCGCGCAAGGTCTCGGGCAAGGTTTCGGCAATCATGGCCATGCCGACTTCATGATTATCGGCGCCGGTCAGCAGCATGGCGCGTGACGGGCCGCATTGGGGCGAGGTGTAAAAACGGGACATTTTAATGCCCCGTTCAGCAATCGCATCAATGGCCGGTGTGGTGGCCTCGCCTCCATATGACCCGAAATCCATATAGCCGATATCATCGGCGACAATAATCAAGACATTGGGCGGTGCCTTCTTGGGTTCAGAGCCCGTCTGTGCGACGGCGGCGCCCGCTGCGGTGATTTCAAAAATGACCGCCAGCAAGAAAACACCACATAGTCTTTTCATGCCGACTGGGCTTTTGCACAAAAAGCTCGAAGCTTGGGTTGGGCCTTGAGAGAAGCTGACATCGGATGGCATCCTTTTTCGCAATGGCCGAAAATACTCTTTCCGCTTCGCCATATCAATTCCCCTCCTAGGACCCAAAGCAATATAAGGTTTGGCCTTATGGCCGTTTGGAAATAATTTCCATAATCTTATGCGCGGTGACATGGCTGCTATTTTGGTTTTGTCCGGTGACAAAACGTTGCTCATCATCGATCACGACATGGGTGGCAAATATGTCGAAAAACGCGGTTTGGCTCTCATATAAAGCACCTGCCTTGCGCAGCTCGCTTTCAGGGTGCATTGGCGTCAGGGTGATGCCAAGCTGTTTGATCTGTTTATCGGTAACCCCGGTCACCTTGCGTCCAGCAATAATAGGCTTGCCGATTTTATCCTTGGCACGAATAAGCCCCAAAGCGCCGTGACAGACGGAACCGATTATCGGCCTTTTGGCATAATAGGCGTCGGCAATTTTTTCTCCCAGCACTTGCGAATAGCCAAGATCATAGGCCGCGCCCCAGCCGCCTGACAGAAAGATTGCGTCATATTGAGTAAAATCCAAATCAGCGATTTTGATGGAAGTCTCTAACTTTGCCTTAAGAGCCGCATCTTCCAAATAGCGTTTATCCTCTGGGGTCGCAACCATCCGGCCCAAGGTCTGCGGATCAATGGGAATGACGCCGCCTTTAATGCTGGCAATATCGACCTCCATGCCGGCGTCCAGAAAACCGTAATAAGGATGGGTCAGCTCCGATGCTTGCGCACCGGTTGGAGCGCCCGTGGTTTCGCCGACCTTGTTCAGCACGCCATGATTGGTCCCGATGATAAGTGCTTTTTTGCCGGGCAATTTATAAGTCGGCCCATCATAGTCAGGGTGCAATCCAAGCCCATGCACAATAGATGGCGCGGCCATGACCAATAATACGGCCGAAAGAGCTAGGGATCCAAAAACAGTCAGTAATTTCTTTTTCATAACGAGGCTCCTGCGGGGATAATGGAAGCATCATCAGTATATTATGACACTTATTATGTCAATACACGCGCGCGCGAGCTGGGCTTATCTAAAGCTGGGCGTAACAGGATGCCTGCGCTCGGGCGGGCCGCGCAATATAAATTGACATAACAAGTGTCAATTTATAGGATGAAAATAGGTCTCGTCTAAACGCACCATGCGTGGGAAGCGGGTTCGCAAGAGTACCGGATTGAGGGGCCGCATAAGACTGTGGCCCGATTAAAAAGGGGGGGGCTATATTATGCAACGCTTCAAAATAGAATTTCTTATGGCGATGAGCCGACGGGCCAAAATTTTGGCAGCGACCGGGCTTTTGCTCGTCAGCGTCCTTGTTTTAGCTTATGCCAATCGCACAAACCTGATTATTTCCCTTGTCGGTTTTGTCAATAAAGTCGCCAATCCGGTTGGGCCGCACCAGCCAATTTCTTGGCAGCAAGGCGGTGTTTGGGAAGGTAAGGGCCAACGCCCGCCCAATATCGTCGTCATTTTAACCGATGATATGGGCTTTAATGATGTCAGCTATCATGGCGAGGGGCTGATTGAGACGCCACATATTGACCGCTTGGCCGCCGAGGGGGTGCAATTCAGCAATGGCTATGCTGGCAGCGCCGTATGCGCCACCTCGCGGGCCATGCTTTTGACCGGTCGTTATGCGAGCCGCTTCGGTTTTGAATTTACCCCTGTGCCGGATAGGTTCGGGCCGATATTGCAACAATTGGCAAAAACCGACCCCATGCCGCGTCGTTTTGAATTTCTAGAGATTAGCGACGAAGTCCGCGGGGCCGCCTTACCATTTGACGCGCGCGGTTTGCCGCCGCAAGAAATTACCCTGCCCGAAGAATTGCGCGCCAAGGGCTATCGCACCTTGCATATCGGCAAATGGCATTTGGGACGCAAGGAGGCGCTTCTTCCGCGAGCGCAAGGTTTTGACGAAAGCTTGTTTATGGAAAGCGGGCTTTATTTGCCGATCGACGACCCGAATGTCGTCAATGCGCGCAATGAGTTCGCCGTATTGGATAAAGTGCAATGGGAAGTGCTGAATTACGCCGCCAGCTTTAATCAAGGCCCGCTATTTCGCCCCAAAGGCTATTTGACCGACTATTATACGGACGAAGCGGTGAAAGCCATTAAGGCCAATAAAGACCAACCGTTTTTCCTTTATCTCGCTCATTGGGGCATTCACACGCCCTTGCAAGCCTCAAGCCAAGATTATCAGGCCGTGGGCGATAATTTTCCTGACCATCGCTCGCGGGTTTATGCCGCCATGATACGCGCCGTGGACCGTTCTGTCGGGCGCGTTATGCAGGCGCTTAAAGTCCACGGCCTTGATGAAAATACGCTGGTTATTTTCACCAGCGATAATGGCGGGGCCAATTATATCGGCATGCCCGATATCAATAAGCCTTATCGCGGCTTTAAACTGAGCTTTTTTGAAGGCGGCACCCATGTGCCCTTTATTATGCGTTGGCCGCAAAAACTGCCATCGGGAGAGACCTATCGCCATCCCATATCGCATCTCGATATTATGCCGACAGCTTTGGGGGCCGCCAAAATGGTCCCTCAAGCAAAGCTTATGGATGGGGTCAATTTGCTGCCCTATATGACCGGTCAAAAATCCGGTGCGCCGCGCGACACGCTGATTTGGCGGTCCGGCGACTATCAGGCGATTTTATCAAAGGGCTGGAAAATGCAGCGCAGCAAACTCCCCGAAAAAACACGGCTCTATTATGTCGCACAAGACCCAACCGAGCAAAAAGATATGAGCCCCACAAGGCCGGAAAAAATAGCCGAATTAACCGCCCTGTTGGACGCCCATAATCGCCAACAAATGACGCCGAAATGGCCCAGCAATGCGCTGATGCCGATCTGGATTGACAAAACGCCGGCCGACAATGTGACATTGGCCGATGATTATATTTTATGGCCTAATTAAAGGTCAAATTATAGGCGCGAAAAAGCCAACCTTAGTGTCGTGGACGGCCGCCGCCAGCGCAGCGACCCCAACGAATTGGATAAAATATGAAACGCATACTTCTTTCAGTCTCTATTGGCCTACCGCTCCTTATCGTCGGCCTTATCTGGGTGATTTTCTTTTCCGCCCGCCCGCCTTTAACAACTGACCCAGCTGTGCTGGCCGGTGACGGCAGCACGATTGATTATTGTCGTCTGCCGCCTTTGAATGGGCGCGGCAAGCAAGCTCATGAGATTGCTAAGGGCAATACGCCGGGCTGCGCTTATACGCATTTTCCTTTGCCGATATTACAGGCCTGCACCCAAGCCTTGCCGCCTGAGGCCGATGATATTCGCGGCCTGTGGGTTGGTGTGTCAGGCGGCAAAGTCGGCCATATCGAACGCATTGAGCAATGCGGCAGCCGCACCGTCGTCACCTCTGCCGGCATTATTCATGATTACGGCCCCAATTCTACAGCCGGCCTGAATACCGATGATACGGAAGGCGGGGTCAGCTTTACGATTGGCGATAAACAATATTGCCCGCGCTCGTCAGCATCGATGATTTGGCGCGACAAGGTATTGAATTTTCATGCCTTGGGCTGGGGGCCGGTGGTCGTGCAACGCTATCGCCAAGGTGAACAACTTGTTTGGGAATATGGCGATGGTTCCATCACACGAATGGAGCGCATTTGAGATTTGCCGGAAACGGAAAAAACGCCACGCCCACGCGGCGCAAGGCTAAAGCTGTTTTAACGCCTTAACGCCTTAGCGCGTTTTGACCGTGCGAAATCCAATATGGCTGGTCGGCAGACCGGCTTCTTGGGCTTGGCGCGCAGCAGCCCGGTAGCGGCGACAAAAATTCGGCGCGCATAAAAACGAACCGCCCTTAATCGTATAACGCACTTCACCGGCAAGACCTCGCGCCGCGCCATCAAAAGGTGTATCCGTCCATTCCCAAACATTGCCAATCATATCGTAAAGGGCAAAATCATTGGGCGGAAAACACCCGACCGGCGACCGCTTGGCATAGCCGTCTGCCTCGGTGTTTTGTATCGGAAAACTGCCCTGCCATGTGTTGGCCATTTCTGCACCATCAGGCGCACGCGCATTGCCCCAGACATAAACCGTCTCAGCACCCGCCGCGGCGGCATATTCCCATTCCGCTTCGCTGGGCAAGCGACGCCCGGCCCAAGCAGCATAGGCTTTGGCATCCGTATAAGATATCTGCACCACCGGTTCATCGGCGCGCGCCTCAATGGAGGTCTCAGGCCCATCGGGGTGACGCCAATTGGCGCCAACCACAAAATGCCACCAGCTGGGATTTTTTAAATTGGGCGTGCGAAACACAACCCCTCCGGCTTGGCCAAATCCGGCTTGTGGTTTCTCCGCATCGGTCACATAACCTGTCGCGTCGATAAAACGGGCAAATTGCGCATTGGTAACTTCCGTCGCGTCAATATCAAAAGACGCCAAATGCACGCGCTGTGGCGGGCCTTCTTCTTCATAAGCGGGACGTGCGCCCATGATAAAATGACCCGCCTCAAGCACTTGCGGGGCCGCCTCTACCGAGGCGCATTGTTTGGCTTTTTTGGTAGCGGCTTGTTTATCCGGCGCACCATCACAGGCGACCAGCACAAAGGCGGATAAAGAGAAAAAAAGAAAAAACCGGCACACTCGTTCAAGGCTCTGGATCATGGTACGTCCTTTGATTAAGGGGTCATCCAACACCAGGCAAAGGCGCAGTGCAAGAGCCATGTTGAGCGCCGCCCGTCATGTTGAGCAAGAAAAACGTGCTGGTAAAAACCAGTGCCAAGAGACCCATAGTTTTCAAAACTGACTTGATATAAAGATTACAAAACAGCCGAGAGTGCGGCAATCATCGCATTGCGAGCTTGTCTGATATTGAGCTTTTGGTGTCGCCGCAAACGATCCCAAGTCTCATACGAGGCCGTCGCATGCGCCGCCTCGCGGTTTGCCTCTGGCACGCCTTTCAATTCGGGTAGCCATTTTTCCAAATGTTTGCGCAAACCATTTTGATTGCGGGCATAATTTTTTTGCAAAACCTCAGACCGCCATAATTGCACTCGGGTGATCATCATCATATTTTTAAGCCGCTCATAGGCATCCGTAAGACCGATGACCGTATCCTCGATGCGCGCCTCCAGCTCGCCCGCCTGAAAGTCTCGGTCGAATAAAGGCTCGTAATATTGGCGCATTTTCTGGTCAATCGCTTCGATCAAGGCTTCCATGTCTTCAAAGTGACGGAAGAAAGACCGCAAGCCAACGCCCGCCTCTTGCGCAATTTCACGCGTGGTCGGCGCATAATTGCCCCTATCGATAAGGTTTAAAGCCGCCGTGAGGATGGCGGCACGACTGCGCTCGCTGCGCTGGCGGCGCCCATCTACAACTCGTAATTCCGTTTGATTGCCCATGTGCGACCTATATTGTGCGACCTAAATTTCTCGTGCGGCTTCGACTTAATATATAAATTGACATTAGCGGTGTCAATTCATATTCTGACGCCTCGGGAGGAAGCATCTATGGCATCGATTTACCTATGGGGTTCGGCTTTACTTATGTTTTTGCTATTCTTGGCATGGCATGAAAACTGGCGTGGGCCGCTAAAAGAAGCGGAAATCAAGATGTTTATGGCGCAAATGGAAGCCAATGAAAATTTGGACAAAACCCGATTTGACACTTGGGTGAACTTCATGCGCTGCGACACGGGCGCCGAGTTTTTCATGGTCAATATGCTGGTCTATACCAAAGGCAAACTCGCCCATCCCGAAACTGGCGAGCCAGTATCTGCGCCGGCTTTATTTTATCGTTATTTTCGCTCTTTCATCGGCCGCTTATTGCGCAATGGCGGCTATCCCGCTTTTAGCGCGGGCGCGGCCGGCGATTATATAGAGGCTTGGAACACAGCCGCCAATCCGGGCTGGTCTGGCAGCGGCATCATTCGCTATCGCAGTCGGCGCGATTTGATGCGCGCGGTTACGGATCCGGCATTTTCGGGCGGTCATATATATAAAAAAGCCGCTTTGGCAAT
The DNA here is from genome assembly GCA_018660505.1 of Rhodobiaceae bacterium. Classification (GTDB taxonomy): domain Bacteria; phylum Pseudomonadota; class Alphaproteobacteria; order RS24; family RS24; genus UBA8337. The sequence goes on along the minus strand of JABJKE010000024.1, from coordinate 2,491 downwards.
CACTTATGCCTTGCCCGTGGAGGCCAGTTCTGGCCTGCTGGTATCGCCGCGCATTTGGGTCGGCATGCTCCTCACGCTATTGGCCGCTTTCGGGCAAATCATCTATCTCGTTTTAAGGACACATAATGGATAATAAGTTCAAACTGTATACGTGGAGCGTCTCGCTCTACTCGGGCAAGGCACGTGCCTATTTGATAAAACAGCATATTGATTTCGACGATATTTCGCCTGCCGACCCGCATTATGACGCGGTCATTCGCCCGGCGCTTGGCCGTTGGATTATTCCGGTTATGGAGACGCCAGAGCAAGAGATTGTGCAAGACGGCACCGAGATTATTGATTGGTTTGAAAACCGCCAGCCAACCCGCCTGCCTGCCTATCCGCAAACGCCGCGCCAGCTTATCAGCTCGCTGATTATGGAGTTTTTTGGCGGCGAAGGCCTGCTGCGTCCGGCCATGCATTATCGCTGGAATTTCGATGATGATAATCTCGACTTTATTTTGCAGCAATTCGGCCTCTTTGCCCTGCCGCAAATGGCGCCCGAAGAACGCGGCGAGATGGCTTTACATGCGTCAGGTCGTATGCGCAAGGCGGCGGTGTTGTTTGGGGTGACGCCCGAAACTGCGCCTCAAATTGAGGCCGCCTATGAAGAGACGCTGGCCGAATTAGACGCGCATTTTACGAGCCAACCCTATCTTTTGGGCGGCGCGCCGACGATTGGCGACTATGGATTATTCGCCGCGCTTTTCGCGCATTTGGGGCGCGACCCGCACCCTTTGCGGATGATGCAAGAAAAAGCGCAAATGCTATTCCGCTGGACCGAGCGCATGCGCAACCCGAGCGCCGATATGGTCGAATTTTTAGGCCGCGACGAGAGCCTGCTGGCACAAGACGCCATTCCCGATACGCTAAAAGTACTCTTGCGCCGCGTCGCTGCCGACTATCTGCCGGAAGTAGAGGCGATGATTGCCATGTCGAATGATTGGCTGGCGGAACATCGCCCTGCGAAAAATGAGATGGTTGGCGGTGAAAGTCTGGGCCGTGGCATAGGCATGTGCCAGTTTGCTTGGCGGGGCGTCGACATAAACGCCGTGGTGATGCCCTATCGCATTTTCATGTTGCAGCGCATTCAAGATGCTTATGACAAGCTCGGCGCGGCCGACCAAAAGCAGGTGGATGGTCTGCTTGCCGAAACCGGCCTTGAGGCCATGCTCACGGCTCGCTGTAACAGACGCGTAGAGCGTCAAAACCATCGTGAGGTTTGGGTTTAGAGAGCGCTAGCCAATCTCGGTCAAAAAACTCAGCAAAGCCGCGCCATAGTCTTCGGGGCAATCCTCGACCAGAAAATGACTGCCGCCTTTTAAAATCACCGGTGCGCGGTTGGCTGCCGCGGCGATAAACGGGCGCACGCTCTGATGGCCATTGGGGGCGACAATATCTTTATCGGAATAGAGACATAAAAAGGGCTTGTTGAAATTGGCCAGTTTTTGTCTGGCACGGAAATTATCGACCAACATTGGATTATCATAGCGGGTTGGCAACATTTGGGTGAATTGCCGATTGCCCGTCAAATACCGAAAGTTGGGATAAGGCGCCGCATAGCCAGCGACCACTTGTGTCTGTAAATCGCGGGAACAGATTTTGGTCATCATATTCCAGTGCCGCCAGAACGGGTTAAATCGCACGAATAGTTGAAATTTACGCAGAAATTCTGAGCCAGGAATGGCCATATCGGTGATCGCTTCCTGCGGATCGCGCACCGGCAATCCGGTATTTGAAAAAGTTATACTGGCAAGCTGGTCTTGGTAATTAGCCGCCACCCGCAGACCCAAAATACCGCCCCAATCATGCAGTACGAAATGCACGCCATGCAGATCTAGCTTGTCGAACAGAGCTTCGCTCAACCAAGCCTCATGGCGCGCAATGGTATAATCTCGCAGGCGCGTCGGCTTATCCGAACGCCCCATGCCAATCAGGTCAACGGCAATGGCGCGATAGCCAGCGGCGGCCAATTGCGGCATAAGTTTGCGCCACATGAAACTCCAAGTTGGATTGCCATGCACCATCACAACAGGCTGACCCTCGCTGGGCCCGGCCTCAATGTAATGCATGTCCAACGTGCCACCCTCGCCATCGTCTAGGGTTACAAAATGCGGCTCGAAATCATAATCTGGCAGATTATCAAAACGGCTGTCAGGGGTTTTTCTCAATTTCATACACAGGATGATACACGGCCTTGGCCATTATGCAAACATATTGGCACTTATCATGCCATTATAGTTTCTGATGACAATTTGTTGGCGTGAGGGCTTTCGGTGTTATTTCTCAAATTTTGGGAGCCTTGCGAACAAGGCCGCCGATACAACCATAAAGGCTGCAGCTGTGAATAAAGAGGCGGTGTAACTGCCCGTGACGTCACGAACCGCACCGAGAATTACCGGGCTGAGACCGGTGGCGATTAAAAAGGTTGAGTATTGTCTTCCGTAAATCT
>JABJKE010000040.1 GCA_018660505.1 Rhodobiaceae bacterium | reverse complement strand
CTGAAACAAAAAACCGGCGCGCCGATTTACGGCCTCACGCCGCCCAAAAGCAAAGCCATATCCGTCGATAGCGACATCCCGCAAATGGAAGAAGACGCCGATGAGGCTTTCTCGCCAGATGTAGAGGTCGCGCATGGCGATATTATTCAAGGCGGCGATTGGTCGTTGGAATGCGTGTTTACGCCCGGTCATATGGCGGGGCATATGTGCTATGCGCTTCGCGAAGAAAAAGCACTGTTCACCGGCGACCATGTGATGGGCTGGTCGACCAGCGTCATCATTCCGCCCGATGGCAGCATGTCGGACTATATGGCCTCTCTCGATTTATTGCTGACACGCGACGATGAAATTTACTGGCCAACGCATGGCACTTGCATCCACCAGCCACAAGATTTTGTGCGCGCCTACATCGCCCATCGCAAGACCCGAGAAGCCCAAGTGCTGGCGCGCCTCGAGGCGGGCGATACGGATATTCGCGAAATGGTGAAAGTGGTTTATGCCGCGGTCGACAAACGGCTGCATCCAGCGGCGGCGCTATCTATGCTGGCGCATTTGCAAGACTTGCTAGAGCGCGGCGTGGTGTCGAGCGATGGCCCCCAAGATAGAGCCACGCTCGACACTCAATTTACGCTTGCCTAATTGGGGCTAGTTTAAAGCGGCAAAATAAGCTTCGATGCGCGCCGCATTGGCGCCCAAATCAGATACGCCGACGCGAGACACCGAACGCATATCCACTTTCGTGGCGCCCGCATCGGCGCTCAAACGAATAGACACATCGTCTTTAAAGCCGAATAGAGCGGTGGTGGCCGTCGCCTCCAGCGTGCCCGCAGAAGCATCTTGCGCCACAATATCCCAGCCCATCGCCTCGGCGGCAACCAAAGCCTTGGCAAAATTATCGCTTGGCAAACCTCCTAGGCGCTTTGGTGCCAGCTCGGTGTAAAACGCTTTTTGCTGCGCTTGCACCTCGGCCTTTATCTCGAGGCTATTGTCGCTGGCCGCCCGCAGCGCAGGCACGGCCACAAACACAGGCGGATGATCCAAATCTGTGCTGATGTCATGAATAGGCGGCACATTGCCCCCTTTGCGCAGTGTCGATAGCGGGGCGTAAAGCACCACCACGGCCAAGACCACAGCGATAACGGCTTTTTGCGTATAGACGCCATCGCCGCCATAGCCGCCAATCAGCGCCATAACGCCCATCAGCAAAGCAACAATGGCCAGCAAAACCGCCAGCGCAACGCCCAATAAAGGCAGACGGAAATCCATCACCCCAAAGCGGAATAAAGCCAAAAGCACAAGCGCGATGACGGGCGCGGCAATCGCAAGACGCAGGCCCCAAGTGGTTAAAGTGGCAACTGAAATTCCCAACATATCTATTCCGCCGCGCTATCTGCAGTTGGCAATTTATAATCGGCAAATTGCGCCCGCAGCGTTAGTTTTTGAATTTTACCCGTCGCCGTATGCGGAATTTCATCCACGAAAGCGACATCATCTGGCATCCACCATTTGGCGATTTTGCCTTCGAGGAAGCTCAGAATTTCTTCTTTGCTCACGTCGGCACCCTCGTTTTTCACAATGACGAGCAGCGGACGTTCATCCCATTTTGGATGCGCCAGACCGATAACCGCGGCCTCCATCACGCTGTCATGGGCCACCGCGACGTTTTCAATCTCGATAGACGAAATCCATTCGCCGCCCGATTTGATAACGTCTTTGGCGCGGTCGGTGATTTGCATAAAGCCGAGCGGGTCAATGGTCGCCACATCACCGGTATCAAAAAAGCCGTTCTCATCGAGAATATTGCCGCCATCGCCTTTGATATATTCACCGACAATAAACGGCCCCCGCACCATCAGGTGACCAAAGGCTACGCCATCGCGTGGCAATTCCTTGCCGTCGTCATCGGTGATTTTCATTTCCACACCGAAAGGCGCTCGGCCTTGTTTCACTTTAATGTCCATTTGCTCGTCGAAAGTCATGTTTTCCATGCCCGACTTGAAGCTGGCAATCGTGCCCAAAGGCGATAATTCGGTCATGCCCCAAGCGTGTTTCACCGAGACTTCGTAATCGCGCTCAAATTTCTCGAGCATGACGCGCGGCACCGCAGAGCCGCCAATGGTTACATCTTTCAGCACCGGCAATTTAAGGTCATTGGCTTCCATATGTTGCAGCAGCATCAACCAAACGGTTGGCACGGCGGCGGTAAAGGTCACGGCTTCTTCGGTCAGCAATTGATAAATGCTCTCGCCGTCCATATTCGGGCCCGGGTTCACAATTTTCGAGCCCGCAGCAGGCGCGCTCAAGGCCAAGCCCCAAGCATTGGCGTGGAACATGGGCACAACGGGCATAATGGAATCGGTGCTTTTCAGCCCCATCACATCAGCTGAATTGCCGACCAATGTGTGCAGGACATTCGAGCGGTGCGTATAGCAAACGCCTTTCGGATTGCCCGTGGTGCCAGAGGTGTAGCACATGCCGCAAGGCGCGCGCTCATCGACTTCCACCCAATTGAAATCGCCGTTTTGGCTATCGATAAGCTCTTCATAGCAATGAGCATTGGTGAGGCTGGTGTCTGGCATATGCGCCGCATCGGTTAGGATGATGATGCCTTTTACATGCGTCAGCTGGTCTTGAATGGCTTCCAAAATCGGCACGAAAGTCAAATCCGTGAAGATTAATTTATCTTCCGCATGGTTGATAATATAGACCAATTGCTCGGGGAACAGACGCGGGTTCAGCGTGTGGTAGATACCGCCAATACCGGTGATGCCATACCAAGCTTCGATATGGCGGTGGGTGTTCCAAGCCAGCGTGGCAATCACATCGCCCTGCCCCATGCCAAGACCTTGCAAGGCTTGGCTCAATTTGCGGGCGCGCAAATGCGCATCGGCATAAGTTTCGCGGTGGATATTGCCTTCGACCAAACGCGAGACAATCTCGCGCTCGCCATGGTTGATCATGGCATGGTCCAAAATACGGTTCATCAACAGGGGTACATCTTGCATTTGACCGAACATAAATTCCTCCTTATCGTCTTCCTCAGACGTTGTTCATTGGGCCGTAGAGTGCCCAAACTGGGCGCATATGTCTATAGGATGGAGATATAAAAATGAGTTTAAACAAGCTTTCTGCACAAGACATTTCGAAGCAAATAAAAACCAAAAAACTATCGGCTGTAGAAGCGCTTGATTTCTTCATCGCCCGCATAGAAACCCATAATCCAACCCTCAATGCCGTGGTCGCCACGCGCTTTGACGAAGCCCGCGCGGAAGCCCAACAAGCCGACGCAAAACAAGCGCGCGGCGAGCCCTTGCAGGTTCTGCACGGCGTGCCCATGACCATTAAAGATGCGTTTGAAGTGGAAGGGGTAACCTGCGACGTCGGCGCGCCCAATTTTGCTGGCAAAGTTTCCACCCAAAGCAGCCTCGTCGTCGAGCGGTTGCGCCACGCTGGCGCCATTATCATCGGCAAAACCAATACGCCGATTTTTTGCAGCGATTGGCAAAGTTTCAACGCCGTGCATGGCACCAGCAACAATCCATATCATTTAGAGCATACGCCCGGCGGCTCATCGGGTGGCGCGGCGGCGGCTTTGGCGGCGGGGCTGACGCCCATGGAATACGGCAGCGATATCGGCGGCTCCATCCGCGTTCCGGCGCATTATTGCGGCCTGTTTGGCCATAAACCAACGCATGGGCTGGTGCCCCAAATCGGCCATGTGCCGCCCGTGCATGGCGCGCTGGCCGAGGGCGATTTAGCCGTCGTCGGCCCATTGGCCAAAACCGTAGATGATTTAGAAACCCTGTTCGATGCCACGCTGGGCACCCATGGCCCCATGGCGCAAGCCATGCAAATCGCCTTGCAAGGCCCAAGATTTGAAACCGCCCAAGGCTTGCGCGTCGGCATTTGGGCCGATGATGCGTTCTGCGCGGTCGATACAGAAATTGCCGCCGCCATTGAGGCCGCAGGCAAAACCCTCGAGACCTTGGGCGCCGAGGTGAAACCGGTAAAACCCGATTTTGATTTGGCCTGGAACACCCAAATTTATGCGCTTTTGCTAAACCCCATCATGGGGCGTGGGTTTTCTGACAGCATTCATCAGCGGATGCAAAAAACCGTCGATGCGGCCAGCGACGACGATATGTCTTATGCCACTTTGCAAGCCCGCGGCATTCGGCTGTTGCACAAAGATTGGCTGATGTGGGACGAGCATCGGGCGCAATTGGCGGCCAAATGGCAGGCCTATTTCCAACAAGTCGACGTTTTGCTATGCCCCGTCTCGCCCACCCCGGCCATGCCTCATATGCAAGAGCCAAATGTTTACGCGCGGCCCTTTTCGGTCAATGGCGAGACGCGCGGCTATATGGAAAACATCGTCTGGCCGGGTGTTGCCACGGTGTGCAATCTGCCCGCCACCAGCGTGCCCTTGCCGCCCCATAGCTCTGGCTTACCTATGGGGATGCAAATCATTGGCCCGGCCTATGAAGATAAAACCCCCATCGGCGTAGCGCGCTTGCTGGAGCAAGCGGGTTATGGCTTTCAAGCGCCGCGCGATTTTGCGTAAAAACCCTAGCTCTGTTCCAGCTCGGTAAGTTCTTCATGGCCCTCGGGGTCTTGATGCACCAAGACTTCGGCCTCTGGAAACGCCTGCATCACCATGGCTTCCACTTTATCGGAAATCCTATGCGCTTGATGCAGCGTCATCGAACCTTCCAGCTCGATATGGCATTGGATAAAACTCGACAAGCCAGCCCGGCGGGTGCGCAAATCATGCAAGCCCAAAACATCCGGGTGCGAGAGAATGATTTGTTTGATTTTCTCGCGCGTCACATCTTCCAGCTCGCTGTCCATCAGCTGGTCGGCGGCGGCGGCAAACACTTGCCAAGCGCTTTTGGCCAAAAGTCCAGCGACAAAAATCCCCAACACGGGATCGGCATAAACAAAGCCCAGAGGGCCCGATAAAACCAGCGCGCCCAGCACCCCCATATTCATATAAAGGTCGCCCGCGTAATGGGCGCTATCGGCATGAATGGCGACGGAATGGGTTGCTTTAGCGACGCGGCGTTGCACCACCACCAGCCCAAAGGTCAGCACAATAGAAATGCCAATGACGATAATGCCAATGGTCGTCTCGTTTAAAACCTGCGGGGCGCGAAACGCCTGCACGGCCTCAAACACCAAAAACAAAGCCGCCAAAGATAACATGGCGCCTTGGGCTAAAGCGGCCAAGGCTTCGGCTTTGCCGTGGCCAAACCGATGTTCTTCATCGGCCGGGGTTTGCGCGTGGCGGATGGCGAAAAAATTCATCACCGAAAGCGAAAGGTCCATAATCGAGTCGAGAAAAGAGCCCAATAAAGCCACGGAGCCCGTTAGCACCCAAGCGCCGCCTTTCAGCACAATCATCACACTGGCGACTAAAATCGCCAAAAGCGCCGTGCCCTGCACGCGCTTTCCCGGCTCCAGACCCAAAGGGTCATGATGCAGGCTTTGATGGGGGTCGTGATTATGGCTCATGGCCTATCTTACCTCATCCGGCCTTGCGGTTCTATGGGTAAAGCTAGAGCTAGGATTAAGGCTAGGGTAGAGCCACCTTTAAGGATAAAGCCTCTGCGTCGTCCACGCCGCCGCTTCGCTGCTGCGGCTATAGACCAAACGGTCGTGCAAACGATGCGCGCCATCTTGCCAAAACTCAAATCGCAACGGCATCACCCGCCGACCCGACCAATGCGGCGGGCGCGGAATAGAATCGCCCGGATATTTCGCATCCATCTCCGCATAGGCTGCTTCCAACTCAGCCCGCGAGGCCAAGGGGCGCGATTGAACCGAGGCCCAAGCGCCAAGGCGGCTTTGGCGCCCCCGCGAGTTAAAATAAGCATCGGCCTCGGCGTCGTCTACGGCGGAGACCAAACCTTGCACACGCACTTGCCTGTGCAGGCTCTTCCAATGAAAACATAAGGCGGCTTTTGGCGCTTGGCTTAGCTCGTCGCCCTTTTGGCTTTCTAGATTTGTATAAAACACCAGCCCGCGCGCATCATGGTCTTTCAGCAAAACCATCCGCACATTCGGCATCCCCTCGTCCGACACGCTGGCCAAAGACATGGCATTTGGGTCATTCGGCTCGCTGGCCGCAGCTTCGTTCAGCCAATCGTCGAAAATGTCGATGGGCTGGCTGGGCAATTGGCTGGCATCTGAGATATCAAAAATACGCGCATGGCTCATGGGGCGTTCCTTTATCGCTTGGGATGAATTATATATAGCTGCATGTCTCACGCTTGCAAATTACTGATATTTTTAACCCTCAGCAGCGCCGCGCTCACGGCCTGCACGGTGCCGCTTAATGGGCAGCAGCGAGGCCAGGTTTTCATCGCCGCCACCGCCGCCTATGATGCGGGCGACTATAAAACCGCGCGCCAGAAATGGACGGTTTTGGCCAAACAAGCCGACCCCGCCGCCATGCGCAACCTGGGGCATTTATACCGAAAAGGCTTGGGCGTGAAACAAAGCGCCGCCAAAGCGCGCGATTATTATTACCAAGCCGCGCGGCTAGATTTCGCGCCCGCGCAAATGAATTTAGCCATGATGTATCTCACCGGCATGGCTGATGGCAAACCGCGCCCAGACAAATTAGCCTATGATGGCAAGCAAGGTTTTTTCTGGCTAGAGCGCGCCGCAGCAGGCGGCTATCGCCCGGCCATCGATTATTTACGGCAGATGAAAATGCGGGTTATCCCGCACAACCCATAAGCACCAAGGGCGGCGCGGAAAATATCTGCCGCGCTCTAGGCTTTTGCGACGGGGCAGTTTATAGATAGGGCATCTTAATCAATGCAGTGAGAGCACGATGAGCGAAAAACTAATGCAAGGAAAACGCGGCCTTATTATGGGCGTCGCCAATAAAAACTCCATCGCCTGGGGCATCGCCCAAGCTTGCGCCGATGCAGGTGCCGAATTGGCCTTCACCTATCAGGGCGAGGTTTTGCAACGCCGGGTGCAACCTCTGGCCGAGAGCGTCGGCTCTGATTTCATCGAGCCCTGCGATGTCACCGATGAGGCGAGCCTCGATGCTTTATTCGAAAAGCTGGAAGCCAAATGGGGCAAATTAGATTTCGTCGTCCATGCCATTGCCTTTGCGGGCAAAGAAGAACTGATGGGTCGCTATGTCGACACGTCCTCGCAAGCCTTTGATAAAGCGCTGAACATTAGCTGCTATAGTTTCACCGCCGTGGCCTGCCGCGCCGAGAAACTGATGGAAGAAGGCGGGGCGATGCTCACGCTATCTTATTATGGCGCGGCCAAAGTTATCCCGCATTACAATGTCATGGGCGTAGCCAAAGCGGCGCTGGAGGCCTCGGTGCGTTATTTGGCGTCTGATTTGGGCCCCAAGGGCATTCGCGTCAACTCTATTTCGGCGGGCCCCATTCGCACTTTGGCGGCAGCCGGCATTGGCGATTTCCGCGAGATGCTGAAATGGAACGAAGCCAACGCGCCGATGCGCCGCAATGTGACGCAAGAACAAGTCGGCCGCTCGGCGGTTTATCTGTTATCCGATATGTCGGAAGGCGTATCGGGCGAAATTCATTATGTCGACATGGGCTATAACACCATCGGCATGTCTGCGTTTGACGACTTAAAAGACGCGAAAAACCAGCAAGGCGAATAGAAAGCACTTTATGTCGCATAATAGTTTCGGCCATTTATTCCGTGTTACCACCTGGGGCGAAAGCCACGGGCCGGCTTTGGGCTGCGTCATCGACGGCGCGCCCGCGCGCTTGCCGCTCACTGAAGCCGACATTCAAGCGTTTCTGGATAAACGCAAGCCTGGCCAAAACCGCTTCACCACCCAGCGGCAAGAAGCCGATGCGGTAAAAATTCTCTCGGGCGTTTTCCAAGACCCCGAAACCGGCGAACAAGTGACCACAGGCACGCCCATTCAGCTGCTGATTGAAAACACCGACCAGCGCTCGAAAGACTATGGCGATATTAAAGACAAATATCGCCCGGGCCATGCCGATTTCACCTATATGGAAAAATACGGCATTCGCGATTATCGCGGTGGCGGGCGCTCTTCGGCGCGCGAAACCGCGGCGCGTGTGGCCGCCGCAGCCGTGGCGCGCCAAGTGTTGAGCGGCGTCACCATTCGCGGGGCTTTGGTGCAAATGGGCCCGCATAAAATCAATCGCGATAATTGGAATTGGGATGACGTCGAAAACAACCCGTTCTGGTGCCCCGACGCCGAAGCCGCCAGCCAATGGGAGGGCTATCTTGATGGCATACGCAAAGCGGGCTCCAGCTGCGGGGCGGTCATCGAAGTGGTCGCCAGCGGCGTGCCCGTCGGATGGGGGGCGCCTGTGTACGGCAAATTGGATGCTGATTTAGCGGCTGCCATGATGAGCATTAACGCCGTCAAAGGCGTCGAGATTGGCGAAGGCTTTGACGCCGCCGCCCTGTCTGGCGAAGCCAATGCCGATGAGATGAGCCAAGACGGGTTTGACAGCAATCATGCGGGCGGCATTTTGGGCGGCATTTCCACCGGCCAAGACATTCGGCTGCGCTTTGCGGTGAAGCCGACATCGTCGATTTTAACCCCGCGCAAAACCGTGGATGTTGCGGGGCAAGAAACCGAGATTGTCACCAAAGGGCGTCACGACCCCTGCGTTGGCATTCGCGCCGTGCCCGTGGGCGAAGCGATGATGGCCTGCGTTTTGGCCGACCATAAATTGCGCCATTTGGGCCAGCTTATGGGCCATTCGATGAACCTTCCCGAGAGCGGCCAATAGCCAGCTCTCTTCTCCAGCTTAGGGAAACGCCATGACCCGTCCGGCCACGCGGCTTTATTTAATCACGCCGCCGAAAATCGAGCTCGCTGTTTTCGCCCCGCTTCTAGAGGCGACACTGGCGGCTGGCGATGTGGCCAGTTTGCAATTGCGCTTAAAGCCGGCCAGCGACGCAGAAATTATCGACGCCGTGCAAACCCTCATGCCGATAGCTCACGCCCAAGATGTGGCGTTTATTTTGAACGACCGCCCCGATTTGGCCAAACAGCTGGGGTGCGACGGCGTGCATTTGGGCCAAGACGATATGGCCTATGGCGAAGCCCGCGCGCTTCTGGGCGACGATAAAATTATCGGTATCACCTGCCATAACTCGCGCCATATGGCCATGTTGGCGGGCGAAGCCGGGGCTGACTATGTGGCTTTTGGTGCGTTTTACGAAACCCAAACCAAAGAGGCGAAAACCAGCGCGCCGCCGAATATTCTCACGTGGTGGCAAGAAATGATGCAACCACCTTGCGTGGCCATTGGTGGCATTACCCCGAAAAACGCCGAGCCATTGATTATGGCGGGCGCTGATTTCATTGCCGCCTCCAGCGGTGTCTGGCAGCATCCCGGCGGGCCAGAGGCGGGCGTGGTGACTTTCAATAAGCTGTTCGCCGCGCTGTTCAATCGGCTGGACGACAAGCTATCGTCAACAGAATAAACTCGCCGTTTGCGGCATCGCCACGGCCATGCTATCCAAGCCTCACAAGGGTTCAACAAAGGCAAGCTCCATGAAAATCAACGGCAATGAAATTCGTCCCGGAAACGTTATCCAGCACAATAATGAGCTATGGGTGGCGGTGAAATTGCAGCATGTAAAGCCCGGCAAAGGCGGGGCTTTCGCGCAAGTCGAGTTGAAAAACTTGGTCAATGGCTCAAAATTAAACGAGCGTTTTCGCTCGGCCGATAAAGTGGAGCGCGTGCGCCTCGAGCAAACCGATTATCAATTCCTCTACGAATCCGATGGCATGTTGGCCTTTATGGATACGCAAAGCTATGAGCAGATTGAGCTGCAAGCCGAATTTGTGGGCGAGCGCGCCGCGTTTTTGCAAGACGGCATGATGGTGGTTGTGGAAAGCCATGAAGGCAAAGCCATCGGGGTAAATTTGCCCGACCAAGTGACGCTCGAAATTAGCGAGACCGAGCCCGTGGTCAAGGGTCAAACCGCCGCCTCTTCCAACAAACCAGCCATTTGCAACAATGGCGTGCGGGTGATGGTGCCGCCGTTTTTAGCCGTTGGCGACAAGATTGTCGTCGATACAAATGAAGTCACTTATCTGAAGCGAGCCGAGTAATATGGCACAGTCCCCGATTATGAATGTTATGCGCGGCGCCGTTGAAAAAGCTGGCCGCGCCCTGCGCCGCGACTTTGGCGAGATTGAAAACTTACAAGTTTCGAAAAAAGGCCCCGGCGATTTTGTTACCAATGCTGATTTAAAAGCCGAGAAAATTCTCTTCGAAGAACTTTCCGAAGCCCGCCCGGGCTACGGCTTTTTGCTCGAAGAAAAAGGCAAAGTCGAAGGCGCCGATAAAACCCACCGCTGGATTATCGACCCGCTGGGTGGCACCCAAAATTTTATGCACGGCCTGCCGCATTTCGCCATTTCTGTAGCGCTAGAGCGTGATGGCACTTTGGTATCGGGCATGGTTTACAATCCGATTACCGATGAAATGTTTTACGGCGAACGCGGCCAAGGCGCCTATGGCCCCGGCGGTCGTATGCGCGTGGCAGGACGCCAAAAACTAGAAGATTGCCTCATCTCAAGCGGCAAGCTTTTACACGACACCAAAAATGGCCGTCTCGACAGCCCGATTTCGGCCGATAATCTCGTGCCTCTGGTTGGCGATTTCCGCACCCAAGGGTCGGCTGCGCTGGACCTGGCTTATGTCGCGGCGGGGCGCCTCGATGGCTATGTTGAAATTGGTCTCTCGCCATGGGATATGGCGGCTGGCATCGTGCTCTTGCGCGAGGCGGGGGGGCTGGTCAGCGATGAGAAGAACCGCAACAAAAGCTTGCAGTCGGGCACGGTCGTGGCGGGCAATGAAGCCGTGCATGGCGCGCTTTTAAAACACCTGATTAAATAATCGAGCCTATTCGGCGGCCTGCTGATGGAACTGCAAATTGGCAAGGCGCGCATAAAGACCGCCTTGTTGCAGCAGCTCTTCATGCTTGCCCATGGCGGTCACCGCGCCATTTTCCATCACAATAATCCGGTCGGCTTTCAACACGGTGGCCAAACGATGGGCGATGACCAATGTGGTGCGCCCTTCCATCAAATGGGTTAGCGCTTTTTGCACCAAAGTCTCGCTTTCGGCATCCAGCGCACTGGTCGCCTCGTCGAGTAGCAAAACCGGCGCATTGCGCAATAGCGCGCGGGCAATGGCGATGCGTTGGCGTTGGCCGCCAGATAAAGTCACGCCGCGCTCACCCAATTCGGTCGCATAGCCGTCGGGCAGACGGGTAATAAATTCATCGGCTTGCGCGGCTTTGGCCGCTTCAATCACTTCTTCTGCGCTCGCCTCGGGGCGGCCAAAGCGGATGTTGTCCATCACGGTTTTGGCGAAGACCACGGTTTCTTGTGGCACCACAGACAGCGCGCCGCGCACGGTTTGCGGCGTCATATCGGCCAGACCAATGCCATCGATGGAAATCGTACCCTGCTGCGGGTCATAAAACCGCGACAACAATTGAAACACGGTGCTTTTACCAGCCCCCGAAGCGCCGACCAAAGCCACGGTTTCCCCTGGCGTGACTTCCAGCGAAAAGCCCGACAGGGCGGAAATATCAGGCCGGGTTGGATATTGAAAGGTTATCTCGTCAAACCGAATAGAACCTTTGGCGGGTTGGGGTAAGTCGATCGGATTTTCTGGTGCTTGAATATCGGGTTCGACTTGCAAAATCTCGACCAAGCGCTCGGTGGCGCCCGCCGCCAATTGCACTTCGCCCCAGACTTCCGACAAAGCCCCAATGGAGGTGGCGCATAACACGGCATAAAGAATGAATTGCCCCAAGGTGCCGCCGGTCATATCGCCTTGCAGCACATTTTGCGCGCCGAGCCATAAAATGCCGACGACGCCAGAGAAAATCAACACAATGGCAATGGCGGTCATGCCCGCGCGCGCTAAAATCCGCAATCGGGCGGTCACGAAAGAGCCCTCCACCGCCTCGCCAAAAGCGGCCCGGTCTTGCGCCTCATGGGTAAAACTTTGCACGGTTTGCATGGCGCCAATGGTTTCGGCGGCATGGCTGGCGGTATCGGCAATGCGGTCTTGGCTGGCGCGCGCCAAGCGGCGCACCATGCGGCCAAACACAATCACGGGCACCACAACGGCTGGCAAAGTAAGCGCGGCCAAACCCGCCAAGCCAGCACTGGTATAAACCAACATGATGGCCGAGCCGACAAACATAAAGGCATTGCGCAGCGCGATAGAAGCCGAGGAGCCAACCACGGTTTTAATCAGGGTCGTATCCGCCGTGAGGCGCGATAAAACTTCGCCCGTGCGGGTCACTTCAAAAAACGCCGGCGATAAAGTGGTGATATGGGCATAAACGGCGCTACGCAAATCTGCGGTGACGCGCTCGCCAATCCACGAAACAAAATAAAACCGTGTGGCACTGGCCACGCCCAAAACCACGGCAACGCCAAACATGGCCAGAAAATAGCGGTCGATAGACGCGGCATCTTCTGAGGAAAAGCCATTGTCGATCATAAAGCGCACGGCAATGGGCATGGCCAAAGTGGCGGCCGTGGCCGTCAGCAGAGCCACAAAAGCGGCTAAAACACGGCCCGGATATTGCGCGATAAAGGGGATAAGGGTTCGCAAAGGCCGAACGCTGCGCGTTCTGGGGCGGCGTTTGGCATCTTCTTCCATTTGGGTAACGGCTTCCGCCGCATCATTTCTCGACACATCTCACCTGTTGCTTCTCTGGCCAGCTTATAGCAGCCCGTTTGACCCCCGACCAGCCCTGATTAAAGAGGCTTGCGCGGTTCTCTCGTATCCGTTATGAAAGGCGTCACGCGAGTTTATTTAGCCCTTTATTTAGCCCCCATGGGGCAAGGATTGAAAAGATGAAAAAAGATATTCATCCCGATTATCACATGATTACCGTCGCAATGACCGACGGCACCACCTATCAGACACGCTCGACCTATGGCGAGGAAGGCACAACGCTGACCCTCGACATCGACCCGACCACGCACCCCGCCTGGACCAAAGGCACAGGCGCCTTGGTCGACCGCGCCGGTCGCGTCAGCCGCTTTAACAAGAAATTCGACAGCTTTATGGGCGAATAATCCGCCGCCAAGCTGTTATTTATTGAAAAGGGCTTCTGCATCGCTGCGGGAGCCCTTTTTGCTTTCGTGCATCGCTTGAGCGCGGGCAATTTCGCGTTGCAGCAAAATCACGCGCTCTTCTAATTCTTCCAAGCCTTGCAGGGTCAAATCTTGTTTCGCAAGCTGGGCAAGCAGGCTGCCCTTCGGGGCTTCAATTTCTTCTTCCATCGTCTCTCGGCCCTTCCTATAGTCTGGCTTCGTTTTAGTTTATCCGAAAGTTTTCAAGATGTCTGAAAATCTACCCCAAACCATGCGCGCCGTCGCCATTGGCGAGGCCAAAACCCCCGAAAGCCTATTTGTCGAAGACACCGCCTTGCCGCCTTTTGGCGACGATGAAATTCTCGTGCGTGTGGGCGCCGCAGGCGTCAACCGAGGCGATTGCATGCAGCGCATCGGCTTTTACCCGCCGCCGCCTGGTGCCTCAAACATTATGGGATTGGAATTTTCGGGCACTGTGGTGGCCATGGGCAAAAACGTCGAGGCTTGGAAACTAGGCGACCGCGTCGCCGCGCTGGTCGCGGGCGGCGGCTATGCCGAATATGCCAGCGTGCATCAACACCACGCCCTGCCCGTGCCTGACGGCATGAGCCTGACCGATGCCGCGGCCCTGCCAGAGACGATTTTTACGGTTTGGGCCAACGTATTTGAGGGCGGTGCTTTGCAATCTGGCGAGACCTTGCTCATCCATGGCGGCTCGAGCGGCATTGGCACGACGGCCATTCAAATGGCTAAATATTTTGGCGCCAAAGTTATCGTCACCGCCGGCTCCGCCGAAAAATGCGCCGCCTGCCTCGATTTGGGAGCGGATTTGGCGATTGATTATAAAACCGAAGATTTCGTTGCGGCGTGCGACAGTTTCACCCAAGGGCAAGGGGTCAACGTCATTCTCGATATGGTGGGCGGCGATTATGTGAACCGCAATATTCAGGCCTGTGCGCTTGGCGGGCGCATCGTTAACATCGCGCATATGGCGGGGTTTGAAACGCAAGTCAATTTCCTACCCGTCATGCTCAAACACCTAACGCTCACGGGCTCGACTTTGCGCGCCCGCCCTACGCAAGAAAAAACCCGCCTGACCAAAGCCGTGGCGGCAAAAATCTGGCCAGCGCTAGAGAACAGCGTCAAACCCGTTGTCGACAGCGTGGTGCCTTTGGCGGAAGCCGGCAAAGCCCATGCCCGCATGGAAACCAGCCATCACATTGGCAAAATCATTCTCGATTGCCAATAGGTTAAACCCAGTAGCACAAAAACTTTGCAGCCATGCGCGTTCTCGTCTATACCAAGGCATATCCTATAAATTGCCACGTGGAAGGATGCATCAGACGCCTTGAAAGCCGTGCATCGCGAAAGCTTGCATATAGGACAAAGTTTTAGCTAGGCAGTGCGCTGCCGAATACTATTTATGGAGAGCAAAATGACTGCACCCTTGATGCCAAAAGCCACCGCCGTTTGGTTGGTCGATAATACCGCCCTGACTTTTGACCAAATCGCTCTGTTTTGCGGTCTGCATCCGCTCGAAGTCAAAGGCATTGCCAATGGCGATGTGGCCGCTGGCATTAAAGGCACCGACCCTATCTCCAATGGTCAATTGACCCGCGCCGAGATTGAGCGCTGCCAAGAAGACCCCAGCGCCCAAATGCAATTGGCCGAAGCCAAACGCGATATTCCACCGCCCAAGCCCCGCAAAGGCTCGCGCTACACCCCGCTTTCCAAGCGCCAAGAGCGCCCCGATGCGATTGCTTGGCTGGTACGCAATCACCCAGAGCTGAACGACGCCGAAATTGGCCGTCTTGTTGGCACCACCAAACCGACCATCCAAAGTGTGCGCGAGCGCAACCATTGGAATATGGCCAATATCACGCCCGTCGATCCGGTGACTTTGGGGCTTTGCTCGCAAATTGAACTGGACGAAAATGTCGCCAAAGCCGCGGTGCGCGAAGAACGTCGCCTGAAACGCGCCGCGCGCGAAGCCGCGAAAAATGGCGAAACCTTAAAAGACGCAACCGAAACCACGGCCCTGCAAAACGAGCCGGCTCCGGAATTTGTCTCTTCGGCACCGGGCAAACGCATCGACGACAGCAATGTGTTCTCGGATATTCCAACCACGTCGGAAAGCGGCGATGAGACGGAAGAAGCGCCGCGAGCGGAAGACGTCTTTAAAGACTAAGGTTTCTGCCGCAAGGCGGTAATTTGCGCTTCCCCAACGCGTTTCTGGCGCTTCCATGTCCAGATATCCAGACTTTCGCTAGAAAGATGGGCTTGGCCGTGTTCGAATGTTCCTTAAAACGCCGCTGTGTTGCGGAGGCTTTGCCATAACAAATGTGCTATGTTGCAATTTGGCTTGATATAGAGCGCCAAATGCGGTTACATCCGCGCTTTCCAAAAGCTGACGAGAGGCGGAAGAAAACATGAGCGACACGGCAAAAATTGGAATCATCATGGGCAGCCAATCTGACTGGTCGACGATGAAACATTCCAGCGCTATTTTAGATGACTTGGGCATTGCCCATGAGGTCAAAATCGTCTCGGCACATCGCACCCCAGAGCGCATGTATGACTATGCCAAAGCCGCCAAAGCCCGCGGCCTCAAAGTCATTATCGCTGGCGCCGGTGGCGCAGCGCATCTGCCGGGCATGACAGCGGCCCTGACCAGCGTGCCCGTCTTGGGCGTGCCTGTGCAATCGCGCGCTTTATCGGGGCAAGATTCGTTACTCTCCATCGTGCAAATGCCGGCTGGCGTTCCCGTCGGCACATTGGCCATTGGCGAGGCGGGCGCAAAAAATGCCGCGCTTCTCGCCGCCGCGATTGTGGCCAATGAAGATGCAGCCTTAAGCACCCGCCTAGAGGCCTGGCGCGCCGCGCGCACCGCCGATGTAGAAGAGACCCCGCGTGACGATTAAGCCGACAGCCCCTCTTTCCCCTGGCGCCTGTATCGGTATTATTGGTGGCGGCCAATTGGGTCGTATGCTGGCACTGGCTGCGGCCGAGCTGGGGTTTCAAACACATGTTTTTTGCCCCGAAGAAAACGCCCCCGCCGCCCAAGTTTCAACTTTCTCTACCCTAGCCGACTATGAAGACAAGCCGGCGCTCGACCAATTTGCCGCGAGCGTCGATGTGGTGACCTATGAGTTCGAAAATATTCCTGTCTCGAGCGTCACCCATATGGAGCAGCACAAGCCCGTCTTCCCCTCGGCCAAAGCCTTGGAAGTGGCGCAAGACCGCTGGGTCGAAAAAAGCTTCATGCGCGATTTAGAACTGGGCGTCACCGAGTTTTATGACATTACCTCGCCCCAAGATTTACGCGCCGCGCTCGATGCCACGAACGGCGAAGGCATTTTAAAAACCCGCCGCTTTGGCTATGACGGCAAAGGCCAATGGCGCCTCTCGGCCAGCAGCCAGCTTGACGCCATTATCGCCGAGCTCGATGGCCAAGCCGCCATTTTGGAAGCGCTCGTGCCGTTCGAACGCGAGATATCCTTGCTCGTGGCGCGCAATGCCGCTGGCGATACGGCTACTTATGAGGCGATTGAGAACGTCCATAAAAACCATATTTTGCACACTTCCACCCTGCCCGCCCGTTTGAGCGCAACCCAAGCCAGCCAAGCCCAAACGATGGCTGAAAAAATCGCCGATGCGCTCGATTATGTGGGCGTATTGGCCATCGAATGTTTCGTCACGCCGCAAGGCCTCTTGGTCAATGAAATTGCGCCGCGCGTGCATAATTCTGGCCATCTCACGCAAGACGCGTGTCATTGTGGCCAGTTTGAGCAGCACATTCGCGCCATTGCTGGCTGGCCGCTGGGCGACGCCCACGCGCATTCAGAAGCCGTGATGACCAATCTCTTGGGCGAAGACATAAATGACTGGCAGAATTGGGCGGCGCAAAAGGCCACGTATTTGCACATCTATGGCAAAGCCGAGGCCAACCCAGGTCGCAAAATGGCGCATGTCACCCGCTTGCGGGCGCGCCGATAATCTCAAGCAAATTACTTGCGGTAACGCATTTTCGCGAGCGACGACCAAACGCCCTCAAACGGGGCTTTATCGCCATGCAATTTGCCCGACCAAGCGGTTGCTTTGGCTTTTAGTTTTTCAAATTGCATCACATTTTCAATTCGACGCTCCAAAAACGCGCGGGTTTTAGCCTCATCTTCGCTATCGTCGTCAAACCAAGTCAGGCGGGTGCTGACAATCACGCCGCTTAGAATCACCCGTTTGGAATAATAATTATAATCGGTGGCGCTATCGCCCGCCCAACGCCATATCTGGTTGGCGCTTTCAAACAGCAGTTTGGCGCCCAGTTTTTGGCGCGTTGGCAGGGCCAGCCATCCGGCGGCCCGGCGGGCGGCTTCTTTATGCTCGCCATCCACGCGAAGCCGCGTCCATACCGCTTCGGTAATCCGCTCGCGAATTTTCAGGCTTTCGCCGTCTGGCAAAGCGGCCAACATGCGGGCATCGCCATCGGCAGAAAACCGCCGAATAAGCCCGCCCACGCCTTTCGGGAAAGCCAAAACCGCCATATTTTCATCCACCCCCGAACTGGCAATGGCCTGTTGCAGCAATTTTTCCGACCAGCCATCAAACGCCACATTGGGCAAGGCGGCAGCCAAAACTTGGGTTTCAATGTCTAAATAAGGGTTGGTTTCGCTCATCGCCAGAATATGGAACCTCGAGACCCGAAAAACAAGCCCAAATAAGCCCAAACCCCCTTGCAGCTACTAGACAAAGCCCACGCAACTTGCTAAACAATGCACCAAGCGAGGGCACGGGCTTGGTTCGTGTCGTCTCTAATCTATTTTGAAAGGGTGATGAAACGTGCAAGTTTCCGTTCGTGATAATAACGTCGATCAGGCTTATAAAGTCCTGAAGAAAAAGCTTCAACGCGAAGGTGTCTTCCGTGAAATGAAGCTTCGTGGCCACTACGAAAAACCTTCTGAAAAGCGGGCTCGTGAGCAAGCTGAATCGGTTCGCCGGGTTCGCAAATTGGCTCGCAAAGCAGCTCAGCGCGAAGGCGTTGTTTTGGGCAAACGTAAATACTAAGCCCTGCTTTTATAAATAAATAAAAAGCCCCGATCGCGAGATCGGGGCTTTTCTTTTGGGCGTAAACGCCTGTCTTTTATGCGAGACCTAAAAGGCCTTGACGATATTCTCCACCATTTTCTTGGCATCCGAGAACAGCATCATCGTGTTGTCGCGGAAGAATAATTCGTTCTCCACGCCCGCATAACCCGCCGCCATACCGCGTTTGATGAACAAGACCGTATTGGCCCGCTCCACATCCAAAATAGGCATGCCGTAAATAGCACTGGTTGGGTCGGTTTTCGCCGCAGGATTGGTCACATCATTGGCGCCAATCACAAAGGCGACATCGGCTTGGGCGAACTCAGAGTTAATGTCTTCCAACTCATGCACATCATCGTAAGGCACATTGGCTTCGGCCAGCAGCACATTCATGTGGCCAGGCATACGTCCCGCCACGGGGTGAATGGCATAGCTGACTTTCACGCCTTGTTTTTTCAGCTCATCGGCCATTTCGCGCAGCGCATGTTGGGCTTGCGCCACCGCCATGCCATAGCCAGGAACGATAATCACCGAAGAGGCGTTTTTCATAATGAAAGCCGCATCTTCTGCCGAGCCGCGTTTCACCGGACGGGTTTCCACTGCACCAGCGCCGCCAGCCACGGCGTCTTCGCCGCCAAAACCGCCGAGGATAACCGAGAAGAACGAACGGTTCATCGCCTTACACATAATGTAAGACAAAATAGCGCCGGAAGAGCCAACCAGAGAGCCGGTAATAATCAGCGCCAAATTGCCCAAAGTGAAACCGATACCGGCCGCCGCCCAACCCGAATAAGAGTTCAGCATTGAAACAACCACAGGCATATCTGCGCCACCGATTGGGATGATGATTAAAAAGCCGATAACAAACGACAGCACCGTGATGAACAAAAATACCTGCGGCAATTGATTGGCCGGGTCCATGCACAAATAGACGATACCGCCGATAATGCTGAGGAATAAAATCAGGTTAATGGCATGGCGCTGCGGCAGCATAATCGGGGCGCCCGACATGGTGCCTTGCAATTTGGCAAAAGCGATAATGGAACCAGAAAACGTAATGGCGCCAATCGCGGCTCCCAAAGACATTTCCACCAGGCTGGCCGCATGAATATGGCCTTGGCTATCGACAATGCCGAAAGCTTCTGGCGATAGGAAAGCGGCCCAAGCCACCAGCACAGCGGCCAAGCCGACGAGCGAGTGAAAGGCAGCCACCAGTTGCGGCATGTCTGTCATGGCAATGCGACGCGCGGTCACCGCGCCGATAAGCGCGCCAATGCCAATGCCCGCGGCAATAATGCCGAAGCTTTCCATGTTTTTATTTTGCAGCAAAAACAAGGTGGTGGTGATGGCAATGGCCATACCGACCATGCCAAAATAATTGCCTTGGCGCGATGTCTCGGGTGACGACAAGCCACGCAGCGACAGAACAAAGAATACGCCAGAGGCGAGATAAAGTAGCGAAGATAGATTTGCACTCATGGGGTCAGGCCTCTACTTGTCTTTTTTACGGTACATGGCGAGCATGCGCTGGGTTACCAGGAAGCCGCCGAAAATATTGATCGAGGCCAGCACAACCGCGCCAAAGCCAAGCCAACGTGTCATTTGACCCGAAGTGTCATTGGTGCCGACATCGGCGCCAATGGCCACCAAAGCGCCAACAATAATTACCGAGGAAATGGCATTGGTAACCGACATCAACGGCGTGTGAAGCGCCGGGGTGACCGACCAGACCACGTAATAACCGACAAAGACGGCCATTACGAAAATGCTCAATAGATAGACAAAAACATCCGCGTTCATTATTTCGCTCCCTTAGCAGCTGGTTTTTTCGCAGCCTTTTTTGCAACCTTTTTCGCAGCCTTTTTTGCAGGCGCTTTGGCGGCAGGTTTTGCCTCCAAGGCTGGATGCACAATGGCACCGTCCCGCGTTAAGCCAATTCCGGCGATGATTTCATCTTCCCAGTCCAGCGCCAGCGCTTTCTTCTCTTCGTCGTAAAACGCATCGAGGAAATTAAACAGATTGCGCGAATATAATTCAGACGCATTGCCCGCCAAACGGCCGGGCACATTTTCATGCGCCACAAGCTTCACGCCTTTGTGTTCGGTAATCGTGCCCATTTTCGACAGGCGGCAATTGCCCCCTTGTTCCACGGCCAAATCAACCAACACAGAGCCTGGCTTCATGCCTTCCAGCATTTTCTTGGTCACCAATTCAGGTGCTGGCCGACCCGGAATAAGGGCCGTGCAAATAACAATATCTTGTTTGGCAATATGCTCGGTGACCAAAGCCGCTTGGCGCTTTTTATAGTCAGCGCTCATTTCTTTGGCATAGCCGCCTGCGGTTTCGCCGCTATCGTCTTCATCGGCTTCTACCATAACAAAAGTGCCGCCGAGGCTTTCGACTTGCTCGGCTGCGGCGCGGCGCACATCGGTGGCCGATACAATGGCGCCCAAACGTTTGGCGGTGGCAATGGCTTGCAAACCCGCAACGCCTGCGCCCATCACAAAAATACGCGCCGCTGGAACTGTGCCCGCCGCCGTCATCATCATCGGCAAGGCGCGGCCATATTCATGGGTCGCATCCAGCACGGCTTTATAGCCAGAGAGGTTGGATTGCGAGGACAAAACATCCATCGACTGCGCGCGCGTGATACGCGGCATCAGCTCCATGGCCATGGCTTGAATTTTAGCGGCGGCGTAAGACTTAACCTGCGCCGCATTTTGATAGGGGTTCAACGTGGCGATTAAAACCGCATCGGCCTTCATCGATTTGACCTGCGCCGCGCTGGGGGCGCGCACGCCCATCACGACATCTGATTTTTTCAAGGCTGGCCCCACCGCTTTGGCAAGGCTGGCTCCGGCGCTCTTATAATCGGCATCGGTAAAACCAGAGGCCGCACCAGCGCCCGCCTCAACCGTCACGGAAATACCCTTGGCGGACATTTTCTTTACCGTCTCGGGGGTGGCGGCGACGCGCGTTTCGCTCTTGGCTTCTTTTAAAACAGTCAGGCTCACGGCCATACTCATCTCCTCCATATATCGAAAACCGTCTCTTTCGGTCGAGACTATCTCTCGAGACGGGGCATTGGCAATTGGCTCTTCGCTCTAGTCGTAAACAAATACCAGCAAGAACACCAGAATCAGCGCCACGCCAATGCAGCCCCATTTGGTGTAAGACAGAAAACTCTCATAGGTGCTTTCGTGTTCGGGGCGGTTCATGTCGTCGCCCCAGTCTTGACTATTTGTCTCGTCACTCATCATCGTCTCCAAGCTTGAATATGGCCGGAATATAGCAGATGCCAGCACGGGAGCAAGCACCAGTTTGCATCTAGAGCGCATCTAATTTGCATCATGCACAGAGCCGTAATGGGTCTGGGTGGTCAGCGCTTCAAGAGCCACGCCGCGTTGCAAAATAGCCACCATATGCGCCGCCCATTTGTCTTGCCCCGCCGCATCTGCCACCTCATCTTGACGCAACTCCATCAGCACATGCGCCAAACCGTTTTGCGTGCCATGACGATACAGGCAATCTTCCTTCAAACGTCCCGAATAGGGCGTGTTATCGCCATAACAAATATCGGGAAAATCGGCCATATAGGCATCCACCACGCGTTTCAACCGGTCGTCTTTATCCCATAAAACGGCGGTATGCCAAGGCCGCGGTTCGCCGCGCCAAATAGGGGTAAAACTATGAATGGCCATAATCATCGGCGCGATGCCATCGGCTTTCGCCGCCGCAATCGCGGCTTCAATGGCCTGATTATAAGGCGTGTAAAACTGCGCCACCCGCGCTTGCCATTGCGCTTTATCTTGAAACGGGTCGACGCGGGCATTGCCTGGAATAATCGCGCCATCGGATAATTTCATCACCAAAGTCGGGTCTTCCAGCCCCCGATTGGGGT
Organism: Rhodobiaceae bacterium; assembly: GCA_018660505.1. GTDB lineage: Bacteria > Pseudomonadota > Alphaproteobacteria > RS24 > RS24 > UBA8337. Next base: position 19,955 of record JABJKE010000040.1, on the reverse strand, counting down.
CAATCAGCAGGCGCGAAAATTGCGACGCCACCAAAGGACAGCCCAAGCTATCGGCAATGCGAGAAGCCACGGGCAAGGCGCCTGGGTCGTAAGCGATATGGCGCTCCAGCTCGCTCGACGCGAGCCCCAAACCGTCTAACTCTGGCGGAATATAATTGCTGGCATGATCGCAAAGAATAAGAAAACGTCTATCGCCGTCTAAATGACGGGTCAGAAATGCTGGTGCGGAAGAAGACAGAGACACGATACCCGCGACAGCCCCTAATTGGCTTTCACGAGTTGATGTTTGCCAGCGGTCACTTTTCCATCTTTCAAAAAGCGCATTATCTGGGCGGTAATTTCGTCTTTCCACGTATGGTGCAGCAAATGGCCGGCGCCCGCGAGCTCTATCAGCTCGACGTCTGGCCGCTTGGCCAAAAAGGGCACAGCGTTATAATCTATCGACACGGTCGGGTCGCTATCGCCATGTAAAATCATCAATTTGCCTTGCGTGTCTGGCATGTCGGCATAGGTTTTTTGCATGTCGGCCAAATGATGGCGCAAGTTCATGGCATAGACCGCATTGGTGATGAAAGCTCTAGGCTGCAAGATAAGTGCCAAGGCACTGTCTTTCACATAGCCTTGGGGGGTGACTTCGGGATAGGCGGCGCCCGCCGCGCCCGAGTCTAATTGCGTCGCGCCATATTTGCCCAAAGTCATATGGGTAAACATGACGCCAATAATCGGCGTTGTGGCTAAGCGATTGGCCCAAAAATCAGGGCCATACCAAGGAATAATCGGCGGCGCCAACATAATGGAGCCGGTAATTTCAGCCCCTAAAACATGCGCATAAGCCAGCGCCGTAGACCCGCCCCAGCTTTGACCAATCACCACGGGCTTCTCATAGCCCAGCGCCAGCACGGCCTGATGAATTTCGCGCGCTTGACGGCGCGGGTCGGACATCCATAAATCATCCACTTTATTGACCGAATAGCCAATCCCCGGTCGGTCGAAAGACAGCACCGTGCCATGGCGGGATAAGGGCTCGCCCAAGGCCAGCATCATATCTTGCGCATTGGCGCTGGAGCCATGGATGAGCACAAACACCGGCTGCTTAGTGGATTTGGATTGCGCGTTGCGCCTTAGATAATGCAAGGTCGCGTTATCGGTTTCGATAAATTGGCCTTGGGGCGGCAAATCGGCCAGCAATTGGGCGCGCACACGGATATCGTGCAGCCAAAGGCCGATGCCCAAAAGGAGAGTAACGGCAGAAAAACCGACCAAGCTTTTAACAATAAAACCGCTCATGACGCTCTCCTTTTACAGACGCACCACGCCGGAATGTCTTAACCTTGACGGGCTTTGAAACGTTTATTGGTTTTGTTGATGACGTAAAGACGACCACGGCGGCGCACCAGCTGATTTTTCTGGTGGCGATCGCGCAAGGATTTAAGCGAATTGCGGACTTTCATCGTCGGCTCCATAAATTTGTGGTGGGTTTCCCCAGAAGCCGAGAACATATGGGACAAGCCCGCAGCTGTCAAGCGGCCACCCACAGACAATTGGCAGTTCTTTGGGGGATTAAAATCGCGCCGGAAGGCGACAATAAAACAGGCTTGGCAAGGCGGCGAAATGGTGTAATTTCTGCCCAACCAACCCGCAATCAGGAGCCCATGTAATGAAAGCGTTAAATGGAGGTCAGCAAGATTTGCTGCCCAAAGGCGAACTTATTGATTTCGAACCCGAATGGTTTCAAAAAGCCATCGCCCAAGTGCCGCAAGACCATTACGTCGCGTTTCAAGACGCTAAATTGCATTATCGCAAATGGGCCGGCCCCGATGCCGACGCCCCCAATATGGTGCTGGTGCATGGCGGCGGAGCCCACGCGCGCTGGTATGATTTTATCGCCCCGCAGCTTACCCCCTATTATAACGTCATCGCGCTAGACCTGCCGGGCATGGGCGACAGCGGTTGGTTGCAAGCCTATAGTCGCGAAATTATGGCCGAGGCCGTCGTGACCATGGTGCGCGATGCTGGCTTTGGCGCCAAACCAGCGCTGATTGGGCATTCGATGGGCGGCATGGTCTCGCTCATCACATCGCATATTTACCCGCAAGATTTTGCCGCCCTGATGATTTGCGACTTCTACGTCAAACCGCCTCACGCGCATGAGGAATGGTATATGGAAGAAGACGAAAACGGCAATTTGCGACCCCGCCCGACCATGGAAACGCGGGTCTATGAAGATTTCGACACGGCACTGGGCCGCTTCCGTCTGCAACCCGAGCAGCCCTGCGCCAATCAATTCATCGTCGATTATATCGGTGCCCATTCGTTGCGCGAAGTCGACGGCGGCTGGACCTGGAAGTTCGACCCGCATATGTATCGCGATTTTCCGATGGGCAGCGATTGGCCAGAGATTTATCAGAACCTGCCCTTGCCGCTGTCTTGCATGTTTGGCCAGCTGGCCAGTGACCATGATAAAATTAGCCGCCAAGAAGTGGTGACTTTCATGCACGGCTTGCGCCCCGAGGCGCCGCATTTCGATTTACTGGCGGCGCGCCACCATGTCTTGCTCGACCAGCCGATTGCTTTTGCCTCGACCTTGGTTTTGCAAATGCAGGCGTGGAAATCGCACGGTGCCCTTTAAGGTAGAGCGCCCTGTAAGGTAGAGCGCCCTGTAAGGTAAAGGCTACTGATGGCCAGAGGGGCGAGACAGGGTTTCTTCTTCCACTTCTTCCACATCAATCTTCGCTTCCAGCATATCCAGCTGTGGCGACCGCGTGGTGAAAAGCATAATGGCCGATAATATCAAAGCCACGACAAAGGGCCCAGTCGGCGCAATGAGATAAAGCGGCATAATAAAGATAGGCACAAAAATAATGCCCACGGCTGCGGTTGAGCTATTCAATCCAGCCACGGCGCCTTGTTCTTCTGGTGTCACCGCCAGCGAGCCGCCTGCTGCCACGGCCGGGCGCATAAGCCCGCTGCCCAGACCTTGCAAAGTCAGCGATAGCGCAAAAAGGCCAGAGTTCATTGGGAAAATAAGCAGAGAAATACCAATGGTATTGATCAAAATACCCCAGAACAAAAGACTGCGAACGGAAGCGTGAAGGCGCGGAATAATCACCAATTGCGCGAATAAAGTGGCCATGGCCATCGACATCATGGCGACGCCCACCACTTGCGCGGTTTCTTGTCCGCTCAAATGCATCGTGTCCATCACGAAGAAAGCGGCCACTTGCATAATCGCCGCGCTGGTGGTGGAGACTGTGACCCCCATGAATAAAAACAGCCGAATGCGTTTGTCGAGAATGCGCAATCGCGGGCCTTGTTTATAGCTCCCGGCGGGGCGGCGACGCTCGGGCAAGAACATGGCAATGGCAATGGCACCGCCCAGCGCAAAAATTGCCAGCGCAAAAAACGGCGCCAATAAATGATAGGCCGCCAGAGCCGCAGCAAACCCCGGGCCCAAAACTGTGCCCATGCCAAAAGCGGCGCCAATGGCGGCCACACCGCTGGTACGCTCTTCGCGCGAGGTGCGGTCGGCTATATAGGCTTGCGCCGCCGAGGGCGTGCCCGAGCCAAATAGGCCAAAAATCGCCCGCACGAGAATCATCAAAATATACAGGCTCATCAGCGGCAGAATGCCTTCATCGCCCAAAACCAATAGAATGCCAAAGCCGCCCGTGGAAATGCCAAACCCCGCCAGCCCCAATAGAATAACCGGTTTGCGCCCCCATATATCGCTGCGTCGCCCCCAGAACGGGCTCATGACCACCCATAGAACGGCGGATAGCGTGAAAATGGCGCTGACTTGAACCTCGCTCAGTCCCAAGTCGCGGGCGACGGGGGGAAAAATTGCGAAGAATAAAGATTGCCCCATGCCAAGCGCCATCAGGCTGACGAAAAGCAAAATCATGCCGCGTCGGCGCTCTTTGGCCGAGGTAAAAGTGTCTTTTACTAAGTTCACCAGCGTTCCATTCGATTATTTTTCTCTCGCCAGTTTAACAGAGCGCCAAGCACTTAGAAAAACAAAATAAAACGACAGAACCCAGAATAAAATTCGGATAGCGGCGGGCAAATCAGCCGCGGAACCGCCGCGATGGCCAAACCATAAATGCACCCCCACCAGGCCAGTCCAGACAATCAAAGCGGGAAGCGTGACGCGCCGCAGAGCGACGACCCGTATCGGATGCGCCACCAAAATAGGCGCGAAAACCATGACCGATAAAAACACAATCAGCGCCAAATTCGTCATCGGGCTGGTTTGAAACATAATCATATAAAACACCACAATGTTCCACAGAGCGGGAAAGCCGCGGAAGTCATTCTCGGCTGTTTTCAGCTCCCGATTGGCGAATGTATAGAGCGACGACATAAGCAAAAGCGACGTCGCGGCAATGGCCCAGCCCTCGGGCACTAAATCAAAGCGATAGATAATCAAAGCCGGAATAAAACAATAAGACACATAATCGATAACATGGTCGAGAATGGCGCCATCGATTTGCGGTAATTGTTGCGACACTTCAAAACGGCGCGCCAGCGGGCCATCTATGCCATCAATAATCATCGCCAGCGCCAACCATAAAAGCGCCGCATAGGCTTCGCCTTGCCAAATGGCCTCGACGGAAAACATCACCGGAATTAAACCCGACGCGGTAAATACATGCACCAAGGCCGCCGCTAATTTAGCTTGGCGCCCGGTGGAGGTGCCAGAAGATTTATCGTTCATTAATACCACGCCTGTTCTTTGCCCGCTCGCTTCAAGTCGCTTTGTGCCATCATGGTCACCAGCGCTTCGAAGTCGACACTCGGCTGCCAATTCAATTTTTCGCGTGCCTTGCTGGCATCGCCCACCATCGGGTCTGGCTCGCTGGGACGATAGAAGTCTTGGCTAACCCCGACCAATTGTCGCCCGGTCTTGCGGTCTAGGCCTTTGGCCTCCAGCCCCTCGCCTTCAAATTCGATATCCAGCCCCACGGCTTTCGCGGTCAGCTCAACAAATTGCTTCACCGTATGGGTCTGGCCGGTGGCAATCACATAATTATCCGCTTCGGGTTGTTGCAACATGGCCCACATGGCTTCCACATAATCGCCAGCAAACCCCCAGTCACGCGCGTTGTCGAGATTGCCAAGCCGCAAAATCTGTTGTCCCCCACAAGCGATTTGCGCCAGGGTCGCGGTAATTTTGCGGGTCACAAATTCCATCCCGCGCAACGGGCTTTCATGGTTGAACATAATGCCATTCGAGACATGCAACCCATAGGCTTCGCGGAAATTGACCACCGCCCAATAGGCAAATAATTTCGCCACGCCATAAGGCGATCGGGGATGAAAATCTTGAGTTTCATTCACCATGCCGCCGCCTTGACGGCCAAATATTTCGCTACTGGAAGCCTCGAATAGGCGCGCGTCGGGTCGCACTAATTTAACCGCTTCCATCAGCCGCAAGCACCCCATGCCCGAGGTCTCTCCGGTATATAGCGGCTGTTGAAAACTGGCTTGCACGGAACTTTGTCCGCCGAGATTATAAATCTCATCGGGCGCCACCGCTTCGATAAGGCGCACGATAGAGGTGAAATCTTGCATATCGAGGGTCTTTAACTCGACCTCTTGCGCCACGTCCAGCGAGACCAGACGCGGCAGGTTAAGCGTCGAGCTGCGCCGAACCGCGCCAACGACGCGATAGCCTTTATCAACCAAGGAACGCGCCAAATAGGCGCCATCTTGGCCCGTAATTCCGGTTATCAGTGCAGTTTTTTGGGTCACATAGGGCTCATTTGGTTGCGAGCTTTGCAAACTATACAATCTGCTCTGCCTGTGCAACGTCATTGGGCCTGTGCAACGTCATTGGGCCTGTGCAACATCATTGGGCGGAGGAGTGCAGCTCTTCTTGCCGGGCAATAGACAAATCTGCCCGAACGCGATACGTAAAGGCATATAGATATGTCTTTTGTCGATTGCGGAGAAAATTGTGACTCAGAAAAAAGCTCTCATTACCGGGGTTACCGGCCAAGACGGTGCCTATTTAGCGCGACTTCTCCTCGGCAAAGGCTATGAAGTCCACGGCATGAAACGCCGGGCGTCGTCTTTCAACACGCAGCGCGTCGATGGCATTTATGCCGACCCGCATGACAGCGAAACCAGTTTCCACATGCATTATGGCGATATGACCGACAGCAGCAACATCATGCGCTTGGTCCAATCCATTGCGCCAGACGAGATTTACAATCTGGCCGCCCAAAGCCATGTGCAAGTCAGTTTTGAAACGGCCGAATATACCGCCAATGCCGATGCTTTTGGCACTTTGCGGTTTTTGGAAGCCATTCGCACCTTGGGGCTGGTCGAAAAAACCCGTTTTTATCAAGCCTCCACATCGGAGCTTTATGGCAAAGTACAAGAAGTGCCGCAAAGCGAAACCACTCCGTTTTATCCACGCAGCCCTTATGCGGTGGCCAAGCTTTACGCCTATTGGATTTGCGTCAATTACCGCGAAGCCTATGGCATGCATGTCTCGAACGGTATTTTGTTCAACCACGAAAGCCCGATGCGCGGCGAAACTTTTGTGACGCAAAAAATTGCTATGGCGGCGGCGGCCATTGAGGCCGGTCATCAAGAAAAACTCTATCTCGGCAATCTCGACGCCAAACGCGACTGGGGCCACGCGCGCGAATATGTCGAGGGTATGCACGCGATTATCAACCATAGCGAGGGCGATGATTTTGTTCTGGCAACGGGGCGCACAGAAACGGTTCGCCGCTTTGTGGAGCTGGCTTTTGCCGAAATTGGTCGCGAGATTGCTTGGGAAGGCAAAGACGTCGACGAGGTCGGCAAAGATGCCAAAACGGGCAAAACCCTGGTTGAGATTGACCCACGATATTTCCGCCCGACCGAAGTGGAGCTGCTCATCGGCAATCCGAAAAAAGCCAAAGACGTGCTGGGTTGGGAAGCCAAAATTGAGCTGGAAGAGCTGGTCTGTGAAATGGTATCGGTGGCCTTGCACAACGCCAAACAGCCTCAATCCACCACGAAATTGGCTGATTTCTAATGTATGAGCTGGCCGGCAAGCGGGTCTATGTAGCAGGCCATAACGGCATGGTTGGCCGTGCCGTCGTGAAAGCTTTGATGGCAGAAGATTGCACAATTCTTACCGCCGAACGCCAAGAGGTCGACCTCATTCGCCAAAGCGAAGTCGAAGCCTGGATGGCGGCCCATAAGCCAGATGCGGTGATTATCTGCGCCGCACGCGTGGGCGGCATTCTGGCCAATGACACCTATCCGGCTGATTTCATTTATGACAATGTCATGATGGAAGCCAACCTCATCCGCGCCAGTTTCGATTGCGGCGTGGAAAAACTTTTGTTTTTAGGTAGCAGTTGCATCTACCCCAAGCTGGCACCGCAACCAATATCTGAAGCGGCTTTGCTCACGGGCGCGCTGGAAGCCACCAACCAATGGTATGCCATCGCCAAAATCGCGGGCATAAAAATGTGCCAAGCCTATCGTCAACAGCATGGCGCCGATTTCATCTCCGCCATGCCGACGAACCTATATGGCCCGCACGATAATTTCGATTTGCAATCAAGCCATGTGATTCCAGCTCTGTTGCGCAAATGCCATGAAGCCAAATTGGCCAAACAAGCCAGCATGGAAGTCTGGGGCTCGGGCAAGGTGATGCGCGAATTCTTACATGTCGAAGATTGCGCCGCCGGGATTGTGTTTTTGCTGAAGCATTATTCCGACATGGAGCACGTCAATTTGGGCACGGGCGAAGACGTTACCATCCGCCAATTGGCCGAGACCATCACCGAGACGGTTGGTTTTGAAGGCGAGCTGGCTTTCGACGCCAGCAAACCGGATGGCACGCCCCGCAAATTGCTCGATGTGTCGAAAATAAATCAGCTTGGCTGGCACCCTAAGCTCGACCTCGAAACAGGTTTGCGCACGGCCTATCAGTGGTTTGTGGAGAATGCGACAAAATGAAAACACCCGTAAGCCCCAAATTCGCGCTAAACTTGGGTAATGCGCAAAAAAATACTGGGCGCTCACCCACACGACACCCCAGACGATAGCGAAAATATCTTTGCCAGTTTAGGCTTCAAATGACCCGAACCGCAGTTTCTTGCCGACCGATCCTAAAGTAACCCTATGAATTTTTCTTCCTTCCTCATCCAAATGGCTCTTGCTTCCCTCGCGGTCAGCGTTGTGTTTAGCCTCCTATTCACACCGCTTGCTCGCCGCCTCGGCCTAGTCGATAAACCGGGGGGGCGCAAAACCCATACAGGCAATATTCCTTTATTGGGCGGCGTGGTTATTTTCACCACTTTCTGCGCGGTCTCGGCTTATCTATCGACGCTCAACGTCGCTTTGATATCTGCAATGGGACTGTTGTTCGCTCTCGGTCTTTATGATGACCGCTATGATTTACCAGCCATCTATAAATTGCTCGGCCAAATTGGTGCCGCTTTCATCGTCGTCGTGGTTGGCGATATTCACCTTGTCTCGCTGGGAAGCTTGCCAGATGGGCGTGAATTACTGCTTGGCATTTGGGGCTATCCTCTCACTTTGATCGCCATTGTGGGTCTGATTAATGCGCTCAATATGAGCGATGGCATCGATGGCTTAGCCGCGGGTCTCACGCTTTTGGCACTTGCCCACCTTGTGATGGCCATGCGGTTGATTGGCCAACCTTTGAGCGAGCCCGTTCTATTAGAACTGGTGCTGTTTGGCTCTGCTGTGGTTGGTTTTCTCTTGCTGAATATGGGCTTAGTCAAAAAGCGGAAAGTTTTCCTGGGCGACACAGGCTCCATGATACTTGGGCTGTTTCTAGCCTATCACCTGATATTAGCCAGCCAACGCGAACCCATTGTGGATACGTTACCCACCTCGCTTGTGCCATGGATGGTTGCCCTGCCCGTGATTGATACGCTGACCCTAATTTACCGCCGTCTGCGCCAAGGCCTCTCGCCCATGGCGCCCGACCGTTTGCATTTGCATCACCTTTTGATGGACACAGGTCTGTCGGCTCGGGTCACGCTTATCGTTATGCTTGGTCTCGCAGACGTGTTGTTCTGGTCGGGTTTTGCGCTGAGTAAAGTCAATGGCTTACTCTCAGGTTTCGTTTTCATCGTGTTGCCGGTTTTATATTATGGCTTGGTCATGAAAAAATTATCGGCCTTACGAGCGCAAACCTAAGCGCTCGGTTTAACAGGCAAGAAAACTTGGTATTTGCGCCAGCTTAAATAAGCCGAAAAGTAAATCTAAGGCTTTACGCTTTCACAATTGGGGCGGCGCCAGAGGTGTTTTTCATGGCATTTCGGGTGTCCACAATCAACGCGGCTTTATCGGCAATATAATCATAATCCACACTGTCATGGTCGGTAACAATCAACACGGCATCGGCGGTTTCCGTCAGCGATAGGTCTACTGATTTTCGTCCAGCCAATCCGCTATGTTCGCGCGTCATTGGCACCACGGGCACATGCGGGTCATGAAAATCAACTTTCGCGCCCGCCGCTTCCAATAGTTCGAGCAGCACCAAAGCTGGGCTTTCGCGCATATCATCGACATTCTTTTTATAGGCCATGCCCAACATTAAAATATGTGCCTCGGCCAAGGCCTTGCCTTGAATGGACAGCGATTCGCTTAGCCGCGAGACGACATATTTTGGCATATCGGTATTTATCTCGCCGGCCAGTTCAATGAACCGGGTTTCAATGCCATGCTGGCGCGCTTTCCAAGTTAAATAAAACGGATCAATGGGAATGCAATGGCCGCCCAAACCGGGGCCCGGGTAAAACGGCATAAAGCCAAAGGGCTTGGTGGCGGCTGCATCGATAACATCCCAGACATCAATATCCATTTTATCGAAGATGATTTTCAGCTCATTGACCATCGCGATATTGACGGCCCGAAAGGTGTTTTCCGTCAGCTTGGCGGCTTCCGCCGCGCGGGCCGAGGAAACCGGAATAACCTCACTGATGACATCTTCATAAAGCGCCACAGATAAAGCCAGAGCTTGTGGGGTGTCGGCGCCTACCAGCTTTGGAATCCGCGACGTCCCAAAATCCGCATTGCCCGGGTCTTCGCGCTCTGGCGAGTAAGCGAGGTAGAAATCTTCATTGGCTTTTAGTCCCGAAACTTCCAAAACAGTGGCCAAATCCGTATCCGTGGTTCCCGGGTAAGTGCTCGATTCCAAAACAACCAATTGGCCTTTTTGTAGATATTTAGCAATCTCTTCGCCGGTCGATAAAACCGGCCCGAGGTCAGGTTCTCGGCCATTTTTTAGCGGTGTGGGGACGCAAATAACAATCGCGTCCACCGCACTCGATTGGGCAAAATCGGTGGTCGCTGAAAACCGTCCACTGGCGTTCATTTTGGCGATTGCCGCCGCACCAATATGGCGAATATAGGTCTCCCCTTGGTTTAACAGCGCAACTTTTTCTTCGTCGATATCAAACCCTGTCACTTGATATCCGGCTTCAATAAAGGCGATAGAGAGCGGCAGTCCGACATAGCCAAGACCCACCACACCAACATGACCTGAGTTAGATTTAAAACGCTCGAGCATAAGTCCGCCTTGCCGCAAAGGGCTTCCAATTATCAAGCCTCAAAATACCGCTCATTCGAAACAAAGCAATTGCTTTTGCGGCTTGGCAAATAGGCTTATGTTGAGCCCATGACGCAGCCTCAAAACGCTTTGCTCCTTCCCACGCTTTTGCTCGCCAGTTTGGCGACTTATTTTCCGTTGCCCGCGCTTGCCCAAAACACCCAAGCGCTGGAAGCCGATGAAATTACGGTAGACGACGCAAGCGGCACTCTGACCGCCAAAGGCGAGGTTCGAATAGAAGGCGCGGATGGCGTGCTGACCACCCAATGGCTCACGCTAAGCCAGGAGACACCCGAGACGCCCGCGCGTTTTCGCGTTCCCGGGCCGCTTACGCTAATCCAAAGCGATGGCGCAAAAATCAGCGCCAGCTCGGCCGAGCTCAATCGCACCCTCGACACTGGCACGCTGACAGACCTGCGCATGAGCCTCGCCAAAGGCGCGCGTCTGGGCGCGGCTGAGGCCAGTAAAAACGGGGCCACCTTCGACCTGCGAGACGGCGTGTTTACGTCTTGTCCAGCGTGCGAAAAAAACCCAGATGCCAGCCCCCTATGGCAAGTGCGGGCCGGGCGCATCCACTACGACCAAGCGGCGCAAGATGTCATCTATACGAATTCGCGCCTTGAGATTTACGGCCTGCCGGTCGTTTACCTCCCCTATTTAGCCCATGCGGGGCCTGAGGTGGCGCGCCGCAGCGGGTTTTTAACGCCCGCTTTCACCAGCTCCAACACTTTTGGTCGTGGCGTAGAGATTCCGTATTTTTTCGATTTGGCGCCAAATTATGACCTTACGGTGACGCCTCGATTGAGCGCCAAACAAGACCCTTTTATAAAAGCCGATTGGCGGCATCTGACGCAAAAAGGCAGCTATCAACTGACTACCTATTGGCATGAGCCAAAAGACCAATTGGCCGAGGACACAAGCCATAGCCCGCGGGGCGGACTGGTTGGCACGGGTGATTTTCATGTCGCGGATTGGGATATCGATTTCGCCGTGCAAGAAGCCAGCGATGATTTATTTTTCAAGCGCTATAAAATTAACGACACCTCGCGGCTAGAAAACCGCCTCACCGCCACCCGCCTGTCGGACAATCAAGACCTCACCCTAGAGACCCGCAGCTTTCGCAATACGGTCTCGCCCGAAACCGCCGCCAGCGTCGATCAAATTCTTCCCAGCCTCACCCATCAGATTTACTTTGATGCCGCCGTGTTTGGCGGCCAGCTCGATATGACCAATCGCTTAAGCCATGAAACGCGCGAGTTGGGCATCGACGTCAGCCATTTGCAAAGTCAATTAGATTGGTCGTGGCGCCACATCCATCAAGCGGGGTTTGTTTGGGAAGCCAACAACCGTTTGGTGGTCGATGCCTATCATTACAGCAAGCCCGAAACCGACGCGCAGACAGAGGAGATAGAAAACGCCGAAGATTATCTCGCTGCCAATGCAACCGCGCTCACTCTGTCTTATCCGCTGCAAAGCACCCAAGCGGGCCATCGCCAAACCCTGACCCCGAAAGCCCAAGTGGTGCTGGCCAGTGAAAATGACGATTATGCCACTATTCCCTATATTGCCGCCGCCAGTCTCGATTTAACCAGCGCGCAATTGTTCCAACCCATCGCCCCAACTCAGGAGGCGAGCCGCGTCAACCTCGGCCTATCACACACCCTGGAGATGACCGACGGTCTGCGCAGCTCGTTTTTTATTGGCCAGTCGTATAATTTATCGGACCTCAGCTTCTCGGAAAAATCGGGTTACGGCGATGACTATTCAGCCCTTTTAGCCGATTGGGCTGTCTATATGGGGCCGCTGACGCTGAAACAAAACACCCGGTTAGGCAAAGATAGCCATGAAATTTTGCGCAGCGAAAGTTCTGGCGAACTGGCGTTTACAAAGTTTACCTTGGGGCTTGAGCATAGTTTTTATGAGGCCGAACAATTGGGCCCCGACCGCGATATTCTGGAAGAAGCCGCGGCGAATGTCGATTGGCAGATGTCGCAAAACTGGTCGCTGAGCGCCTCGCAACGCGAGAATTTAGAAACCGGCGCGCGGGTTAAAACCAATGCCGCTTTGCTCTATGAAGACGAGTGCACGATTTTTCAAATCAAAATGGAACGCGATTATTCGCGGGTCAGCGGCACCAGTATAAAACCCGAGACCAGCGTGGATATTACCTTCACCCTAAAAACCATCGGCAATTAGCGCCTTAGCGTTGCGGCACGCGTTCGTCGCTCTCGAAGAAAGTGTAAACCAAGCCCAAGCCGCCCGAATATCCCATGGTGTCTTTAAACAACGGGCTGTCTTGATTGGCCGCGCCATCATAAAACTCGACGTCAAAACCGCCGAACAAACGCAACTGCGGGTTCACCGGTATCGACACGCTGAGGCCCAATTCCGTGCCAATATAGCCAGCTTTCGCCTCGTATTCAGGGCGCCCTTCAAGGGCGTATTGGCGGTCGACATCATAAAGATATTCATTCAGCCGTGTGCTGCCATTGATTATCTCAATATCGAGCTGAATTTCCATATGCCGATTGCGTTTCGACTTCAGCTCGTAAACCAAGGCTGGCTCAACAATAAACCCTTGGTCTTTAAAGCTTCCCAAATCTGTCGCTATGATGGCGCGGGTGCGCAATTTCAGGTCGAAATGCGAGGTCCAGTTTTTATGCTCGGCTTGCGCCGCGTGGTAAATAATCTGCGGGCCGATTTCGAATAGAAAATCTAAATCTGGCATGCCCTCGCGGTCGTCGTCTTCGCTGGCATCGGCGGCCAAAGAGGCGCCCAAAGAGACATCAAATTCAATTTTCTCATTGGCAAAAGCCACCGCGCGAACGCCGCTTTCTTCGCCAATGGAAAACACTTCGCCGCGATAAATGACATAGGGAATAAACAGCGCTTGGGTCGTCGTATCATCGGCCCCCGGATAAGTGGGCCCGCTAAACGCGCCCCCGCCGACACCGGCTTCCCAAAGCGGTTCTGCCAAGTCGGCAGCTTGGGAGGCCTTGGGGGAAAGAGCGGCAAATAAGAGGGGGGCGGCTAAAACAGCCAGGGTGGCGACGCGCATGTAGGGAATTCCTATTCGGTTTAAATCTGAACCAAGCGAACAATAAAATGACTGGCCGTTTATACACTTTTTGGCGCAGATTCCAAATAAGGCAACTTGCGCCACCCCCCTAACCTTGTTTAGGCTCTTCTCAGCAAGGGAGACCCACATGCAGATTAAAAGTGAAATTGCTGGCAGCGTATGGAAAATCATCGCCTCGGAAGGCGCCACAGTGGCCGCCGATGACGTGATTATGATTTTGGAATCGATGAAAATGGAAATCCCGATTACCGCGCCCAAGGCGGGGTCTTGCGAAAAACTTCACGTCAGCGAAGGCGACATGATTGGCGAAGGTCAGCTGGTCGCGACGCTTAAAATATAACGGAGCGCGCTATGAGTGAGAAAAATCAGCCTGAGGAACATGCGCCTTGGGAAAAAGAAATCGATGAAATTCACACCCGTCGCAAACTCGCCAAACAGCAAGGCGGCAAAGCGGCGGTAGATAAGCACCATGAAAAAGGGCGTCTCACCATTCGCGAGCGCATCGACACACTGCTCGACACCAAAAGCTTCCAAGAAATCGGCGAAGGCGCGGGCGTGCCCGAATATGATGACAATGGCAAATTGAAAGATTTTCAACCCGCCAATTTCATTCTCGGCTTTGGCCAAATTGAAGGCCGCAAAGTGATTGTTGGCGGCGAAGATTTTACCGTCCGTGGCGGCTCGCCTAATCCGGCGGGCCTGCGCAAAAGCGTCTATACCGAGCAATTGGCGCTGAAATATAAAGTGCCGCTCATTCGCCTGCACGAAGGCGGTGGCGGCTCGGTTGGCGGCACGGGAAACGACAAAGCTCGCCGCCCCTTGGGAGACCCGGTGTTTAGCGAATCCCGATTTGTGCCCCTGGCCGAAACCCTGTCCAGCATTCCCGTCGCCACGGCTGCGCTGGGGCCGGTGGCAGGGCTGCCGGCGGCGCGTTTGGTGGCCTCGCATTTTTCGGTGATGACCCCAAATGCGGCGGTTTTGATTGCGGGTCCGCAAGTGGTGAAGCGTGCCACGGGCCATGATATGACCAAAGAAGAATTGGGCGGCCCGCAAGTGCATTTGGCCAGCGGTGCCATCGACAATCTGGCCGAGGATGAAGCCGATGCGATGAACCAAATCACGCGCTTTTTATCTTATGTGCCCGACAATGCTTGGTCGTTTCCCAAAGCCATTGCGCCGACCGATAAAATAGACCGCTGCGAAGACGCGCTCGCCTCCATTGTGCCGACCTCGCGTCGCCAACCGTTCCAGATGCGTAAAATCATCGAGATGGTGGTCGACCAAAATGAGCAAGGCTCCAGTTTCTTCGAGATGTCGCGCAAATATGGCCCCAGTTTAATCACCGGATTGGCGCGGCTCAATGGCGAGAGCGTCGGCGTCATCGGCAATGATTGCCTCTATTATGCCGGCGCCATGACCGCCGCCGCGGCACAAAAAATGCGCCGTTTTGTCGATTTTTGTAATAGTTTTCACCTGCCCATCATCAGTTTCGTCGATGAGCCCGGCTTTATGATTGGCCCCGACAGCGAAGCAGCGGGCACCATTCGCCATGGCACGGCGGCCATTTCTGCGGTGCTGCAAAGCCGCGTGCCTTGGGCCTGTGTGCAAGTGTTGAAAGCTTTTGGCGTGGCCGCCCAAGCCCATTTTGGGCCGGACGCTTATATGCTGAACTGGCCAAGTGCGGCCAGCGGCGCCCTGCCCGTCGAAGGCGGCGTGGCGGTCGCTTTTGGTCGCGAGATTGCCGCCGCCGAAGACCCCGCCGCCAAGCAAAAGCAATTAGAAGACATGTTGGCCGCCAGCCAATCGCCATTCCCGCGGGCCGAAGGGTTAAGTGTGCATGAGTTAATTGATCCGCGCGAAACCCGACCAAAGCTGATACACTGGTTGCAATTGGCGCTGAACGCGCGTACCGATGCGCCAACCCCATATCTTACCGGCATGCGCCCCTAACCTTGGGGCGTCTTGCCTCGTTTACATCAACCTCAAAAGGAGAATCCCATGAGTGGTAACCGTCAAATTCTTTCAACCGTCACCGAAGCTGGAGAGACTGTTCTTTCCATCGTCGAAAACGATATTCCAACCCCGGGTGCAGATGAAGTTGTAGTGCGCATCGAAGCCTCCCCCATCAACCCATCGGATATGTTTCCGCTTTTGGGTTTTGCCGATTATTCCAAAGGCAAATTGGTCAGCGAAGGCAATGCGCATAAAATGGTCGCCCCCGTGCCTGAAGGCATGATGGCGCCAATGAAAGCGCGTATCGGCCAATCTTTGCCTGTGGGCAATGAAGGCGCGGGCACGATTGTGGCGGCTGGCGACAACGTGAAACAAATGGAAGGCAAATTGGTTTCTTTGGTCACCGGTGCCTCTTATCAGCAATTCGTCAAAGTGCCCGCCGCCATGTGCTTGGTGCATAATGAAGGCACCACGGCGACAGAAGCCGCCTCGTCTTTCGTCAACCCGCTGACCGCCCTATGCTTCATTGAAACGATGAAAGCGGAAGGCCATAAGGCGATGGTTCATACAGCGGCCGCGTCTAACCTTGGGCAGATGCTGCTGAAATTATGCCTGCAAGATAACATTGATTTGGTTTGCGTCATCCGCTCGGACGAACAAGCAAAAATCTTGCAAGACCTCGGCGCCAAATATGTCATCAACTCGAAAGATGCAGATTTCACGGCGCAACTCGAAGACGCCATTGCGGCCACGCAAGCCAGCCTCGCCTTTGACGCCATTGGCGCCGGCGACATGGCCGACACGCTTTTGGCCGCCATGGAACGTGCCTTCAGCCGTTCCGCTTCTGGCCTCAACACCTATGGCTCCGACCAGTTCAAACAAGTCTATGTTTATGGTCGCCTGGGCATGGGTCAAATTACTTTGGGTCAAAGCTACGGCATGCATTGGGCGTGCGGCGGCTATTTGCTGACGCCAAACTTGCAAAAAATGGGCCCCGAAAAACTGGGTGCCATGCAAGCGCGCGTAGCCGATGAAATTAAAACCACATTCGCCAGCCATATCACCGATACGCTGTCGTTGCTGGAAGCCATCGACCCGGCCAATATCGCCCGCTATATGCCGAAAAAAACCGGCGAGAAATACGTCATTCAGCCACAAAAAGACCTGTAAGCCGAAACGCTTCTCGTCTGACAAACAAAAGCCGCCGAGTTCGCTCGGCGGCTTTTTCTTAACTTCGATTATATTATAGACGGCTGTCTGGGTCGCCTTTTTGCGGCGTATCGACATCGGCCGCGCTATGGCGCTCGGGCACCATTTCCGCGCCCCAAGCCCGATTGACCAAACGGCCACGACGCACGGCAGGACGGGCGGAAATCTCATGCGCCCAGCGCAACACATTGGTATATTCATGCACCTGTAGAAACTCCGCCGAGTCATACAAAATGCCCATGGCCAAAGCGCCATACCACGGCCAGATGGCCATATCGGCGATGGTATATTCGTCGCCGCACATAAATTGATTGTCGGCGAGATGGCGTTCCAAAACGTCTAATTGGCGCTTGGCTTCCATCGCAAAACGGTCGATGGCATATTCGATTTTAATCGGCGCATAAGCATAAAAATGGCCAAAGCCGCCGCCCAAATACGGCGCGGAGCCCATTTGCCAAAACAGCCAGTTGAAGCATTCGGCGCGTTTGGCCCCTTGTTTGGGCAAAAACGCATCAAATTTTTCGGCCAGATGCACCAGCATCGAGGCGCTTTCAAATAAGCGCACCGGCGTCTCGCCCGAGCGATCGGCCATGGCGGGAATTTTGGAATTGGGGTTTAATTCCACAAACCCGCTGGAGAATTGATTGCCTTCGCCGATGTTGATCAGCCAAGCATCATATTCAGCGCCGGCGTGGCCAAGCGCCAAAAGCTCCTCGAGCAATACGGTAACTTTCACGCCATTTGGCGTGCCCAAAGAATATAATTGGATGGGATGCTCGCCCACGGGCAGCTCTTTTTCATGGGTTGGGCCTGCGATGGGGCGGTTGATGGCCGCAAACCGACCGCCGCTTTCTTTATCCCAAGTCCAAATTTTTGGCGGTTCATATTGTTTTTCGCTCATCGAAAGCTCCTGTTAAAATAGACATCTACCCTAATCTGCCGAGACCGCTGGGGGCAAGATAAAACGAGGCGGCTCACGTGTTTGCGATAGATTGGCGATAGATTGCTGAAGACCGAGTTCATAAAAAATTAAGTTTTCGCTTGCTTTTTCTTGTCCATATGGTAGCGACAAAGGGCTGCGTGACGTTATATGTTTCTTTTGGCGCAGCCTAGCAACTCCCTTTGGTTGGTTTTGCTACTTTTTAGATTACGTACGCAAAAGACACAACTTTAGGACTGACGAATGATTACTGGTACTGTGAAATGGTTTAACGCCACAAAAGGATATGGATTTATTGCTGTTGAAGGTGAAGACGATGTATTCGTACACATCTCCGCAGTGGAAGCTAGCGGCTTGCAGCTCAAAGAAGAAATGAAAGTTTCCTTTGAAAAGCAGCAAGGCAAAAACGGCAAATACTCCGCCGTTAACCTCGGCCCAGCTGACTAATATGAGAGAGCCCGTCGGATATCCGACGGGCTCTTTTCTTTTTCCTCGGACAGGTTTTGTCCGCGACAACACCCTCTTGTCTGGGTGTTTTTTTATGTCTTCCGCTCAGGTGGCCTGCGCGGCTTTGAGTTTGGCCATATAGACCTGCAAATCTTTCTTCACATCCGGCGCCAAAATATACAGGCCGATGATATTGGGAATGGCCATTACGAAAATCAGCGCATCGGCAAAATCAAGAATAACGCTCAATTGTATCGACGCGCCAATGATGATGAAGACACAAAACACCAAGCCAAAAAACCGCTCTTTGTGCTTGCCTTCCCCGACCAGAAACGTCCAGCCTTTGATGCCATAATAAGCCCAAGCTAACATGGTGGAAAAAGCAAACAGCAGCGCCACCATAGATAGCGGCAAAGGCGACCATGAAATATTGCTTTCAAAAGCCGAAGACGTCAGTTCAATGCCCGACAGCCCTCCGCCGGTTAACACTTCCGGCGGCAGCGTGGTAATCAGCACCAATCCGGTCAGCGTGCAAATCACCACGGTGTCCATGAAGGGCTCCAGAAGGGCGACAAACCCCTCGCTCAACGGCTCGTCGGTTTTCACCGCCGCATGGGCAATAGCGGCCGAGCCAAGGCCCGCTTCATTCGAGAAAGCGGCGCGTTGAAAGCCCAAAATCATAATCCCGATAAAGCCACCCGAAACCCCATGCATGGTAAAAGCGCCCGCAAAAATGGCGCCAATGGCGCCCGGAATAGCCGATGCGTTCATGGTCAAGACAATCAACGAGCCGACGATATAAATCAAAATCATGAAGGGCACCAAGCGCGCCGTCACATTGGCGATAGATTTAATGCCGCCGACAATAATCAGCCCCACCAAAATCGCCAAAACCAAACCGACCAGCCAGCCATAGCCAACCAAGGGGCTATGGACGCCGCCCGAAACCTCCACCAATTGCACATAGGCCTGATTGGACTGGAACATATTGCCCGCCCCCAAACAGCCGATGACAATGCTGACGGCAAAGAAATTACCGAGATATTTGCCCAAACGCGGAAAGCCTTTTTGCGCCAAACCATCGCGCAAATAATACATCGGCCCGCCGGAAACCGTGCCATCGGGGTTGAGGACGCGGTATTTAACCCCCAAAGTGCATTCCACGAATTTCGTGGTCATGCCCACAAGGCCAGCCAGAATGAGCCAAAAAATAGCCCCCGCCCCGCCCAAAGAAACGGTGATCGCCACACCGGCAATATTGCCGATACCAATGGTGCCAGACATGGCGGTGCTGAGTGCTTGAAAGTGCGAAATCTCGCCGTCATGTTTATCGTTTTTCAGCGCGCCACGCACAATAGAGACGGCGTGGGTAAAGCCTCGAAAATTGACGAAGCCCATATAAAAAGTGAAGAAAAACGCGGCGAATATCAGCCAACAGACAATCAGCGGCACCTGCGCGCCCGCAATTGGCACGGAGTAAAAAATAAACGCCGAAATGGCATCGGTAAGCGGCTGCGCCAATCGATTGATGGTCTCATCAATGGAATCGGCAGACGCGGGGGAAATCAGCAAAAAAGTAATTAGGGCAAACACACGGGTCATTTTTTTCTCCTAGTTAAGCCATAAGCCTAGACCAAGATTCTAAAAATAGACAACACGAGTTAAAAAACCGTTGCTTTGGTTTTCAAATAGCGAAAGGTGTATCGCCTGCCCATTAGGGGGCATGGCACCAAGGT
>JABJKE010000029.1 GCA_018660505.1 Rhodobiaceae bacterium | reverse complement strand
GTTCTGCTAGAGTAAAACGCTACTTCTAGGGTTTGCGAGAGTGGTGCGTGTGACGCGGGCGTAGCTCAGGGGTAGAGCACAACCTTGCCAAGGTTGGGCTCCCCCATCCCTCAAAACCAAAGATTGCGCTCAGCGTCCACTTCCTGCTAGGGTTTTTAGGCAAGCTCCGTGAACGGGCTTGCGGGAGCTTAGAAAACTCCGGATGTAAGCCGCAATTTGTTTTGCGTATGTGGCTTGAGTTAGCGCTCAAGCCTTTTTTAATGAATTGCTGTGAAACTGTTCACCTCGCCTACTTAGGTCGGGGTGGCAACCAAATAAGGTTTTGACTGAATAGGTTGCGGCCGTTCTTAGTCCGGTTTTTCTAACCCCCGACACCAAGGCAACTTGGTGTCGGCCAGTTAGATAAAGAGCCAGATATGAGCCAAGACCAAAAACCCTTACTGCCGCCCCATGTGGCCGAAAACATCCGCCAAAACCTATGGATTTACCGCGCCTATCAAACCCTCACGCGCCAACAGCTGGCCGACGGCCCCCTGAAGTCGGGCATGGTGCGCGCCTATGAATAAGGCTTTCGTCCGGTGCCGCCGGCGCATCTGGCGCTGATTGCCGAGCGTTTGGCGTTGCCCGAAGAAGCGCTCACCGCGCCGCCCGATTTCGCGCTGCTGCTCGATTGGCAAACGCGGCGCATCGTCGAATATTATCGCGCCCTCAACGACAACCAACGCCACGCCATAAAGCGTTTGCTGATGCATATGTGAGGCGGGCTAGGCTTGGCTGGCGTATTTGGCAATCGCTTTGGCCAATCGCTCGGCCGCGCCTTTTTGGCTGCGAAAAAACAGCTCGGGCTCAATCAGCTCGAGTTCCATCAGCGTAAATTCTGCGTCGAGGACACAGCCATCGACGCGCGCATAAAGCCAAGGCGAGGGCACGGCGGCCAGCGCTTTGGCGGCTTGCGCAATCAGCTCGGGCGGCGGCGTGGCGGGGGTCAGCGAGCCGCCGTGTTGTTGTTGCACCCGATAGTCGCCGTCGGCAGGTTTTTTCAGCACCGCATGGCTGTAACCGCCATCGAGGAACACCAGCGACCACTCGCCTTGGCTGACAATCTGGCGGATAAAGGGTTGCACCATCAGGCTGAAATTTCGTTTTTCTTCGGCAAATTGCGCCTCAAACGCGGCCGCCTCGGCAAAGGCCACGCGATGGGTAAAATGCGCGCCCGCCGATATGGTGCGTTTCACCACCACCTCTGGCCACGCGTGGGCCTCCATTATGGCGGTTAAGCTTTGGCTGGGGTCGGTGGCGGTAAAGAAAGTGTCAACGCAAGCGATACCTTGGGCCGATAGCTCGGCGAGATAGGTTTTATCGCTGTTCCAAGCCAGCGTCTCATAGGGGTTGAGCAGCGCGACATCGGCCTTTTGCAGCGCCCGAAGCGTGTTTAAAAAAGCCTCTCGGTCGAGAATATAATCAAGCGGCGACCGCACGAGGCAAATATCAAACTCGGCAAAAGCATCGGCCTCGGCGCGCCAGAAAATCGGCGTCACCGGATAGCCCTCGCGCTCCAGAGCGGCCACCAAGGGCAGGTCGTCCTCGGCAATAAACCGATGCGTCGCATTTGGCCCCGACGACAAGGGGCCTAAAAAATCAGTGGTGAGCAGGGCGAGTTGGGTCATGGGGGATTATTCAAAATCGCCCGCAAAACTGTCTAGCTGGGAGGCGAGGGCCCATGGGTGCGCGCTTTTCGTCCACAGTTGATGGGTGGGCGAGACAAGGCTCGGCTCGTCGAGTGTGCCGGGGCGAACGGAGGTGAGATTGGGGCGTTTGGAAAACGTCGTATGGGTGCGCACCAAACAATCGGCGCAATAATGTTGCAGCGAATGGCTGCCATCTGGTTTCTCTGTTTTTCGGGTGATGAGATGGTTTTTGGACAAGCTAAAATCGGCCGCTTTAACCAGCATCGCCATAGCAAAAGCACTGCCTGTGCGGCGTTGGCAATCTTTGCAATGGCACAGATAAACCGCCACGGGCGCGGCTGCCACTTGATATCGAACCGCGCCACACAAACAGCCGCCCAGCAAGGGCAGCGGTAAATCAGCGGAAGCGGTGGCTTGGGTCATCGGGTCTCATCATGGTTGCGGCAATAGGTAAGGCTACGCGGGTTCCGCCAGCGCGCTCAATGTGCCTATTTTTGAATACTGCCTTGCAGTTAATTTATTGCTAAAGCGAAACCTCGTTTGTTTTCTCCCTGCCGCTTACGTTTGCTTAACTTGTGGCTTGTAAAAGAGGCGGGGTAAAAGGCTGTTTCGGGCTAGTCATCTGGCGTATCTCCTGCTATGAAGCGCCCAGAATGTTGTTTTGCGGGCGTGGCGGAATTGGTAGACGCGCTAGATTTAGGTTCTAGTACCGAGAGGTGTGGGGGTTCAAGTCCCTTCGCCCGCACCATCCAATAGGGTGAAAATAGGGTTTGAAAAAACCCCCAACTAAGATTTGAAAGGCGAAAAGTCGCCGAAAGAGGATAAAATGAATATCAAAGAAATCAACGTCGAAGGCCTGGCGCGCGAAGTGCAAATCACCATCGCTGCAACCGATTTAGCCAAACAACTCGACGATAAAATCGAATCCGTCAAAGGCCAAGTGCAAATCAAGGGCTTCCGCCCCGGTAAAGTGCCAGCCGCGCATGTGCGCAAAACTTTCGGCGAACAATTGATGGGCGAAATCATTCAAGAGACCGTCAATACAAGCAGCCAAAAAATGCTGACCGACCGCGAAGAGCGCCCCGCCATGCAGCCAGAAATTAAACTGGTCGGCGAAGTCGACGCCATCGTCGCCGGCACCGCAGATTTGGTTTATGACATTAAATATGAAATCATTCCGCCCATCACGCTGACCGATTTCTCGAAATTGAAACTCGAAAAACCAACCGTCGAAGTAGACGACGCCCGCGTGCAAGAAGCGCTGGAGCGTTTGGCCTCGAGCCGCAAAGAATATGTCGCCCGTAAAAAAACCGCGAAAGCGCAAAACGGCGACCGCGTGAAAATCGACTTTCTGGGGCGCATCGACGGCGAAGCTTTTGAAGGCGGCGCAGGCGAAGGCTTTGACCTCGAGCTGGGCTCGGGACAATTTATTCCCGGCTTCGAAGAGCAATTGGTCGGCACCAAAGCGGGCGATAAAATTGACGTATCGGTTGATTTTCCGGCCGATTATGGCTCCGCCGATTTGGCTGGCAAAGCCGCCGTATTCGAATGCACCGTGCACGAAGTGAGCGAGCCGAAAGACGCGCAAATTAGCGAAGAATTCGCCAGCTCCTTGGGCATGGAAAGCCTAGACAAATTGAAAGAGGCCATGCGCGAGCAAATTGGGGCGGACTACAGCCAAATGTCGCGCGGCCATCTGAAAAAAGACCTGTTGGACCAATTGGCCGATACGCATGATTTTGATCTGCCGCCAAGCAT
Source organism: Rhodobiaceae bacterium (assembly GCA_018660505.1). GTDB lineage: Bacteria > Pseudomonadota > Alphaproteobacteria > RS24 > RS24 > UBA8337. The sequence continues at coordinate 68,295 of JABJKE010000029.1, read as the reverse complement.
GGTCGAGCTGGAGTTCGAACAAATCTGGGGCCAGTTCCAACAAGAGCTGACCAGCCAAGAGAAGACCATCGAAGACCTCGATGAAAGCGAAGATGATTTGCGCGCCGAATATCGCGGCATCGCCGTTCGCCGCGTGCGCACGGGGCTGGTATTGGCCGAAGTGGGCAATAATAATGCCATCGAAGTGAGCCAAGAAGAATTGAACCAAGGCTTGATGCAACGGGTGCAACAATTCCCTGGGCAAGAGCAACAAGTGTTTGAGTATTTCCAGAAGAACCCAGAAGCCATGGGGCAAATTCGGGCGCCGCTTTTTGAAGAAAAAGTGGTCGACTTTATTTGCGAAATGGCCACGGTCAGCGACAAGAAAGTATCGCTGGAAGAGCTGATGGTCGAGCCGGGTGCCGATAGCCAAGACAAGCCAAAGGCGAAAAAACCTGCCGCGAAAAAAGCACCAGCGAAGAAAGCACCAGCGAAGAAAGCAGAAGCCAAAAAGCCAGCTGCCAAGAAGCCGGCCGCCAAAAAGTCTGCTAAGAAAGCCGCAGATAAGAAGTAATCTGGCCAACTTGCGTCTCGCCTGCACGATTTCTCCTTGGAAATTGGGGCAAAGCACCCCACATTATGGGGAGCTTATAGGAGAGAAGAATGCACGATTTGGTCGATAACTTAACGAATTCGCTGGTCCCGATGGTGGTGGAGCAATCCAACCGTGGCGAGCGCGCCTATGACATTTATTCGCGTTTGCTCAAAGAACGCGTGATTTTTGTCACCGGCGGCGTCGAAGATCATATGGCCAGCCTGATTACGGCGCAGCTTTTGTTTCTGGAAGCGGAAAACCCGAAAAAAGAAATTTCCATGTATATCAACTCGCCCGGCGGGGTGGTGACCTCCGGCATGGCGATTTATGACACCATGCAATATATCCGCGCCCCCGTGGCCACTTTGTGCATCGGCCAAGCGGCCTCCATGGGCTCTTTATTGCTGACCGCAGGCGAAAAAGGCATGCGCTATGCGCTGCCCAATGCGCGCGTGATGGTGCATCAGCCATCTGGCGGGTTTCAGGGGCAGGCCTCGGATATCGAGCGCCATGCGCAAGAGATTTTGGACATGCGCTCGCGCCTCAATAAAATCTATGTGGAGCACACAGGGCAGACTTTGCGTAAAATCGAAGATGCTCTGGAGCGCGATACTTTCATGACCGCCGAACAAGCGAAAGATTTCGGCCTGATTGACGAAGTTTCTTACAAGCGCAGCGAAGAGAAAGACGACAACCCCGGCAGTTCTGATTAACCCTTTGAAGGGCGCGCGCGGGCAAGTTCGCGCAGCTCCTTCTGCCGCCCGTATTGCATTCCGTAGCGCATTCGTGGTGGTATCCACTGACAGCAATCAGTTAGCCTGACCATAAGGACGAAAACATGAGTAAAGTAGGTAGCGGCAATAGCCCCACAGGAACCAACGGTTCTGGCGGAAAAGATGGCGGAGACAGCAAAAGCACTTTGTATTGCTCTTTCTGTGGCAAGAGCCAACACGAAGTTCGCAAACTGATTGCGGGCCCTACGGTTTTCATCTGCGATGAATGCGTCGAGCTGTGCATGGATATCATCCGCGAAGAGAGCAAATCTTCGACCATTAAAACCCAAGACGGCGTGCCGACCCCGAACGAGATTTTGGAAGTGCTCGACGATTACGTCATCGGCCAGCCGCACGCCAAACGCGTGTTGTCGGTGGCGGTGCACAATCATTATAAGCGCTTGAACCATGCCGAGAAAAATTCCGATGTCGAGCTGGCCAAGTCGAATATTCTGCTGGTTGGCCCCACGGGCTGCGGCAAAACCTTGCTGGCGCAAACGCTGGCGCGCATTCTCGATGTGCCGTTTACCATGGCCGATGCCACCACGCTCACCGAAGCGGGCTATGTGGGCGAAGACGTGGAGAATATCATTTTGAAACTGCTACAGGCGGCCGACTATAATGTCGAGCGGGCCGAGCGCGGTATCGTTTATATTGATGAAGTCGATAAAATCAGCCGCAAAGCGGATAATCCGTCCATCACCCGCGATGTATCGGGCGAGGGCGTGCAGCAGGCATTGCTGAAAATCATGGAAGGCACGGTTGCCTCTGTGCCGCCTCAAGGCGGGCGTAAGCATCCGCAGCAAGAATTTTTGCAGGTCGATACGACCAATATTTTGTTCATCTGTGGCGGCGCCTTTGCGGGGCTGGAGCGGATTATCTCGAAGCGCGGCAATGAGACCTCCATCGGCTTTAATGCCAAAGTGGATATGCCAGAAGAGCGCAATACGGGCGAGCTGCTGCAGGAGCTGGAGCCAGAAGATTTGCTGAAAGTAGGGCTGATACCTGAGTTTGTCGGCCGTCTGCCGGTGCTGGCCACTTTGGAAGATTTGGATGAGAATGCGCTGGTGACGATTTTGAGCCAGCCGAAAAATGCGCTGGTGAAACAATATCAGCGCCTGTTCAGCATGGAAGAATGCGAGCTGAATTTCCAAGACGATGCTTTGGTTGCCGTGGCGCGCAGAGCCATTGAGCGCAAAACCGGCGCGCGGGGCCTGCGCTCGGTCATTGAAGGCATTTTGCTGGACACAATGTTTGAGCTGCCCGGCCTAGATGGCGTGCGCGAAGTGGTGATTAGCAAAGAAGTCGTCGAGGGCTCGGCCAAGCCGCTTTATATTTACGCAGACAAAGACGAAGAAACCGCGAGTGCGCCAACCGCCTCTTAAGCGGTTGGCATCGGGGACTATTAGGCACACGGGCTCTTTCGGGCCCGTGGTCGCCTTTTTTTGCCTGCGGTTGCGCGCGTTTGGTTAAAGTGTCGCGTCTTAAATATTGCCGCGCGCTATTGAAAACCATGTGGATGAACCCCACATCCCTATAGAAGATTTTTGACCTCCGTTACGGAATCGCCGGTTAATGATTTCATAACTTGATAATTGGAAAGTAGGCATATGAGCGACCTAAGCGAAAAGCAAACCGAAATCCCCGTAGTTCTCCCCGTTCTGCCGTTGCGCAATATTGTTGTGTTTCCGGGCATGATTGTTCCGCTTTTTGTTGGCCGCGAAAAGTCGATCCGCGCCCTTGAAGATGTGATGGCGGATGATAAAGAAATGTTATTGGTCAGCCAAAAAGACGGCGACCAAGATGACCCAACCCCCGAGGGCATGCACAGCATTGGCACCATCGGCACGGTTTTGCAGATGCTGAAATTGCCAGATGGCACGGTCAAAGTTTTGGTCGAAGGTCAGTCGCGCGCGCAAATGTTGGAATATTTGCCCAATGAAAATTTCTTCCAAGCCAGCGCTTTGCCGCTGATGGAAGACGGCGAAGACGGCGAAGAAATTCGCGCGCTAATGCGCACCGCCGTCAGCCAGTTCGATGGCTATGTGAAGTTAAACCGCAAAATTCCACCCGAAGTGCAATCCAACGTCAGCCAAATCGACGATCCGGTGAAACTGGCCGATACGATTGCGGGCCATCTGAATATCTCGCTGGATGAGAAACAGGCTTTGCTGGAAATCCTATCGGTCGATAAGCGCCTCGAGGCGATTTTGGGCCATATGGAAGGCGAGGTGGGCGTTCTGCAAGTGGAGAAGAAAATTCGTGGCCGCGTGAAACGCCAAATGGAAAAAACCCAGCGCGAGTATTATTTGAATGAGCAAATGAAAGCCATTCAAAAAGAATTGGGCGAGGGCGAAGATGGCGGCGACGAGCTGGCCGAATTGGAAGAAAGCATCGCCACCACGAAACTATCGAAAGAGGCGCGCGAAAAAGCCGATGCCGAGCTGAAGAAGCTGCGCAATATGAGCCCCATGTCGGCCGAAGCGACGGTGGTGCGCAATTATCTCGATTGGTTGCTGGCCGTGCCATGGGGCAAGAAGAGCCGCATAAAAAAAGATTTGGGCCATGCGGAAACCGTTTTAAACGTCGACCATTATGGGCTCGATAAGGTGAAAGAACGCATTCTCGAGTATTTAGCGGTGCAACAGCGCTCCAAGAAGCTCAAAGGGCCTATTCTGTGCCTGGTCGGGCCTCCGGGCGTCGGGAAGACCTCGCTGGGCAAATCGATTGCCAAGGCGACAGGGCGCGAATTTGCCCGCATGTCGCTGGGCGGCGTGCGCGATGAAAGCGAAATTCGCGGTCACCGCCGCACTTACATTGGCTCCATGCCAGGTAAAGTGATGCAGTCGATGAAGAAAATGAAAACCACCAATCCGCTGATTTTGCTGGATGAGATTGACAAATTGGGCGCCGATTATCGCGGTGATCCATCGTCGGCTCTATTGGAGGTTTTGGATCCGGAACAAAATAGCACTTTTGGCGACCACTACATGGAGGTCGATTATGACCTCTCCAATGTGATGTTTGTCACCACGGCGAACTCGCTGAACATTCCAGGGCCTTTGTTGGACCGGATGGAGATTATCCGTATCGCCGGTTACACAGAAGATGAGAAAGTGGAAATTGCCAAAGCGCATTTGCTGCCGCAAGTCATCGAAGAGCACGGGCTGCGTGTCGGTGAGTTTGATTTGGAAGAAAGCGCCATTCGCAAAATCGTCCAGACCTATACGCGCGAAGCTGGCGTGCGGGGCTTGAAACGCGAGCTGGCGACACTGGCCCGCAAAGCGATTACCAAAATCGTCAAAGGCGAGGCCGAAAGCGTGGGGATTGATGCCGCTAATCTGTCTGATTTCGCGGGCGTCGAACGGTTCCGTTTTGGCTTGGCCGAGACGGAAGACCAAGTCGGGGTCGTCACGGGATTGGCGTGGACGGAAGTTGGCGGCGAGCTGTTGACCATCGAAGGCGTGATGCTGCCTGGAAAAGGTCGCATGACGACGACGGGTAAATTGGGCGATGTGATGAAAGAATCAATCAACGCTGCTTCGTCCTATGTGCGCTCCAGAGCCACTGTTTTTGGCATTGAGCCGCCTTTATTCGAAAGAAAAGATATCCACGTGCATGTGCCCGAAGGGGCCACACCAAAGGACGGCCCTTCGGCTGGCACGGCGATGGCCACGGCCATTGTGTCGGTGATGACGGGCATTCCGGTGCGCAAAGAAATTGCCATGACCGGCGAGGTAACGCTGCGCGGGCGCGTGTTGCCCATTGGTGGCTTGAAAGAAAAACTTCTGGCAGCCCTGCGCGGCGGCATCACTAAAGTATTGATTCCAAAGGAAAATGAGAAGGATATCGCGGAAGTTCCAGATAATATTAAAGAGGGGCTTGAGATTATTCCGGTCGAAAATATGGATGAGGTTTTGCACCACGCGCTGCAAAAAGCACCGACGGCTATCGAGTGGGATGAGGAAGCTTATTACGCCAGTCAAAAATTGGCGGCGGAAAATGCCAGAAGTGTCTCGCAAACGCATTGATCGATTTGTTCGAAACGGGCAAAAAACTGCGTATTTTTCTTTGACGCATACTGGAATCGGCGCATAGGCTTAGGTTGTAGATGTTTTAAACAACTTTTTTGGAGATTTAGCCATGAATAAGAATGACCTGATTAGCCAAGTCGCTGACGACAGTGGTCTGTCGAAAGTAGATGCAACCAAAGCCGTAGATAGCGTGCTGGACAATATCGCGGGTGCCCTGGGCAACGGCGGCGAAGTTCGTCTCGTTGGTTTTGGTACGTTCTCGGTATCGCACCGCAAAGCAACAACCGGCCGCAACCCACGTACGGGCGAAGCGATTCAAATTAAAGCTTCGAACCAGCCTAAATTCAAAGCTGGTAAAGCGCTAAAAGACGCCGTTAACTAGGCTTTCTTTTTTACCTATCAAGCATCGGCTGTTCTTTTTTTAGGGCAGCCGATGTTTTTTTTTGCATTCTTGCGAACTATGCGTTAAAGCCTTCAACCGTGGGGCGGTTAGCTCAGCTGGGAGAGCATCTCGTTTACACCGAGAGGGTCGGCGGTTCGATCCCGTCACCGCCCACCATTTCCTTGAGGCAGCCAGTTTGGTTCCCTTAGGCGAGGCAAACATTAGCGGTTTTCTAGCGTGCTAGAGGCTTGACAGGGTTTGAGACGCGCCGTAAGGATTGTCACACCTTAGGGGGTGTAGCTCAGTTGGTTAGAGCGCCGGCCTGTCACGCCGGAGGTCGCGGGTTCGAGTCCCGTCACTCCCGCCATTTTTATCACAATTAAATAAAATACCTGGGCCCCTGCGAAAGCAGGCTTGCTTAGAATCAGCTTAGTTTCATAGCCTAAATGGGTTGAGGTTGTTGTGAGACTAAGTACGCGCGTTTTTGTCCCTTTGGTGACATTTGCAGTCCTTTTGAGTGCCGGGCCAAAGATGAGCTACGCGCAGGTCTCAACCGAATTTTCTATCGGCTATTGCGTCGACGATGCCAACACCAATGGCGTCATTGATTTTGCTGAATTGCCGCTGACCAGCAAAGCGCTACCGAGCAGCTTTGGGGCTAATTTTGCCAGCGTGGATTTATATAGTTACACGCGCTCCGTGCAATTAAACGGCGCTTTGAACGAAACCACTTTGACGCTGTCTGGCACGCCGAGCGCTTTGCTTGCTTCGCCATTTGATGGCACGGCCGCCGATGCCGATGGCGCAAGCAATGGCGCCTTTGTGGTTGCGGGCGGACAAAACCTCAGTTTCAACATCGACAATCGCTGCGCTATTGGCGCCACGCGCACCGATACCGATGCGGCAGATGACACGACCGACACCCATGCCACCGCCCAATCGATTGTGGCGGGCACCAGCATTGATGCCGCCTCGCGCGATATGGCTGGGTTTTCTTTTGAAGGTGATTTAGTCCTCGACTTCACCGCCGATGTGGGCGGCGATATTAGCTTCGATGATGGCGGCACCAACAGCGGCATCACGATGAGCATTGGCACGGGCAGTGAGATTTATGGCGACCTTCTGTTTCAAGATGGCGCAGTGGCGGCCGCAGAAGTGGTGTTGTCCAATGCTGGCTCGGTCGAGAATGTTGATTTATCGAATACCTCGAACGTGCAGTTGACCAATACAGGCACCATTGGCTCGACCGAAGCGGGCAGTGGCGTGGATGGCACCAACGTCGATGTGGTGCTGGCGATTTTAAACAGCGCGGGCGGCCAGATTGCCCATATTGATGGCACAGACACCAATAATCTCACCATCACCAATGCCACCGGTGGGTCGATCGATAGTATTTTATTGAACGCGCAAAGCGATCCGGTCAATGCCGATGGCCTGCCCAATACCAGCGATGATGATGTCAATACATCGGTCAGCAACTCTGGCACGCTGGGTGTCTTGACCGCCGACCGCGTGGGGCAATTTACCTTTACCAATACGTCGACGGGCGTCGTCTCCTCGCCCACGCAATCAGCGATTGTGCTGTCCAATTCAGCTAATATTGAAATCGTCAACGCGGGCGCCGTGTCGGCGTCATCCAGCGATACAATGGATGTCACCAATTATACCGGCTACCTGACGCTGACCAATAGCGGTAGTTTCACGGCCTCGACCAGAAATGCGATTGCTGGCAATGGCAGCTCGGGTAGTTTTACCATTAACAATAATGGCACAATGTCGAGTGTCAGCAGTCGGGTTATCTCGCTGCAAAATGTCTCGGGCGATATCGTCTTGAACAATGGCAATGGCACGTCTAGCTCGGTGATTTCGACCAGCGATAGCGCCTTGGTGTTTTCGGATACGGGCGCCTCCGACGCCATGAGTGTTACCGTTAACAATAAATCAGGCAGCTCGATTGCCGTGACCGCCAGCCATGCGCTGATCGCCACCTCTGCCGCCACCGCCAGTTTAACCAATGCGGGCACGATTTCCGCCGGGGTAAGCCGCACGGTCGACTTTGAACGCGCCGGCACGGTCACCATAACCAATAGTGGCACGTCGTCGAGCCTATCGGCGGGCTCGTTCCACGCGCTCAGTGCCGCGTCGGCCTCGGGCAGTGTCAGCCTGACCAATGAAGGCACGGTGCGCGCCTATAATCGCACGGTGGATTTCACAAATGTGGCAGGCAGCGTGACGGTTACCAATAGCGGCACAATAGAAGCCACACATGCGCAAGCCGATGCCGAGAGCGATGACAGTTTAAACTTCGTGGTGGATGCCTCGCGCGGTGGCAGCGCCAGCGCCGCTGTGGCCGTAACCAATGCGGCGACGGGTCGAGTTACCACAAACTCTGACCGAGCCGTGGGCTTGCGCGCTTTCAATAGCGCAACCGATACGGTGAGCGTGACCAATAGCGGCACGCTCTCGGCGGGGCGCGATAAGGCGCTCGATTTCACGGGCTCGCGCAGCGTCACCCTGACCCAAAATGCGGGCGCGGTTGTATCGGCCGGGCGCGATAAGGCGGTTGATGTGACGGGCGTTTTAACCAGTCTGACGGTTAGCAATGCGGGCTCTATTTTGGCGGGCGCCAGCAGTGTCGGTGCGAATGCAGGGGCGCTGCGTGGCGCGTTGGATGCTGCCGCCGTCGCCGTGTCGATAACCAATGCCGCAAGCGGCACCATCAGCAGCCTTGGCGGCAATGCGATTTACCTAACCAATATCGGTTCGACCGTTAGCCTGACCAATAGCGGCATTATTCGCGCGGGCGATGCCACCACCGAGAGCGACTATGCCGTGCGCCTCGAGGACATTGGCAATAATAGTGTCACCTTCACCAACCAAGGGGCGGGCGCCATTAGCGCGAGCAACCAATATGGCGTGTCCATTGAGGGCGCCTCGAGCTTGACGTTTAACAATTTGGGCACGGCCAGCCTTGAGGCCGAAGACCGGGTTGTGGTTATCGACGCGACCTCGCAAGCCCCAAGCTTGACCTTTAACAACCAAGGCACAATTTCCGCCACCGACGATAGCGCTGCGCATTTATTGGACGTCACCGATGTGACGACCACACTGAGCTTGACCAATAGCGGCACTTTGTCGACCGAGGGAGCTGGCGCGATAACTGGCACGGTGAACGCAAGCGGCGTCAGTTTAACGCTGAACAATAGCGGCACGATTTCGGCCGAAGACGGCAGCACGGTTTATTTGCAAGGTCTCAATGGCACGGTGGATTTTGACAATAGCGGCACCCTATCGGCGGGCCATGCCACGCAGGTAAGCAATGACGCCGTGCGGCTTTTGGGCATCAATGGCAATATCGTCAATTTTGACAATCTGGCGGGCGGCGCGCTCACGGCCACGGGCACCCGCGCCGTGCAGCTAGAAGGAGCCAGCACCTTGCGCTTTACCAATGCTGCCGGCGCCACGATTTCGGCCACCGATGATGTGGTGGTATTTGGCAATACGGCTACCACGCCGACGATTGTCTTTACCAATGCGGGCACGATCTCGGGCAGTGCCAGCACGGCAAATCATGTGTTGGATTTTTCAAGCTTTCAAAACACGGTGCAAATCACCAATTCGGGCACGATTTCCTCGAGCGGCACCAATGCCATTATTGGCACGGTGGCGGCCGAGGCTGGTATGAGCTTTACCAATAGCGGCTCCATTGCCTCTTTCGGGGCCAATGCGGTGGAGATGGGCGGCTTTGGCGGCAATGTGAATTTTACCAATTCGGGCGCTATCTCATCTGGCGGCGAACACGCGGTGCATCTGACGGGCGGCGATAATATTCAATTTACCAATAGCGGCACGATTTCCGCCACTGGCTCCGAGGCGGTGTTTCTTCAAGGCGCGATTGAGGGCGCCCATGTCTTCACCAATAGTGGCACTATTTCCTCTGGCGGCACGGCGTTTCGGGTGACCCAAGGCGCGCCCGTCGCCACACCCACGTACCAGCTGACCAATAGCGGCACCATAAGCACCAGCGGCACCGGGCTGGCGGTCGATTTTACCGGCCTGCCGGTCACTTTGGTGTCGACGGGCAGTGTTACCAGTGCTGGCGCCACGGCGATGCGGGTCGGCACGGGCTCGACCATTACCATCGGTGGCAAAGTGCAAGCGGCTGGCGCAAATCCGATTGCTTTGGCGCTGGAAGGAACCGCAAGTCAGATTACGCTCAACGAGGGGGCTCGTTTGCTGGGCGATATCTCGGCCCTCGATGGCACCAACACATGGACCGATGGGCAAAAGCACCGAGTGATTTTGGCCGCTGCCGATAATGCCAGTTATTATTATGATTTCGAGCCCGCTCATTTCCGTTTCTTTATCGGCACCGATGAAACCGAACGCGCCTCTGGTTTCTCGGCTGGCACTAGCAATTATGCCTCGGCTTTGCTGATACATCACGAACATGGAGACCAGCAACGCAATGTTTGGCGCCAAATGTCAGAGCTTGGCCGCACGCAGAAGCTGAAAAGCGTCGGCTTTGCCAGCTCGCTAGAAGACGATGGCAATCGCGCGCGTAGTTTTCTGATGGAGGGCGACCGTTCGGGCTTGGCGCAGAGCGTGCAGCAAAATATTTTCGGCTGGTTCGATGCCGAGTTAATTTTCATGCAAAGCACAAGTGAGTATGAATTGAATAAAGACCTCTATGGTTTCGACACGACCTACACGGGCGTCGGTTTGGGGTTCACGGACATTTTACCCATTGGCCCTTTTTCGGCCTCGTTGATGGTTATGGGCGGGCTGTCGGATAATGCGACGACCCGGCGGATTTATTCGAACACCAACACGCGCGGGTTTTTCGATGTGCGCTCGTCCTATGACGCGACGCATCTGGATATTGTTTATGAGCTCTTGGCCGATGTTTTCCTATCGGGTGCCAAGCGCAAATTATCGCGGCGCAAACCCTATCGGATGAACCTTGAGATGGCGCTGGGTGGCAGCCTGCATAGCGAGCAGCAAGACCGGTTTGCCGAAAGCACCTATCTGACCACGAGCAAGCGCGATATTCAGTCTTTGGGCCAATTTGCGCGCCTGCGGTTTAATTTCGAGGGGCGCAACGCATTTTCTCGTTTGCCTTGGCGGCTTTATTCAGAGCTCAGCTATTCGGTGGCCGATCTGCTGGAGGGGACGACGACAAATTATACCGTGGGGGAGACAGCTTACGCCGTGGTGGATGCCGCCGAAGCGGCAAAAGATACGACGCTGGCTTTAGGCGGGGAAATAAACTTGGATGCGGGGCTGGTTTTCAGTCTCTCGTTGCGCGGCGTGTCGAGCGACAATGATTTCGACAAAACCATGGGGGCTGCGTCGCTGACCTGGCAGTTTTAACGGCCCGGTTACGCGCGATAAAATAGCGATGGTTTATGTGCTAAAAAGTAGCATAAATTGGTGTTGCAAAGCCAAGAAGGGCGACTATACTCCGCGCCAAAGGGGCTGTTTTGCCCTGATTTGTTTTTGTCCTTTAAAAGACGGAAAGAGCGCGTCCCATGCATGAATTGCTGAGCACTTATTACCCAATCCTGATTTTCATGGGCCTGTCGGCAGTTATTACGGCAGCTTTGTTATTCGCGCCGCTTCTCATCGCTCCTTATAATCCAGACCCCGAAAAAAACGCGCCCTATGAGTGCGGTTTTGAGGCGTTTGATGATGCGCGGATGAAGTTCGATGTGAAGTTTTATCTGGTCGCTATTTTGTTCATTATTTTTGACCTCGAAGTCGCCTTCCTGTTTCCATGGGCGGTGGCTTTTGGCGAGGTCGGTCTGTTTGGGTTTTGGTCCATGATGTTTTTTCTGTCGGTGCTGACCGTAGGCTTTGCCTATGAGTGGCGCAAAGGCGCGTTGGACTGGGACTAGGGGAGGGCAAGCATGTCTAGCAATAATGCAAATGAATTAAAGAAGACCCTGCCTGCGCCGATGGCCGACCCCTATTACGAGCAAGTGTCGGACCAGCTGGCCGATAAAGGCTTTGTTTTGGCGTCCTCGGAAGATTTGGTGAATTGGGCGCGCACGGGGTCTTTGCATTGGATGATGTTTGGCTTGGCTTGCTGCGCCGTGGAGATGATGCACATTCAAATGCCGCGCCTCGATATTGAGCGCTATGGCGTGGCGCCGCGCGCCAGTCCGCGCCAGTCGGATGTGATGATTGTGGCTGGCACGCTGACCAATAAAATGGCGCCAGCTTTGCGTAAAGTTTACGACCAAATGCCCGAGCCTCGTTATGTGATTTCCATGGGCTCTTGCGCCAATGGCGGCGGCTATTACCATTATTCCTATTCGGTGGTGCGTGGCTGCGACCGGGTTGTGCCGGTCGATATTTATGTGCCCGGTTGCCCACCCACGGCGGAGGCTTTGTTTTACGGCATTTTGATGCTGCAAAAGAAAATCCGCCGCACGGGCACGATTGAGCGTTAGGACGAGAGATGTCGAAACAGCAAACCCTCGCCCATTTGCCACTGATTGCTCATTTACAGGCCGAGCTTGGCGATAAATTAGCCAATCATTACGTCCGCTTTGGCGAGCTGACGCTGGAAGTAAACCCCGGCCATATTGAGGCGGTGCTGAAGTTTTTGCGCGATGATAGCGATTGTGCTTTCACGCAATTAATCGACCTATGTGGTGCCGATTATCCCGAGCGTCCGTTGCGCTTTGATGTGGTTTACCACCTGCTGTCGATGACCCAAAATCAGCGCATACGGGTGAAGCTGCAAGCGGGCGAAGAAACCCAAGTGCCGAGTGCCACCGAGCTTTTCGATGTCGCCGATTGGTTCGAGCGCGAAGCTTTCGATATGTATGGCATTTTGTTTTCGGGCCACCCAGATTTGCGCCGCCTGCTGACCGATTATGGTTTTGAAGGCCATCCTTTGCGCAAAGATTTCCCGCTCAGTGGCCATGTGGAAGTGCGCTACGATGATGACGCCAAGAAAGTCATCCAAGAGCCGGTTTCCTTGGTGCAAGAGTTCCGCGATTTTGATTTTGAAAGCCCTTGGGAAGGCGCGCGGGCTGCCAATCTTATTCCCGATAGTTTACCCCCTGATAATTTACCGGGTGACGAAAAAGCCTCGCAACAAGAGCAGGAAGGCTAATCATGTCCGCGCAAAGCCCACAAGACACACAAGACCGCAAGTTTACCATTAACTTCGGCCCGCAACATCCAGCCGCGCACGGGGTTTTGCGTCTGGTGATGGATTTGGACGGCGAGCGCGTCGAGCGCATTGACCCGCATATCGGCCTGCTGCATCGCGGCACGGAAAAGCTCATCGAGCATAAAACCTATCTGCAAAGCCTGCCATATTTCGACCGTCTCGATTATGTGTCGCCAATGAACCAAGAACATGCTTATGCGCTGGCCGTCGAGCGGATGATGGACGTCGCCGTGCCCGCTCGCGGGCAATATATTCGGGTTCTTTATTGCGAGATTGGCCGCATTCTCAACCACATTATGAATATTTGCACGCAAGCCCTCGACGTCGGCGCCTTGACGCCGATTACCTGGGGCTTTGAGGAACGCGAAAAGCTGATGATTTTTTATGAGCGTGCATGTGGCGCGCGGCTTCACGCGGCTTATTTTCGCCCCGGCGGCGTGCATCAAGATTTGCCGCAAGATTTGCTGAACGATATTGAAGCTTTTTGCGACCCGTTTTTGAAAGTGCTCGACGATATTGAAGGCCTGTTGACCGACAGCCGTATTTTCAAGCAGCGCAATGTCGATATTGGCATTGTGACGCCCGAAGATGTGCAAAATTGGGGCATGTCGGGCGTTATGGCGCGCGGCTCGGGTCTGGCATGGGATTTGCGCCGCTCGCAACCCTATGAGGTTTATAGCGATTTACAGTTTGATATTCCGCTGGGCAAAAACGGCGATTGCTACGACCGCTATTTATGTCGGGTGGAAGAAATGCGCCAGTCCATTCGCATTATGAAACAATGTTTGGCCAATATGCCGTCCGGCCCTGTGTCGTCGCAAGATGGCAAAGTGGTGCCGCCCAAACGTGGCGAGATGAAACAATCGATGGAAGCGCTCATCCATCATTTTAAACTTTATACCGAAGGCTATCACGTGCCCGCAGGCGAGGTTTATTCTGCCGTGGAAGCGCCCAAAGGCGAGTTTGGTGTCTATCTGATTTCGGATGGGTCGAACAAACCCTATCGGTGTAAAATTCGCGCGCCGGGCTTTGCCCATTTGCACGCGCTAGATTATTTGAGCCGCGACCATATGTTGGCCGATGTGTCAGCGATTTTGGGCTCGTTAGATATTGTATTTGGGGAAGTCGATCGATGAGTGTACGCCGCCTACATGCAGACCAGCCAGACAGTTTTGCTTTCAGCGATGAAAACGCCAGCTGGGCAAGCGGTCAAATTGCCAAATTTCCAGAAGGCCGCCAAGCCAGCGCGATAATTGCGCTGCTCTGGCAAGCGCAAAAACAAGAAGGCTGGTTGTCTGAGCCGGCCATTCGCACCATCGCCGATATGTTGGATATGCCGCATATTCGGGCGATGGAAGTGGCGACTTTTTACACGATGTTCAACTTATCGCCGGTTGGCGAGCATTTTGTGCAGCTATGCGGCACCACCCCTTGCTGGTTGCGCGGCGCCGATGATTTGAAATCAGTGTGCCGCAACGTCATCGGCGAGCCGGGCGATATTACCGAAGACGGCAAATTGAGCTGGCTTGAAGTCGAATGTTTGGGCGCTTGTGTCAACGCGCCCATGGTGCAGATTAACGATGATTTTTACGAAGATTTGACGGCGGCAAGTTTGGAGCAATTGCTGCAAGATTTGCGCGATGGCAAAACAGTGGCTACGGGGCCGCAAAATAGCCGTCATGGGTCAGAGCCCGAAGGCGGGCTGACTGTGTTGAAAGGTGAGCAATAATGTTGCGGGATGAAGACCGGATTTTCAAAAACATTTACGGCCTCGGCGGGGCAGACCTGACGGCTGCCAAAGCGCGCGGCGACTGGGATGGCACGGGCGAGCTGATTAAAAAAGGCCGCGATTGGGTCATCGACGAAGTTAAGGCCTCTGGCTTGCGCGGGCGCGGCGGTGCGGGTTTCCCGACAGGTTTGAAATGGTCTTTCATGCCGAAAGAAAACGACGGGCGGCCCCATTATTTGGTGATTAACGCCGATGAGTCCGAGCCCGGCACCTGCAAAGACCGCGATATTTTGCGCCATGAGCCGCATAAATTACTGGAAGGGTGCCTGCTGGCGGGTTTCGCCATGGGCGCTCATGTTTGCTATATTTATGTGCGCGGCGAATTTATTCGCGAGCGCGAAGCCCTGCAACGCGCCGTCGATGAAGCCTATGCGGCAGGCCTTTTGGGCAAAGACGCGGCTGGTTCGGGCTGGGACTATGATATTTATGTCCACCACGGCGCGGGCGCTTATATTTGTGGCGAGGAAACGGCGCTGATTGAAAGCCTTGAAGGCAAAAAAGGTCAGCCGCGTTTGAAGCCGCCTTTTCCTGCCAATATGGGTCTCTATGGGTGCCCGACAACGGTAAACAACGTCGAGAGCATTGCCGTGGCGCCGACGATTTGTCGCCGCAGCGGCGCGTGGTTCGCCGGTCTGGGGCGCGATGGCAATACGGGAACCAAGCTGTTTTGCATTTCGGGTCACGTGAACCATCCGTGCAATGTCGAAGAAGAAATGGGCATTGCGCTGAAAGAGTTGATTGAGAAACATGCGGGCGGCGTTCGCGGTGGTTGGGATAATTTGCTGGCCGTGATTCCGGGTGGCTCTTCGGTGCCGCTTCTGCCGAAAGAAATTTGCGACACAGTGTTGATGGATTTTGACAGTCTCAAAGAAGTGCAGTCGGGCCTTGGCACGGCGGCGGTGATTGTGATGGATAAATCGACCGACATTATTAAGGCGATTGCGCGCATCTCGCATTTCTACAAACACGAAAGCTGTGGCCAATGCACCCCTTGTCGGGAGGGCACGGGCTGGATGTGGCGCGTGTTGGAACGCATGGCGGCTGGCCAAGCGCAGGTCAAAGAGATTGACATGCTGCTGCAAGTGACCAAACAGATTGAAGGCCACACGATTTGTGCGCTGGGCGATGCGGCGGCTTGGCCGGTGCAGGGGCTCATTCGCCATTTCCGTCCGCTGATTGAAGCGCGTCTGACGCAAGGGCCCGGCCATCAGGAGGCAGCTGAATAATGAGTGATAAGGTAAATCTTACCGTCGACGGCACCGCCGTTTCGGTTGCGCCCGGCACCACTATTTTGCAGGCTTGCGAAGAAGCGGGCGCTGAAATTCCGCGCTTTTGTTATCACGAACGCCTATCCGTGGCGGGCAATTGCCGCATGTGTTTGGTGGAAGTCGAAAAAGCGCCCAAGCCGGTTGCCAGTTGTGCCATGCCTGTGGCACCCGATATGGTGGTCAGCACGAAATCAGACAGTGTGAAAGCGGCGCGCGAAGGCGTGATGGAATTTTTGCTGATCAATCATCCGCTCGATTGCCCGATTTGCGACCAAGGCGGCGAGTGCGATTTGCAAGACCAAGCGCTTGGTTTTGGTGGCGATGCCAGTCGGTTTGCCGATAATAAACGCGCCGTGGAAAACAAACATATGGGGCCGCTGGTCAGCACCATTATGACGCGCTGCATTCATTGCACCCGCTGCGTGCGCTTTGCCCAAGAGGTGGCGGGCGTGCCAGAGATTGGCGCCATTGGCCGCGGCGAAGATATGGAAATCACCACTTATTTAGAAGCCTCGCTCGACAGCGAACTGTCGGGCAACGTGATTGACTTGTGCCCCGTGGGCGCGCTGACGTCGCGCCCTTACGCGTTTACCGCGCGTCCGTGGGAGCTGAAGAAAACCGAAACCATCGATGTGATGGATGCGGTGGGCAGCAATATTCGCGTCGATATGCGTGGCCGCGAAGCGATGCGGATTATGCCGCGCAACCATGACGATGTGAACGAAGAATGGCTGTCGGATAAATCTCGTTTTGTTTGGGATGGGTTGAACACGCAACGCCTCGACCGGCCTTATGTGCGCGACGGACAAAACCTCGCTCCCGCCAGTTGGGAAGAAGCTTTTGCCCATATCGCGGAAAAGCTGAACGGCAAAGGCGCCAAGGCAGCAGCCATTGCCGGCGATTTGGTTTGCGGCGAAGGCCAATTTGCCTTGAAGGCCTTGATGGATAAGTTGGAAAGCCCGCATGTGGATTGTCGTCAAGATGGCGCCAAATTGTCGGGCCCGCGTGGCAATTATATATTCAACACCAGCATCGCGGGCATTGAAGAGGCCGACGCTTTGCTGCTCATCGGCACCAACCCGCGGTTAGAAGCGCCAGTGTTAAACGCGCGCATTCGCAAGCGTTATCTGATGGGCAATTTCCCCATTGCCACCCTTGGCGCGCCGGCCGAGCTGACCTATGAAGCCGACAACATTGGCGCTGGCCCCGATACGCTGGCCGATGTTTTAGCTGGCAAGCATGGCTTTAGCGACGTGCTGGCCAAGGCCGAACGTCCGATGATTATCCTTGGCCAAGGCGCTTTAACGCGCGCCGATGGCGATGCGGTTCTGGCGGCAGCGATTGCGCTGGCCGAGAAGAGCGGGGCGATTTCTGACACTTGGAACGGCTTTAACGTGCTGCATACGGCGGCCGCGCGCGTGGCTGGCCTCGACCTTGGCTTGCTGCCAGGCGAGGGCGGGCTCGACGTGGCGGGCATTCAACAGGCGGCGCAAAGCGGCGAGGTGGAAACGGTTATCCTTTATGGTGCGGATGAAATTGCTGGTGCTTCTTTAGGCGATGCTTTTGTGATTTACATCGGCAGCCATGGCGACCGCGGCGCGCATCGGGCCGATGTTATTCTGCCCGCCGCCGCTTATACCGAGAAGCAAGCGATTTACGTGAACACCGAAGGGCGTCCGCAAATGACCGAGCCCGCCGCCACCCCGCCAGGGGAAGCGCGCGAAGATTGGAAAATCTTCCGGGCACTCTCCGAGGTTCTGGGCCTGACTTTGCCGTTTGATAATCTGGCAGATTTGCGAAGCGCGATGTTTGAGGTCGCGCCGCATTTTGCTCAGCTGGATGGGTTAAGCGAGAGCGCCGCGCCGCAAGCAGCTGCGAAAGATATGGCAGCCGCGAAAATGAGCCGCGAGGCTTTTGCCTATAGCGTGAATGATTTTTATTTCACCAATCCGATTGCGCGCGCCTCGGCCACGATGGCCGATTGCGCCAAGGCCAAACAGCAACGCGACGGCGAAACCGAAGGGACGGGCACCCATGGATAGCGTGTTTTTCGATAGCTATATCTGGCCAGCCCTTTTGGTCACGCTGCATTCCTTAGCGATTATTCTGGCGCTTTTGGTGTCGCTGGCTTTCTTCATGTTGGCCGACCGTAAAATTTGGGCGGCAGCGCAATTGCGCAAAGGCCCGACCGTGGTAGGGCCTTTTGGCTTGCTGCAAAGTTTTGCCGATATTGCCAAATATTTGTTCAAAGAGATTATCATTCCCACCACGGCCAATAAGCCGGTGTTTTTATTGGCGCCTTTCGTGACGATGTTTTTGGCGCTCAGCGCTTGGGCGGTGATTCCGGTCAATGAAGGCTGGGCGGTGGCCGATATTAACGTCGGTATTTTATATATTTTCGCCATTTCATCGCTCGGCGTTTACGGCGTGATTATGGGCGGCTGGGCTTCCAACTCCAAATATCCGTTTTTGGGGGCGCTGCGCTCGGCCGCGCAAATGGTCTCTTATGAGGTCTCCATCGGCTTGGTTATCATCACGGTTTTGCTGTGTGTCGGCTCGTTGAATTTGACCGATATTGTTTTGGCGCAAAAAACCGTTTGGTTTGCTGTGCCGCTATTTCCCATGTTTGTGGTGTTTTTCATCTCGGCTCTGGCCGAAACCAATCGCCCGCCCTTTGACTTGCCCGAAGCGGAAAGCGAATTGGTCTCGGGCTTTATGACCGAATATTCCTCGACCCCCTATGTGGTGTTCATGATTGGCGAATTGGCCAATATCGTTTTGATGTGCGCCATGATGACGATTTTATTCTTGGGTGGCTGGTTGCCGCCTGTCGATTTGGCGCCGTTTAATTGGGTGCCGGGGCCGGTTTGGTTCATCGTCAAAATGGGTTTCATGTTCTTCATGTTCGCCATGATGAAAGTTATCGTGCCGCGCTATCGCTATGACCAGTTGATGCGTTTGGGGTGGAAAGTCTTCCTGCCGCTTTCGCTGTTCTACGTCGTTTTGGTGGCGGGCTTCTTGCAATATTTCGATATGGCTTCTTGAAGGTTTTAATATGGCTTGGTTAGATCGCACCGCTCGCAGTTTGTTTCTGATTGAATTCGTCTCGGCGTTTCGCTTGGCGATGGGCTATTTCTTCGGCAAAAAAGCGACGATTAACTATCCGCATGAAAAGGGCCCTTTGAGCCCGCGCTTTCGTGGCGAACATGCCTTGCGCCGCTACCCCAACGGGCAAGAACGCTGCATCGCCTGCAAGCTTTGCGAAGCCATTTGTCCCGCTCAAGCCATCACCATTGAGGCGGGGCCGCGCAATAATGACGGCACGCGCCGCACCGTGCGCTATGACATCGACATGGTAAAATGTATTTATTGCGGTTTCTGCCAAGAAGCGTGTCCGGTGGACGCGATTGTGGAAGGGCCAAACTTTGAATTTGCAACCGAAACCCGCGAAGAGCTTGTCTATGACAAAGCCAAATTGCTGACCAATGGCGATCGTTGGGAAGTTGAGATTGCAAAAAATATCGAGCTAGACGCTCCTTACCGGTAGAAATGATATGACGCTTACCTCTCTCGCCTTTTATTTATTTGCCACGGTTAGTGTGGCCAGCGCCTTTATGGTGATTGCGTCGCGCAATCCGGTCTATTCGGTGCTGTTTCTCATTCTGACTTTTTTTAACTCGGCTGGCCTCTTTGTCTTGCTGGGGGCGGAGTTTCTGGCGCTGATTTTGGTCGTGGTTTACGTCGGGGCCGTGGCGGTATTATTTCTATTTGTGGTGATGATGCTCGACATTGATTTTGCCGAGCTGAACGAGGGGTTTTTGCAATATATGCCCATTGGCGCAACGGTTGGCTTGATATTGCTGCTGGAGCTATTGCTGGTTTTTGGCGCTTCCTCGACCTTAGTCGACAAAGGCCAATTGCCCAGTGCCACGCCCGACGGCATGACCAATGCGCAAGCTTTGGGACGGGTGCTTTACACCGATTATATTTTCCTATTCCAAACCGCCGGTGCCATTTTGCTGGTCGCCATGATTGGCGCCATCGTGCTGACGTTGGTCAAATCCAATAATCCGAAACGCCAAGACATCGCCAAACAAAACGCCCGCACGCGCGATGGCGCGGTGGAGCTGGTCGATATCGAGCCAGGGGAGGGACTATAAGATGATTGGTCTGACACATTATCTAACGCTGGCCGCTATATTATTTACCATTGGCGTGTTTGGCATTTTCCTGAACCGCAAAAACGTCATCATTATTCTCATGTCGATTGAGCTGATGCTCTTGGCGGTGAATATAAATCTGGTGGCTTTTTCGGCCTATCTCGGCGATTTAGTGGGGCAAGTGTTTGCCCTGCTGGTGCTGACGGTGGCCGCTGGCGAGGCCGCGATTGGCTTGGCTATTCTCGTTGTTTATTTCCGCAATCGTGGCGGTATCGCTATCGAAGATGTCAGTCAGATGAAAGGCTAACCCATGTATCAGGCGATTGTCTTTTTCCCGCTCCTCGGGGCGCTTATTGCGGGCTTATTTGGCCGGGTTATCGGCCACCGAAATTCTGAATATGTCACCACGGGGTTGCTGATTATCTCGGCGCTGCTTTCTTGCGTGGCTTTTGTCGATGTTGGCTTAAATGGCAATGCCAGCAAAATTGTAGTGCTGAGTTGGTTGCAATCGGGCAGTTTAACGATTGATTGGACCTTGCGTATCGATACGCTGACGGTGGTGATGCTGGTGGTCGTGACGGGGGTTTCCTCGCTCGTGCATGTCTATTCCATCGGCTATATGAGCCATGATGAGCATCGGGCGCGGTTTTTCGCCTATCTGTCTTTGTTTACTTTCATGATGTTGATGCTAGTGACGGCGGATAATTTCTTGCAATTATTCTTTGGCTGGGAAGGCGTGGGGCTGGCGTCTTATTTGCTCATCGGTTTTTGGTTTAAAAAAGCATCGGCCAATGCGGCGGCGATGAAAGCTTTCGTGGTCAATCGCATCGGCGATTTCGGGCTCATTTTGGGCATGTCGGCGATTTATTATTCCGTCGGCTCCTTGCAATTTGACGAAGTGTTTGCCGCCGCTGGCGCTTTGGCCAATGGTAAGTTTGATTTCCTCGGCATGACGCTGCCGACGCTGACCACCATCTGCTTGTTGCTCTTCATGGGCGCCATGGGTAAATCGGCGCAATTTTTGCTGCACACATGGCTGCCAGATGCGATGGAAGGGCCAACCCCTGTATCGGCGCTCATTCACGCCGCAACCATGGTAACGGCGGGCGTGTTTCTTGTGGCGCGCTGTTCGCCCTTGTTCGAGATGTCGCCCACGGCGCTCAACGTCGTGATTGTCATTGGCGCGCTTACCGCCTTTTTTGCCGCCACCGTGGGGCTGGTGCAAAATGATATTAAGCGGGTGATTGCTTATTCTACCTGTTCGCAGCTTGGCTATATGTTTGTCGGGCTGGGCATTGGCGCTTACCAAGCGGCCATGTTTCATTTGTTCACCCATGCGTTTTTCAAGGCTCTATTGTTTTTAGGCGCTGGCTCGGTCATTCACGCCATGGGCGACGAGCAAGACATGCGCAAAATGGGCGGCCTGCGCCAGCTCATTCCGGCCACTTTTTTCATGATGTTCATCGGCACGATTGCCCTGACGGGTTTCCCGCTGACGGCGGGCTACTTCTCTAAAGACGCCATCATCGAAGGGGCTTTTGCGGCGCAAGCGGGCCCGCATATGTTTGCTTTCACCATGCTCATCGTCGCCGCTTTCTTCACCTCGTTTTATAGCTGGCGTTTGATGTTCCTCACCTTTTTTGGAGCCCCTCGTTGTTCTAATGAAACGCTGAGCCATGTGCATGAAAGCCCACCGGTTATGCTGGTGCCGCTGATTGTCTTGGCCTTTGGGGCTTTGATTGCGGGTTTTGCTTTCTCCGGATTGTTTATCGGCGATACGCAAACGGCTTTCTGGGATGGCACGATTTTCACCTCCAGCGATAATCATGTGCTGCATGACCTGCATTTGGTGCCGACTTGGGTCAAGCTTTTACCGATTGCGATGATGGCCTCTGGTTTTGTCTTGGCCTATATTATGTATATCCGTTATCCGAAATGGCCGGGCGAAATTGCCCAGCAGCATGACTTGATTTACAAGTTCCTGCTCAACAAATGGTATTTCGACGAAATTTACGACTTCCTCTTCGTGCGTCCGGCAAAATGGATTGCGCGGGTTTTGTGGAAGGGCGGTGATGGCGCCATTATTGATGGGCTTGGCCCCGATGGCATAGCCGCAAGCGTGATGCGGGTGACGCGCCGGGTCGTGGGTCTGCAAACCGGATTTGTTTATCATTATGCTTTTGTCATGTTGCTTGGCGTGGCTGGCTTCGTGTCTTGGCTGATGCTGAGCGCGCAATAGGGAAGATATAGGAATACGCATATGATTGATTGGCCGCTTCTCTCGACCCTGACGTTTTTGCCGCTGCTTGGCGCGCTGTTCATCTTATTGGTGCGCGGCGACGAAGAAACCGTAGCCGCCAATTCGCGCGCTGTGGCGCTGTGGACCACAGTGGTGACTTTGCTGCTGAGTATTTTCATGGTCACCCGCTTTGACGGCAGCGAGGCGGGCTATCAATTCGTCGAACGCGCGCAATGGTTGGCGCCCGGCATTGACTACGCCATGGGCGTAGATGGCATTTCCGTGCTGTTTGTTTTGCTAACGGCGGCCTTAATGCCGATTTGCATTCTGGCCAGTTGGGTATCGATAAAAACCCGCGTGCGCGAATATATGCTGGCTTTCTTGGTGCTGGAAACCCTGATGATTGGCGTTTTCTGCTCGATGGATATTATTTTATTCTATCTCTTCTTCGAAGCGGGTCTCATTCCCATGTTCCTGATTATTGGCATTTGGGGCGGCGCGCGACGGATTTATGCGAGCTTTAAATTCTTCCTCTATACGCTCATCGGCTCGGTGCTGATGCTGCTGGCTATTCTGTATATGTATTGGCAGGAGGGCACGACGTTTATTCCAGACTTGGCGGCACATGGTTTTGAGGCCGATGTGCAGACGTGGTTATGGTTGGCGTTCTTCGCCAGTTTCGCCGTCAAAATGCCGATGTGGCCAGTGCATACTTGGTTGCCAGATGCGCATGTGGAAGCGCCAACGGCGGGTTCGGTTATTCTGGCTGGCGTGCTTTTGAAAATGGGCGGCTATGGTTTCTTGCGGTTCTCTTTGCCAATGTTCCCCATCGCCTCCGATTTTTTCTCGCCCATGGTGCTGGCACTCAGCGCCATTGCTATTGTCTACACATCGCTGGTGGCTTTTGCCCAAGAGGATATGAAAAAGCTCATCGCTTATTCTTCCGTCGCGCATATGGGCTTTGTGACCATGGGGATTTTCTCCGCCACAATGCAAGGCGTGCAGGGTGCGGTGTTTCAAATGCTGTCGCATGGTTGGATTTCGGGTGCGCTGTTTTTATGCGTCGGCGTGGTTTACGACCGTATGCACACGCGCGACATTGCGGCCTATGGCGGCTTGGCCAATCGGATGCCGATTTTTGCCACGGTGTTCTTATTGTTCACCATGGCCAATGTCGGCTTGCCGGGCACATCGGGTTTTGTGGGTGAGTTTTTGACGATTATTGGCACCTTCCAAGTCAGCACGTGGACGGCTTTATTTGCGGCCAGCGGGGTTATTTTCTCGGCGGTCTATGCTTTATCGCTTTATCGCCGCGTCAGCTTTGGCCGCATCGAGCACGAAGGCTTGCAGCAAATCGGCGATATGGATCGGCGCGAAATATTCATCATCGCGCCTTTGGTTCTGGCGACTCTCGTCTTCGGTTTCTGGCCCATGCCTATTCTTGAGCTGACGGCGCCTTCTGTCGAGGCACTGGTGGCTGGCTATCAAGAAGCCGTGGCCAATCACTATTCTGGCTTCGAAGCCAAGCCGGTGGAGTAAGATAATGACAACGCAATTTATGAACGACATGCTTCTTATCCTGCCCGAGCTGGTGCTTTTCCTCGGCGCTATGGGATTGTTAATGGTTGGCGCTTTCTCTGAAAAAGATGCCACGCGCTCGGTCGATTATGGCGCCGTGGGACTGCTGGCTTTGGCGGCGGTTTTGGCCGCCGGCTATGCATCCGATGCGACGGCCTATGCGTTTAACAAATCTTTCGTCATGGATAGTTTTGCCGCGCTGATGAAAGTGCTGACTTTTGGCGCCACCGCGCTGGCGATTATCATGTCGCAGCGGTTTCTGCGGCGCGAGAAACTCGCCCGTTTTGAACATTCTATCCTGCTGGTTCTCGCCGCAACGGGCATGGGGCTGATGATTTCGGCCAATGATTTGATTTCGCTTTATATGGGCATTGAGCTGCAATCTCTGGCGCTTTATGTGGTCGCGGCGATCAATCGCGACAGTCTGCGCTCGACCGAAGCGGGGCTGAAATATTTCGTTCTCGGCGCGCTTTCCTCGGGCATGTTGCTCTATGGCGCGTCGCTGATTTACGGCTTTTCGGGGTCCACCAATTTCAACGAAATTGCGATGGCTTTCCAACCCGAAGATGGCATTTTGCCGATGGCGCAGGTTATCGGTCTGGTCTTTCTAATGGCGGGTCTGGCGTTTAAAATCTCCGCCGTGCCGTTTCACATGTGGACGCCCGATGTCTATGAAGGCGCGCCGACCTCGGTCACGGCGTTTTTTGCGGCCGCCCCAAAACTGGCTGGCATGGCGATTTTCTTGCGCGTCATGATGACGGGCTTTGGCGAGGCTATGGTGGCTTGGCAGCAGATTATCATTCTCATCTCCATCGCCAGCATGGCGCTCGGGGCTTTTGCCGCGATTGGCCAACATAATATCAAACGCCTGATGGCTTATTCGTCTATTGGCCATATGGGGTTTGCGCTGGTTGGCTTTGCCGCCGTGTCGCCAGCTGGTATTTCGAGCGTGATTTTATATATGGCGCTTTATGCGGTGATGACGCTTGGCACTTTCGCCTGCATTCTCTCGATGCGCCGCGATAGTGGGCCGGTTGAAAAAATCGATGATTTGGCGGGCCTCAGCCAAACCCGTCCGTTCATGGCGGGCTGTCTGGCGATATTGATGTTCTCCTTGGCGGGCATTCCGCCGATGGCTGGTTTCTTCGGCAAATTATTCGTCTTCCGCGCCGCCATCGATGCGGGGCTTTATAGCCTGTCTATTCTGGGCGTTTTGGCCAGTGTCGTCGGGGCTTATTATTATCTGCGGATTGTCAAAATCATGTATCTCGACCCACCGAGCGAAGATGTTAACGAGCCGATGCCGCGCGAGCTGGCTATTTTGGCTGGCGGGTTGACCGCTTTCACTTTGCTATTCTTCGTCTATCCAGCGCCCTTCATTGAGCTGGCGGATATGGCGGGCGCGGCTTTGACCGCCAGCGGAGGCATATCGGCCAGGTGATAAGTCTTCCAAACGGATATCACTTGCACCACCTCCCGCAGGTGGATAGCACCAATGAAGAAGCGCGTCGTATGGCGCTCGAAAACAGCCTTATCCCAACGTGGATTATCGCCGATGTGCAAACCGCAGGGCGCGGGCGGCGCGGCCGGGCTTGGGATAGCCCGTCGGGCAATTTGATGACCACGCTATATTTACCCCACGCACCCGAGCCCAAACAGGCGGGCCAATTGGCCTTTGTGGCAGGTCTGGCGCTAGAGACGACGGTGCGCCATTTCATTGGCGAGGGCGCCAGCGTCAGTTTAAAATGGCCCAATGATGTGCTGATTGATGGCAAAAAAGCCTCGGGCATTTTATTGGAAAGCACGCAGCAAGACCCTCAGCGGCGCTGGTTGGCCATTGGCTTGGGGCTCAATTTGGCCACGCATCCGCAAGACACGCCCTATCCGGCCACGAATATATCTGCCATTACCGGAAAATCGGTCAGCAATTTACAAGCGCTGGAGGTTTTGGCGGCGGCTTTTGAGGGGCTGTACCAGCAATGGAAAATGGGTGGTTTCGCGCCGGTTTTGCAAGCTTGGCGCGCGGTGGCACATGGTATCGGCGGGCCTTTGGTGGCGCGGCTGGAAAACCAAACGATTGAGGGTATCTTTCTAGATATCGATGAAACAGGCGCCTTGCAGCTGCAAGACCCGGCGGGCGGGATGCATGTAATAGATGCCGGGGATGTTTTCTTCCCTGAGAATGGACAAAATGGCTGAGCAAAATAGCGAATTGGTATTTTTACCTCTAGGCGGCACTGGCGAGATTGGCATGAATTGCAATCTCTATGGCTATGGCCCGCGCGGCGACCGCGACTGGTTGATGGTGGATTTAGGCGTCACCTTTGGCGGCTCTTACGAGCCGGGCGTTGACCTGATTACCGCCGATATCGACTTTATCGAGCAGCGCAAAGACCGGCTGCTGGGCATTTTATTGACCCATGGCCATGAAGACCATATTGGCGCGGTGGCGCATCTTTGGCATCGGTTGAAATGCCCGCTCTATGCGACGCCGTTCACGGCGGAATTGGTTAAAGGCAAATTATCCGAGCGCGGTATCCTTGAGGACGTGGAGCTGAATATCATCGACACCGACGCGCATTTGGACTTAGGGCCGTTTTCCATCGATTATATCTGCCTGACCCATTCTATTGCCGAGCCGAGCGCCATTGCCATTGAGGTCGATGGTTATCGCGCCTTGCATACGGGCGATTGGAAAATTGACCCCGATCCGATTATCGGCCGCTTAACCGAAGTCGAGCGGCTGAAGGCGCTGGGCGACAAAGGCATAGATGCGATTATTTGCGATAGCACCAATGTGCTGTCGCCAGGGCGTTCGGGCTCGGAAGCCGATGTGGCGAAAAATCTTTTGGACGTCGTGGCAGACAGTCCGGGGCGGGTGGTGATTACCACTTTTGCCTCCAATGTCGCGCGGATGACCAGCATTGCCGAAGTGGCGGTGCAGTCGGGGCGGCATTTATGTTTGGCTGGGCGCGGCATGCATAAGATTTATCAAGCGGCGCGCAAAACCGGCTATATGACGCAATTTCCCGAGCTGATTGAAGATACGGATGCGGGCTATTTACCGCCGGATAAATTGCTGATTTGCTGCACCGGCAGCCAAGGCGAGGCCAATGCAGCGCTGGGCCGAATGGCCAATGGGCATCACCCGCACCTCACCTTAGAGGCGGGAGACCGCGTGGTTTTCTCGTCGAAAATGATACCGGGCAATGAGAAAGAAATTCTCTCGCTGCAAAATAAATTAGCCCAATTGGACGTCGAGATTGTGACCCCCAATGGCACCGATATTCATGTGTCGGGCCATCCCTGCCGCGACGAGCTGGCCGATATGTATAGCTGGGCGCGCCCGCGTGCGGCTTTGCCTGTGCATGGCGAACACCGCCATCTCATCGCTCATGCGGCCTTGGCCAAAGAATTGGGCGTGCCAGAACCTTTGCGTATTCATAATGGTGATTTGGTCCGCATCGCGCCGGGGCCAACAGAAGTGATTAACGTGGTGCCGACCGGACGGCTTTATTTGGATGGCTCGATTGTTACCAGCGGCAAACATCTGGCAACGCGCGACCGACGCAAAATGTCGGAGACGGGGGTTATCTTTGTCGCCATTCCCATCGACCAAGGCAATCGTCTGGCCGGACGCTTTGAAGTATCTACCGCCGGTCTGCCCGAAGATGATGGACTGGTGAAACTCGTCGATTGGGCGCTGGATGCGGTGGAGCGCGCCATTCCTTCTAGCGGCAAGTTGACGCCCGAGCGGGCAGAGAATGATATTCGCATTGGCGTGCGCCGCGAGATGGCGCGTCGTTGGGGCAAAAAGCCGATGGTGCTGGTAAGCTTTATTGAGGTCTAGGGAGAGGCGATATGATTGAGGTTGGTTTTATTTTTGGAAGCGCGATTTATGGCATCGTTTGGTTTTTAACCTTGTTTATGGTTTTGCCTTTCGGCGTGGTTTCCCAAGCGGAGGCTGGCGAAGTGGTGCCTGGCTCGGAAGGCAGTGCGCCCGCCCAACCCCGCATTGGCCGTAAATTGCTGATTACCACTTTGGTGTCTGGGGTGCTTTATGCGGCGATTTACTGGCTGTTGACCAGCGGCGCTTTGGCCAATGCGGATATCCCGTTTTTGCCGGATTATCGCGGCCAGCGCTAGCGCGGCATAAAAAAGCGAGATCTTCGATTTGCATCGATGACCTCGCTATCTATGTGCTTCGAGCAAGCTCGAAAGGTTCCTCCCAAAACCCGAGGACACGAGGTCCTCATCCACGTAAAAAAGGTAACTATATTCCATCCGACTGTCATCTTTTTTTTGCCCTTTGGGTAAAATTCTTTTGGCCCCGAAGGACATTTGCTTGCGTGAGAAACCCGTCATGTTATGACTTACGTAAGTTTAAACCTGTAAGGAATTGAGCATGTCTTCACCCCAAAGCCAGTCGCAGCGGATGTCGAATTATTTTTTACCGACGCTGAAAGAGACCCCTTCCGAGGCGCAAATTGTCTCGCATCGATTGATGTTGCGGGCCGGGATGGTGCGCCAAAGCGCTGCGGGCCTATATAGCTGGCTGCCTCTGGGCCTCAAGGCTTTGCGCAAAATCGAAACCATTGTGCGCGAAGAGCAAGCCAAAGCGGGCGCCATTGAAATGTTGATGCCGACTTTGCAATCGGCCGATATTTGGCGCGAGTCGGGGCGTTATGAAGATTATGGCAAAGAAATGCTGCGCATCACCGACCGCCATGGCAGAGACCTGCTTTACGGGCCGACCAATGAAGAGCTGATTACGCAGATTTTTCGCGATAATGTGGTCAGCTATAAGGATTTGCCGAAAAACCTGTATCATATTCAGTGGAAATTCCGCGACGAGATTCGCCCTCGGTTTGGGGTGATGCGTGGCCGCGAGTTTTTGATGAAAGATGGCTATAGTTTCGATATCGACGAGGCTTCCGCCCGCACCGCCTATTATAAAATGTTCCTCGCTTATCTGCGCAGCTTTCGTCGCATGGGGCTCAAAGCCATGCCGGTGGCGGCCGACACGGGGCCGATTGGCGGCGATTTGAGCCATGAATTTATCATCCTCGCCGAGACCGGCGAGTCGGAGGTTTTTTGCCATAGCGATATCCTCGATTTGCCCGTGCCGGAGGCCGAGCTTATGGGGGACGACACTGGCGATTTGGCACCTCTCATCGAAAGCTTCACGCAATATTATGCGCGTTCCGACGAAATGCATGATAGCGCGATGTTTGAAGCGCAAGTGCCCGCCGACAAGCAAGTGACCGCGCGCGGCATTGAAGTGGGGCATATTTTCTACTTCGGACAAAAATATTCCACCGCGATGAAAGCGCTGGTGGCGGGCCCCGATGGCAAAGACACGGCCGTGCATAGCGGCTCTTACGGCATTGGCATATCGCGTTTGGTGGGGGGCATTATCGAGGCCAGCCATGACGACGATGGCATTGTCTGGCCGTGGGCGGTGGCGCCCTTTCATGTGGGGCTGATTAACCTAAAACCGGGCCATGAGGGCTGTGATGCTCTGTGCGCGCGCCTGTTTGACACGCTGTCACAAAACGGCCTTGATGTTCTCTATGATGATAGAGACGAAAGGGCGGGCGCTAAATTCTCGACCATGGACCTCATCGGCTTGCCTTGGCAGGCGGTGATTGGCCCGCGCGGGGCCGAGGGGCAAGAAGTCGAGATAAAAAACCGCGCTACCGGCGAAAAACACGTATTGGCTCTGGACGCGGCGATTGCCTTACTGTCGTCGCCGCCCGAAAGCGCCCAATAGAACGAGAGATGGAAAGCAGGATAGCCCTATGACGCGAGCCTTTGGCGCCCTAGAATGGCAAATTGCTGGCCGCTATCTGCGCTCTCGCCGACGCGAGAGTTTCATCTCGGTCATTGCCGGCATTTCCTTTATTGGCATTATGTTGGGCGTCGCCACGCTGATTGTTGTGATGGCGGTGATGACGGGCTTTCGCGCTGATTTATTGGAGCGTATTCTCGGCGTCAATGGCCATGCCACCATTCGCGCCTATCAAAATGAATTTATCGACCGCGACGCTTTGGTGAAAAAACTCGAAGTGGCGGATGGCGTGGTGTTCGCCACGCCCTTGGTCGATGGCCAAGCCATGTTGTCGTCTGGGTCTGCCGTGCGCGGTGTTTTGGTGCGCGGCTTGCCGCTCGATAAGCTGAAACAATTGCCGAGCTTGCAAGGCAATATCATCGACGGGTCGCTGGATGATTTAACCGGAACCAATACGATTGCCATGGGCGTGCGCTTGGCGGAACGCCATGGCTTTAAAATTGGCGACCGTGTGTCGCTCATTTCGCCGCGCGGCACGATAACGCCCTTTGGCACGGCGCCGCGGTTGAAACAGTTTAAATTGGCGGCGATTTTTCGCATTGGCCTATCGGAATATGATTTGAATTTCACCTTTATGCCCATCGGTTCGGCGGGCGCGTTTTTTGGCCTCAGCGAAAACCAAGGCGCCATTGATGTGGTACTGGACGACCCAGATACGATTGACCAACGCGCGCCCGAATTGCGCGATGTGGTGGGCGCGGGGCATTATGTCGTCGATTGGAAACAGAGCAATAGCACATTGGCGGGTGCGCTAGAGGTCGAGCGCAATGTCATGTTTATGATTTTGACGATGATTTTGCTGGTCGCGGCGCTGAATATTATTTCCGGTCTGGTGATGTTGGTGCGCGATAAGGGGCGGGATATCGCCGTTTTGCGCTCTATGGGGGCGTCGCGCGGGCTGATATTGCGAGTGTTTTTCATCACGGGCGCCAGCATTGGCGTATTTGGCACGATAGCGGGCGTGGGGCTGGGGACGTTGTTTTGTGCCTATATTGAAGAAATTCGACAATTCCTCATTTGGTCGACGGGCGCCAATCTGTTTCCCGCCGAAGTGTATTTTCTCGAGCGCATGCCAGCGCTTATCCTGACCAAAGATTTGCTGCAAGTTACCGGCATGGCGCTGACCCTGTCGTTTTTCTCGACGCTTTACCCGGCTTGGCGAGCGGCTTCCATGGAACCTGTGGAGGCTTTGCGCAATGAGTAGCCATTTCGCCCTTACCAATATCCATCAGAGCTTCCAGCAGGGCACCAAGGTTTTGCCCGTGCTGCAAGGCGCCGCCTTGGAAATTGGCCAAGGCGAAGTGGTGGCACTTGTCGGGCCCAGCGGCTCGGGCAAATCGAGCCTCTTGCATATCGCCGGGCTGATGGAAAAGCCAGAGCAGGGCAGCCTTACCCTAAAGGGGCAGGTGGTTACCGATGCCGATGATAAAGCCCGCACGGCGTTGCGCCGCGCACATATCGGCTTTGTCTATCAATTCCATAATTTATTGCCCGAGTTCACTGCGCTGGAGAACGTCGCCATGCCGGCGCGTTTGGCGGGCGATAGCAAAGCACAAGCTTTGGCCAAAGCCTCTGCCTTGATTGAGAAACTGGGTTTGGCCGATAGGGCGAGCCATTTGCCGTCGCAGCTTTCCGGCGGCGAACAACAACGTGTGGCCATTGCCCGCGCGCTGACCAATAGGCCCGCTTTGGTGCTGGCCGATGAGCCCACGGGCAGCCTCGATGGCGCAGCTGGCGATAAAGTTGCCGATCTTTTGCTCAGCGAAGCGCGCGCGCAAGGCAGTTCGGTTTTGCTGGCGACCCATGATATGGATTTGGCGGCGCGCGCCGACCGCATCGTGCGCTTGCGCGACGGGCTGATTACAACCGTTTAATTTAAATATTAAGAAACGCCAGAAAACTGAGCCTTTAAGCTTGTTCTCCAAGGGGGTTGACAAAAGAACAAAAAGTGAACATTATTATCTTAATGAGGAGAAAATGATGACAAATTTACTTGAAGATATTCTGACCGTTTGCACTTTGCTGGCCATGGGCACAGCGATTGTTATGTGGGGATCCATCGGCCAAGCATTGGCGGGATAATAATTATCCCCTTTAATTTGCGCCAAGTGCGCGCTCCTTTGCTGACAGGGGCGATGCGTGCGCTAAACTGATAGACGTTCGAGTGATTCCGCCGCCGCGCGGTTTCTGAGTTTGGCGTATATTTGTGTAGGCGTGCATGTCAGCAACATCCGATTCTTTTCATCCGACACACGGCCACGGGCAACAAGGGGGCGTGGTAGAGCTTATGCGTCCTAAATTCATTCATTTACGCACCCATAGCGCCTATTCGCTGCTCGAGGGCGCCTTGCCGGTTAAAACGCTGACCCAGACGGCTTTGGCGGCGCGCATGCCCGCTTTGGCGGTAACCGACCGCAATAATCTATTCGGCGCGCTAGAATTTGCCGAAACGGCCAGTGCTTTGGGCTTACAGCCGATTATCGGCGCCACCTTACGGGTGCGCGACGCCGAGGCCGATGAGGGCGATATTGCTCTCCTGGTGAAAAACCGCACGGGCTACGATAATTTAATGGCGCTGATTAGCGCGGCGCATTTGCAAGATGACGGAAAACTGGGGGCGGGCGTCGAGGAGACCCTATTGGCGCGCCTTGCCGAGGGGCTAATCTGCCTGACCGGAGGCCCCGATGGCCCGGTAGATAAGCTGCTGGCGAGCAATCGAAAAGATAAAGCAAAAGATAAATTAACAAGCTATATCAATATCTTTGGTGATAATATTTATGTAGAGCTTCAACGCTATACAGATGCGCTAGATGCCGAGACGGAAAGCACCTTGATTGATTTTGCTTATGCTATGGACGTTCCTTTGGTGGCGACCAATCAGGCTTATTTTGCTTCGGCGGAAGACTATCGGGCCCATGACGCGCTGATTTGCATTGCCGAGGGACGCTATTTAAATGAGGTCGACCGACGTCGGTTAACGCCGGACCATCGGCTGAAATCGGCCGAGGAAATGTGCGCTTTATTCGCCGATTTACCCGAAGCTTTAGAAAGCAGCGTCGAGATTGCCCAGCGCTGTGCCTTTCGCCCGACCGAGCACCCGCCGATTTTGCCAGCTTTTGCCGAAGGCGACGAGCTGGAGGTCTTGTCCAATCAAGCCCATGAGGGGCTGAGCGAGCGGCTGAAACAGATTGTCCCAGCGGCAGAAGAGAAAGTCTATCGCGAGCGTTTGGATTTTGAGCTGAAAGTCATCGGCGATATGGGGTTTCCGGGCTATTTCCTGATTGTTGCCGATTTCATCAAATGGTCAAAATCGCGAAATATCGCCGTCGGCCCCGGGCGTGGGTCGGGCGCGGGCTCGGTTGTGGCTTGGGCGCTGACCATCACGGATTTAGACCCATTGCGGTTTAATTTGCTGTTCGAGCGGTTTCTCAATCCGGAACGCGTGTCGATGCCTGATTTCGATATTGATTTTTGCCAATCGCGCCGCGATGAAGTGATTACCTATGTGCAGCAAAAATATGGCCGCGATCAAGTGGCGCAAATCATCACCTTCGGGAAATTGCAGGCCCGCGCTGTGTTGCGCGATGTCGGGCGGGTGTTGCAAATGCCCTATGGGCAAATCGACCGGCTGACCAAAATGGTGCCGAATAATCCAGCCAATCCGGTAACCCTATCGGAAGCCATCGAGCAAGAGCCGCGCATGCAGGCCGAGCGCGATAGTGACCCGCAGGTGGCCGAGCTGCTGGAGATTAGTTTAAAATTAGAAGGCCTCTATCGCCATGCCTCGACCCATGCGGCGGGGGTGGTGATTGGGGACAGGCCGTTGCAAGAATTAGTGGCGCTGTACCGCGACCCGAAATCGGACATGCCGGTCACCCAGTTTAATATGAAATGGGTCGAAAAAGCGGGGTTGGTGAAATTTGACTTTTTGGGGCTGAAAACCCTGACCGTGCTGGAAAAAGCCATCGAGCTGATTGAGGGCACGGGCACGAAAGTGGATATTCACAATCTGCCGCTGGATGACGAAAAGACCTATGAGTTGCTGGGGCGCGGCGACACCATTGGGGTGTTTCAACTCGAAAGCTCGGGCATGCGCGATGTGCTGCGTAAAATGCGGCCCGATAAATTTGAAGATATTATCGCGCTTGTGGCGCTTTATCGCCCGGGCCCAATGGATAATATTCCCACCTATATCGCTTGTAAAATGGGCGAGCAGGAACCCGATTACATGCACGATAGTCTGAAGTCTATTTTGGAAGAGACTTACGGCGTGATGATTTACCAAGAACAAGTGATGCAAATCGCGCAAACCCTGTCGGGCTATTCGCTGGGCGAGGCGGATTTGCTGCGGCGCGCCATGGGCAAAAAAATTCAGGCCGAAATGACGGCGCAAAAAGCCCGTTTCATCGATGGCGCGGTGGAGCTGGAAGTGAACCGCAATCAGGCGGCGTTGATTTTCGACCAAGTCGATAGGTTTGCTGGCTATGGGTTTAACAAAAGCCACGCCGCCGCTTATGCGTTAATCGCCTATCAAACCGCCTGGTTGAAGGCCAATCATCCGGTGGCCTTTTATGCGGCCTCCATGTCGCTTGATTTTGAGCGCACCGATAAGCTCAATAGTTTCATTCAAGATGCCGCCAAACATGACATCACCACCTGCATTCCCGATGTTAATCGTTCGCAAGCGGCTTTTTCCATCGAAGGCGATAAGATTTTCTACGCGCTTTCGGCCATCCGCAATGTCGGCAGTCTGGCCATGCAAAGCGTGGTGGAAGAGCGCAAAGCAAATGGCGCCTATAAAGATGTGTTTGACTTCGCGCGGCGCACGGCCGGCATTGGGCTGAACAAACGCCTGTTAGAATATTTAATTGCCGCCGGCGCACTCGATAGTCTGGAGCCCGATAGAGCCAAGCTGATGGGCGGTATTTCAGTTTTGCTGGGCGAGGCGAGCATTGCCCAAAACGAAAAAGAGACGCAGCAAGACAATCTGTTTGGCGAGGCCGACGTCAGCGAGAGCGTGGTGCTGCCTGCTGCTTTGGTGCCTTGGTCGGCGATTGATCGGCTGACCCATGAATATAATGCGCTTGGCTTCTTTTTGTCGGGGCATCCGCTGGATGATTATAAAACCCTGTTGAAGCGGGCGCGGGTGGCGAGTTTTGAAGAGCTGGAAACCCGGGTCGAAAAAGAGGTGATGGTGGCGGGCGCGATTACCAAAGTCGAGGAACGAAAATCGAAAGACAAAGGCAATCCTTATGCTTTTGTCACTTTATCCGACCCGACGGGCCAGTTTGAGATGATGGCCTTCTCCAAAGCTTTGGAGGCATCGCGCGAGCATATGCAGGTGGGCGCCTTGGTCATCTCGACGGTGAAGCTGGAGCGCGATGACGGGCAATTGCGGCTATTGATGCAAGGCATGCGCCCGGTCGATGATGTGGCGGCCCATACGGAAGCCGGCTTGCGGATTTTCGTCGAAAAACCCGAAGCCTGTGCGGGCCTGAAGGCGCGCCTAGAGGACGTCGAGAAGCCGCGCCATAAAACCGGCGGCGAGGTTTCGCTGATTTTAATGAGCCCCGAGCGGGAGGTGGAATTGCGCCTGCCGAATAAATATGCCATCAACCCGCGCGTCACGGGCGCGATTAAGGCTGTGCCTGGGGTTTTGCATGTTGAGGAAGTCTAAGCCCTCGATAATTTGAGGCCCGCATATTCGCTTGCCAGATGGCTTATAATTACTTATACCACGCCTATTACTCACGCAGGGAAAGCCTTTTTCCGGGGCACTCTTCGTGTCGCACATGGTGTGCGATGACCCCCTGCGGCGGATTAACGAGAGAAAGGAAGGCAACGCTATGGCTCTGCCCGATTACAACATGCGACAACTGCTAGAAGCAGGGGTCCACTTTGGTCACCAAACACACCGTTGGAACCCTAAAATGGCACCGTATATTTTCGGTGGCCGCAATGGGATTCACATTATGGATTTGTCGAAAACAGTTCCCATGCTGCACCAAGCTTTGGTTGCCGTTCAAGATGTCATCGCTTCTGGCGGTCGTATCCTGTTCGTTGGCACCAAGCGCCAAGCAGCCGAGCCGATTGCGCGCCACGCGACGCAATGCGCGCAATATTACATGAACTCACGCTGGCTCGGCGGCACGCTGACCAATTGGCAAACCATTTCGAAATCCATCAAGCGCCTGCGCGAATTGGAAGCGAAACTCGACGGCGAAGGCGCTGGCGGTTTGACCAAGAAAGAGGTTTTGAACCTCACCCGCGAACGCGCCAAGCTAGAGCTGGCCCTCGGCGGCATTAAAGATATGGGGGGCGTGCCCGAGCTGATGTTCGTGGTCGACACCAATAAAGAATCCATCGCCATTGCCGAAGCCAAAACATTGGGCATTCCGGTGATTGCCGTGGTCGATAGCAATTGCGATCCAGACAGCATTGATTATCCGATTCCGGGCAATGATGATGCGTCGCGCGCGATTGAGCTTTATTGCGATTTGATTTCCAAAGCGGTGATTGCAGGCATTGAAGCCAGCAGCTCGGCTTCGGGTGTTGATTTGGGCGCGGCGGAAGAGCCGATGGCCGAGCCAGCACTAGAAGCAGCCCCAGCGGAAGAAGCGCCATCTGCGGAAGCGCCAGTGGAAGAAGCCCCAGCAGCGGCGGAAGCCCCAGCTGAAGCGGCTCCGGAAGCGGCGCCAGAAGCACCAGCTGAAGCAACGCCAGAAGCGTAACCCGCTTTTCATTTTAGGAGATTGATCCCATGAGCAATATTACAGCAAGCATGGTTAAAGAACTGCGCGAAACCTCTGGTGCAGGCATGATGGATTGCAAAACAGCCCTGCAAGAAAACGACGGCAATATCGAAGCCGCCGTCGATTGGCTGCGCACCAAAGGCTTGGCCAAAGCGGCGAAAAAAGCCGGTCGTGTGGCGGCCGAAGGTCTGGTGAGCGTGATGGCCAATGGCACGTCGGGTGCAGTTGTGGAAGTAAACTCGGAAACCGACTTTGTGGCGCGTAACGATACGTTTCAAGGCATGGTTCGCGAAATCGCGGGCGTGGCTTTGAACGGCGACGGCACGCATGAAAATCTGCTAGCCGCAGATTTTCCGGGGGCGGGTAAAACCGTCGAAGCCCATGTCACCGAGATGGTGGGCACGATTGGCGAAAACATGAATGTGCGCCGCTCGCAAAAACTGAGCGTCGAAAATGGCGTTATCGCCAGCTATATTCACGGTGCCGTGGTCGATGGCCTTGGCAAAATTGGGGTTTTGGTTGCGCTGGAATCGACTGGCGATACAGCTAAACTGGAAGCCTTGGGTCGCCAAATTGCGATGCATGTTGCCGCCACCAGCCCCTTGGCCGCCAATGAGGCCGATTTGGACCCAGCCGAGATTGAACGCGAACGCGCCGTTTTGGTGGCTGAAGCGAAAGAAAGCGGCAAGCCAGATGAGATTATTGAGAAAATGGTCGATGGTCGCATTCGCAAGTTCCTCGAGGAAGTGGTTCTGACCAGCCAAGTTTTCGTGATTGATGGCGAAACGCGGATTTCGAAAGTTCTCGAAAACGCGGCGTTGGATGTCGGCGCGCCGGTGGCTTTGAAAGCCTTTGTGCGCTTTGAGCTGGGCGAGGGCGTCGACAAAGGCGAAGAAGCGGATTTCGCGGCTGAAGTCGCGGCGGCCGTAGGTAGCCAGTAAGCCGCGTCGCCTCCGTTAGGGGTCTCGGGCAAGCTTCGCCTTCCTCTCGCATGGCCTTTTAAAGGCGATAGAGGGTTAGGAATCGCGCCATATTGTTTGAGCAATCGATGAGGGTGATATGTCTGCAAGTCCAAAATACAAACGCGTTCTGCTGAAAGTATCTGGCGAAGCTCTGATGGGCGAAGGCCAATACGGCATTGATGTCGCCACCGTCGACCGCATTGCCGATGAAGTAAAAGAAGCGCTGGCGCAAGGCTCGCAAGTTTGCATGGTCATTGGCGGCGGCAATATTTTCCGCGGTCTCACAGGCGCGGCCGATGGCATGGACCGCTCGTCAGCCGATTATATGGGCATGTTGGCCACCATTATGAATGCTTTGGCGATGCAAAACGGCCTGGAGCGCAAAGGCGTGCAAACCCGGGTGCTT
The DNA here is from genome assembly GCA_018660505.1 of Rhodobiaceae bacterium. Classification (GTDB taxonomy): domain Bacteria; phylum Pseudomonadota; class Alphaproteobacteria; order RS24; family RS24; genus UBA8337. Next base: position 30,341 of record JABJKE010000029.1, on the reverse strand, counting down.
TCGGCCATTCCAATGACCAGTGTTTGCGAGCCTTATATTCGGCGTCGCGCCATGCGCCATATGGAAAAGGGCCGCGTGGTTATTTTTGCTGCCGGCACGGGCAATCCGTTTTTCACCACCGATACAGCCGCCGCTTTGCGCGCCGCCGAGATGAATTGCGATGCGCTGATGAAGGGCACCAATGTCGATGGCGTGTATAGCGCCGACCCGAAAACCGACCCAAGCGCCACCCGCTTCGAGCGGTTGAGCTATATGGATGTGCTGTCGAAAGATTTGAAAGTGATGGATGCCTCTGCGGTGTCTTTGTCGCGCGAAAATAAAATTCCCATTATTGTGTTTTCCATTCAAGCCTCGGGGGCTTTTACCCAAGTGCTACAAGGCAAAGGCGCTTGCACCCTTGTGGAAGATGTGCAGGCTTAACGTTTAAAGGAAGAAATAGATGAGCATTGATACAGATGATATTGAACGCCGCATGGAAGGCGCCCTGACGGCCTTTAAAGCTGACTTGGCGGGGCTGAGAACCGGCCGTGCCAGTGCGGCCTTGCTCGAGCCGATTATGGTTGATGCCTATGGGCAAATGATGCCTTTGGCGCAGGTTGGCACCATCGCTGTGCCAGAGCCGCGCATGTTGTCGGTTCAGGTTTGGGACAAAGGCCAAGTGGCGCTGGTGGAAAAAGCCATCCGTGAAAGCAATTTGAATTTGAACCCCATGACCGAAGGCCAGCTTATTCGCATTCCGCTGCCAGAGCTGAACGAAGAGCGGCGCGAGGAATTGGTGAAAGTGGCGGGCACATATGCTGAACAGGCCCGTGTGTCGGTGCGCAATGTGCGCCGCGACGGTATGGACCAAATTAAAAAAGCCGAAAAAGACAGCGACATCTCGCAAGATGACGCGAAAATTTATTCTGACGAAGTGCAAGAGCTGACTGATAAAACCATTAAATTGGTCGATGAAACGCTCGCCACCAAGGAAAGTGAAATCCGGCAAGTCTGACCGGAGCGCATCATGCCAGAGGCCGTTGACCCGATAAATATTCCGACCCATGTCGCCATTGTTATGGATGGAAATGGGCGTTGGGCACAACAACGCGGACTGTCGCGCCAAGAAGGGCATCGAAAAGGCGTCGAGACCTTGCGCCAAATCGTGCGCGACGCTGGCGCGGAGGGCATTGGCCATCTCACGGTGTTTTCTTTCTCGACGCAAAATTGGGGGCGGCCAAAACCCGAAGTCGATTTTTTAATGTCGCTGCTGCAACGCTATATCGAAAGCGATTTGGCAGAGCTGCATAGCGAAGGCGTGCGGGTGCGCATGATTGGACGCCGCGCTGGCCTGTCGGATAAAATATGCCAATTGATTGACCGTGCCGAAACGCTGACCGCCGATAACACCACGATGTATTTGCAAATCGCATTTAATTATGGCGCCCGCGAAGAGATTGCCGATGCTGCCTCGCGGCTGGCGCGCCGGGCCGCCGCGGGCACATTGGATGCAGCCTCCATCACGCCCGAGGTTTTGGATGCCGAAATGTTAACCGGCGGCATGCCAGACCCAGATTTAATTATCCGCACCAGTGGCGAATATCGGTTGAGCAATTTTTTACTCTGGCAAAGTGCTTATACAGAGTTCTATTTTACCGATACGCTTTGGCCAGATTTTGACCGCGCCGCTTTGCAGCGCGCCATTGAATTTTATGGCAAGCGCGATCGTCGCTTTGGCCTGCTGAGTGAGCAAGTCAAGGAAGCCGATTAAGTCGGTTGGAGAAACTATGTCGAAACCCGTAAAACCAAAATTTGAGGGCCTCTTGCAGCGCGTTCGCTCGGCCCTGATTTTGCTGCCCTTTGTTATCGCTCCGGTGGTTTTTGGCGGCTGGTCGTTTACGCTCTTATTGGCGGTGGCGGGTTTTTTAATGGCGCGCGAATGGGGCTTTGTTTTGGGCGCCTCGAAACGCAGTGCGCAAATCCTGGGCGGGCTGACGGTATTGATTTTAGCTTTTGGCTTGGTACGGGGCGCGGCAGAGGCTTTGGCACTTTGCTTTGTGCTGGTGGGGCTGAGCACCAGTTTCGTTTTCTGGCGCGGCGCGCGCTGGGCGCCCGTGTGTGGCGGACTTTTATATATCGCTTTGCCTTTGGTGGTAGCGCAATATTTCCGCGAAGATGCTTTGGGCATGTTGGTTATTGCCTATGTTTTAATTTCGGTTTGGGCGGTTGATATTTTCGCGATGTTTACGGGCAAATTGGTGGGCGGGCCCAAATTGGCGCCGGTCATCTCGCCGAATAAAACTTGGTCTGGCTTGGGCGGCGGCGTTTTGGGCGCGTCCATTGCGGGCGTTTTGACGTTTCTGGTGGTGGTCGGTTTTGGTTTCGGGCAGGCTGATTTTATCGCGCTGCTTATCATCGCGCCGCTATTGGCGATATGCGCGCAAGCGGCTGATTTATTTGAGAGCGCCATTAAGCGCAAATATGATGTGAAAGATTCGGGCGATATTATCCCCGGCCATGGCGGCTTGCTCGACAGGGTGGATGGGCTTATCGGCGTTTTGATTATCTCGCTCGGCGTGGTTTGGCTGCGCGGAGACAGCGTATCGCAATCGCTCTGGGTTTGGTAATGAGCCGCTCGCTTGCAATTTTTGGGGCGACAGGCACCATTGGCGATAATGCGTTGGATTTGGTCGACCAGCATCAAGACCGCTTTGACGTGCAGGTGTTAAGCGCCCAGAACAATAGCGATAAGCTGGCGCAGCTGGCGCAAAAATATAATCCCGAAATTTTGGTGATTGGCACGCAAGAAGGCCGCGAGGCGCTGGTACAAAACCTAGCTGATTTTAAAGGCACGATTGTTGTCGGCGAGGCCGGACTGCTAGAGGCGGCGCGCCATAAAGTCGATGTCGCGGTGATGGCCATTGTCGGCTTTGCGGGGCTGGCGCCAGCCATGACCTGCGCCGCCCAAGGCGGGGTTTTGGCTTTGGCCAATAAAGAAGCCTTGGTGGCGGCAGGGCCCTTGCTGATGCAAACGGCGCAGCAAAACCACACCCAAGTGCTGCCCGTCGATAGCGAGCACAATGCGATTTATCAATTGCTGCAAACCCAAGCCCAAAACCCGGGGCATGAGAGCGCACATAAGTCGATTGAGAAAATTGTTTTAACCGCTTCCGGCGGCCCGTTTCGCCAACACTCTTTGGCTGAAATGGCCAAGGTGACGCCGGCCCAAGCGGTGGCCCATCCGAATTGGGATATGGGCGCGAAAATTTCGGTCGATAGCGCCACGCTGATGAACAAAGGCTTGGAGTTGATTGAGGCGCGCTATTTATTTGATATCGAACCGGCGCGCTTGGATGTGCTGGTGCATCCGCAATCGATTGTGCACGGGCTGGTATATTTTAACGATGGCAGTGTGTTGGCGCAAAAAGGCTGTCCCGATATGCGCGTGCCGCTGGCCTATTGCATGGCCTATCCGGAGCGTATTGCGTCGGGCGCGCCGCGTCTCGATTTGGCGGCACAGGGACGGCTTGATTTCGAAGCCGCCGACCGCGACCGCTTTATCTGTTTGGCGCTGGCCGAAGCCGCCATGCGCGCCGATGGCGACGCCCCTTGCGTGTTAAACGCCGCCAATGAGATTGCCGTGGCAGCCTTTTTAGACGGGCGGCTTGGCTTTACCGCGATTGGCGAAGTGGTTGATGCGGTTCTACAAGCCCATGAGGTGGCGCGCGTGAGCGGGCTGGACGAGGTGATGGCCGCCGATTTAGCGGCTCGTGTGGGCGCCGAACAACAGGTGAAAAAGCTAAGTTAAGGCAAGGTCGACTTGATTTTGCCGCAATCTTGCCGCAGCTTCAAATCGAGCTTTTATTCAGCCGAAAAATAGCCATAATGCAGGCATTCTTTAGGAGCAAGACGTGGAAATCATCAGTAATCTCTACAGTGCTTTAGGGCTGAGCTATATCGTTCCGTTCTTGTTTGTGCTGACCATTGTCGTATTTTTTCATGAGCTGGGCCATTTCTATGCGGCGCGTCGGTGCGGCGTGCGCGTCGAAGTGTTTTCCGTCGGCTTTGGCCGGGCCATCGCCAGTTGGTATGATAAACATGGAACGCATTGGAAGATTGGCTGGTTGCCGCTTGGCGGCTATGTAAAATTCTTCGGCGATGAAAATGAAGCCAGTGCCAGCAATCCAGAAGCGATGGAAAAGCTGGATGAAGATGTGCGCGGCGACACGCTGTTTTACAAACCGCTTTGGCAGCGCGCCATTGTGGTGGCGGCGGGGCCGGTGGCCAATTTCATTTTGGCGATTATTATCTTTGCGTCGCTTTATTCCATCCTCGGCCAGCGCGTCACCGACCCCGTCGTGGGGCTGGTGGTCGAAGAAAGCGCGGCCGAGCGGGGTGGCCTGCAAATTGGCGATTTGATTTTGGCCATTGATGGCAGCGACATATCGACTTTTTCACAAGTGCGGCGCACGGTAACGGTAAACGCCAATGTGATGTTGGAATTTGCCATCGATCGGGGCGGCGAAATTCTAAAGCTTGATATTACGCCCGAGCGGGTTTTGGAAACCGATCGTTTCGGCAATGAATATAATTTGGGCCACCTCGGCATCGCGGTGAACGCGACCGAAGAGAGCATCCGCCATGTCCGCTATAACCCGATTACCGCCATTTGGATGGGCGTCGAGGAAAGCTATTTTATTGTTGAGCAGACGTTCATTGTTTTGGGCCGCATCATCATGGGACGCGAGAGCGCCGAGAGCTTGGGCGGGCCCATTCGCATCGCGCAATTATCGGGCCAAACGGCGACGCTGGGGCTGGTGGCGCTGATTAATTTAACGGCGGTGTTATCGGTCAGTATTGGTCTCATTAATCTGTTTCCCATCCCCATGTTGGATGGCGGCCATTTGGTTTTCTATGCCTATGAGGGATTGTTTGGAAAACCCATGTCGGCCAAAGCCCAAGATATTGGCATGCGGATTGGTTTATCGATGGTATTAATGCTATTCGTTTTTGTCACATGGAATGATTTATCGCGCCTCAATGTCTTTGATCGAATTACGGGTCTCTTCGGGTAATTATGAACCATAAAGAAAAATATTTCCGCCGCCTTTGGCTGGCTGTCTTAGCTGGTGTTTTGGCTTGGCCGCTATCTGTGGCGCCAGCTGTCGCGAAAGTGGGCGAGCCGATTGACTTTATTCGGGTGGAAGGCACACAGCGTGTCGAAGATGAAACCGTGCGGGCCTATATGGTTGTGCGCGAGGGGCTAATCGACAAATCCGACCTCGTCGACCAATCGGTAAAAACGCTGTTTTCCTCGGGCCTATTTGCCGATGTGACCATTCGCCGAGAGGGCAAGGGGCTGGTTGTAATCGTGGTGGAAAACCCGATTGTCAACCGCGTCAGCTTTGAGGGAAATAGCGCCATTAACGACGATAATCTGGGCAAAGAAGCCAGCCTATCGGCACGGCAAATTTATACCCGCGCCAAAGTGCAAGACGATGTGGAGCGCTTCATTGAATTATATCGCCGGTCGGGTCGCTTTGCGGTTCGCATCGAGCCGAAAGTGATTCAGCTGCCGCAAAACCGCATTGATTTAATCTTTGAAATCAGCGAAGGCCCGACGACGGGCATTCGGTCCATTAATATTATTGGCAACCGCGCCTTCTCCGACGATGAATTGCGCGGCATTATTTTGACGCGCGAGACACGCTGGTGGCGCATTTTTGCCAGTAGCGATAATTATGACCCCGACCGCGTCGCTTATGATGGCGAATTGCTGCGTCGGTTCTATCTGTCGAAAGGCTATGCCGATTTTCGGGTGGTTGCCACCAACATCGAGCTGACCCGCGATGGCACAGAGTTTTTCATCAATTATCAATTGGATGAAGGCGCTTTATATAAATTTGGCGAAGCGCGGGTTTCGACCCAATTAGAAGCGATTGATATCGTGGAGCTGGAAGAGCTGATTACCCATGAGCCGGGCGAGCGCTATGACAGCCGCAGATTAGACAGAACAGTGGATGCGCTGGTGAAAATGGTTGGCGAGCAGGGCTATGCTTTTGCCGATGTCCGCCCGCGCGCGCGCCGCGACCGCGAAAACAATCTGGTTGCCGTCGATTATATTATTGAAGAAGGCCCGCGGGTCTATGTCGAGCGGATTAACATTAATGGCAATACGCGCACGCAAGATGACGTTATTCGCCGCGAAATACGCCTCAGCGAAGGCGATGCGTTTAACAAAGTATTGCTGTCGCGCTCTGAGCGGAACGTGCGGGCGCTTGGGTTCTTTGGGGCGGTTGAGGTAACCGAAACGCCAGGCACCCAGGAAGACCAAACCATTGTCGATGTCAATTTGCGCGAGCAGCCGACCGGCGAGTTGAGCTTTGGGGTGGGCTATTCTTCGGCCGAAGATTTGACCACACAGTTCTCTGTGGCCGAGCGCAACTTCTTGGGCCGTGGCCAGACTTTGCGGTTGAATTTGGGGGTTTCCAATCAGGTGCAGCGCTATAGCGTCGGCTTTACCGAGCCGTATTTCTTGGGCCGCGATGTCTCGGCAGGATTTTCTCTGTTCAATACGGATACTGATTATGAGTATCGCGATGGGCTAGAGACCCAGGAGCAGGGTGCAAGCTTCTCTCTCGGCTTCCCGCTTTCCGAAGACGGGCGGCTGTCTTTATTCACCAGCATTACCGAGGATAGCCTGTCGAATAATACGACCAGCGCGGAAATTAACCCGAGCTATACAAATACCAAACATGTGTTCGGCTATTATTATTCCATCGATAAACGCGATGATGTGGTGAACCCGACCGATGGCTGGAACGTCAGTTTTGGGCAAGATATTTCGGGCCCGTCTGGCGATGTGTCTTTCTTGCGCACCACAGGGCAGGCCAGCTTCTTCGAAGAGCTTGCCGAAGACTGGATATTGCAGACGAAACTGAACTTTGGGATTATCCACGACTATAAAGGCGGCAGCATTAATTATAACGACCGCTTCTTTAGGGGCGGGCGCGACTTCCGCGGCTTTGAACGCGGCGGCTTGGGGCCGCGCGATTTAACCACTGGCTTCGCGCTGGGTTCCAATCGGTATATTACGGGCACGACGCAAGTCTCTTTGCCGCTGGGCATTCCCAAAGAAGTTGGGATGCGCGCCAATGCTTTTGTTGATTATGGTATTTTGGGCGAAACCGACCAAGTCGCGAGCGCCAACTCGCAAATTGAAGACGAGATGGCGTTTCGGGCCACCTATGGGTTAAGCTTTTCATGGCGCTCGCCATTTGGCCCCGTGCGGTTTGACTTTGCGCGCCCAATTGCTAAAGAAGATTATGACGAAACTCGGTTTTTCCGGTTTACCATCGGAGCCAGCTTTTAAAGGGGAATATAAAAGTGTTTAAAACGAACTTACGTGCCGCCATTGTGGCTATCGCTGTCTTATGCGCGCCAAGCTTGGCTTCTGCCGAATCCGTTATTCTGGTGTTCGATTTGGACCGAGCCATTGCCCTTTCGAAAGCGGGCAAAAGCATGAGCAAACAGCTGGAAGAACAGGCGCGAGCCGTCCGCGGGGAAGCCGAAAAATCAGCTAAAAATCTGCAAGAGGACGCGGCCAAATTGCGCGAGCAGCAAAAGCTCATGGCCCCAGAAGCCCTGCGTGGCAAAGTAGAAGAATTGCAGTTGAAAGAGCTGGAGATGCGCCAAGTGCTGGGCGAGAAAACCCAATCTATCCAAGCGGGTGGACAACGCGCCGCGCAACAAATCATTAAAGTTGCAGAAGCTGAATTGAGCGCGATTTCCAAAGAACGCAAGGCCGATATGGTGATGCGTCGCGAGGCTGTGTTCTTCGCAAGCCCAGCGATTGATGTGACCAAAGAGCTGATTAAGCGGCTGGATAACAAATTGAAATCGGTCAAAGTCACACCGGTTGCCGCCCAAAAGGCGAAGAAATAAGCCGATGGCGGACCCGCGTTTCTTTCGACGCGAAGGGCCGTTTACGCTGTCTCGCTTAGCCGAGTTAGCTGGGCTGGACGGGGTGGCTGGCGAGCTTGAACTGGCAACGCTGGCCTCTTTAGAAACAGCGGGGCGCGATGCGCTCGGGTTTTTCTCGGACGTCAAACGGGCCGATGAGTTAGCCAACACCAAGGCCGGCGCCGTGCTTATCAAAGCCGAACATGCCGACTTGTGCCCCGAGCAAACGCTGGCGGTTATTTGCCCTGACCCCTATCGGGCCATGGCACAGGTGACGCAAATATTCTATCCCGATGCGGCCCAATCGCGGCCGATGGGCGGCGTTTCGGCGGCTCACTTGGTGCATCGGGATGCCAAAATTGGCAAGAATGTTGAAATCGCGCCGAATGTATCGATTGGCGCGGGCGCGGAAATTGGTGATGGATGCAGCCTAGGTGCGGGCGTCAGCATTGGCCACGGCGTGGTTTTAGGGCGCGATTGCACAGTTTTGCCAAACGCCAGTTTGGCCTATGCGCTGATTGGCGACCGCGTAATCATTCAAAGCGGGGCGGTGCTTGGCAGCGATGGCTTTGGCTTTGCGCCCGGCGCGTCGCACGCGAAAGTGCCGCAAGTGGGCCGTGTCATCGTGCAAGCCGATGTCGAGATTGGCGCCAATGCCTCTATCGATAGAGGGGCCTTTGGCGACACGGTGATTGGCGAGGGCAGCAAACTCGATAATCTGGTGCATCTGGCGCATAATGTGCAATTGGGTCGGCATTGTTTTATTACCGCCTGTTGTGCGGTGGCGGGCAGCAGTGTGCTGGGCGATTATGTGCAAATGGGTGGCTGTGCGGCGGTGACAGGCCATGTCACCATTGGCGATCGATGTGTTATTTCGGCGCAAGCGGCGGTGCTGCGATCGTTTCCCGCCGATAGTCAAATTGCCGGTTCGCCCGGTCGTCTGCGCAGCGAGCTATATCGCGAGATGGCTTTGGTCAGCCGCCTGCGCAAGACCGCCGAGCGCGAGAAAAAATCGTAATAAATCGTCACAATCGTTTATTTGCTGCGCCTTTGAACTCGGCTTAGAGATGAGCCTAGGAGCAAATTATGAGTGATATACATCCGACCGCCATTATCGACGACAGTGTCAAGCTAGGGGACAAGGTAAAAATTGGCCCTTATTGTTGCCTCACGGGAAACGTCGACTTGGGCGATGAAGTGGTGTTGGAATCGCATGTGATTGTGACTGGCAATACCAAAGTCGGGGCGCAAACTCATATTTATCCTTTCGCCTCCATTGGCCATGTGCCGCAAGATTTGAAATTTGGCGATGAAGAAGTCTTTCTCGAAATTGGCGCGCGCAACCGCATTCGCGAACATGTAACCATGAACCCCGGCACGCAAGGCGGCGGCGGGCTGACGCAAGTCGGCAGTGATGGATTGTTTATGATGGGCGCCCATGTGGCGCATGATTGCGTGGTCGGCGATAATGTCATTCTGGCCAATAATGCCACTTTGGGCGGCCATGTCGCGGTTGGCAATTTTGCCATTTTGGGCGGTTTGGCGGGCGTGCATCAGTTTTGCCGCATTGGCGCCCATGCCTTTATTGGCGCGGGAAGTCTTGTGGTGGAAGATGTTATTCCCTTTGGGGCCGCGACGGGCAATCGCGCGGTGCTATCGGGCCTCAATTTGGTTGGTTTGAAGCGCCGTAATTTTGACCGGTCTGAAATCAATGCACTGCGCGCTTTGCATAAAAGCCTTTTCATAGAAGACGAAGGCGCGCTGATGACGCGTCTGGCCAAGGCCGCGCAGCAACATGGCGACAGCGCGTGTGTTCGCGAGGTGGTTGAATTTATGCGGGTTGAGCAAAACCGGGGTTATTGCACCCCGCGCAATCGGTAGAGCCATGAGCCAAGGGCCGCTTGGATTAATTGCTGGAAATGGCGCTTTGCCGTTGCAAGTCGCGGCGGCGCAAGTGGCGTCGGGCGGCGATATTTTTATTGTTGGATTGGAAAAAGAAGCCGATGCGGGCATCGAAGCCTATCCGCATGTCTGGTCACCGCTTGGCCATTTAAAGGCGGCGGCCGACCATCTACGGCAAGCGGGATGCTCGCAAATGGTTATCCTCGGCGGCATTCAACGCCCCAAGCTAGACGCTATGGATTTTGATGAGGGCGGCCAATGGTTCCTCGAACAAGCCTTGGCCGGGCCGCAGACGGGGGATGACACAATGTTGAAAATCATCCTCGCTTATTTTCAATCGCGCGGCTTGAGCATTCTCCCCGCCGAAGCGGTGGTATCCGATTTAACTGGCCGGGCGGGCCCGCAAACCTCGCACGCGCATATGGGCTTTGAGGAAGACATCGCCTTGGCGCGCGAGATTGCCCAAACCATTGGCGCCTATGACATTGGTCAAAGCGTGGTGGTGGCGAAGCGCTTGGTCTTGGGCATTGAAGGGCCAGAGGGCACGGATGCTTTATTGCAGCGGGTGGGCGATTTGGCGCCCGCGTTTTTAGGCACGCCAGCCGCGAAAATGGGGGTCTTGGCAAAATTGCCAAAGCCGCAACAAGACCGACGCATTGATTTGCCAACCCTTGGCCAGCGGACGGTCGAGCTGGCGGTTCAGGCGCATTTGGCGGGTATCGTCTATGAGGCGGGCGGCGCGCTCTTCGATGATTTTGACGCCGTGGTGGCCCTCGCAGAAGCACAAGGCTTGTTCCTCCTCGGCATTGCGCCGCCCGATGGCGCAGGGGAATAATCATGTCCGCCGATAAACACATTATGATTATCGCGGGCGAAAGCTCGGGCGATGCTCTGGGGGCGGATTTAATGCTGGCCTTACGGGCGCAACAAAGCGGCGTGATGATTACCGGTATCGGCGGCCCCAAAATGAGCGCCGCCGGACTGGCCTCGATTTTTGACATGTCAGAAATAGCCGTGATGGGCTTGCGGGAAATTCTGCCACGGTTGCCGAAATTATTTAAATTGGTCGACCAAGCGGTGGCCCATGCTTTGGCCAGCGCACCAGATGCTTTGGTGCTTATCGATAGCCCCGAGTTCAACCACCGCGTGGCCAAACGGGTGAAGGCCAAGCGGCCTGATTTGCCGATTGTTTGCTACGTCGCGCCCCATGTGTGGGCTTGGCGACGCGGCCGCGCCAAAAAGATGAAGAACTATTTTGATGCGGTGATGGCGTTTTTACCATTTGAGCCAGATGTCTTTGCCGCCAATGATGGCCCGCCGTGCCATTTTGTCGGCCATCCCATACGCGACCGTCTTGATGCGTTGCAGCCGTTGCCAGATTTTGCCAAACGCCACCGTTTGAAAAAACACGATGTGCCTCTGGTCATCATGCCCGGCAGCCGCATCAGCGAAGTGAAATCTCTGAGCCCCGTATTTGGCGATGTGCTGCGCCGCCTCGATGGTCGCATCGAAAACCTGCGCCCGATTATCCCGCTGGTGCCGCATATGGCAGATATCGTGCGCGAGAAAACCGCCTCTTGGCCGGGCAAACCGATTTATGTGGAAGACGAGGCGGAAAAATTGGCGGCCTTTAAAGCGGCGCGCGCCGCTTTGGCATCTTCGGGCACGGCCACGATGGAATTGGCGCTCATGGGCCTACCCACAGTGGTGGCTTATGATATGGGGCTGATGGGCGATATGTTAATGCGCACCATGCAAGTGCCCAGCGCTGTATTGGTCAATCTCATTCTCGATGCGCCCGCCATGCCCGAGTTTTTGCAATGGCGCTGCACCCCGCAAGAGATTACGCCGGTGCTGCAAGCGATGTTGGAAGACGAAGAAGTGCATGCCCAGTATCAGGCGATGCTGGCTAAATTTGCGCCCGCTATGCGCCATGAAGGGCAAAAGCCAGCCGAGCGTGCGGCGGCTCTTACCCTAGATTTGGCGCAATAGACTTAACGGGTTTTAATGTCTGCGTAATCGCGGGCAGCCGAGCCGATGTATAATTGGCGCGGACGGCCAATACGTTGGCTTGGGTCTTCAATCATCTCATTCCACTGCGCAATCCAACCCACAGTGCGGGCCAGCGCGAATAATACGGTGAACATGGAAGTTGGGAAACCCATGGCTTTCAGCGTGATGCCAGAATAGAAATCGATATTTGGATAGAGTTTCTTCTCAACGAAGTAAGGGTCTTCCAAAGCGATTTTTTCAAGCTCCATGGCCACATCCAAAAGCGGGTCATCTTTAATGCCCATTTCTTTTAACACTTCGTGGCAGGTTTTTTGCATCACGCGGGCGCGCGGGTCGTAGTTTTTATACACCCGGTGGCCAAAGCCCATCAGACGGAAAGGATCGTCTTTGTCTTTGGCTTTCGCGACATATTCTGGAATCCGATCGACCGAGCCGATTTCGGCCAGCATATCGAGCGCTGCCTCATTGGCACCGCCGTGGCTTGGGCCCCAGAGGCAGGCAATACCGGCTGCGACGCAAGCAAAGGGGTTGGCCCCCGAAGAGCCCGCGAGGCGCACGGTCGAGGTCGAGGCGTTTTGCTCGTGGTCAGCGTGGAGAATGAAAATACGGTCCATGGCACGGGCCAGAACCGGGTTTACTTTGGTTTCTTCGCAGGGCACGGAAAAGCACATGTTGAGGAAGTTCGATGCGTAATCCAAATCATTGCGCGGATAGACGAACGGCTGGCCGATAGAATATTTATAGGCCATGGCGGCAATCGTCGGGATTTTGGCAATCAGACGACGGCTGGCAATTTTGCGTTGCTCGGCGTCATTCACATCGGTGCTATCGTGATAAAAAGCCGATAGCGCGCCAACCACACCCACCATAATGGCCATTGGGTGGGCATCGCGGCGGAAACCGTGGAAGAAGCGGTTCATTTGCTCATGCAACATCGTATGATTGGTAATCGCGCCTTCAAATTCTTCGAGTTGCGCGGCGTTCGGCAATTCGCCGTTCAGCAGCAGATAGCAGGTTTCGATGAAATTGCCTTGGTCGGCCAATTGCTCAATCGGGTAGCCGCGGTGCAAAAGCACGCCTTTTTCGCCATCGATGAAGGTAATCTCGGACTTACAGCTGGCCGTCGAGGTAAAACCGGGGTCATAGGTGAATTGTCCAGTTTGACCATAAAGCGAGGAGACGTCAATAACGCTCGGGCCAACGGTGCCTTCATGGATGCCGAATTCATAATCCGTTCCTAGGCTTGAAAGTTTTGCGTTGTCCGATCCGCTCATGGCAGTCTCCTGTTTTGTTTGATGTTTATTTGACTTGGCACCTTCTAGCACAAAACTGCCGATACTGCCAGCTTTGCCCTAAAAAATCGTCGATTTTAGCCGATTTTATCTTTTATTCGGCCCAAAGCCTCGTCGCGGCCCAAAAGCGCCAAAACGTCGAAAATCCCCGGAGATTGGCTGTTTCCAACCAAGGCAGCCCGAAAGGCCGGGGCTAATTTGCCCATTTTCAGCTCTTTGGCCTCCATATAGGCTTTGATGCAGGCCTCAATAGGCTCCAAAGACCAGTTTTGCAAGGCTTCGAGCTGTGTTTGCAGCGCCGATAAATGTGCCAGATTATCGTCCTGCAGGTGTTTTGCGAGCTTTTCATCCACCGAAATAGGCCGTTTGGCCTTTAAAAACGCGGCATCGGCCACTAAATCGCCCAATCGCGAGGCGCGTTCTTTCAACAAGGGCATGGCGGCCTCTAGTTGCGCCGCGAAAGGCACTAAATCTGCATCTAAGGCGAGGGTTTGCGCGGTTAAATCGGCGTCCTCGGCTTGGTTTAAGTGCTGCGCGTTGACATAGTCTAGTTTTTCTATGTCGAAGCGGGCAGGGGCTTTGCCCACGGCGTCGAGCGAAAACCAGTCGACCAGCTGGGCGGTAGAAAAAACCTCCTCATCGCCATGGCTCCAGCCGAGACGGGCGAGATAATTGCGCATCGCCTCAGGCAAATAACCCATATCGCGATAGGCATCGACGCCCAAAGCGCCGTGGCGTTTCGATAATTTGGCGCCATCGCTGCCATGAATAAGCGACATATGGGCAAATACCGGCAGCGGCCAATTGAGCGCGGTGTAAATCTGCGCTTGGCGACCGGCATTGGTCAGGTGGTCATCGCCGCGAATAACATGGGTGACGCCCATATCATAATCATCCACCACGACAGAGAGCATATAAGTGGGCGAGCCATCCGAGCGCAGCAAAATGAGATCGTCAAATTGCGCATTGGCAAAAGTCACCTCGCCCTGAATGGCGTCTTGAATAATCGTCTCGCCAGTTTGCGGTGCCTTGAAGCGAATAACAAAAGGCGCCTCGGGGGCGGCTTCTGAGGGGTTGCGGTCGCGCCAGGTGCCATCATAGCGCAAGGGCTGATTGGCAAGGCGGGCGGTCTCGCGCATGGCCTCGACTTCTTCCGCCGTGCAAAAACATTTGTAGGCGTGGCCATCGGCCAATAATTGCTCCGCCACCTCGACGTGACGGGCGGCTTGGGCGTGTTGAAAGCTGGGCGGTTCGTCGGCATCTAGGCCGAGCCAATGCATGCCGTCTAAAATCGCGTCAATGGCCGCCTGGGTGGAGCGGGCGCGGTCTGTGTCTTCGATGCGCAGCAAAAAACTGCCGCCGTGGTGGCGCGCGAAAGCCCAGTTAAATAAAGCCGTGCGCGCACCGCCGATATGCAAAAAGCCCGTCGGGGAGGGCGCAAAGCGGGTGACTATTTTTTTCGGCTCGCTCATCGAAGCGCTCTCCTTCAAGGGTCAGGGTTAACCATGGATAACCTATTGCGTGAAGCTGTTGTTAATTACACCTATTGGTTGGTGGCGCCCACGCGCGGACTGTTTCACTATTGCGCCATGCTCATAGCACAAATTCACTTCACACCCTAGAGCCTCACATGCGCCAAAACCATTTTTCGATGTTGATTGTTAGTTTTGCAGTCGCCATGGCGGTGTTTTTCGGCTGGCCGCACGAGCCGCCGGTGGCGGTTAGTTTTGCGCTGGGCACCCTCGCCTTGATTGTCTTGCAATATGGCGAGCAAAACCTGCGCCCGCGCGTGCGCCGCTTGGGCATTCTTTTCTTGGCCTTCGGCTGCGGCTTTGCTTGGGCGCAGGCCTATACGCATTGGCAGCAGGCTTCGACGGGGCAGATTTACATCGCGCCAAACCAAACCCCCGATGCGCCTTATCCCGCGCCGCGCCTGCTTAGCGGGGTTATCGATTGGTCGGAGCCGACACCGCGCGGCAGCCGCGTCGATTTAAAATATAGGGACCATTTGGGCAAGCCTCTCGTGTTGCGGCTATATGGCGGGCAGGCTTTGGCCAGCCAATTGGCGCCGGGCTGTCAGGTGCAGATGCACGTGGCGCTGGAACCTCTGGCTTTGCCGACGGTGGTCGATGGCTATGACCCGCGCGCCTCGGCTTGGTTTCATGGCCAACGCGGGCGCGGCTTTATCCGTCAGGTGGAGACGCTAGATTGCACGCTGGCGCCCAGCCTCGGCCATCGATTGGCGCGTTTGCGGCTGAAGCTGGCGGCGCATTATCGAAATACCATGTCCGAGGAAGCCGGCCCCGTGGCCGCGGCTTTGGTGACCGGCGTGCGCGGGATGATTGCCAAACCGGTCCGCGAGGCTTTTCGCCATAGCGGCTTGGCGCATATGTTGGCGATATCTGGCCTGCATATGGCGCTTTTTGCGGGGTCGATTTATGCTTTATTGCGGTTTCTCGCCGCCCTTTGGCCCGGTCTCATTTTGCGCCATGATGTCCGAAAGCCGTGTGCCATCGTCGCGCTATTGGCGGCCACGGCCTATCTGGCTTTATCGGGCGCCAGCGTGGCCACGCAGCGGGCTTATATTATGCTCGCGATTTTCTTCCTCGCCATTTTGCTGGAGCGACCCGCCGTCACCATGCGCAATGTGCTTTGGGCGGCGGTGATTGTGTTGCTGTGGCGCCCCAACGCCATTATGCATGTCGGGTTTCAAATGAGCTTTGCGGCCGTTATGGCCTTGGTGGCGGTTTATGAAGCCTGGCAGCGCCGCGATACGCTTTATACGCGCATGGAAGAAATGGCGCCGCTGCAACGCTGGCTTCGAATGGGCTGGCGCTATGGGTCTGGCTTGGCGCTGACCAGCCTGATTGCGGGCACGGTGACGGGATATTTGGCGCTGCTGCATTTCCATCAAATTGGCACTTATGGTTTGCCCTCCAACCTCTTGGCCATGCCGATTTTTGCCACGTTGATTATGCCCATGACGCCGCTATCGCTCTTGATGATTCCGGCTGGTGGCGAGGCGGCCTTTAGTGCGGTGATGCAAGTGGGTATCGAGGCGGTGATTGCCATCGCGCAATATATCACCAGTTTCGATGGCGCTTTGTGGAAATCAGGCGCCAGTCCTGCTTGGGTATTGCCGCTCGCGGGGCTGGGGTTTATCGCTCTTTGTCTGGTGCCGAACCGCTATCGCTGGCTTGGTTTGGCGCCGATTTTTCTCGGGCTCGTGTTCATCGGGTCGGGCCATCGGCCCATCGCGCATTTGTTTGGCAATGATGTGATTGTCGCGCAAAAAGCTGAAGGCGGCTTGCTGCTGATGCGGCAAAACAAACGGGCCTTTGAGCTGGGGCGCATCGCCCAATTTCATGGCCAAGATATATCTGCCTTGGGTGGGGAAAGCCAATGCGAGAACGGCTGCGGACTGATTTCAAAAGACCGGATGACCATTGCCTATCTCACGCATCCGAGACGGCTTGCGGTCGCCTGCCAGCAGACCGATTTGGTTATTCTGCCCTTCATCCCGGCGCCAGATTATCCATGCGCCGCCTTATTGATTGATGAATCGAGCCTGCGCCGCAATGTGCCGCTGCAAGTGGTCAGCGATGGCCGAAATTTGTCGATAAAAAAGGCGGCTCGAAGCCGCCTTTGGGAACAGTGATTTAGCCGTCGTTTAATATTTACGAATGAGCCCGACAAGACGCCCTTGCACGCGCACTTGGTCGGCCCGAAAGATACGGGTTTCATAAGCTTGGTTGGCCGCCTCAAGGGCAATCATTTCGCCTTTACGACGCAAGCGTTTCAAGGTCGCTTCATGGCCCTCAACCAAGGCGACAACAATCTCGCCATTGTCGGCGGTCGCGCCATTTTGAATAATCGCTGTATCGCCATCTAGAATGCCTGCCTCAATCATCGAATCACCATGCACTTCGAGCGCATAATGTTCTCCTGAGCGTAACATTTCGAGGGGAACGGAAATTTGGTTTACTTCTTCTTGCAGCGCCTCAATGGGCGTGCCCGCTGCAATGCGACCCATAACCGAGATCGACATCGAGCGATCATCATTGGCTGCCACGGGCGGCGCACTGGCGCGAGACGGGCTGGCCAGACTGGATGACATAGTGTCGGGTAATTTCACCACTTCCAGCGCGCGGGCGCGGTGAGCCAAGCGTTTGATGAAGCCACGTTCTTCTAAAGCGGTGATGAGACGGTGAATGCCAGACTTCGAACGCAGGTTTAAAGCTTCCTTCATTTCGTCAAAACTGGGCGACACGCCGGTCTCTTTTAACCGTTCATTGATGAACAACAAAAGTTCATATTGTTTTTTCGTAAGCATGCTGGCCCCCAAAGAAGAACGAATCACTAACTCTTTTGTTCTACTTTTATTCGCATTTGGGTGCAATAGGCTTGTTTTTAAAAAATTATGATTCGGTCAGATTTTTCGTCGCTTGCACAATATCGTCTTGTCGCATCAAGCTTTCGCCAACCAAAAAGGCGCGAACCCCATCGTCCATCAGGGCGCGCACATCGGCGCCCGTGGCAATGCCGCTTTCGCTAACCAGCAAAATATCGTCGGGCACCAGCGCCTTTAATTGGCGCGTGGTGTCGAGGCTGGTCTCAAACGTCCGCAAATTACGATTGTTGACGCCGAGCAGCTTCGGCTTCAAGGCCAAGGCGCGGTGCAGTTCTGGCGCATCATGCACTTCGAACAAAGCATCCATGCCAAATTGCGTGGCGGCCTCATAAAGCTCGCTGGCCTGCGCGTCGCTAGTCGAGGCCAGAATGATGAGAATGGCATCGGCGCCCCAGCTTCGCGCTTCAGCTACTTGATAGGGGTCATACATAAAATCTTTGCGCAAAACGGGCAGGGTGCAAGCGGCGCGGGCGGCCAATAGATATTCTGGCGCCCCTTGAAAACTGGGGCCATCGGTTAAAACCGATAGGCAAGCGGCGCCGCCTTGCTGGTAGTTTTGCGCAATAACCGGCGGGTTAAAATCAGCCCGAATGAGCCCTTTGGAGGGGCTGGCTTTTTTAATTTCGGCAATTAAAGCCGGTTTGTTTTGCGCCGCTTTGGCTTTTAACGCGTCGAGGAAGCCGCGCGGTTTGTCGCCTGCCGCGTGCAAATCAGCCGCCGCTTGGCGCACTTGCGAGAGCGGGCGCGCCGCTTTGGCGGCGGCGATTTCTTCCAACTTATAGGCGGTGATATGGGCCAGAATATCTGTCGGTTGCGACGCGGAGCCCATGGCTTAATCCGCCAGCTTTTGCGAGGTGGCCACAAGATTGGCCAAGACGCTTTTCGCGCCGCCATCGTCGATCGCCAAGGCAGCCATCTCAACGCCTTCTTTCAGCGTCTCGGCTTTGTGACAAACCACCAAGGCGGCGGCTGCGTTGAACAAAACAATATCGCGATAAGCGCTCGCCTCGCCATCTAAGAGGGCGGTCATGGCGGCGGCGTTTTCGCTTGGTGTGCCACCCACTAAATCCTCGGGCTTGGCGCGCGTCAGGCCAGCGTCCTCGGGGGTGACTTCAAACACATTGACTTCGCCTTTGCGCAAGCTCGCCACGGTGCTGGGGCCCGTCGTGGTCAGCTCGTCCATACCATCGGAGCCATGCACCACCCAAGCGCGTTCTGAGCCCAGTTTTTTCAACACTTGCGCCAGCGGCTCGACCCATTGCTTGTCGAACACGCCGAGCAATTGGCGGTTGGCGCCGGCCGGATTGGACAGCGGCCCAAGCAAATTAAAAATCGTGCGAAAGCCCAGCTCTTTTCGAATGGGCGCGACATGGCGCATGGTGGCATGATGATTGGGCGCGAATAAAAAGCCAATGCCGACGTCATTAATACATTGCGCCAAAGCATTGGCCGAGAGGTTTAACTCGACGCCCAAAGCTTGCAGCACATCGGACGAGCCGGATTTTGAGCTTTGCGCCAGCGTGCCGTGTTTGGCCACATAGGCGCCACAGGCGGCCGCGACCAAGGCCACGGCGGTGGAAATATTATAGGAGCCGCTGCCATCGCCGCCCGTGCCGCAAGTGTCGAGCACATGGGTGGGGGTTTTGACTTTCATCGCATTGGCGCGCATCACCGAAACGCCAGCGGCAATCTCGTCGATGGTTTCGCCGCGCACCCGCAGGGCGGTAACGAAAGACCCGATTTGCGCCGGACTGGCTTCGCCACTTAAAATAACTTCAAAAGCGGTGCTGGCCTCGCTCGAGGTGAGCGGGCGCCCGGTTTGCAAAATCGCTAGGGTTGGTTTTAGCGCATCCATTTGAAATTCCCTTACTTCTAAACTTTTAACGTCGCGTCTTGCGGTATTAGCGCCTCTTCGACCTCTAGCCCGGCAACGCGCAAGAACCGCGCCATCATTTTATGTCCCCCCACGGAGGCAATGCTCTCGGGGTGAAATTGCAAGCCATAGACCGGACGGGTTTTATGTTGCACCGCCATGATAACGCCATCGTCGGTTTGGGCCATCACCTCAAGACAATCTGGCACGCTGTCTTGGGCAATCATCAGGGAATGATAGCGGGTTACGGTCAGCGGTTGCGGCAAGGTTTCAAACAGGCCTTTGCCCGAATGTTGAATGTCGCTCAATTTACCATGCATAATTTTATCGGCCCGCACCACTTTGGCGCCAAAAGCTTGGCCGATGCATTGATGGCCGAGGCAGACACCAAAAATCGGCATATCGGCGGGCGCGGTTTTGACTAAGTCTAAACAGATGCCCGCTTTGTCGGGGTCGCAGGGCCCAGGCGAAATAACAATGCCTTCGGGCTGGCTGGCAAAGATTTCTTCGGGCGTGGCCTTATCGTTGCGCACCACATTGCAATCATGGCCCAACTCGCCCAGAAACTGCACGAGGTTGAACGTAAAACTGTCGTAATTATCAATCAGCGTTAGCATTAAGACCGGTTCTTTCTTTGGTTCGCCAAATCGAGCGCGACTTCGGCGGCACGAAACAAGGCAGCGGCTTTGTTTACGGTTTCTTCGTATTCATATTCTGGCGTGCTGTCATAGACCACGCCGCCGCCCGCTTGGGCGTATAGTTTCCCATCTTTTACCACGGCGGTGCGCAAGGCAATACAAGTATCCATATCGCCATTGGCCGAGAAATAACCGACGCAGCCGGCATAAATGCCGCGCCGCTCTGGCTCTAATTCATCGATGATTTCCATCGCCCGAATTTTCGGCGCGCCCGACACGGTGCCAGCGGGAAAGCCAGCGACCAGCGCATCTATTTCGTCGAGGTCTTGGCGCAAATTGCCCGTGACATCCGAGACAATGTGAATGAGATGCGAGGTTTTTTGCAGGCCAAAAGACGTGTTGACTTTGACGCTGCCAATCTCGCAGACGCGCCCGACATCATTGCGGCCCAAATCGAGCAACATTAAATGTTCGGCGCGTTCTTTTTCATCGCTCAAAAGATCGGCGCTAATGGCGGCATCTTCGGCTAAATTGGCGCCGCGTTTTCGAGTTCCCGCAATCGGGCGAATGTTGACTTCGCGGTCTTTCACGCCGACTAAAACTTCGGGGCTGGAGCCCACCACGGCGAAATCTCGCATGTTTAAATAGAATAAATAGGGCGATGGATTGACCCGTCGCAACGCGCGGTACAAGTCGAACGGGGGCAAATCAAAATCGATATGAAAGCGCTGGCTCAGCACCACTTGAAACACGTCGCCGGCCTCAATGTAGTTTTTGGCGGCATCGACCATTTGGTGATAGCTCTCGCGGCTCATGTTGGAGCTGGGCGCGGTGAATGGATTGGGCACGCGCAAGGCGGCTTCGGGCAGGGCGTTATACAGCCGCTCGGTGGCCTCGTCTATTTTGGCCAGCGCGTCATCATAGGCGATTTGCGCACTTTGGCTGTCTGGGCGCACCGGCGTGACCAAACGAATGGTGTCGGTGACGCTGTCGAAAACCGCCATCATCGTCGGGCGCATGAACAGGCAGTCGGGCACTTGCATGACGTCGGGATTATCATTGGGCAGGTCTTCCATATGGCGCACCATGTCATAGGCCATATAGCCGAAAACACCGGCCGACATCGGCGCCAACCCCTCTGGGATATCAAGGCGCGATTGCGCCAGAATTTCGCGCAAGGCATCTAACGGTTGGCCTTGCATGGGGGCGAATGTGTCGAGGTCGTCGCGCGCCTTGGTGTTGACTTCGGGTTGGCCATCCGACACGCGGAACAATAAATCGGGGGCGAAACCAATCATCGAATAGCGGCCGCGAATGTCGCCATCTTCCACGCTCTCGAGCAGAAACGAAAACGGCTCATTGTGCGTGAGCTTTAAAAAGGCCGCCACCGGAGTTTCCAAATCGCCGATTAATTGCGACCAGACAAGCTGCGGCTGGCCGGCCTGATAGGCGGCTATAAAATCATCGCGCTCGGGCGTGGCTTGGTTCATTTCTGTTGGCTCATCGCGAGACCAATTCGCTGGTGGC
This sequence comes from Rhodobiaceae bacterium, assembly GCA_018660505.1. Taxonomy (GTDB): domain Bacteria; phylum Pseudomonadota; class Alphaproteobacteria; order RS24; family RS24; genus UBA8337. Next base: position 8,744 of record JABJKE010000029.1, on the reverse strand, counting down.
GCGCTCCAAATTGGCTTGATTGACGCTGAGGCCGAAGTGGCTTTGCAAGCTGCGGACGAATTGATTGGTCAGGTCGAGGTGATATTTGCGCGCCTCGCCATCGAAAATCAGCTCCTTGGCTTCGCCATCGCTGACCTCGGCCGGGATGACTTTATCGACTTGCATGACGATAATCTCGCCGCCGAAACCAACATTGGCCCAAGCAAATTTGCGGTCGGGCACGGCGAATAATTGTTTCACCGCGGCATCGGAAAACGTATCATTGCTGGCTTGGCGGGTCATCGGTTCAGAGACCAAGGGGTCGCGCTTAAAGCTGGCTGCGACCGATTTAAAGCTGCCTGTTTCATTGCCTTGCTTGACCATATGTTCGGCCATGGCTTCCAGCAATTTGGTGCGTTCGGCCACTTCCCATTGCGCGCTCACGGTGTCGCGAATCTCGGCCAAGGGCGGCACTTCGCTTGGCGTGATGGAGGTTAGGCGCAACCATACATAAGTGCCATCGTCCATTTCAATCATCGGGGTTTCTTCGCCAACGGCGGTTTCAAATAGCGAGGGGGCGATGGTGTCATAGCGTTCCAGAAGCGCCATTTTTCGGCCTTGGGTGTTTTCGCCATCGGCATTGATGTTTCTAATTCGAATGACGTTTAGGTCAAATCTTTGGCCGACGCTTTCCAGCGTTTCGCCACTGGCCAATTCGTCTTCCACGGTTTCGGAGAAGGCCAACATATCGTCCAGCGCGCGGTCGTAGATAATGCGATTGCGCAGCAAGTCAGCTACTTCATCCAAAGGCTTTACCGAGCCGGGGGTGATGTCGCGCACGCGCAAAACCACATAGCCCAGCGGCCCTTCAATCACATCGCTAATCTCGCCTTTGTTCATGGCGAAAGCTCTCTCTGCCAAATCGGCGCTAATGAGGTCTTGGCGTTCCACCACACCGAGGTCTGTGTTGCTGAGCGTTTGGTCTACGGCCAGAACGATTTTGGCGAAACTGGCGTTTTCGGCCAACAGGGCGCGCACGGTCGCCACTTCGTCTTGGTCGCTCAACACCAATTGGTCGAGGGCGCGGGTTTCGGCGATGGAATATTCGTCCAGCGAGGCTTCATATTCTTCTCGCAGCGTGGCCGCATCGATGGAGATAAGCTCGGCAAAACGGGCGGGCGACACCACAAGGGCTTGGCCCGAGCGTTTTTCCGGTTCGGCGAAACGCAATTTGGTTTGGTTGAAAAATGTCTCTAATTCTTCGTCGGTCGGCTCGCCAATATCGTCGGTCTCTTGCAGCGTTAGAATGAGATAGCGCGCCACGCGGCGTTCGAGGAAATATTTATACAGTTTTTCCGTCAGCACATTTGGCACCAGCCCCGCATCGACGGTGGCGGTGCTTAATTGTTCCAGCATGTGAAAGCGGCGTTGGTCTTCGACGAATAGTTTTTCGGTCAACCCATTTTGCTGCAAGACCGAGCGAAAGGTCGGCGCGTCAAATTTACCATTGGCGCCAAAGAAACTCGGGTCGGCGACAATCGCTTCGGCAATGGCGTCATCGCTATGGCCAAGGCCCAGCTCTTCGGCCGCCTCGCGCAGGGCTGCGCTGCCCAGCATATTGTTAAGCACTTGCGCCTCAATGCCTAGGTTGCGCGCCATGGCGGGCGAAATATTGCTGCCCAATTGCTGCGACAGGCTTTGCGTGCGCTGCATAAAGCGCAATTGATATTCCTGCCGATCAATTTTCTGGTCGCCGACTTGCGCGATTTCTTCATTCGAGAAACCGGTAAATGTATCGGCGATGCCCCATAGGCCAAAAGCGAAAACCAGCAAGGCGATGAGCAGAATGCCAAGCACACCGCTTACTTTGGAGCGCATAAAATTGAGCATGAGTTTAATCTCTTTCTAGGTGGGCCTCTGATTGAAACCGAAGCGGCAATCGAAGACCGGATGAAATTTGGCTAAGCATAGTGCGGCACAGCCAATCTCGCAAGCCTCGCGCGCGGTTTCTGGCGAAAGATGACAAACCCCGCCGAAGCAGCTAAACAGAAACCTTGATAAGCAAAATGGAGACAAGCCATGGCCCCGCGCAAACCCACTCAAGCCCCCACTCAAGTTAGAGCTCCCAAACCTCTGGTGGCTGGCAATTGGAAGATGAACGGCACGAAAACCAGCCTCGGCGAAGTGAAAAAACTGGCCACCGCGCTGGCGAAGAACAAAGCCAAATGCGCGGTGATGATTTGCCCTCCGGCCACTTTATTGGCGCCGATGAAGGGCTTGAAAGCCAAAGGCATTGCGCTGGGCGGGCAAGATTGCCATGCCGCGTCAAGCGGTGCACATACCGGCGATGTCTCGGCACAAATGCTCAAAGATGCGGGCGCGACGGCGGTTATTCTGGGTCACTCAGAGCGGCGCGCTGACCATTTGGAAACCGATAAACAAGTCAAAGCCAAAGTGGCCGCCGCCCATGGCGCGGGTCTGATGGCCATTATGTGCGTTGGCGAAAGCCTGAAGCAGCGCAAAAGCGGCGACACGCTAAAAGTCGTGCAAGCGCAATTGCGCGGCTCGCTGATGGATGGCTGCACGGCGAAAAACACAGTGATTGCTTATGAGCCCGTCTGGGCCATTGGCTCTGGCCTCACGCCGACGGTGGCGCAAGTCGAGGAAGTCCACACGGCGCTTCGCAAAGCTTTGGTGCGCCGCTTTGGGGCCGAGGGCGCGAAAATGCGCATTCTCTATGGCGGCTCGGTCAAACCCGCCAATGCGGCGGAGCTGATGGCAGTGCCAAATGTCAATGGCGCGCTGGTTGGCGGCGCCAGTCTGACGGCCAAAGATTTCGGCGGGATTGTTAAAGCTTACGCTTAATTAATAGACTTCATTTGGCTCAGTTTTTTCTTCGGCCAGCTTCAACGAGGCGGGAGAAAACATTGCGTCGCTGACTTGGCTGCTATCGGCAAACCAAGCGCATTGGAAATTGCCCCCTGTTTTGGCGACGATGGTCATAAGTGGGCTCCCTGAGTTTAGTTCGACAACACTTCCGAGTTTGAGTTTTTCAGCCATTTTTTTCTCCTTCTTCGTCTGTTGTTTCCTTTTTTGTTTTATCGATGCCAGCTTGAACCCTTGCAGGGATGACAAACAATATGTCAGCCAGCATCATGGCATAATCTAAACAATCTTGAGCATCCTTTTCAGTCGGTCGTTCATCAACTAGGTGTCGTTGTTCGTTTCCACCCAGCCTGACTTGATGCGCCCATTTTGACATTTCTTCACTCAGTAAATTCTTTTCCTGGGCACTTTTTATGCGTTTGTAGAGCGTATCTCCGTCCGCGCCCTTTGCGCTCAGCATGGCATCGATTGCAGTTGAAGATGCGATTATGCTTGACCTCGAATTTGACAATCCGTCACGAGCTTCAGTTAGGTAGTCTTGAGCGAGTTTAGGTATATCTTTGCTAATTGCTCTGGGAGGTTGAGGGAAAATCTTGGTCACATATGTTTTCTGGGCACCCTCGAATAGAAAGTTCTCAGCTTTCGCTAGGATTCCAGACCCGCATGAAGCGCAGCAATAAAGCCTCCAAATCTGCCTTTCCCCTAAGGCATCATTTTTGTATAAAACGGGGGTGAGTTTAGTGATGTTCGGGTTGGTTATTTTGCAATGAGGACACTTTTCTAGAAACAATGTTTCTAGCAAGGCCATGGCAAGGCCTTGTGTGCTTTTTAAGGGAGTGGTCATCTAGCTGCCTCGGGTAAATCAGATTTTATCGAATTTTGGAAAATGTATTTACGGTGAGCTGACTCTCGCTGGGAATCTATAACGTTATTTTTTTATAACAACCTCCATTTAACTTATTGAAATTAAGCCTCTTTCGCGTTTAGCCGCACTGTGCCAAGCTAGGCTATCTGTTGTCTGACGTTCGACAGATGGGGCATCAGCAAGCCTTTCACCAACGGCAAAACCGCTTTTGCCATTTGCTCATATAGAACGGGTAAATGGCTAAGCGGTTTGCGCTTTTTTAAGCCTTTGCCGTCATTGTCACTTCGACCTTTGGTCGGGGTGACGGCGAAATAAAACAGCCTTGGCGAATACGCCGTTGTCACTTTGGTGATGTCTTGCTGACACCCCGGCACTCGGTTTCCGAGTGCCGTTTTCGTTTGTGACGACAAAAACAAAAGAGCCAAGAGCATGAGCCAAGACCAAAAACCGCTACTGCCGCCAGATATAGCTGAGAACATCCGCCAGAACCTGTGGATTTATCGCACCTATCAAAACCAAACCCGCCGACAAATGGCCGACGCCAGCCTGAAGTCCAGCACATTGCGCGCCTATGAATACGGCTTTCGCCCCGTCACGCGGGACCATTTGCCGCTGATTGCCGAGCGTTTATCGGTTAGCGAAACCACGCTCGCCGCGCCGCCTGATTTCGCGCTGCTGCTCGACTGGCAGACGCGGCGCGTCGTTGAATATTATCGCACCCTCACCGACAACCAACGCCACGCCATAAAGCGATTGCTGATGCATATGTAAGCCGCTCATTTTCTTCCTCAACACATTGCTATTCGCCCGCAAACGCGTTATATCGCTGCTATTGTTTTACGGGACAGACTTTAGGAGACGTCCATGACCACCATTCTTTTGGTTGTGCATTTGATGATCGCAGTGGCGATGATTGTGCTGGTATTGCTGCAACGCTCTGAGGGCGGGGCGCTGGGTATTGGCGGCGGTGGCGGCGGCGATGGCATGATGTCCGCGCGCGGCCTCGGCAGCGTGATGACCCGCACAACGGGCATTCTGGCGGGCATGTTTTTCCTAACCTCTATCGGCCTTACCGTGCTCGGCACGATGGAAAATCGCGCCTCTGTGCTCGATGGCGTGATCGAACAAGAGGGCACTCTGCCCGGCCTTGGCACTTTGGCGCCCGCGCCGCTGCCGCCAGAAAGCAGTCTGCCAACCCCCGAATAATCGGTTTCCCCGACAAGCTGTGCACAACTCAAGTGATTCGTCGGTCTCGACTCACTTTGCGCTGGCGCGAATCGTTTGCGCTATATAATTTCAAATCCCATGGCACGTTATATATTTATTACTGGTGGTGTGGTTTCCTCTCTTGGCAAAGGCTTGGCTTCGGCGGCCATTGGCGCTTTATTGCAAGCGCGCGGCTATAAAGTTCGGCTGCGCAAGCTCGACCCTTATCTCAACGTAGACCCCGGCACCATGTCGCCCTATCAGCACGGCGAGGTTTACGTCACCGATGATGGCGCGGAAACCGACCTCGATTTGGGCCATTACGAGCGCTTTACCGGCGTGCCCGCCTCGCGCGGCGACAATGTGACCACGGGACAAATTTACCGCGATATTCTGGCCAAAGAACGCCGTGGCGATTATCTGGGCGGCACGGTGCAAGTGATTCCGCATGTGACGGACGCGATTAAAAACTTCATTCAAACCGATGTCGAAGATGTCGATTTCGTGCTGTGCGAGATTGGCGGCACGGTGGGCGATATCGAAGGTCTGCCGTATTTCGAGGCCATTCGCCAGCTGAGCAATGATTTGGCGCGCCATCAATCGATTTTCGTGCATCTGACTTTGCTGCCCTATATTCCCGCCGCTGGCGAGATGAAAACCAAGCCGACGCAGCACTCCGTGAAAGAGCTGCGCTCCATTGGCATTCAGCCCGATATCTTATTGTGCCGCTGCGATCGCCCCATTCCCGAAGGCGAGAAACGCAAAATCGCGCTGTTTTGTAACGTGCAAGAAAGCGCCGTGATTGAAGCGCGCGATGTCGATAATATTTACGCCGTGCCGCATTCCTATCACGCCGAAGGGCTGGATGTGGAAGTGCTGGAGGCCTTTGGCATTCAAGACGCGCCGCAACCTGATTTAAGCGTCTGGGACGAAGTGATGAGCGCCGTGCGCGAGCCCGAAGGCGAAGTGACCATCGCCGTGGTGGGCAAATATACCGAGTTGAAAGAAGCCTATAAATCGCTGATTGAAAGCCTGCAACATGGCGGCATTGCCAATAATGTGGCGGTCAATATCGAGTGGCTGGACGCGCAAGTTTTCGAGCGCGAAGACGCCGCCGCTTATTTGGAAAAAGTAAATGGCATTCTGGTGCCCGGCGGCTTTGGCGAGCGCGGCGCGGAGGGCAAAATCGCGGCGGTGAATTTCGCCCGCACGCGCGATGTGCCTTACTTCGGCATTTGCTTCGGCATGCAAATGGCGGTGTTGGAGGCGGCGCGCAATATGGCGGGCGTGCGCGATGCCACCTCCAGCGAGTTTGGTCTGGCAGGCACAAATCTTGTGGGCCTGATGACCGAATGGGCCTCGGGCGAAGTGATGGAGCGGCGTCGCCAAGACGGCGATTTGGGCGGCACCATGCGCCTTGGCGCGTTTGAGGCTTACCTGAAAGAGGGCAGTCGGGTGGAAGATATTTATGGCACGCGGGTGATTTCCGAGCGCCATCGGCATCGCTATGAAGTCAATATGGAGTATCGCGAGATGCTGGAAGCGCAAGGCTTGGTTTTCTCTGGCGTCTCGCCCGATGGCGTGCTGCCCGAGATTGTTGAGATACCCGCCCACCCGTGGTTTATTGGGGTGCAGTTTCACCCCGAGCTGAAGTCGCGCCCCTTTGCGCCGCATCCGCTTTTTGCTTCTTTCATTGAAGCCGCCCTTACACAAAGTCGCCTCGTATAATAGGGGCGCAAAGCCGCCTCGTTTAAACAAGCATTGGAAATATTATGAGCGTTTTAACCCTCAAAGAATACGACCTTAAAATCGGCGACGGCGAGAAAATGGTCGTCATGGCTGGCCTCAACGTGCTGGAAGACGAAGGGCTGGCGATGGAAGTCTGCGCCGAGCTGAAAGCGATTTGCGCCGATTTAGATTTGCCGTTTATTTTCAAAGCCAGTTGGGACAAAGCCAATCGCTCGTCCATCACCTCTTATCGCGGCCCCGGCCTGGCGGCGGGTCTGCCGATGTTGCAGGCGGTGAAAGCCAAACACGGCGTGCCCGTGGTGACAGATTTGCACGAAGCCGAGCAAGCCGAAGCCGTGTGCGAGGTGGCCGACGTGGTGCAATTGCCGGCGTTTTTGGTTCGCCAAACCGATTTAGTGGTGGCCACGGCGAAAGCGGTGGCGGCGCAGGGCGGCTGGTTGCACGCCAAAAAGGCGCAGTTTTTAGCGCCATGGGATTGCGCCAACATCATCGCCAAATCGCGCGAAGCGGCGCCCGATATTCAGCTTATTCTGTGCGATCGCGGCACCAGCTTTGGCTATAATAATTTGGTCGTCGACATGTTGGGCATTCCGGAAATGAAAAAACTCGGCGTGCCGGTCACCATGGACGCCACCCACGCGGTGCAATTGCCTGGCGCCGACCCGCGCACGGCAGGCGCCTCGACGGGCGGTCGTCGCGAAGGGGTTTCTGTGCTGGCCAAATCAGCGATTGCGGCGGGCGCCAACGGCGTCTTCCTAGAGTTCCACCCAGACCCAGACGCCGCCTTATGCGATGCCCCAAGCTGCCTCGCGCTAGACGAAGCCCGCGGTTTGTTGACCACGCTAAAAGCCGTGCATGAGGCCGTCGCCTAAGCGACGGGCCCGAGAGGGTAAAGAAAGACGAGGCTAGAGGGCGGCCATGACAGGCCCTCGCAAACAACGCGTCCAGCAAACGAGACGCGAGGAAGAAGATGGATGATGGAAGAAATTGAGGTAATTCTGAATTGGCTTGAATCTAATTATGAGGTCATCGTTGCGCTTGCAGCGATGGTGATAAGTGTATGGTCTCTTCACTTGCAACGTGAGCACAATAAGCTTTCAGCTAAACCTTATTTAGATTTTGAGTATCTCTCTGGTGGTGTCGATAAGCGTTTGGAGCTTTCCATTGCCAATGTAGGATTTGGGCCAGCGTTAGACATTGTGCTAAATCTTTATGACCAAGGCGAGTATGTAGAAACTGAAAAATTAAAATTTAGAGACTATATGGTTGAGCAAGCAGACCCCTTGTTCTTAAAAGGCACTAAACTAAGTATTGTCAATCCATCAACCTTAAAAAGTGGTCAAAAACAGACCATTTTGCAGCTCGAGGGTCCTGACCCTCGGGAAGCGCGTGAGGAATTTATCCAACGATTCAAGTTTGAACTGGCCTACTTTTCTTTATACGGAGAGAAATCTACCGTTGAGTTTACTGCCCCTGTCTAGCCCTTACATATGCATCATCAGGCGCTTAATCGCGTGGCGTTGATGGCTGTCTAACCCGCGAAAATATTCCACGATGCGCCGCGTTTGCCAGTCTAGCACCAGCTCGTAATTTGGCGGCGCGGTGAGGTCGTCTTCGCTGACTTCTAACCGCTTGGCGAGGAGCGTGAGATGGGCTGGCGTTATGGGGCGGAAGCCGTATTCATAGGCGCGCAAAATGCCCGACCGCAAGCTGCCTTGCGCCAATTGCTTGCGGGTTCGGTTTTGGAAGGTTCGGTAAACCCATAGGTTATGGCGAATGTTTTGGGACACGGAGGGCGGCAGTAAAGTTTTTTGATCTTGGCTCATATCTGGCTCTTCTTTCCTAGCTTGCCGACACCAAGTTGCCTTGGTGTCGGGGGCTAGAAAGACCGAACGATGGAACGGCCGCAACCTATTCAGTCGAAACCTTATTTGGCTGCCACCCCGACCTAAAGTAGGCGAGGTGAACATTTTCACAGCAATTCATTAAAAAAGGCTTGAGCGTCAGCTCAAGCCACATACGCAAAACAAATTGCGGCCATCGTTCGGAACTTTCTAGG
>JABJKE010000044.1 GCA_018660505.1 Rhodobiaceae bacterium | reverse complement strand
TGGCGGAGAGGGAGGGATTCGAACCCCCGGAACGCGCAAACGCTCAACGGTTTTCAAGACCGCCGCTTTAAACCACTCAGCCACCTCTCCTGAAGTCTGCTCTAGTCAGCTGACGTGATTTAACTTCTTTGCCTCTAAGTTTCAAGAGTGCTTTTGTCGGCTCGACGCCGCTTCTTAAAAGCAACGAATCTAATATAGTCTTGCCACATGCTTATTGCGGGAACCACCATATGCTAAGAAATCCAAAAACATCGCCTATTCCTGCTACCGGTCGCTGGTTTGCCGCCGTTCTACTGGCGGGCGGTTTGGGCCTATCTAGTTGTGCGGTGCCGTCTCACGACTCGGGCCAGGGGCAAGGCCGCGCCGTGGCCGCTGGCGGTATTTATAAAATCGGCACGCCTTATCAAATTCAGGGCGATTGGTACTATCCGCAAGAAAACGATACCTATGATAATATCGGCACCGCAAGCTGGTATGGGCCTAAATTCCATGGCCGACGCACCGCCAATGGCGAGATTTTCGATATGGATTTGCTCACCGCAGCGCATCCAACATTGCCCATGCCTGTGCGGGTGAAAGTGACCAATTTAGAGAATAATAAATCGGTCATCGTGCGGCTCAACGATAGGGGCCCCTTTGCCAAAGACCGCGAGATTGATATGTCGCGCCGTGCCGCCGAGGTGCTGGGGTTTAAAGAACAGGGCACCGCCCAAGTGCGGGTGCAATATTTGGGCCGCGCGCCGCTTTATGATGTGGCAGGACGGGTTATCCGCAAACAAGAGCCCGACCGTTTCATTGTCGATAAGCCAAAAACACCGCGCGCCGACAGACGCGTGGCCGCCGCGCCGATTGAGAGCGTCGCGGTGCGCGATTTCGATGGCAATCGCCTTGTTGAGCCGAAGGAAGATGCCCTGAAAATTTTGGCGTCCAAACGCTTTGCCGTGCAGGCGGGCGTGTTTTCGAAGCGGGCCAATGCCGAAACTTTGAAAAATAAATTGAGCGGAATAGAGCCATCTCGCGTGGTCGAAGTGAAGGTCGGCGGGAGCACCTATTACCGAGTGAAATTGGGCGGCGCGAACCTTCGTTCCGAAGCCCGCGAAATGCTCGAGCGGTTGCTGGCCTCTGGCCATAAAGACGCCGTGATAATTGAGCAATAAGGAGCCGAAAATGCTGCATCTGCAAAAGCGAATAGCCAAATTACGCCGCTCGGTTTTGGCCGTGGCAAGCCTGTTTGTCTTGGCGCTTAGCCCCGCTCTGGCGCTGGAAACCAAGGCGGATTACGCCTTGATGATGGATGCCCAAACCGGCGTTGTGCTGTTTGAAAAAAACGCAGACGCCCGCATGAGCCCCGCCAGTATGAGCAAATTAATGACCGTGCTGATGGCTTTCGAGGCCCTGGAGTCTGGCGCCATATCACCCGACGATACCTTTTTTGTCAGCGATGATGCTTGGCGGCGCGGCGGCGCGGGCTCGGGCGGCTCGACCATGTTCTTGAACGCGCGCTCGCAAGTCGAAGTGCGCAATCTCTTGCGCGGCGTTATCATTCAATCGGGCAATGATGCTTGTATCGCTTTGGCCGAAGGGCTGGCGGGCAGCGAGGCTGCTTTTGCGCAAATCATGACCGAGCGGGCACAAGAGCTGGGCATGAGCAAATCGACTTTCACCAATGCCACCGGTCTGCCCGACCCCGAGCATAAAACCACGCCACGGGATTTGGCGATTTTGGCTCGCACGCTGATTAACGATCATAGCAAATATTATCCGCTGTTTAGCGAGCGCGAATTTACTTGGAATAAAATCCGCCAGACCAATCGCAATCCGCTGCTCTATGCCAATATTGGCGCCGATGGGCTGAAGACAGGACACACGTCCGAGTCTGGCTATGGGCTGGTTGCCTCGGCCGAGCAAAATGGCCGCCGGCTGATTTTGGTTATCAATGGGCTGGATAGCAAACGCGAGCGGGCCCGCGAAGCGCGCAAGCTGATGACCTTTGGCTTCCGCAATTTCCAACGCGACCTATTGGTGGAAGCGGGGCAAGAAGTGGCGGCGTTTCCGGTTTGGCATGGCGACCAAGATAGCGTGAAAGTGACCACCGATAGGCGCTTTGATATTGTGACACCGCGCAGCGGGCGTCGCAAAATGGTGGCGACGGTCACCTATGAGAAACCGATTTTAGCGCCGATTTCGAAAGGCGACCGATTGGGCGTTTTGAAAGTGACTTTGCCGAACTTGAGTTCGCAGGAAATTGATTTGGTGGCGGCGGAAGATGTCGGCAAGGGCAATGCCCTTGGCCGGGCGATTTCCAGCCTGGTTTATTTGATTGTAGGGGATTGATATGCGCGGAAAATTTATAAGTTTTGAAGGCGGCGAGGGCGGCGGAAAATCGACCCAAGCCGTTCGCTTGGCTGGGTTTTTACGCAGCAAAGGCCTCGACGTGGTGGAAACCCGTGAACCCGGTGGCACACAGCAGGGCGAAGAATTGCGCGACCTTTTGGTGCAAGGCGACCCAGATCGCTGGTCGCCCTTTGCTGAATTGCTGATGATGACAGCGGCGCGGGTGGAGCATGTGAACCGCCTTATCGAGCCCGCTTTGGCGGCTGGAAAATGGGTTATCTGCGACCGCTTTTTGGATAGCACTTTGGCCTATCAAGGCATCGCGGGTGGCTTGGGGCTGGATATGGTGAAACCTTTGCAAGAGATTGCGGTGGGCAAGAGCTTGCCTGACGTGACATTTTTGCTCGATGTGCGCGAAGAAGCAGGGCTGCAACGGGCCGAAAAACGCGGCGGTGCGGCGCGCTTTGAGAAAAAGCAAGCAGAGTTCCACAGCAAAGTGCGTGACGGGTTTTTGGCGCTGGCGGCCGAGAGCCCAGAGCGCATGATTGTGGTCGATGCAGAAGATACATTCGATGCCGTATGGCAACAAATTGAAGGCGAGATGAAGCAGCGCTTTAAACTTTAGCCTGTTTCCGCTTAGATAGGCGCATGAGCCAAGCCGAGATTACCGAACCGCTCCCCGATGTGGACGGAGACCACCCGCCGCGTTTCACCCGCGCGTTAGTCGGCCATGAGCGCCCGCAGAGAGATTTTCTGGATGCTTTGCAAGGCCATCGCTTGCCCCACGCATGGCTGTTGTCGGGGCCCGAAGGTATTGGCAAGGCCAGTTTTGCTTATATGGTGGCGCGGGCTTTATTGTCCAATCCAAATCCGCAAACCATCGAAAGCCTCTCGCCGGTAACCGATACGCCGGAAACCCAGCTGATTGAAAATAGCGTTCACCCCGACCTCTATGTGCTGAACCGCCGTTATAATCTCAAGACCGAGAAATTTCGCGGCGATATTCGGGTGGAAGATACCCGCGAGATGAAAAAATCATTTGAGCTGAGTGCGTCGCGCGGCGGCTGGCGCATTGCCATTATCGACAGTATCGATGAGATGAACAAAAGCGGCGTCAATGCGCTGCTGAAGCTGATTGAAGAGCCGCCAGAGAAATGCCTATTTCTGATTGTCTGCCATAATCCGGGGCGAGTTTTGGATACCATTCGCTCGCGCTGCCGGTCTCTGTCCTTTGGGGCGCTGGACGAGGGGCAATTACAGCAGATTATTGCGGGTCGCCTCGAGGGCATGGATGAGAATGAAGCGGCGGCGGCCGCGTTTCTAGCCGACGGAAGTGCCGGGCGGGCTTTATTATTGGCTGAAATGGGCGGGTTTGATCTCTATCGAGATATGGTGGGCGTGCTGGAAGGCTTGCCGCAGCTGGATGTGGAGGCTTTGCATGGTTTGGCTGGCCGCTTTGGCGCGCGCAGTGAGCCAGCGAGCTTTCGGTTGTTTTGTTATTTGTTTAGCGGTTGGTTGCACCGCGTGGTGCGCGCCGCCTCGACCGGGCAGGCGTTCCAGCCCGTGTTTCAGGGCGAGGCGGAGCTCGTGGCGCGGCTGGTGAGCCATGATTTACCGCTTGAACCCGCGCTTTCGCTATGGGAGAAAGTGCAGCATCAAGTGCGCCAAGTCGAAGGGTTAAACCTCGACAAGAAACAAGCTATTTTGGAGTGGTTTGCTATGTTGGCAGATATCCTTCGCGCGAAATCAGCCTGATGAGATGGCTATAGGAAGTTAAAGTGTCAAATAAGAATTTCTTCATAACTACCGCAATTTCCTATCCAAATGGCGCTCCTCATATCGGCCATGCCTATGAGATTATGGCCACCGATGCGATTGCGCGCTACCATCGGTTAAGCGGCGAGACGGTTTATTTTTCAACTGGCACGGATGACCATGGGCAGAAAATGGTGCAAACCGCGCGCGCGCAAGATAAAACCGCACAACAATTGGCCGATGAGCTGACCCCCGCCTTTCGCGAGATGGCCGCCGCCTTGAATTGCAGCCATGATGACTTCATCCGCACCTGCGAGCCGCGCCACCATGCGGCCGTCAGCGAAATTTGGCAGCGCATTGCCGCCAAGGGCGATATTTATAAAGATAACTATGCCGGCTGGTATTCGGTTCGCGATGAGGCGTTTTATACCGAAAGCGAAGTCACACAGGGCCCCGACGGCGAAAAACTGAGCCCCCAAGGCACGCCCGTGGAATGGTTGGAAGAAGACAGTTATTTCTTCAAATTATCGGCCTATGAAGACAAATTGCTGGCTCATTTTGAGGCCAATCCGCAGTTTTTGCAGCCCGAAAGCCGCCGCAATGAGGTGGTTGCTTTTTTAAAAACCGGCCTGCGCGATTTGTCGATTTCGCGCACCGCCTTTGATTGGGGCGTGCCCGTGCCCGATGACCCCGAACATGTGGTCTATGTTTGGATGGATGCGCTGACCAATTATCTCTCGGTCCTCGGGTTTCCCGAGCAAGAGGGGCGCTATGCTGAGTTTTGGCCAGCCAGCCTGCATGTGATTGGCAAGGATATCACGCGGTTTCACGCGGTCTATTGGCCGGCTTTTCTAATGGCGGCGGATTTGCCTTTGCCGAGCCAGATTTTCGCGCATGGGTTTTTAACCGTAAAAGGCGAGAAAATGTCGAAATCACTGGGCAATGTTCTCGATCCCTTTGGTTTGGCGGCGCATTATGGCGTCGATGCTTTACGCTATTTCTTCTTGCGCGAAGTGCCATTTGGCCGTGATGGCAGCTTTAGCGATGAAGCGATTGTTAATCGAGTGAACGCCGATTTGGCCAATGATATTGGCAATCTGGCGCAACGCAGCCTGTCGATGATTGGCAAAAACTGCGATGCCAAATTGCCCGCCCCGCAAGCCTTGTCTCCTGAGGATAGCGCCATCTTGGCGCTTTTCGATGGCCTGAAACCGCGCACAGATGCGGCAATGCAAGGCCATGAGGTGCATAATTATCTGGCCTGCGTGATGGAGGCTGTTTCAGAGGCCAATCGGTATTTTGCTGGCCAAGCGCCATGGGCGTTGAAAGCCGAAGACCCCGCGCGTATGGGCACGGTTTTATATGTCACGGCGGAAGTGGTGCGCCAAGCGGCGATATTATTGCAGCCTGTTATCCCGCAAGGGGCGGCCAAACTGCTGGATTATCTGGCGGTGGCGCCGGAGGCGCGCGCGTTTTCGCATCTTGGGGCGGCGCATCGCTTAACCGCAGGTATCGATTTGCCGACGCCCCAAGGGGTGTTTCCGCGCTTGAGCAATATGGCGGATAGCTCTGAATAACTGTGGCTTTTTGGCAACAATTGATTGTCTCTAGACGGGTTTTTTGATTATTCTCTTGAACTGAGCATGGCTGATTTTCCAGATTGGTCATGTGGGAGTTTTGGGAGTAATTATGTTTGCCCTTCGTCGGCTCGCACAATATTTGCGTTTTGGTTTGACTGTTTTTTCAAGCGGGCGAAAACCGCGCGCGGAGGCAAAGCCAGCCGCCCGCGCAGGCGCGTTGATTTGGCCTCGTTTTTTGAAACTCAGCTGGAGCCGTCTGGCGCGTTACACCACTTTGGGCTTAGCGCTATTGGGGCTGGCTTCTGGCACGTTAACTTATTTGATCTTGAGTAATCTCACCCCCATCACGCCCAATCGGGAAGTGGTGTGGACTTTGCTGTCGGTTAATTTGTTCATCATTTCGGGGCTGTTTTTCGTCTTGGTGATGCAGGCCTTGCGGCTGCGGCGACGGCGGCGCGAGGGCAAAGCCGGGGCCTTTATGCATGGGCGCATGGTGGTGCTGTTTTCCATCATCACCACGGTGCCTGCCATTTTAGTGGCTATTTTCGCCATTGTGATGATGAACCGAGGTCTCGATTATTGGTTTTCTGCGCGCACGAAAACCATCATTGGCAATACCACGGCGGTGGCCAATGCTTATATCAGCGAGCAGCGAAATGGCTTGCAAAGCGACCTAACGGCCATGGCCAAAGATTTGTCGAAAGCGCGCGCGCTATTGACCAGCGACCCAGCGAGTTTCACCAAATTTTTACGCGCCCAAGCGGGCTTGCGAAAAATGCCGCAAGCCTTGGTGGTCGACGATAAGGGCAGGGTGCGGTTTCAAGCCCTGCCAGAACAAACGATTTTAACCAGTCTGCCGCCGCGCGAAGCCTTTGTGGCGGCCAATAGCAATACCGTGGTGATGAGTGATGTGAACCAAGGCCAAATTTTAGCCTTGCGAAAAATACAGGGAACCGCCGGTCTTTATGTTTATGGCGCGCGTATTCTGTCGGACAATGTTGTGCAGCAATTGCGCCAAACCGATGCGGCGGTGCGCGATTATTCCGCCATGGAGAAGCGTCGTTTCGAGACCCAACTGACGTTTGCTCTGGTTTATATTGTGATGACTTTGGTCATTCTTTTGTCGGCCATTTGGCTCGGTTTGGCTTTGGCGGACCGGCTGGTGATGCCCATTAGTCGGCTGATTTATGCGGCGCGTCGGCTTGGCGAAGGCGAGCTGAAAACCCGCGTCTCCACCGAGACCATGGGCGGCAATGATGAAATTGAAGAATTGGCCTGGACGTTCAATGAAATGGCAGAGCGGATTGGCGCCCAACAAGAAGATTTAATGGAAGCACATAAAGATTTAGATGTGCGCGCCCGCTTTACCGAAACGATTTTGCAAGGCGTATCTTCCGGCGTTGTGGGCGTTAGCGGCCAAGGGATTATCCGGCACGCCAATCAGGCGGCTGGCGCGCTATATGATAAGCAACCCCATGAGTTGGTGGGAAAGAAAATATCCCAAACCATGCCGGAGTTCGCCGAGCTGGTGGCAAATGCCAAAGCCCGCCAGACCCTAGTGACCGGTCAGGTAAGCCGCCAAGACGCCGGGAAAAAAGGACATATCATTCAAGCCTCGGCCTCGGTGATCGGCGGGTCAAATAGCAAACATAGCGCTTTGGTTTTGACCTTTGATGACATCACAGATTTGCTGACGGCGCAGCGCAATGCGGCTTGGGCGGATATCGCGCGGCGGATTGCGCATGAGATTAAAAACCCGCTGACCCCCATTCAATTATCGGCCGAGCGGTTGCAGTCGAAATATGGCGATGGCATTGGCGAGACCAAGGATATTTTCAAAAAATGTACCGAGACGATTATTCGCCAAGTCGAAGACATTGGCCGCATGGTCGATGAATTTGCCGAATTTGCGCGCATGCCTTTGGCGGTGATGGATGTGTTTGATGTCAGTAATGTCGTCTCGCAAGCGGTTCTTTTGCAGCGCGTTGCGTTTCGCGATATCGACTATCATGTCGAGTGTCCAGAGACCCTAAACATGTATGGCGACCGCCGCTTGATCAGCCAAATGCTCACCAATGTGTTAAAAAATGCGGCAGAGGCCTTGCAAGGGCAGCATAGCGATAAGCGCATTGCGCTAACCATAAAGCCGTCTCGAAATCACATTTATATCTCGGTTTCAGACACGGGCCCCGGCTGGCCCGAAGGCGAACGCCATGCTTTGCTCGAGCCCTATAATACCTCGCGCGAAGCGGGCACGGGCTTGGGCCTGTCGATTGTTAAAAAAGTAATAGAAGATCACGGCGCCAAGCTTTCGCTTGAAGATGCGTCTTGGAGCTCGTCTGGCGGGACGGGCGCAAAAGTGCAGATGGAGTTTCCTCTGCAAACCCAAATGGCCGACACGCCAAAGGGTGAAAAAATGGCTGGGGTATCAAAAGAGCTAGAGGAATTGTAATGTTTGGAGATGTGTTAATTATTGATGATGAGCGCGATATTTGCGACTTGGTCGCGGGCGTTCTGGAAGACGCGGGCTATGAAGCAAGAGTGGCCTTCGATAGCGATAGTGCTTTGCGTGAGATTACCAAAAGACGCCCCGCCATGGTGCTTTTGGATGTATGGCTGCAAGGCAGTCGGCTCGATGGATTAGAAATCCTGAGCATTTTGCACGAGCGCTATCCTGATTTACCAGTTGTGGTTATTTCTGGCCACGGCAATATTGATACCGCCGTGACCGCCATTCGAAATGGCGCTTACGACTATCTCGAAAAGCCTTTCAAGTCTGATAAATTGCTGGTGACAGTGCGCCGTGCCATCGAGTCCGCACGGCTTTTGCGCGAGAACACCGAGCTGAAACGCCGCGCCTCGGTGCAATTTGCCCTCATCGGCAATGCGACGGCGATGGAACAGCTGAGCACGAAGATTGATAAATTGGCGCAATCGAACAGCCGCGTGATGATTGTTGGGCCGTCGGGCTCGGGCAAAGAGGCGGCCGCCCATCAATTGCATTCGCGATCGCCGCGCGCGAGCAATAATTTTATCGGCATTCATGGCGCCATGATGGAAGGCGGCGAAGAGCAAATTGACCGTTTGCTGTTCGGCTATGAAGAAGGCGAGGAAGTGGAAGCTGGTCTCATCGAGCAAGCTCATGGCGGCACGCTTTATTTGGATGAGATATGCGGGTTTGCGCAAAAGCACCAAAAGGCGATTTTAAAAATGCTCATCGATGGCGCCATTACGCGCGTCGGCGGCAAGCAAAGCGTGGCGATTGATGCGCGGGTTTTATCGTCGTGTAGCGGCAATGTCGAGACCCGTATCCGCGATGGCCATATGCGCGAGGACTTGTATCACCGCCTGAACGTGATGACCCTCGATGTGCCCGGCCTAAGCCAAAGGCGCGATGATATTCCCTATCTGGTGAATTATTTCATCTCCATGTTGGCGGCGCAAATGAACATGCCCTTGCGGGTGGCGGGCGACGATGTGCTGGCGGTTTTGCAATCGCATGATTGGCCGGGCAATGTGCGCCAATTGCGCCATGCCGTCGAACATATGATGTTGACCAGCCACGCCACGGGCAGCGAAACGCTGACGCTCGACCATCTGCCGAAAGAAATTGTTTCCGATACCGATGTGGCGGAGAACGTTGGCCAGCAGCGCCATATTATGTCTCTGCCTTTGCGCGATGCGCGAGAGTGTTTCGAGCATGATTATCTGGTTGCGCAGATTGAGCGGTTTTCTGGAAATGTATCCAGAACGGCGGAATTCATTGGTATGGAGCGCAGTGCGCTACATCGGAAAATGAAATCTCTTGGTATTTCGGGCGGCAATCATGCTAAAAGCCACGTATAGATAGCGAGAGCTATATCTACGTAGCGAGGTAAAGGCGCATGAAAGTCATTGTGTGTGGGGCCGGACAGGTCGGATTTGGCATTGCTCGCCATTTGGCCGGAGAAGGCAATGACGTCACGGTTGTCGACCGCGAAGCGTCTTTGATGCAGCGGATTACGGATACGCTCGACGTGCGTCCTATCTTGGGCCACGGCGGCCATCCCGATGTCCTCGAACAGGCCGGCGCGGCGGACGCCGATGTCCTGATTGCGGTCACCGCTTCGGATGAAGTGAACATGGTGACCTGCCAAGTGGCGAAAACCATTTTCAACGTCTCCAAAACCATCGCCCGGGTTCGCGATGGCGATTATTTGCACAAGCGCTGGGCACGGCTTTTCGCCGATGAAGCGATTCCCATCGATGTGATTATTTCGCCAGAGACCGAAGTGGCCGAAGCGGTGCTGCGTCGCTTGGCCTTGCCCGGCGCGTTTGATAGCGCCAGTTTCGTCAGCGGCAAGGCGGAAATGATTGGTGTCAGCATCGAAGAAGATTGCCCGGTCATCGACACGCCGCTGAACCAATTGACGGGTCTGTTTCCAGATTTGCGCGCCATTGTGGTTGGCATTCGTCGCGGCGCGCGGGTTTATGTGCCCGATTTCGACGACACGATGCAAGCGGGCGATGAAGCGTTTTTGGTGACCGCCAGCGATGACACCGAAAGAACGTTGAAAATTTTTGGCCATGAAGAACGCGAAGCCCGACGCATTATTTTGGTCGGCGGCGGCAATATTGGCTATCAAGTGGGCCGCACGCTAGATGGGCAAGCGGGCCGCTATGCGCTCAGCCTCATCGAAAATGACGAAGCGCGCGCCCGCTTTGTGGCGGAGAAAATGCAGCGCTCGATTGTTTTGCGGGGCAGTGGACTGTCGCCCGATATTCTGGCCGAGGCTGGCGTGCGCGAAGCCGATTTGGTTTTGGCGCTCACCAATGATGACCAAGTGAATGTGCTGACCACCATGTTGGCCTTGCAAGAAGGTTGCAGCCGCGGCCTGTGTTTGGTGAATGACAATAGTTTTCAAAATCTGGCTGGCCAATTTGGCATGGAAGTCGCCATTAACCCGCGCGCCATTACCGTGTCCTCGATATTGGGGCATGTGCGGCGCGGCAATGTTATTCGGGTGCATGCGGTTGGCGATGAATTAGCAGAAGTTTTAGAAGCCGAGATTGTTGATGGCTCTGCGGTCAATGGCACGAAATTACGCGATATTGATTTTGGCGATAAATTGCGCGTGGGCGCGGTTTGGCGCAAAGGCGATTTATTAATGCCGCGCGGCGGCTTGGAGCTGAAATCTGGCGACCATGTGGTGATGTTTGTATTGGCCGATGGCGTAGAACAGTTTGAAAGCCTGCTGCGAGGTAAAGAAAAGGCCTAGCCGATGCGCTTAGGAGCCATTCTTTTCATCCTCGGCTACGGCGGCTGCATGATTGCGGGCCTGATGGTCTTTCCTTGGTTTTTATCTTTGTTTGACCCGAGCTATCGCCATGCGGGCAATTTTAGCATCGCGTTAATGCTCACCAGTTTTGCCTCTGGGGCGCTATTGTTGTCGAGCTATGATATTCGCCGCCACCGCGCGCGCGGCATTGAGCTATTGCTTATCATGGTGTTGTTTTGGACGGTTTTGCCCTTGCTGGCGGCGCTGCCTTTTATCGGCGCGAGCCAAGTCAACTCGCTTCTCTCGGCCTATTTCGAGGCGGTATCGGCGCTCACCACATCGGGCGCGAGCATTTTTGCGGTTCCGGAAGCGGCGGGCGCACCGATTTTATTATGGCGCGCCTTGCTCAGTTGGTTGGGCGGTCTTTGGACTTTGGTTTTCGCCGTGGCTGTGTTGGCGCCATTTGGCATTGGCGGCATTACGCTGGGCGGTAGCCCGCTGCTGCAACATGATGAAGACGCCCATTTAACCTCTCGGTTGGGGCGTCCGCTTCGGCTTATTTTTCCCATCTATGGCATGTTCACTCTGATTGGTTTTTTCGCCATGTTGATTTTTGAGGTGCCGGCTTTCGACGCGCTATGCCTCACCTTATCAGCCATCTCGACCAGCGGCATGGTGGTGGATAGCCAAAGCATGGCTCAATTTTTGCCCGTCAGCGGGCAAGTCATTCTGGCCAGCATTAGTTTCATCGGCGCACTGAGCATTCCGCTTTTGCTGCTGTTGACGCTCGGCAATCGGGTTCTAACGGGTCTGCGCGATACCGAGCTTCGGGTTTTTGTGGCCCTCATCGTCAGCTATAGTCTTGTCTCTTTTCTCGCGCTGCCCGATGTGCCTTTGCTGGGCGGTTTTTTGCAATCTATCTCTTTGCACAGCACGGCCGGATTTAACTTCCTGCCGGAAGGGCAGCTAAGCCAATGGCCCGTCATTTGGACCATGGTGCCGCTGATTATCGGGGGCATGGCGCTTTCGACGGCGGGCGGGCTGAAAGTCATGCGGGCGATTATTCTGGCCAAAGACTTGGGCAGCGAGGTTGGCAAAATGGCCTATCCGTCTTCGATTCACCCTTTAAAGCTGGCCGGGCGGCGGCTTCAAGATAGTGATTTCACGGCCGCTTGGGCGTTTACGGCGGTGCTGATTTTATTCGTCAGCCTCGGCGTCTTATTGCTCGGCCTGTTTGGTGTCACTTTGGCGGAGGCTTGGCCCTTGGTCTTGGGCGCGCTGTCGAACAGTCTGGCGGTTACCCAACATTTGGATATGCCGCTTGGCTTTGGGGCGATGAATGGCGCTTTGCAAATCACATTGGCGCTGCTAATGATCGCGGGGCGGATAGAACTGCTGATTTTAATGGTCTTATTTACGTCATCTTTCTGGCGCTATATGCGCTGACCGGGTGGATAGGGATAGTATGAGCCGAATTGCATATATTGATGGAAGGTACCAACCGCTAACTTGGCCGGGCATTCAGGTCGAAGATCGCGGCTATCAATTTTCGGACGGCGTCTATGAGGTGGTTCGGCTGCGCGATGGAAACTTATTAGACGAAGAGCGCCATCTCGACCGGTTAGATTATTCCTTACAAGAGCTATCGATTGGCCAACCCATGTCGCGGCCAGCCCTGAAGCTGGTGATGCGCGAGGTGCTGCGGCGCAACCGTCTGCAAAATGCTATTTTATACATCCAAGTGTCGCGCGGGGTGGCACCCAGAGAGCACAGTTTCGAAGAAAGTTTAAAACCAGTTTTGGTGATGACCGTGCGGCCACTTTCTGCCAGCAAGCGCGAGGCGATACACCGTGACGGCATTGAGGTCATCAGCGTGCCCGACCAACGCTGGGCAAGATGCGATATTAAATCGATCAGCCTATTGCCAAATATCTTGGCCCGGCAAAAAGCCCGAGACGCCAAAGTGCAAGAAGCTTGGCAAATAGACGAGCAGGGGATGGTGACCGAAGGGGCGGCAACCAATGCTTGGATTGTCGATAGCGGCGGATTTCTGCGGACGCGCCCCGCGCGTGGCGAGATTTTAAACGGTATTGTGCGTCAAGTTTTGCTGCAATGCGCGGAGCAAGCCGGCCTGAAACTGAAGCAAGAAGCGTTTTCGCTCGACGAAGCCAAAGCCGCCAAAGAAGCCTTTTCGACCGCCTCCACCATGGCGGTGTTTCCTGTGGTCTCCATCGATGGCGTTAAAATTGGCAATGGCAAGCCAGGGGATATCGCCCAAAAATTGGCAGCCGCCTATGAGCGGGTTAACGAGACATCTTAATATAAAGTTGAAAAAGGCTTATATTTCTAGTGAAAGTTGTGTAAGGTGATTGTGTAAATGATCACGAGTATGAGAACCCGTGTAGAAAAAGTAATAGGTTAATGTCTCAGTAGCCGCAGAAAATTTGGGTAAACCAATGTCTTCAAATAAAGACTCTCTTGAAGCCTCGTTCTTGGATCATGTTTGTGAGCAAAAGCTTGCATTGACAATCTTTCTTGTAAACGGCGTTAAACTTCAGGGCACAATCACTTGGGTAGATGCAACCTCCATGTTGCTGAGCCGAGATGGCCATTCGCAGCTGGTTTATAAGCATGCGATTTCCACCATTATGCCGAATAATTCCGTTGAAATTTCTGTCGCCTAAAGACTAATCGTCTTTCGGTTCGCCGGCTTTCGCGCGCTGCCAGAATATCTCTAGGTCTTCGAGTAAAAAATCACTCATATCCGTGCTTTGCGCGCGGGCCTGCTGCTCGAGGTTTTGAAAGCGGCGGGTAAATTTCGCGTTGCCGCGGCGCAAGGCTTTTTCCGGGTCTAGCTTTAAATGGCGCGCCAGATTGGCGACCACAAACATCACATCGCCCAATTCATCCTCTATGGCGTCGCGGTCTTGAAGGGCTATGGCTTCTTGTAATTCGGCTGTTTCTTCTTCCAATTTATCGAATATGGGCTCGGCCTCGGTCCAGTCGAAGCCGATGCGCGCGGCGCGTTTTTGCAGCTTTACAGCCCGCGTGAGAGCGGGAAGGGCGCGCGGCACATCATCTAAAAGGCTCTCGGGCGCCTCTTTATCATCCGATTTTTCGGCGCGCTCTTGCGCCTTAATGTCTTCCCAATTTTGCTTTACCTGGTTGCTATCGATGCCGGCCAAATCGCCAAAAACATGCGGATGGCGGCGTTCCATTTTATCGGCAATGGCATGCACCACATCATCGAAAGTAAAATGCTCGGCTTCTTCGGCCATGCGGGCGTGAAACACCACTTGCAATAATAGGTCGCCAAGCTCATCGCGCAGCTGGGTCATGTCGCCGGTTTCAATCGCATCGACGACTTCATAAGCTTCCTCGAGCGTATAGGGCGCGATGGATTTAAAGTCTTGCTTTATATCCCATGGGCAACCCGTGTCTGGGTCGCGTAGCGCGGCCATAATGTCGAGAATTCGGTGGATAGACGGCTGAGACACGACGTGGTTTCCTTTATAACGTAGAGCCAATGAGGCTGTGGCTCTAAGTTCCCACGATTCTGACGCGCCATAAACAAATGGGGCAGCCCCGATAAAACCCGAGGCCGCCCCCGTAAATTATTCGCATAATAAATATTATGACAAATTAATAACGATTAGAGATTACTGATGCGTCACCGAGCCATCGACCACAGTGACTTGTCCGGTGCTCTTATTATCGCAATTTTGTCCACTCACAGCCGATATGGTTCGGTTGCTATTGGATAATGTGTGTGCGCCGGATAGCGACACGCCGTCGATTTTAATCACAGCGGACGAGCTGAGTGTGCTGGCGCTATCGACGGTAACCGATATGGTGGCCGTGTTTGCGTCGGTATCGACGACGCACCCAGGAGCTGAGGCAATGGAAGCAGACGCTGGCGCTACGAAGGCACAGGTCAAAACCAAGCTGGCGGTTTTTAGGTTCATTTTAATCATAAAATATCTCCGAATTTAATTGCATGAATAAACCGATGCGTTGCGACACCAGAATGAGTTCGAGCCGCCGCCGCTATTGCTTCGGCAGGCTCCGTTAATCAGATTGTCGTTGGAATCGCGATATTTGACGCGATAGGAAGTACTGGAGTGGTTCCGCCAGGTCTCCCAATTGGTAATAATATTATTGTTGCTCCAGCCCGAGCCATTACACACGGGAACCGTGCGGGCCGTGGTCCCTGCTTTGCCATAGACTTTTGTGTTCGGGGCGGCATTTTTAAGCGACGTCGACACTTCCGAACTTTCCGCCAGCTCCCAGCCTACCCCTTTGGATAAGCAATGGTTCCATGGCGAAATGGCCAAATTACCCGCCCCGGAATGGGTGG
>JABJKE010000018.1 GCA_018660505.1 Rhodobiaceae bacterium | reverse complement strand
CCAGAAGCCTATCCTTTGCCGCGACCGCTGATCGATAGACATAATTTGGATACGGGCACGGGGGCGGAACTGGCTTGCGCGTTTTCGTTTTCGGGTCTGAAGACGGCGCTGCGCCAAAAGGCTGATAAATTGGCGCCGCTAACCGATGCCCATGTACGCGATTTGGCAGCAAGTTTTCAGGCGGCGGTGATGGATTGTTTGGCCGACCGCACGGCCAATGCCATGCAGCATTTTCGGATGCTGCATAATCTATCGGGCGAGGTGCCGCTGGTGGTGGCGGGCGGTGTGGCGGCCAATCAGGCGCTGCGCGCCCGCTTGCAAAGCGAGGCGAGCCAGCAAGGCTATGCGCTTTGCGTGCCGCCACCAGCTTTATGCACTGATAATGCGGCGATGATTGCTTGGGCGGGCGCCGAGCGGATGGCCGGCGCCGAGCGAATGGCTGGCGCCGATAGGGTGGCGGGCGGCGAACCTATTGCGGACGCCCTGGCCACGCCGGCTTTGGCGCGTTGGCCGTTAGCGGATTTGAGCTAATTCACCGCCTGTAAAATCCTGCCTATATAAAGACAAAAAAATAGCTCCGATGGGGGAGGACCATCGGAGCCGTTTTGGGCCTTTTAAGAAAGGCCAGAATAAAGTCTTTGGGAGAAAGTCTTTATTCGTGGTGTCGCAATTTCGTTAAGAGCCGGGAGGAGGCTGTTAAACGATTGCGATGCCGGCAACAGAATGGGTGATCAAAGCCACACCATAAAGCGCCAATAGGGCAGATGCCAAAGCCGGAACAGATGTGATGCGGCGGATGGTTGTGAATGTACGGGTCATAATCATGCTCTCTCTTTTGGGTTCAATTTCATTTAACGGGGGTACTCATGTTTTCCGTCGTTACAGATATTATATAGCGCATATTAAAACAAAAAACAATGAATATTTTCAATATTATTCATTATTTTTATAAAAGCATGGGATTTTCTGTATCCACTTGATTTTATTATATTTTAAATAGGGTTGCGGCGTCCAAACGGATGATTTGCGCCGAAAAATGGGATTTTTATTTTGGAAGATCGGTTTTTAGGGAGAAAAAAACCCCTATCGGAGCGTCAAACTGGCGTCTTCTTCTGGAATTTGCGTTGCCGGTATCGGTGCGCCCTCTTTCGGCACCACTAGCCCGCGCATAACCAGGCTTAAAACATGCGCCAATTCGCGCTCCAGCTCTTCCAAAGACTGTTTGGTAAAGATTTGCGGATAGCGATATTTCAGGGTCATGGCGTGCAAAGCAATGGTTGTCGCTGGCACGCTATCGGTCATAAGTTCGCCGCAGGCCACGCCTTCGTGCAGAATGCGTTGGAAAAGCCGCCGTTCGCGGCGCAGGCTCTCAATTTGGAATTGCGGCCGCTCCGCAACCACGACTTGGGCCAGCTCCACGGTTTTGGGCTGGTTCTCCAGCAAATGATAGGTATGGCGCAAATCGGCGAAGATAACTTCTTCTAGGCGTTGGCGCGAACTGCGATGCGGGCAGGCCAAAACGCTTTCTAAAACCTCGACCGCCGATAGCGCTTCGCGCCGCGCAATCTCGACGGCAATATCAATTTTCCCTTTGAAAAACCGATAGATATTGCCCGGCGACATGGCGCAATCTTTGGCCAATTCGGCGATGGTGGTTTTGGGATAGCCATAATGGGCAAAGCGCTCGCGCGCCGCCATGATTATTTTTTCCCGGATGATATCGGCTTCAGACATGAGGAAATCTTATCGCTTCAGGGGTGAATAATCAACAAAATATTCATTCGTCACGAGGGGCTCCGCCCGTTTCATGGGTAAAAATGTGTAAAACTTGCGGCCTGTCGCGCAGAAAATTATGACCCAAAGGTTGAAAAAGCCTATCACTTAAGCTCCAATAAATTTGCCAAGCAATAGATGGAGACCCTATGGCGGACGAAACGCAAAAACCCAGCCCCCCCGTAAAGGCCGCCGTTTTGGGAGCTGGCGCATGGGGCACGGCCTTGGCCGTAAGCTTGGCCAATCGACACGCGGGCACCAGCGCCCCGCCGGTTCAATTATGGGCCCATGAAAGCAGCACCGTGGCCGCCATTAACACGCAGCATGAGAATAAAGAATTTTTGCCGGGCGTCGCTTTGCCCGACACGCTTATCGCCACCACGGCCCTAACCGATTTGGCCGATAGCGATATTGTGCTGATGGTCGTGCCCGCCCAATTTGCCCGCCGCGTCATCGCCGATGTCGCGCCCTTGTTAAAACCCGAAGCCAGCCTTGTGCTTTGTGCCAAAGGGGTGGAGCGCGATAGTTTGAAATTCATGTCGGATGTCGCCAGCGATTATCTCGACGAGGCGCAAATCGCGGTTTTATCGGGGCCAAGTTTTGCCGCCGATGTGGCCCGCGGTCTGCCCACCGCCGTGACGCTGGCCTGCGCCGACCCAAAACGCGGCGCTTATCTTTGCGCGCAAATCGGCTCGGCTGGGTTTCGTCCCTATATGTCGGACGATGTCATTGGAGCGGAAATCGGCGGCGCGTTAAAAAACGTTTTAGCCATTGCTTGCGGCATTGTGGCTGGCAAAAAACTCGGCGAGAGTGCGCGCGCCGCCATTACCGCGCGCGGCTTTGTCGAAATGCAACGCCTCGGCGCAGCGCTGGGTGCCAAGCCCGAAACCTTGGGCGGGCTCTCGGGTTTGGGTGATCTTATCTTGACCTGCTCGAGCGATACGTCACGCAATTTCTCGCTTGGCCGCGCGCTTGGCGAGGGCGCCAGTGCGGCCCAAGTTTTGGCGCAAAGAAGCTCGGTTTCAGAAGGCGCCATGAGCGCGCAAGCCGTCACCGCTTTGGCGGCGCGGCATAATTTGGAATTGCCGATTTGTGCCGCCGTGGACGCCGTGCTATCGGGCGCGCTGGAAACCGATGCCGCCATTCAAGCCCTTATGGCGCGCCCTTTCACAGCAGAAATTGACTAACCGCAGCCATACCCCGAGCTGCCCAAAGGAGAAAAAATGTATTGTGTGATTTGTAAAGACAAGCCGGACCATGTGGACGTACGGATGCAAAATCGCCCCGACCATGTGAGCTATGTATTGGCCGACCCAAGCGTGAAAACCGCCGGCCCGTTTTTGGCCGACGATGGCGAGACGATGATTGGCACGCTGCTGATTTTAGACGTCGCCAGTCGCGCCGACGCCGAAGCCTTTGCCACCAATGACCCCTATCATAAAGCGGGGCTATTTGAGAGCGTGGAGGTTTTGCCTTGGAAACACCTCATCGGCGGCTTGGCCGACCCCAACGCCTAACCCCCTTCACAGCAGGAAAACATTATGGCTTTTTGGTTATTTAAATCTGAACCCAACACCTGGGGCTGGGCCGACCAGATTGCGCGCGGGGCCAAGGGCGAACCTTGGGACGGCGTGCGCAATTTCCTCGCCAATAAAAACATGAAACAAATGCAGCTGGGCGACAGAGGCTTTTTTTATCATTCGGTCAATGAAAAATGCATTGTCGGCACGGTGGAGATTATCAAAACCCATTACCCCGACTATACAGACCCAAAAGGGCGGTTTGGCATGGTGGATATTCAGGCGCTAGAAACGGCCGCGCGCCAAGTCACTTTGGCGGAAATTAAAGCCGAGCCCAAATTAGAAGACATGGTGTTGGTGAATAATTCACGCCTCTCGGTGCAGCCCGTGACGGCCAGCGAATGGAAGTTCGTTTGCAAAATGGCTGGCCTCGACCCGACCCGCACCAAGGCCAATGTGGCAGAAAATGCCAAAGCCTGACCCCGCTCCGCTCGACATTTGCCTGCTCGACGAGATAGCCCCCAATCGCGCCCGCGGGTTTGAGCTGCCATTACAAAGCGCCCCGGGCGAGGCCAGCGAGGGGCTGCCCCTTATCATCTGGCGACACGGCGAGAGCGTGAAAGCCTTTATCAATAAATGCCCGCATCTTGGCCTGCCGCTCGAGACCTTTCCCGATAAGTTCCTTTCCAAAGATGGCAGCACGCTGATTTGCTCGGCCCATGGCGCGCGCTTTAATGCGGACGGCGCGTGCACGTCTGGCCCCTGCCAAGGCGACGCGCTGACCCCAGTAGATATTCGCCTCGAGGCGCGCGGCCCAAAACGAATGATTGTGCTGCAGCGTGCGGCTGGTCATAGTGAAGGACAAGAGACACGAAACTCGAAACGTTAAAAAGAGGGGAGCCCCATGTCACAAGAGCAAGAAAAAGATTTTTCCGCTGGGCGAAAAGATTACGCAGTCCTCGGCCTGCTGGCATTCATCAATGTGCTTAATTTCGTCGACCGACAATTGCTGGCAAGCTTTGCCAATTTCATCGTCCCCGATTTAGAGCTCACCAATACGCAATTTGGTTTGCTGACAGGTTTTGGCTTTATCGTTTTTTATTCGGTCATGGGCTTATTTATGGGCGCGCTGGCCGACCGGGTGAACCGCCCTCGATTGCTGGCCTTTGGCTTGGCTATGTGGAGTGCTTTGACCATGGCTTCGGGCGCCGCCAAGGGCTTTGCCTCGCTGCTCATCCCGCGCATGCTCATCGGCATTGGCGAAAGCGTGGCGACGCCCACCTCTATGTCTATTCTGGCCGATCGGTTTCCCGCCCGCCAATTGGGGTTTGCGGCCGGGTTTTATTATCTCGGCGTGCCCGTTGGCGTGGCGATATCCTTGTTGATTGCAGGCTATTTAGGCCCGGCGATTGGCTGGCGCAATTGTTTCTATTTGCTTGGCGGGCTGGGGCTTGTGTTGGCGCTATGTGTTTTAATGCTGCGCGAAACGCCGCGAAAAGGCGTGGCGCTAAAAGCCGATGGCGCGGTGGAACGCATGGCGTTTCGCGATGTTTTATCGCTGCTTTGGGTCACGTTAAAAAGCTCGCCCGCGCTGGCTTGTGTGATTGCCGGCGGCGTGGTGTTTCATTTTATTCTGGGCGCTGCCGCTTTCGACCAATTGTGGTTCGTTCAAGAACGCGGATTTGAACGCGCCGAAATTGCCGTTAAGGCGGGTTGGCTGGCCGCGGCGGGCGGCATTTTAGGCAATCTCGCCGGCGGGCTTTTGGGCGACTGGTGGCAGGCGAAATTTAAAACCGGCCGGCCGATGTTTTTATTCTGGGCGGGCCTTTTGCTGACCCCTTTCGCTTTGGCCTATCGGGTGGTGCCGGGCGATCATCTGTTGTTTGAGCTGGGCATTTTTCTCGGCTTCTTTCAATTGGGGCTGTTTTACGGGCCGACCTTTGCCACGGTGCAAGAATTGGCACCGGCGCAAATTCGCGCCACCGTGGTGGCCTTCTATATTCTGGTGTTGAATTTCATTGGCCTTGGCATTGGCATTACCGGCGGCGGCATTATGATCGACGCGCTGGCCAATAGCGGCACTGAAAACCCCTATACGGTAACCCTCTTGATTTTCACACTTATCTCTATGCTGGCGCTGCCGCTGAACTTTATGGCGGGCAAATTATACCACCGCGATTTAACCCGCTTACACGAACGCTCGCTTGCTCAAAGCTCTTAGCCGCGTTTATAGTGGGCGCTGGTTACGCAAGGGAGAGATGCGATGTCTAAATCTGGGTTGGATGATTTAATTTTTGAAGTACCGGCCAAAGCCGCCGCCGAAGCACATGTGGATGCGGCCAAATATGAAGCCATGTATGCTCAAAGCCTTGCCGACCCAGACGCCTTTTGGGGCGAACACGGCAAGCGCCTCGACTGGATGACGCCCTATACAAAAGTCAAAAACACCCATTACAGCGATACCGATGTGTCGATTAAATGGTACGAAGACGCAACGCTAAACGCCTGTGTCAATTGCGTCGACCGCCATTTGGAGACACGGGGCGAGCAAGTGGCGATTATATGGGAAGGCGATGAGCCGACCGAAGACGCCAAGATTACCTATGCGCAATTGCACGAAGAAGTGTGCCGCTTTGCCAATGTGCTGAAAGCGCGCGGCGTGCAAAAAGGCGACCGCGTGACGATTTATATGCCGATGATACCCGAAGCCACCTACGCCATGTTGGCTTGCGCGCGCCTTGGCGCCGTGCATTCTGTGGTGTTTGGTGGCTTTTCGCCCGAGGCTTTGGCGGGGCGCATTTTGGATTGCGAAAGCACCTGCGTCATCACCGCCGATGAAGGTGTGCGCGGAGGCAAAAAAATTCCGCTAAAAGCCAATACCGATGCCGCCCTCGAGCAATGCCCCGAGGTCTCTACCGTGGTTGTGGTGGCGCGCACGCAAGCGCACGTGGCCATGCAAGAGCCGCGCGATATTTGGTATCACGAAGCCAAGGCTGAGGTCTCACCCGATTGCCCGCCCGAAGAAATGAACGCCGAAGACCCTTTGTTTATTCTTTATACCTCTGGCTCGACCGGCAAGCCCAAGGGCGTGTTGCACACGACGGGCGGCTATATGGTCTACGCCTCGATGACGCATGAATATGTTTTCGATTACAAACAAGGAGAGATTTATTGGTGCACCGCCGATGTCGGTTGGGTGACGGGCCATTCCTATATCGTCTATGGACCGCTGGCCAATGGCGCCACCACTTTAATGTTTGAGGGCGTGCCGAATTATCCAGATAATTCGCGCTTCTGGCAGGTGTGCGACAAACATCAGGTGAATATTTTTTACACCGCCCCCACCGCCTTGCGCGCGCTGATGCGCGAAGGCGATGCGCCCGTTCAATCGACCTCGCGCGCGAGCTTGCGGCTTTTGGGCTCGGTTGGCGAGCCAATCAATCCGGAAGCTTGGCTTTGGTATTACCACACCGTGGGCGAGGCCCGCTGCCCGATTGTCGATACTTGGTGGCAGACCGAAACGGGCGGTATTTTAATCACGCCCCTGCCGGGGGCGACCGATTTAAAACCCGGCTCGGCCACACGTCCATTTTTTGGCGTGCAACCGCTATTGGTCGATACCGAAGGCCAAGAGCTCACCGGAGCTGCCTCTGGCAACCTATGCATTGGCGATAGCTGGCCCGGGCAAATGCGCTCGGTCTATGGCGACCATAAGCGCTTTATCGAGACTTATTTCTCGCAATACCCGGGCTATTATTTCACAGGCGATGGCTGCCGACGCGATGAAGACGGCTATTATTGGATTACCGGGCGCGTCGATGACGTGTTGAATATTTCAGGTCACCGTCTGGGCACCGCCGAGGTGGAAAGCGCCTTGGTGGCCCACCCGCAAGTGGCCGAGGCGGCCGTGGTGGGCTATCCCCATGACATCAAAGGGCAGGGCATTTATAGCTATGTTACTTTGAACGCCGGGCTGGAAGGCGACGACGCACTGAAAGCCGAATTGGTGAAATGGGTGCGCAAAGAAATCGGCCCGATTGCTTCGCCAGACCTCATTCAATTTGCGCCCGGACTGCCCAAAACCCGTTCCGGCAAAATTATGCGACGGATTTTGCGAAAAATTGCCGAGGATGATTTTTCCAATTTGGGCGACACCTCCACTTTGGCGGACCCGAGCGTGGTCGATGATTTAATCGACAATCGGCAAAACAAAGCCTAGCTCTCGTAGCACCAAGTAGCGCGGCGCCCCTTATAGGGCTTGGCCAATTTGGCCGCCAAAAGGGCGCCCGATAAAGTCTCGGCTGGCGCAGAGGGGGGCGTTTTTTGAACGGTCGCTAAAACGCGTCCCGCATAAGTGCCATTGTGAATATTGCTCAGCGTCAAGCCATCTTGGCGCAGCCATTGGGCGGTGAATTTTTTGGCGGCGCCCGCCAGCTTTGTTTCAGCCGCGCATTTGCCTCTCATCTCGGGCGTGTCGACGCCTTTCAATCGGATTTTCACATCGACGGTCTGGCCGAGCCAAATCGTCACGCGGGCTCGAAACGTGTCGCCGTCGATTATTTTTAAAACTTCGAAGTCAAACGGGCCCTTTAGTTTTTGCGCCGCCTGTGCCGGCGCGGCTAAAGTCAACCCTAGGCTCACGGCCATGGCAAAACAGATAAAACGCATAGCTTCCTCACGCAATCAACAAATGTCATGTGCAGACTAGCTTGCTTCGAGGCGCCCGCGCCAGCTACTCGTGGTTGAAAAGAGGCTTTGCAAGCTGAGGCCCTAAAAGCCTGAAACTCTAAAAATCCGAAACAATGCCGCCTTTTTCCCAATCGCCATAGCGGGTGGGTTCGGGGCCTTCTTGGCCGCCGCTTTCGCTGGCCCGTTGGCGCACCACATGGGCGGCACGACGCGCGGCCGCCTCTTGCAGAGCTTTTTGCTGGGCCGCATTTCGCTGCGCAGCAACGCGTTTCGGGTCGGGGGACGGGTTTGATTTTTTCATGCTCTTAATATGGGGGCTTTACGAATGATTGCCAAGGTGGTGTAACCGCGACATGGTTTCGCAAGCAGATAAATCAAATGGCAAAAAATCGACCCCGCAAAATAGCGGCGCCAAAAAAGCTGGCCGTGGCAAAGGCGATACGCGCCGTGTCGCGGGCGCCATGCTGGCGGCCATTACCCGAGGCAAAACACTCGATGAAGCGCGCGACCGCCTGTCTGATTTACCCGATAGCGAACGCAATTTAGCCGACGCCATGGTGCAAATGGCCCTGCGCCATTATGGCGAAATCAACGCGCTCACCGCCAAACATTTAAAACGCGCCCTGCCGTTGCGCCCGCACATCGCGCATGGGCTGTTGTGCATCGGCGTGGCGCAATTGGTCTATATGAAAGTGCCGGCCCATGCCGCCATTCATGAAACCGTGGCCGCAACCGGGCGACGCGAGCAGCCTTTTCGTGGGCTCATCAATGCCGTCTTACGCCAGATTGAACGCGACATTCAAGCCGATGGCCCGCCCGCGCCCGCGCCGCTAGAGAACCTGCCCGAATGGATGCAAGCGCGCTTTGAGGCGGCCTATGGCGCCGACGCTTTGGCCGCCATGGCAACCCAACATACCCAGACCCCGCCGCTGGATTTAGGCTTTAAAAGCCCCGAAAAAGCGGCCGCTTTTGCTGCCGCACAGGCAACCGCAGAACAGCTCAACGACACCCATGTGCGCCTGCTGCGCTCTGGCGATGTGCGCGCCTTAGACGGCTTTAAACAGGGCGATTGGTTTGTTCAAGATGTGGCGGCCGGATATCCGGCGAAATTATTACACGCCGCGCTCGCCCGCGTCGAAAAATCAGATACGCCCGCGACCGTTTTAGACTTATGCGCCGCCCCTGGCGGCAAGACATTGCAATTGGCCGCTGCGGGTTATGAGGTGACAGCGCTAGATATTTCGGCCAGTCGTTTGGCGCGGGTGAAAGAAAACCTGAAGCGCACCAATTTGAAAGCCAATTTGGTGAAAGCCGATGCGCTGGACTGGCAATCGCCCAAACAATTTGATGCGGTATTATTGGACGCCCCCTGTTCGGCCAGCGGCACCATGCGCCGCCACCCCGACCTCGTGCTCAATCGCCATGAGGGCTATATCGCCAAATTGGCAGGTTTTCAAAAACAATTGCTGACGCGCGCGACCGATTGGGTCAAGCCCGGGGGGTTTTTATGCTATGCCGTTTGCTCGCTCGACCCCGAGGAGGGCGAGGCGCAAGCCAAGGCATTTCTGGAGACGCGAGAAGATTTTCGGATTGTGTCGCCGCAAAACCTATCTGATTTGCCGGTGCATTTATGCCAAGACAACGCCTTTCGCTCGACCCCTGCCGATCATCCATTGGCCAACCACCGCTATGCGGGAGAGGTTGAAAAAGGCGGGATGGATGGCTTCTTTGCGCAAGTGTTTCAAAAAATAAGTGCATAAAGCCAAGCCCGCCCACAAGAGATTGGCAACACGATTGCGGGCGTGGCCAAAACCCCTTAAGGATAAGGCTCAAGCAAGTTTTCAGGGTGCGAAATATGAGCAACGTCAAGATTTCACCTTCCATTCTTTCGGCTGATTTCGCCAAATTGGGCGCAGAAGTGGCCGCCATTTGCGAAGCGGGCTGTGATCTCGTGCATGTCGATGTGATGGACGGGCATTTTGTTCCCAATATCACCATTGGCCCAGATGTGGTGAAAGCCCTCAAGCCGCATGCCAGCAAGCCCCTCGACGTGCATCTGATGATTGCTCCGGTGGATAATTATATTACGGCTTTTGCCGAGGCCGGTGCCGATATCATCACCTTCCACCCTGAGGCGGGGCCCCACCCGCACCGCACGGCACAAGCCATTAAGGCGGCTGGCTGTAAAGTTGGCGTCTCGCTTAATCCAGCCACCCCCGCGAGCGTGCTCGACCATTTGATGGGCGATATAGACTTAATCTTGGTGATGTCGGTTAACCCGGGCTTTGGCGGCCAAAGCTTTATCGACAGCCAATTGGATAAAATCCGCACGCTTCGCAAGCTTATCGATGCCTCGGGCCGAGACATTGAGCTGGAAGTGGATGGCGGCGTAAACCGCGAAAATGCGGCTCGTATCATCGAAGCTGGCGCCTCTATCTTGGTGGCGGGCACGGCCACATTCAAGGGCGGGCCAGCCGCCTATGCCGATAATATAGCCGCTCTGCGGGCTGCCAAGGCGCAGTAAATGGGACGCGCAAGCCGGCTGACAACAGGTTTTGAAGCCTTGCGCGCCGACGCGGCTGCTTTTCGCTACAATCTAAGAAATGCTTTTTTACGCAGCCCGCTGGGACGGCGCCTCTGGCAGGGGCCAACGGGCGCCCTCAGCTATGGCATTCCTGCTGGCTTGCGCCCCGGCAACCCCGCGCGGGGCGAGGCTTGGTTGGCTGGCGATTATACTTTGCCTGGCGCCATTGTAAGAAATGCCACAATCTCGCCATTTGAAATTGGCCCGCCCACCCCCGAATGGCGCGACCAATTGCATGGTTTCGATTGGCTGTGCGATTTGCTGGCCTTGCCCAATGCTTTGGGCCACCAAATGTGCCGCGATATGATTTTACATTGGGAGCAAAGCGGCTATTTGAAGCGTAAAAAGTTTATGCACCCGGCTGTGGTGAGCCGCCGCTTGGCGCGCTGGAACTTGGCGCTCGGCGTTCTCAAAACCGGATTGGACACGCAAGAGCTAGACCGCATTAACGCGTGTTACACCCATCAAGCGCGCTGGTTGGCCCTGACCATTGGCCAAATTCCAGAAGGCCAGATGCGGCTCGAAAGCGCCATTGGACTGACCTTAGCGGGTCTCAGCTTGCCGCAAGAGGGGCAGATTTTACGCCAAGGCATGGATTTGCTAATCCGCGAATTGCGCCGTCAAATTTTGCCCGACGGTGGCCACATTAGTCGCACACCGGATATTCTAGTCGATCTTCTGGCAGATTTAATCGCCATTGAATCGGGTCTTGCGGCGCGCCAAATCGCGGCGCCCAATTTATTCGCCATCACACTGACCCGCATGCAGGCGATGGTGCAAATGTTGCGCCATAAAGACAAAAAACTCGCCGTTTTTCAAGGTGGCCTCGAAAGAGATGGCCCGAGTATAGACGCAGTTTTGCCAAAAAAAAGCCAGCCGCCGATGAGTTTTGCCCCAAAAAGCGGCTACCAGCGCCTAGACGCCGAACAGACCACGGTTTTGATGGATACGGGCAGCGAAATAAGCGGCGCCCATAGTTTGAAGTCTCATCCCGCCCCGCTGGCCTTTGAGATGAGCTATGGCACCGACCGTTTGATTGTCAATTGTGGGCCAAATTTAGTGCATAGCGCCGAATGGAAACTGGCCGCGCGCGGCTTGTCGGCCCATTCTACGCTATCTTTCGACCAAGATGTGAAGGACCCGTTTTTACGAAGTGGCCACGCCGCGCGGCGATTGGGCCCGCGGTTAAAACCCGATGATTGGCATGTCACCGCCCGCCGCGTCGAAGATAAATCTGGCATTTGGCTGGAGGCCAGCCATGGCATTTTTCTAGAAACCCACGGCGTGCGTCATAACCGCCGCCTGTTTGTCGATGCCCGCGGCGAAGATTTGCGCGGCGAAGATTTATTGATGGCCGATATGACCCATGAGGCGAGGCAAGGCGCACCGTTTCATTTGCGCTTTCATTTGCATCCAAATGTGACCGCGAGCCTACAAAGCGGCGGCGATGCGGTTTTGCTGCTGACGCCCAGCGGACATGGCTGGCAATTTCGCACCGGCAATGATAGCCCCACGCAATTGCACTTAACGGAAAGCGTGTATATGGGCGCCAATGGCGTGCCCCAGCGCAGC
The DNA here is from genome assembly GCA_018660505.1 of Rhodobiaceae bacterium. Lineage (GTDB taxonomy): Bacteria > Pseudomonadota > Alphaproteobacteria > RS24 > RS24 > UBA8337. Next base: position 21,411 of record JABJKE010000018.1, on the reverse strand, counting down.
CAGCAACTTGCCATACGCGGGCAATTGGGCCATACCGATACGCGAATACGTTGGGCCTTGCGCTATGCAGGGCGAAGCGGAAAACGCCGGTCTTCGTAACCAGCGCTTCGTAACCCAAAAGTAGAACGACGAAATTAGGAAAATCCAATGACCCACACCCCCTCCCAGCCAGATATCAAGCCCATCGCGCGCGCGCTCATCTCCGTGTCCGACAAAGAGGGCATTGTCGCATTCGCTCAAAAGCTCGCGGGCCATGGGGTCGAGCTGGTATCGACCGGGGGCACGGCAAAATTATTACAAGACGCGGGCCTCGCGTGCCGCGATGTATCGGAGCTGACCCAGTTTCCAGAAATGATGGATGGGCGGGTGAAAACCCTGCACCCCAATGTGCATGGCGGGCTATTGGCCATTCGCGATAACGAGCAACATCAAGCCGCTATGGCGGCGCATAATATTCTCGCCATCGACCTTTTGGTGGTCAATCTCTATCCGTTTGAGGCCACTGTCGCGGCGGGCGGCGATTATGCGACCTGCATTGAGAACATCGATATCGGCGGGCCGGCAATGATCCGCGCCGCGGCCAAAAATCATAATGATGTCGCGGTTCTGGTCGATAATGAAGATTATGACGAAGTGTTAAACGCGCTCACCGCGGGCGGCACAGATTTGGCCTTGCGCCAGCGTTTGGCACAAAAAGCCTATGCCCGCACGGGCGCCTATGATGCGGCGATTTCCAATTGGATGGCCGCGCAACTCGATATCGATATGCCGCCGTACCGCGCCGTCGGGGGCAAATTGCAACAGGCTTTGCGCTATGGCGAAAACCCGCATCAGCAAGCCGGCTTTTATGTCGGCGACACGCCGCGCCTTGGCGTAGCAACCGCCGAGCAACTGCAAGGCAAAGCGCTGTCTTATAATAATATTAATGATACCGATGCAGCATTTGAATTGGTCGGCGAATTTAACCCCGCCCAGAGCGCCGCTTGCGCCATTATCAAACACGCCAATCCATGCGGCGTCGCCACGGGGGCCAGTTTGTCAGAGGCTTTTGCCAAAGCTTTGCGCTGCGACCCGGTATCGGCGTTCGGCGGTATCATCGCCATGAACCAACCCCTCGACGCCGCCACGGCCACCGCGATGACCGAGATTTTTACCGAAGTGATTATTGCCCCCGACGCCGATGCGGCGGCTCGCGAGGTCATCGCGAAAAAGAAAAACTTACGCCTGCTGATAACCGGTGGCCTGCCCGTGGCCGATGCCGCAGGGCTTTCCATTCGCAATGTGGCGGGCGGCTATTTGGTGCAAAACCGCGACAATGGCCATATTGACGAGGCCGATTTAACTTGCGTCACAAAGCGCCAGCCCAGCAGCCAAGAAATGGCCGATCTCCTATTTGCTTGGCGCGTCGCCAAACATGTTAAATCCAACGCGATTGTCTATGTGAAAGATGGCGCCACGGTGGGCGTGGGCGCCGGCCAAATGAGCCGCCTCGATAGCTCGCGCATTGCTGCCCGAAAAAGCCAAGATGCGGCGGACGCGTGCGGTGCCGACGCGCCTCTCGCACAGGGCTCAGTGGTCGCCTCGGATGCTTTCTTCCCCTTCGCCGATGGTCTGTTGAGCGCCGCCGAAGCGGGGGCCACGGCGGTCATTCAACCGGGCGGCTCTATTCGCGATGACGAAGTGATTGCCGCTGCCGATGCGGCAGGCCTGGCCATGGTATTTACCGGCATGCGCCATTTCCGCCATTAGGGGCCTGGCTAGCTACACGCGCCTTGTGTGGTTTTTTGCCAGCCTTGCAAAATGGGAAAAGCGGTAACCGCTTCCTTCCAATTGGCTTGTGCTTGAGCGCGCGAGAAAATTTTGGTCTGCATGGCACACGCCTGCTCGATCCGTTCCAACCCGACAAAGAGCGCCGCCAGTCCCAGACGCGCACCCATGCCGACCGGATCATCGGCTGGTGTGCGCCGCGCCAGAGACGATAAAGCGCGCGCGGCTTCTAGCCCCCGCGCATTGGCTTGCAAGGTGGCGGCGCGCAAAAACCAGGCGGAAGGCCGGCGCGGAAACGCACTTGCCAGCTCTTCCGCCAGCGCCAAAGCGGCTTTGGGTTGATTGCGAGCCAAGTCAAAATCGATCAGCGTTTCCAACAAAACCGCGCGCGGGCGCCCTTGCAAAGTTTCCAGCTCGCGGGTCAACCAGAGATAACGCGCGGCCACTTGGGCTTGCGTCTCTGGCTTCTTAAGATAGGCCTTCCAATGCGCCAACATATAGGCGGCGGCCACGTCATCTTGTGTTTCCAGAAGCGAGGTCAATCGCTCGGCGTCCGATTGCGCCACTAAATAGGCCAGCGCCCGTGGCACCAAGGGTCTTATATCGCCGCCGTCCTCTACGAAACTGCCCCAGGCGGTGCCGAATTTCGAGCTGTCCAATTGCGCGCTCAAAGCAATTTCAATGGCCCCGCGATGCACCGCCAATCGGTTGCCCGCCAGACACCCTGGCGGACAATCAACCCGCGTCCATAATTGATACAAAGTCATGGCCCCGCGCGCCGTCGCCGCGACCGCTTCTAGGCTCTCGCCTTGCTGGCGCCGCTGCTTTATGGCTTGCGCCAAAAGCCGCACCCGCATACCCAAAAACAGCGGATAGGCCGATGTTCCGGGGCCAATGCCGGTTAGAGTTTTATCGGCTTCGGCCCAGCTTTTGCGCGCGCTGGCATCGCGCGCCAAAACCACTCGCGCGCGCATCGCCAAAAGAACGTCCAGCGGCGGCGGCGCAGGCGCCAGCCCGGTGTCTGCCGAGGCCGCTTCATTCGGAATAGCGACATTTTGAAAAGCGCGGGCCAGCGTCAGCATGGCGGCATCGGGCGCTTTATCTTCTGACAATTGCGCCAGCGCAATTAATTTATCCAATCGCGCCGCCACCGGCCCTTCTGGTAGGCCTTTTCGGGATGCCCAAAGATGCGCGACGCTGCGTTTATAGTCTCCCAAGTTCAACCGAGCGACGCCCATATGATAATCGACCCGCCGCTTGAGCCCGATGGGCATATGCGCATAGAACGGTTTTACCCCCGACCATGCGGCGACAATCTGGCCGTATTTTTGCACCGCAAAAGCTTGCCGCATCACCCGCAAAGAGAGACCTGGCTCATAGTCCATCGCATCCAATAATAATTGGTCGCGGCCGATTAAATCGAGCGCCGCTTTCAAGCCTTCCGCTTGGCCCTCAAACACCGGCCGCAAAAGCGCGACAATCTCATCGGCCGGACGGGTTTCGCGCATGGCTTGGCGCGCCATGTCCAAAGCCTGTTCGCTGGCAATGCCGCTAGCAACCCTCGGCGCGCGCGCGCCATCGCCTGCTTTGGTATCGAATAAAGCGACGGGCGGGCGATAATCGGGGGCGGTGATGCGGGCATAAAAATCATCCACCGCGCGAATGAACTGTGGCGCGCCGCCGCGCTTTAGCGAAGCGCGCAAGCGTTTCAACGTGGCGGTCGCGGTGGACAAATCCCCCGCCTCGATTTGGGCGCTCGCCAGACCATACATGGCGCGCTGCACCAGCACCGGATGTTTAAATTCAAAGGTCAGGCTTTGCATGGCTTTCAGGGCGGTTTGCATGGCTTGAGATTTATCTTCGGCTGAAATATGGCGCACGGCAGCCGCCAATTGCCCCCATGCGACGCCGTAAGCCCCCGCCACCCGAAGGCTCTCAATATCGCCCCATAAATCAGACGACAAGAGGTCTTCAAAAGCCAATTCATCTTTGCGCACGCGCGCCTCGGCCAGCTTTCGAAGTGCTGCCATATTGTCGGATACCTGCTGCGCTTGACGCACGAAGGGGGCCAGTTCGAGCGGCCCGAAAGCACTGTCGTAACACGCCTCCATGCCAATCGAGTAGCTGTCGGCCGCCGCCAAATAGGGCGCGCTATTTTCGCCGAGCGCGGCCAGAATTTTTTCTGGCGCCGCGCTTAACAAAGCCGGCTGGGCCGTGCACGCGCGCGCGCCATTGGGCACCAGAAACGAAAGGGCCAAAGCTGCCAATAAGACCGTGGAGGTCAGGCGAGCGGGTTTGGACAACGATATCAACACAACTCCCCCTATTCCAAATTGGCCAAAAAGGGCGCCAGCTCATCATGAAACTTATCGTCGAAGATAAGCAGCGCCAAGGTTTTCATCAGCTGTCGTTCGGCCGCCAAAGTGGCCGCTGTGCCGCCGCCCAAACGGGCCAATCTTTTAAATTGCGGCATGGTGCCTTGCTTCAATAAATCAGCTCGTCCCGAAGGCGCCCGCAGGCGGCCCAACATGGCGCGATTGGCCTCCACCCGACTGTCGAGCAAAGACAGGCGCCCGCCACGCGACTTCAAACGCTCGGCAATTTCAGCCGCTTCCCCCGCCTCATGCGAATGCGGCGGTGCGTCACCAATGACAATCACCACCCGTTGCGCGCCCGGGCGCCAAGCGATTTTGCGCTCGGCATCGCGCAAGGCCTGAGTGACCGCTTCTGGGTAATCACCGCCCCCGACCGCATCAATGGCGGCGATGAAATTACGTGATTTCAGAATATCAAAGCTGGGCTGGGTGATGCGCGTCACGAACTCCAAATCATTGTAATCGCGGTAAGCAATAATGCCGAAACGCGCCAGCGGCACGAGATTGCGAATATAGGTGGCCAATTGCTCCATCCGCTGATGAACTTTTTTATGCACCCATACCATGGAGCCCGTCGCATCAATGGCGAACACCACGTCGATGCCGGTTTTTTGCAAATGCTCGATATAATCCGCGAAAGTCTGCGGCACGCCAGAGATTAACCCCCCGCCCGGCAGCGCCCTTTGGGTAACGGCCACGGCGGGCATGGGCATGGCGGGCGCAATGGCCGCCATATTGGCCGTGTCCATCCGCAAGTCGTTGAAATCTGTATCCAGCGGCACTTCCAAGAGTTCCGATAAATCAAGTTGCGCTTCGGCCTCGCGAAAGACCTCCGGCGGGTTTTGCGTATCAAGGGTGAGGTCCAGCTCCTCTGGCCCGGCTTCGCCGGCCGAGATAACCACACTGTCTTGCGCCGCCCCACTGCCGCGCTCGCCGCCAAAAAGCAGCAGTAAAACAAAACCAACCGCCACAATATGTAACACAATCGAGCCCAGCAAAAGCCCCATCCAGACCCGCCGAGGCACCGCAATCAAGCGCGCGCGCAAAGCGCCAAACCAGCCGCTTTTCTGCGATTCTGGGGCTCGGTTTTGACTCATGGCGCCGACCCATCATATTGGGTTTTTAACCGTATCTCCCCGACGCCGGCCTTGGCCATGGCGGCGCGAAACGCCAATAAAGATTTCGCATGGGCGCGCCGGTCGGCAATCAGTTCGACAGGCAAACCTTGTTCCACAATGCCCGCCGATTTTACCCAATCGGATACTTCGCCCAGCGTAACATCTTCGCCCTCGGCGAAATAAAACTTATCATCTTGCTTCAGCCAAATGGAAAAAGCGGCAGGGGCATAATCGCTTTCTTGGGTCGAGGTGGCGACCTCAATTTGTTGCGGATGATTGGTCGTCGGACGCCCCGCAATCAAAACGAAGAGGATGAGCAAAAACACCACGTTGATGAGTGGCAGCAAATCAATTGATTTTATTTCTCGGCGTTGGCTTTTAAGTTTCATGCAACCCGCCCCCTAAAAATCGGCTAGATCAATATCGAACACATCGCGCTCGAGCGTTATGGACCCGGCCCCCGCCCCGACCAAGAGGTCAAGCGTATCCGACACGCGCTGCACTTCCGCCTCGCCCGCGGGCATGAGCACAATCAATTGGGTCTCATCTTCGGCCACCAAAGCGGTGACCTTTTGGGCTAAGTTTTCGGCCTGAACCGGCGCGCCATTCCACTGCAAGCCACCTTGTTTATTGAGCGTTACAATGGCTGGTTGGGGAGCGCTTTCATTGCCCCCTGTGCCGCGCGGCGGGGCCAATCGAGATTGCCCATAGCTCACGAAATCAGACCCCAGCAAAAAAAACAGCAGCAGCAAAAAAATCATATCGATAAGCGGCGTGAGCCCCATCATCGGATTTTTGCGTCGTGCGCGCGTGATTTGAATGGCTTGCGACATGTAAAAAAACGGCCCCTAAGTTTTGGTTTGGGCTTCGCTGCGAACTAATATTTCTGTCAACGCATCTTCCACCGTATCGCGAACGTCATCGACGGCATTGTTGAACACCGCCGCCATAATCGAAAACGGCAAGGCGACCCCCAACCCAAACGCCGTGGTTAACAGCGCTTCCCAAATGCCCGAGGCGAGCAAAGCCGTATCCGCCCCGCTGGCGCCTTGGCCGACGCCTTGGAAAGCGACAATCATCCCCAGAACCGTGCCCAGCAAGCCAAATAGGGGGGCGGAGGCCGCGATAAGCTCGAGGGCCCAAATGTTTTTGTTTAAATGGCGCACCAAATATTGCGCGCGGCGCGCCAATTCTTCGCGCAAAATATCGGGGCTCATGGTGCGCCCATGGGCTTGGGTTAACGCATAGCCAATAAGCGGCGCGGCTGGGTGCGCATAATTATCGAGGCGTTTTGCCAGACCCTCAATTTTACCAGCGCGATAATCCGCCAAAGCCATATCCAATTGCTGCGGACGATAAATATCCATTTGGTAGAATTGATAAATCTTTACCCCCGCCACTGGCAGACCCACCGCCGAGAGCAGCGCGATAATCCAAGTGACCAATCCGCCTTTGGAAAACAACAGTCCAAAAAATCCCGGGCTGTCGCCAGCGCTTTCAGCAATGGGAGCCACGGCTTCTTGCGCCAGCCCTAGGCTTGGCAGAAATAAACTGGCCCCGATTAAAACCGTGAGGCCCATCTTCAAAGGAAGGGGGGCTTTCAAAGCAAAGCGGGTAGGGGTGTGAGATGTGAACATTTGGCTCTCCTTGTCAAAAAAGATTAGCGCAAACAAAAAACGCCGCCAGCAAAAACCGACGGCGTTTTTAATATTTATCGCGCCGAAAAGAGGCGAGGCCTAGAGCGCACGGGCGACCAGCATCCGCATAATTTCGTTCGAACCGCCATAAATCCGCTGCACGCGGGCATCGGTATACATGCGGCTAATCGGATATTCATCCATATAGCCATAGCCGCCGAAGAACTGCAGGCAATCATCGATGACTTCGTTTTCGCGCTCCGTACACCAAAACTTCGCCGCCGCCGCGCTATTGGCGTCCAGCTTGCCTTCCAGCAATTGCGCCAGAAGTTGATCGACCATCGCCCGGGCGGCCATCCATGTGGCTTTGCATTCGGCCAATTTATATTGCGTGTTTTGATAATCAAAAATCGAATTGCCGAAGGTTTTACGCTCGCGCGTATAATCTAAAGTCAGCGCAATGGCGCGTTCCATAGAGGCCACCGCCTGATTGGCAATCACTAGGCGCTCGGCCGGCAATTGCTGCATCAATTGGTAAAAGCCTTGGCCTTCTTCGCCGCCGAGAATATTATCGGCAGGCACTTTCACATCATCGAAAAACAGCTCAGAAGTGTCGGCCGCATGTTGGCCCATTTTATCTAGGTTACGGCCGCGCGCAAACCCTTGCGTGTCGTCGCCGGTCTCCACAATCACCAGCGAAATGCCTTTGGCGCCTTGCGACGTATCGGTTTTCGCGACAACCAAAACCATGTCGCAGGTTTGGCCATTGGTGATGAAGGTTTTCGAGCCATTGACCAAATATTGATTGCCGTCTTTAAGCGCCGTTGTTTTGACCGACTGCAAATCCGAACCCGTGCCGGGCTCTGTCATGGCGATGGCGCAAACCATTTCGCCCGAGGCCATTTTCGGCAGATATTTTTTCTTCTGCTCTTCTGTGCCATACGCCAAGAAATAATGCGAGCAAATCAGCGAGTGAACCGATTGGCCCCAGCCGCCGACGCCAAGGCGCGTTTGCACTTCGGTGAGAATGGCTTCATGGCGATAGTCGCCGCCGCCGCCGCCATATTCTTCCGGAATAGAGGTGCACAAAAGGCCAGCCTCGCCGGCCTTGGTCCAAGCTTCGCGGTCGACAATACCTTGTTTGGCCCATTTGTCGGCCAGCGGCACGAACTCATTGGTCATGAATTTACTCGCCGCATCTTCAAAGATGGTGAGGTCTTCCGTCATCCAGGGGGATGTGTAATTTCCAAGCATGTTTCGCTCCCATATTTATCTGCGATAAAGATAGTCCGAGGCAGCCGCTGCACGCAAGCCTATTGGCTGCGACATTTGCGGCCTGAAAACCGCCTAGAGCTGCATGGATTTATTATAGCCGCCAAGCTTCACCCGACCAATCATCTCATAGGTCGCCGCATTGGCAATCATATGCTGGGTCATGGTTTCGCTGTCGCGCAACCGGCGCTGAATGGCGCTGGTTTTATAAACCGAAGTGCCGCCCGCCAAATCATGCACTTGGCGTACCACTTGCACACAGGTGCGCACCGCATGGGTCGATATGAGCCGCAAATCTGCGCGTTGCTCGGGGCTTATCGCCTGGCCGCCTTCCACCGCCTGCCAGATCTCGCGCAAAGTCTGCCAATAAAACGCATCGGCGCTGCGCCATAAAGCTTCCGCTTCGGCCACCGCGGCTTGCACGCCGCTGCGCTCGGCCAAAGTGCGCTTATTGCCCATCGGGGTTTTGGCCATCGCCAAGTGTAAAAAATCATCCAGCGCTGCCCGCGCATTGCCCAAAGCCACGGCGCCCACGCCGGTCGCCAAAAAGCCGAAATATGGCATTTTGTAAAGCGGGTCCTCAATCCAAGGCGTATCGGTCGCAATGGAATAACTATGCGCCACGGGCACGCGCACTTGGTCGACTTCCACATCGCCCGAGCTGGTGCCGCATAGGCCCATCGTGTGCCATGTGTCGTGAAAAATAATCTCTTCGCGCGGTATCATTAAAAGCCGCACGCTCGGTTTTGCATCCTCCGAGGCCTGCGCCATACAGCCAAGTCCGATATAATCCGCATTGGCCGAGCCCGACGCCCAAGCCCATCGCCCCGAGACAATATAATCATCGCCATCTTGCAGGGCGCGCCCATTGGGGGCGAAAATACCGCAGGTAATGCGGCTCGGGTCGGCAAACATCGGGCCGCTAATCTCAGGCTTAATAAAGGCCGCGCCCAGAGCGGCGGTGGCGCCAATCATACTCACCCAAGCGCTGGCCGCATCATGCATGGCCAAAACCTGCAGCCGGGCATTGCCTTGCAAAGGGGTGAGCTGAGCGCCCCCAACGGCCTCGGGCACAAACATGGAAAACATGCCCGCGTCGGCCAATTGGCGTGCCAGCTTTGGCGCCAAGGCGCGCGCTGCTTCTGTGGCCTCGGCCTGATTTTGGGCGGCGGTGCAAATGGCTGAAAGTTTTTTGTCTTTTTGAAACTCTACTTTTAGGTTGGCTTGTGCGTTCACGAACCCCTCCTTCGTCAAAAGTTTGCTTTTGCGTGAGTTTGTCGAAAAAGCCCGCTCAAGGCAAGTGCTTCGCAACCTGCCAATCAGATTTTAAGCGATATCAATATAGACGGGCGCATGATCGGAGGGGCGTTCCCAACCGCGGGCTTCGCGCAAGACGCCGTAATTTTCAACCGCGCCGGACAGGTCTGGCGTCACCCATATATGGTCCAGGCGACGCCCCTTGTCGGCGGCATCCCAATCTTTGGCACGATAGCTCCACCAGCTGTATAATTTTTCGCTGGCGGGCACGAAACGACGCGAGACATCTTCCCAATCCAGCGTCTTTTGCAATTTCGCTAGGGTTTCAATTTCAATCGGCGTATGGCTCACGACTTTTTGCAATTTCTTCGACGACCATACATCATGCTCGCCCGGGGCAATGTTTAAGTCACCCAGCAGAACAGAAGCCGGCGCGTCTTTTTGTTTCGATTGACGTTTAAAATTTTTCGTCATCTCGGCCAGAAAATCCTGCTTATGGCCAAATTTTTCATTTATCTCCCGGTCGGGCTCATCGCCGCCGGCGGGCACATAAAAATTATGAATGGCGATGGGCCGCCCTTTGTGCTCCACCGTCGTGTGCATATGGCGACCATCTTCTTTGCCGCAATAATTGACATAGCTCTGCTCAACAAAGGGCAGGCGCGAAAGCGTGGCGACGCCGTGATAGCCTTTGATGCCGTTTTTCGCGATATGGGTAAATCCGGCCTTGGCGAAAGCTTTTTCGGGGAAACTATCGTTCGGGCATTTGGTTTCTTGCAGACAAATCACATCGGGTTTGAGTTTCTTCATCAAATCCAGCACCAGCGGCTCGCGCAAGCGCACCGAATTAATGTTCCACGAGACAATTCGCATTTTCTATCCTAGCTAGCTTAAAATAAATTCAACGTGCGCCCGGTCAGCGCCAAGGGCCATCGGCCCAGTTCAAACAGCCGATACCGCAGCATAAGCGGGTGGTTGAGGGCTTCTTCCCCGGCTTCCATATCGTCTAAAGTCGAGGCTTGCACGGCCGCCGCCACCAAGGCCAAGGCGCCGCCATGGGCCGCTTGTTGCGCCGCCCCCACCGCTAAATCTCGAATCGTATCGGGCAATTCATCCGCCATCATCAAGGCTTCATCAATCAGCTCGGGCAAAACCTCGGCCAATTGCGCCGATAAATGCGCCAGCATAACCCCCAAACCTTCTTCGCTGACGCCCGCCAGCGCCTCTTCCATCAATCCGGCACGCAATTGCTCCTCGACTTCCCACGCCTCGGTGTTGAGGTCGAGGCTGGCAGAAGCGTCCAGCGCGTCATCCCAGCTCATCACGCCAATGGCGTCGGCATCGGGAAAGCCCAACATGTCCAGATAACTGCGCGCCAGATAGGCGGTTTTTTCATCTATCGGGTCGCCCAATTGCGAAAACCAATTGGCGCGCACGGCGCGGTCGGCAAATTCGCGCACTGCCGAGAGAACCGGAATTTCGCTCTCCAATGCCATAAGGTTTTCGGCATCGGGCTGCCATTCATCGGTTTCACTCATAAGCGGGATTAATCCTCATCTGGCTCGTCATACTCAATAATAAAAACACGTTCGTCTATTTTATCGGTCGGGATGATTTCCGTCAGGCGCACTTGCGTCACCAGATTTTGCACATCAACCAAGCGCCAAGCATAGAGGTTTAAACCGGGTCGGGCGAAATATAATGTCACCTCGCCAGGCAGCTCGCCCGTCGGGTCTTGCAAAGTAAGCGCAATCACGCGCTCGTTGTCGACGCGCTTTTGAACCATGGCGGGGCTTATGCCCTCTCGCACCGCTTGGCGCAAAACAGCCAGGGGCGTGAGGCTAACCGGAAACCAATTGGGCTCGGCGCCCGGGTTTTCTTGCACCGCCACGAATTTGCCTTTGACGGTAACAATAGAGCCGCTGTCTCCCGCCCCTTGATAAGCAAAGCGCAAGCGGTCGGGCCAATTCATATGATAGGTGCCGCGCACGCTTGTACCATTGGGTTGGCTTTGCTCGAAACTGCCGCTTTGCGGCGATATGTTCTGCAGCGCCCGATTGATTTCACTCAGCGATACAAATGTGGTGGCCGTCTCTTGGGCAGAAAGCGGCGCCGCCCAGAGGCCCGCCAGCGCCAGCGCCCAAGTCAAGGTCTTGCGGATCGGAAAGAAAAAAATCATCAATGTTTGTCCACTAATATTTCGCGTTTGCCAGAACCATTTGGCGGACTGATGACCCCTTGTTCTTCCATTTGTTCAATCAAGCCCGCGGCTTTATTATAACCGATTTGTAGCCGCCGTTGCACATAAGACGTCGAGGCGCGGCCATCGCGCGTGACAATGGCGACCGCTTGGTCATAGAGGCTGTCGCTGACGCTATCTTCCAAATCGGGCAGCTCTTCTGGCTCTTCGGTAACCTCTTCAAGGTAGAGCGGCGCGCCTTGTTTTTTCAAAAAGCTTACGACTTTTTCGACTTCGTCATCTGAAACAAAGGGGCCATGCACCCGTTGCACGCGCCCGCCGCCGCCCATGAACAGCATATCGCCTTGGCCCAAAAGCTGCTCGCCGCCTTGCTCGCCCAACACGGTTCGGCTATCGATTTTCGACGTCACTTGAAACGAAATCCGGCTTGGGAAATTGGCTTTAATCGTGCCCGTAATCACATCGACCGACGGGCGTTGTGTGGCGGTGATGAGATGCACACCAGCAGCACGCGCCATTTGCGCCAGCCGCTGCACCGCGCCCTCGATATCCTTGCCCGCCACCATCATTAAATCCGCCATCTCATCGATAACCACCACGATGAAAGGCAGCACTTCGGCTTCGATAATTTCTTCCTCAAACATCGCCTCGCCGCTTTCGGGGTCAAAGCCAGTTTGCACACGGCGCGAAAGGGTCTCGCCGGTTTTTTGCGCTTCGCGCATTTTATCGTTGAAGCCCTCGATGTTGCGCACGCCGACTTTCGCCATTTTGCGATAGCGGTTTTCCATTTCCTGCACCACCCATTTTAGCGCCACCACAGCCTTCTTGGGCTCGGTGACCACGGGAGCTAATAAATGCGGAATGCCATCATAGACCGACAGTTCGAGCATTTTCGGGTCGACCAAAATCAGCCGACATTCGGCAGGCGACATGCGGTATAAAAGAGACAGGATCATCGTATTAATGCCCACCGACTTGCCCGAGCCCGTGGTGCCCGCCACCAAAAGGTGAGGCATTTTTGTGAGGTCTGCCATAACCGGCGCGCCGCCAATGTCTTTGCCCAGCGCCATGGTTAATTTGCTTTTGCCATTTTCAAAATCATGGCTCGAGAGCAATTCGCGCAAAGATACCAGCTCACGCGTTTGGTTGGGCAATTCAATGCCGATAACATTGGCCCCCGGCACGGGCGCCACGCGCGCCGACACGGCGCTCATCGACCGGGCGATGTCATCTGACAGGCCGACCACGCGCGACGAGCGAACCCCAGCGGCGGGCTCTAATTCATATAGCGTGACCACCGGGCCGGGGCGCACTTTGCCGATTGTGCCGCGCACACCGAAATCTTGCAGCACGGTTTCCAACATGCGGGCATTGGCCTCCAGCGCATCTTTGCTCAGGGTCGTGGCTTGGCGGGGCGGTTTATGTTCGGTCAGCAAGCGCAAGGGCGGCAATTGATATTTGCTGGTCTTCTCAAACGCCAAACGCGGTTGCTGTTCGCGCGTCGCGCGGCGACCTTTTTTCGGCGCGGGCTTTTTGTCGGTCACCTCGACGGCCGGGCTTTGCGGCCCCGCATCTAGGGGCGCTTCGTCTCGGGGTGCATAATCATTGTCTTCGAGAGCCTCATAATCTTGCGGCGCGGGCGCGGCTTGGGCCGGTTGGACCTTGCGTAATCGCATCCGTGCCATAAGGCTCGATAGCGGGCCAGATAGTGGACGCGTGAAAGCGATGAGCCGGACGCGCCATGTGTCTTTTTCGAGCGCGCCGTCTGTTTTTATCTCGACACGCGAGGGCAATTTGGGACGCAGCACAAGCTTGCCCAGACGCAGCACCGCGCTGGCAGCGAGATAGCCCCATGTGCCCGTGGCCCGCGTTAAGCCGCTGGCAAACAGCGCCAAGAGACAGGCAATAAATCCAGCCAGAGACGCCAGACCCAATTCCATATTGCGCCCCGGGTAATAGGCCACGGCGGCCAGCAGCATTTCGACCCAAGCTCCCATCAGCTGGCCAAAAGCCCCGCCATGAAAAGGGTCGTAAGGCGAGGCATCGCGCCCGACAAAAGCAAATGTCAGGGCCATGAATAAAGGCGCCGCACAGGCGGCGAGAAAGCGCCAATTGGGATGCGATATCTCCACCCCGCGCAATTGACGCGCCGCACGAGCCCCCACGGGCAGCAAAATCAGCCAGGCCGCATGGCCGACACTCTGCATGACCAAATCCGCCATCAGCGCCCCGGGCCCGCCAAGCCAATTATTGGGGCTTTGGTTGTTGCTGGTGTTGAGGCTTGCGTCTTGGGCATCGAAACCAAGCAGCGCAAAGCCGATGAAAAGCACCGCCAAAAGGGTCACGCTGGCCGAAATGCGTAGCCATAAAACAGCCAAGAGACGACGCGAAAAACTGGCGAGACGCGGCGCCGTGCGCTCTCGAAAATCTTGCAGTCGGCTCATCAGGCGCCTCCCTTTATCGGATGCGCATCGAGGCAGGCTTTTAATTTTTCGAGCCCCGCGCGGGTTTGCTCGACCGAGGCCACCAAGGCGACGCGAATATAGGGCGCGCCAATATTGTCTCCCGATGGGCTGTCTTGCGTGAGATACGCGCCCGGTAAAACCCGAATGCCCGCCTCTCGCCATAGGGTCTGGGTCGCGGCCTCGCCATCGCCGACGTTTAGCCAGAGAAAAAACCCGCCTGGCGGTCGGGTGAACCCATAGGCCGTGCCGAAAACCTGTTCTGCGATATCTAATTTGGCGCGATAGGCAGCGCGGTTTTCTGCCACATGCGCGTCGTCTTGCCAAGCCAGCGCGGCGGCTTGTTGCACAGGCAAGGGCGATTGCGGGCCCGCCACCATGCGGAGTTTATTCAACCGCGCCATCGCGCTTGTGCCGCCCGCCACAAAACCCGAGCGCAAACCCGGCAAGTTCGAGCGTTTCGACAAAGAGTGGAACACCATCACGGGGGCATCGCTATCTTGCGCTTCAGCCATCACTTGCACCATAGACGGCGGCGGGGCGGTTTCGAAATCGCTATCATAAATCTCACTATAACACTCATCGACCAGCAATAAGATGTCATGTTTTTTGGCCAGCTCGTAAGCTTTGCGCAGATAGGCTTTATCGGCAATCGCGCCTTGCGGATTGGCCGGCGAACATAAATAGAGCGCCCGCAAGCGCGCCAATATATCTGGCGTCAAGGCCGCTAAATCCGGCAAAAACCCGTTTTCTTCTGGTGCGTCGAGATATATCGGTTGCGCGCCAGCCGCCAAAGCCGCGCTGGCATAGACTTGATAAAACGGATTGGGCATGGCCATGAGCCCTTGCGTCTTGGGCGGGGCAACTTGCGCTGCCATAAACAAGCCTTCCCGCGTGCCATTGAGCGGCAAAATTTGCGCCGCTTGCGCCAAAAGTCCGGTGGTTAAATCGAGCTTAAAGCGGCGCGCCAACCAGCCCTCGACCGCCGCGCGCCATTCGGGCGTGCCGCCCACGGGGGGATAGCGACCATAATCGACCAGATTATTTTGCAAAGCCTCGAGCACAAAACCAGGGGGCGCGTGTTGCGGCTCGCCGATGGCCATAGAAAGCGGGCTGTCGCCAGGCTCGCAGCCTTCCAACAACGCACGCAAGCGCGCGAAGGGGGAGGCAGGCAGGGCATCGAAAGGCCCATGGGACATGGCGTCTCTCCAAAAAAGAAACCCGAGCGGCGCTTTTCGCCCCACTCGGGTTTGTTCGAATCAGCTGTCTTTACAATAGCCCAGCCCCGTCTTGGGGCAAAGCGCTTAAGCCAAAAGGCGCCAAGAAGGTGTAAAAACAGGCCCAGCTAGTTAGCCGCCAATGCCCGCTTCTGGGTTGGCAGCAACTTTATGGATCGACAAGTCAGCGCCTTGGCGCTCTTCTTCCTCGGTCAAGCGAATGCCGATGGTCCGTTTCAACAGGCCATAGATAATCGCCCCGCACAGGGCTGCAAAAGCGCACCCCGCAAGCGTGCCGATAAGTTGCGACGCAAGGCTGACGCCACCCAATCCGCCAAAAGCAGCTTGGCCAAAAATGCCGCAAGCAATACCGCCCCATGCGCCGGCCAGACCGTGCAAAGGCCAGACGCCCAGAACATCATCTATTTTCAGTTTTTCCTGACAGAAGATGAAAGCATAGACAAATAAGACACCGGCAATAGCGCCTGTCGCCAAAGCGCCGGCAGGATGCATCACATCCGAGCCCGCACAAACCGCGACAAGGCCCGCCAAAGCGCCATTATGGACAAAACCCGGATCGCTTTTGCCAAACCAAAGCGCGGCCAACAATCCGCCGACCATGGCCATCAAAGAATTGACCGCAACCAGACCGGAAACACCTTCCAGCGATTGTGCCGAAACCACGTTAAAGCCGAACCAACCGATGCATAGCAACCAGCTGCCCAGCGCCAACCATGGAATAGAGCTTGGCGGAAAAGCGCGACCCTTGGGGCCATAACGGCCGATGCGCGCGCCCAGCAGGATAACTGCCGAAAAGGCAATCCAACCGCCAACGCCATGCACCACAACCGAGCCTGCGAAATCATGGAAAGACGCGCCGAAGCTGGCTTCGAGCCAATCTTGGAAACCAAAATTGCCGTTCCAGACGATGCCTTCGAAAAACGGATAGACCAGACCGACAATCGCCGCCGAGGCAAATAATTGCGGGCCAAATCTGGCACGCTCGGCAATGCCACCAGAGATAATCGCTGGAATGGCGGCTGCGAAAGTCAGCAAGAAGAAGAATTTAATCAACGACAGACCTTGCGGGCCATAGCTCTCATTGCCTGCGCCGCCGCTGATGACAGAGGCCGACGATAAGAAGTCGACGCCGTAAGCCACCGAATAGCCGACAAAGAAATAGGCCAAAGTCGAGACGCCAAAATCCGACAAGATTTTGACCATCGCATTGACTTGGTTTTTGCCGCGCACCGTGCCCACTTCCAAGAAAGCAAAGCCTGCGTGCATGGCGAACACTAAAATAGCGCCCATGAGAATAAAAAAGACGTCGCCGCCAACAATATTGGTTTCCATGTGATAACCCCCAAATGAATCTGCCAAAACCATGCAATAAGCGTGCCAAATTCGCGCGCCGACCGCCGAGGGCACAGGCGCGGGCTTCCATCGACCCGCACGCCATGAGCGGCGCCATTTCCCCATAAATTTGCTTTAAATTTAGGCGACCCTCTTTGGTCTGCCTATTATTTAGCCATTTTTCGGGGCGGGTTTTCAAACAACCCGCCATAAGGCTAGACGGACACGCGGTTTTTTGGCACTGTCGCCCGATGAAAAACCCCAGTTCAAACCACGCCGCGCAAGATATTCCCCAACAGGATGTTTTGGTTCATGGCGGCGGCAATAGCGCGAAAATCGCCGCTCTGTGTTTAAGCGCCGCGGGCTTTCGCGTCGCGCTTCACGATGCCCCAACCATGATGCTGCCCGATTGGCAGAGCGTTTTGGCGCTCAGCCCTGCCTCGCGGGTGATGCTGGAGACGCTGGATATTTGGCAAAAGCTCGACCAGCCATCGATGCCGATAGCGGACATGCGGGTCTATGCCCGTCCTACCGATACCCATGCCGACGCTTTGCTTCCCGCCAGCCTCGGCTTTGGGACGGCAAAAAATTCCGCCGCGGATGCGGTGGAGGTTTTGGCTCATATCGTCAGCCTCGCCAGTTTGGGGCGCGCGCTATCGGCCGCGCTGGAAAGCCAAATTGAGGCCGGGCACATCGTCCGTTTGCCGTGCCCGATGGTTGACTTTAATCCTAAGGAGAAAATCGCCACACTCGCCGATGGCACCTACTGCCAAGCTTCGCTTTTGGTCGACACGCAAAAAACCGCCTCGCCTTGGCGGCAAAAAGCGGCGGCGCGCCCGTTGCGCCATAATTATCAAGCGGCCGCTTTGGTTGGGCAGTTGCGCCAAGACACTCCGGCCAGCGCCATGGCGCAGCAAATGTTTTTGCCCAGCGGCCCACTGGCCCTTTTGCCGCTTCCCAAAGCGGCGGCAGACACCGCAAGTGTCGCTATGGTTTGGTCGCTGCCCAAGGCCCGCGCCGAGGCTTTGTCAAAAGTAGACCCCGATGTCGTGGCCCATGAATTGCAAAAAGCAACACAAAGACGGTTTGGCGGTTTGACCGTAGAGGGAACTCTCGCCGTGCAAGATTTGCAGTTACAATTGGCGGAAGATTTCGTCGAGGGACCGATTGTCTTGCTGGGCGAGGCGGCCCATGTTGTCCACCCGCTAGCGGGGCAGGGTTTCAACTTAACCTTGCGCGACGCCAGCCTGCTGGCCGATATTTTATTCGAGACCCGCCAGCTCGGCCTGGCGCTAACCGATGGCGCCATGTTGGCGAGCTATGAGACAGCGCGGCGCGCCGACGCCAAATTAATCGCCGCCACCACCCACGGGCTCGCCAATTTATTCGGCGGGCCTATGGCCGGACTCGCCCGCCTCGGCTTGGCCCTAACGGGGCGGCGGGTGGCACGAGATGAAAATCTGCGCAGCCAACTCAACCAGCAGGCCAATAGCGGGCTCAGCTTAAGCCCACAAGGGGTGCCGCTGGCACGGCTTATGCGGGGCCAGAGGTTTTACGATTAGGCGGGTTTACGAGGATAATTTGCGCGCTTCTTCCGGCAACATAATCGGAATGCCGTCGCGCACCGGAAACGCCAGCCCGGCCTCTTTTGAGATAAGCTCATTGGCTTTCGCATCATAAGACAAAGGCCCATGACTGACCGGGCAGACCAATAGCTCTAAAAGGCTTGGGTCGAGGGTGGCTTGCGGTTTGGTTTCTTCACTCATGCGATATCCCATCTTGGCTGCTATTGCATTGAATTATCATTAGAGCCGCCCGATTGGCTCAATTGCGCCAACACCATTTCGGTCAGGGCGATTAATATTTCTGCCCGCTCCGATAAAGTGACCGCCTCTAACATGGCTTGTTTTTCTTGCGGCCCATAGGGGCTGATGATGCACAGACTATTGACCAGCGCTTCATTGCCAGAACTTTCAATGGCTTCCCAATCAGCCTGCATGCCGTTTAAATCGAGGTAGCGACGCAGCACATCCAGCACGCCATCGCGGTTCACATCAAAGCTGCCCACTTCAGAAACCAAGTCACTTTCATAGGGCTTATAATCGGCCTTGATTTGGCGATAGGGGGTAAGCACGTCCAATTCTTGGGCCACGCGGAAGCGCGCCACGCCGGTCAGAGAGACAATAATGCGGCCTTCATCGGTTTCGCTAAAAGAGGTAATGCGGCCCAGGCACCCCACTTGGGTCAGTGGCGGCGGCGCGCTTTCGTCTTGCGGCTCGAGCGGCTGCAAAATGCCGATGAGACGTCCTTTGCCGAGCGAGTCCTCGAACATTTTTAAATATCGCGGCTCAAAAATATTCAGCGGCAATTGCCCGCGCGGCAATAGCAAAACGCCCTCGAGCGGAAACACCGGAAGGGTTTCTGGCAGCTCGTCGGTAGATTGATAAAATTGCGACATCACAGTCGACCTTTCTCGCGTGCGATCGGCACGCGCCCCAAATTAGCTAAACAAAATAGACGACAGACGCCGCCGCGCCGCCACGACCAAATCTTCCGTGGCCCCATAAGCGTCAAAGAATTCGACCAACTGCTTGCGCGCGGCCTCCTCGTTCCAAGCCCGATTGAGCGCAATACTATCCAGCAAAGTCTCCAAAGCCAGTTCGCGTTGCTCGGCACCATGATAGGCCAGCGCCAAATCGAAGCGCGCCTGATGATTATGGGCATCGGCCGCCACCGCCGCCAGCAAAGGCGCAATCGCGTCGCCATCGCCGGCCTCGGATTGTTTCTCGGATAATTTTACCGCCAGCGCCAAAGCGGCACGCGCGGCGGTTAAATCTGGATCATTGTCATGCGCGCCCGCGCCCGCTAGGGCGGCGGTGGCGGCGCTGGTTTTTTCCGTCGCCTCCGCCGAAGAAGCCAAATGCGCTTGCGCCAATCCGGCCATGGCTTTTACATTTTCTGGCTCTTGCTCCAGCGCGGCCGCATAGCATTCTATCGCGTCTTCTATTTGGCCCTGTGCCAAAGCCTCGGCCGCGGTTTCCATCAAGGCCTCCGCTGGCGAGGCGCCAAGTTCTTCACCCAGATTTTTTTCGATGAATTTTTTGACATCGCTCTCGGGCAGGGCGCCCATAAAGCCGTCGACCGGCTGGCCGTCTTTAAAGGCGAACACGGCAGGAATGGATTGCACTTTTAATTGCTGCGCCACTTCTGGGTGCTCATCAATGTTCATTTTGGCGAGCCGCACTTGCCCTTGTGCGTTTTCTGCCAATGTCTCGAGAAGCGGCGTCAATTGTTTGCACGGCCCACACCAAGGCGCCCATAGGTCGAGCAACACCAATTGGCTTTGGCTGGCCTCGATAACATCGACCATAAAGCTTTGCGTGGTTACCTCAACGACGGCTGGCGCCTCTGCGGTCGGGGCTTGGCTTGGGTCGGGAACGGGCGTGTCCATATTGCTTCCTATTTTATTTGCCCCCGAAATTGGGGGCCTTCGCTGCCTTACTGATTTATATATAGGGTATCTGACGGCGATAAATAGGGCTTCGGCGATAAAATCTCGCGTCCCGAAAAAGCGTCTTGTCAAAACCCGCCCTTTGGTGCATAACGCCTTCGTCGTGCAAACGACATTTCTGTGACGCGGGCGTAGCTCAGGGGTAGAGCACAACCTTGCCAAGGTTGGGGTCGTGAGTTCGAATCTCATCGCCCGCTCCAGATAACTCTCATACAATCTTTTGAAATTAACTCAGTAAACCAATGGTTTGCACTGGGTTTTCGCCTGCACGCTTGGTTGACAGAAAACTGTCCACCTTCAGGGGGCTAGCACTTGGCACAATTATGGCACAGTGGGAGCAGAGATGGCGACAATTAGAAAGACTTCGACATTTCACCTACAAGTTTTTTCCAAGTGTTTTCGAAGTTATCACTGACTTTAATCTCATTGCGAATTTGTGTTGAAGTCGGTTCAGTATAGGCAAGATTAAACTGCGCTTGTATAGCGCACCCAGACAACAGAACTGCGGTTGAAATAATCAGAATTACTTTTTTATGAAGATGCCCCATACACACCTCTGCATTTTTATTGAATTTAAGAATACAATATGAACTTGTGCTTTTCAAGCTTTTGAAGCTGCCCTCCGAAGGCAGAGGTCACAGGTTCGAATCCTGTCGGGTGCGCCAGTTACCACAAGTAGATTAGTGGCTTAGCCATTGTCTCTCTTCAGCCCCACTCCTAAGAACACGCCTTGCCACTCCAGTGATATGACTCTAAAAAATTTCAGGAGTTTGTATCAACTGCCTGGAAAAGCTTTGAAGCTCTGAACTCAGGGCAATCAGGAGCTGATAATGCACTTTCCGTCAGCCTTTCAAAGACGCCCGCTATGATAAGGTGAGCTATGGCTCACGATGTTCGCCTTAGGCGCCGGACACCCAACCATACAGCCATGATGAAGACAAATATGGCGCCAAACCCATAAGGTAGAAAAGGCATCATTAAAGGTTTTGCCGCTTTCAGGGCGATCAGCTTACCCGGACTGAAATCATCGTCTAACTCGCTAACGCCCACTTCCTCGCTATAGGCGGCGTAGTCTGACTTCAGCTGTTTAAAAATCTCAGCGAAATCATGCTGTAAGTCGCGCATTTCGCCCGGGTCGCTGGCCAGATTATAAAGCCGCCATTTTCCATCCCCCGAAGGCGCGGGTATTTTTTGCAATTTCCAATCGCCCTTATAAAGAGCAGCATTTGCGGCAACTTCCAT
>JABJKE010000038.1 GCA_018660505.1 Rhodobiaceae bacterium | reverse complement strand
GCTTCCGTAATGCCACCCGTGCCATCGGTGCCCGCCGATACGCAATTGGCAACGGCGTCCACGGCGTCACTGGCGCCCGAGATGCAATGGTTTAAATAGCCCATCATGACGGTGTCGCTACTGTCGAAAAAACTATGCGCGGTAACCGATACGGCCGACAAAATATTGGTTGCGTCGGCAGACGAAATATCTGTCGAGCTGTCAGCGGCGGCGGCAATCGTGGCCGCAATAGAGGTCCATTCCGCATTGGTCGCAGAACAAGAAGAAGCCCCACCCGTTGCCGAATTGGTGCTGGTTTTACAACTGCCGAAGGCAGTATTATCGGCACTCGAATTGGTCCAGCCCGAGCTATTGGTGGCGGTTTTATAATCGGCAATGGACCAGCTATTGGTCGCCGTGGCTGTGTTGACGTCGGCGTAAGTTGTGCCATCGGCAAAGCCAGCCGCTTCGGTCAGGAAATTCCGCATCGCCGTCGAGGCTGGTGCCGCTGTGAAACCGGAGCTGCGAATATTGGCGGCGATTTGCGTATTGGTTACGCCCAAAGTGGCGCAAGTCACGCCAGAGACAACGCTTCCGCCGACGCTGCATTCGGAAGCAGTCCCCGTGAGACCCGTGTCCACGCCGGCTAAGTTAAACACTTGATAGGTGGCATTGCTGGTGGCGTAAGTGCCAGAGGTTGCCGTCGAAGCGGCAATTTTCCAGAGATACCAAGCATTGGCCGAAGCCGCGTTATAATTATCGAGGGTGGTTTGCCAGGTCGCTTTGGCGGTGCCGGACGTCGTGGAAAGCACGCTTTCCAAATAATCCAATTGCCAAGCCGAAATCGGGTCGGTTAAAGAGCTTGAGCTCAGCGAGAGGCCGAGGTCGGTCAAAAGATCGGCCGACGTGAGCGTGCCGGCCGTCACTTTGGCAATTTTCGCGGTCATCAAAGCGTTCGACGCTTTGGCGCTTTCAAACGATGATTTGCTCAACTCGGCGCATGTTTTGCCCGGAAATTCCGCGTCGCAAGCGGCCGAGGATACCGAGCCATCATTGGCCTGGCCCCATAGGGTGGCGTCTGCCGAGGTTTGGGAATAGCCAAGCGCTGCGGCGCTCAGGTAATCATCATAGCTGCTGAAACCCGCCGCAATGGCCGCCGTGCGACCACTTGAGCCGCTGATGGAGCTGTAATTGGTTTTCGTAATCGCGTCACAACCGCCAGTCGAAGAGAAGGAGCTATCGCAATCTGAATTGAAATCACTGGTTTGGGCTTTGGCTGCCGTCCATAAGGTGCCATCGGCTTGTGTGGCCGTATAGCCATGGTTGCCAGCGGCCACGAAATCTGTGTGCGAGCCGTAATTATTAGACGTCGCCAAAGCGTTTTTAGTGGTGACATCTTCGAGTTGCGCGGCTGATAAATCGTCGCAATCGAGGCTATAGAGGGTTTGGCAATCGGCATCTGCCGTGTCTGACGCGAGCCATACAGATGGCGCCGTATTGTCATAAGTGCCAGACCCGGAGCCGCCGCCGCTAAAGCCGCGTCGCGCTTCCGCTGCCAAAGATAAAGTGAGAAGGCCGACAAAGGCCGATACCATAATTTTTTTTGATTTGCTCATACTCAAACTCTTTCAACTAACAATTTAATCGACTAACTATTTACAGGGATAACTGGCGTCGCCCGGATTGTCGCAATCACAGCCCACCGCATTGGCGGCCATGGCGGTTACCGGCTTGGGACACAGCCATTCGGGCATATGATTGCCCACTAAGACGCGCCGCGTATTGGCCGCATCACTGCTCGATCCCGACCAAATTTCTTGGCTATTCGCGGTGCGCGTGGCGGTCTTTGGCGAGATGGCATAATCATAGGCGTCATATTCCGCATCGCCCTCTTCATAGGTGCAAGAGGCCCCTGGGCAATTCGCATCGGCGACAAATGTGTCGTAATCGGCCTTGGCGAAATTAAACAAAGTGCAATCCGTACCAGCCGTGCAGCTGCAGTTGTTAATGTAAAAACTGCCCGACGGGGGCTCGCAAACATTGGCGCATTGCAGACCAATTTGGCCCGGTTTCAGCGCCGTTGACGCGCCAGATACGCTATGGGCCACATGCAAGTTGACCGCATAATCGGTGCTGGGCTCATAGGGGTTCTGCCACCTATTATTCAGATATTGTGTAATATTTTCGGCTTATTTATAGCAACTGCTATCGGCTTTCACTTGGCTGGTGATTTTAACCCCGGCGATGGTCACCTGCGTACCAAGCTCGGTGGTGCCTTTGAGGCCATTGGCCAGTGACAGAAAATCTTGCTCAATGGCACGGGCTATTTGGCGGCCATTGGTTTCGGTGGTGTCTTTTTTAACCGCATCGATATAACCCTGATAGCCAACGGCGCCCACCGCAGCCAGAATGCCGATGATGGCAACAACGGTTAATAATTCGATGAGAGAAAAACCTTGGCGCATATTACAAAACCTACTCAATTAACGAACGCAGAGCTGAAAATCATTAACTGCTTTCAAATCCAAATATCACACTTTATTTGACATATCCTTAGATTAATCAACAATAGCTTTAGCCGAAAAGACCATGCCATCATAGGCAGGCATTACCCCTTTTGGCAAAGTTTTACACAGTGTTTCATAATCTAAATCGATGTGTAAATTGGTTAAAATAGCCCTCTTGGGTTTCAGGGTTTCAATTAACTCAAGTGTTTTATCGAGATGAAAATGTGTCGGATGCGGCTCTCGACGCAAGGCATCCACAATCCAACAATCCAGCCCTTCCAAATCCGCGAAACTTTCTTCTGGTAAATCACTTATATCGCTTGAATAAGCCACATCGCCAATGCGAAAGCCGAGACTGTCGATGGAACCATGGATTTGTCGAAACGGTGTGGCCGTAATACCACCCCCCTCGCCGGCAATGCGGATGGGTTCATAAGGTGTGGTGATGCGATTGTCTTTTAAAATGGCGGGATAAAGCGAGCCTTCGCTTTGATGAAAGCAATAGTCAAACCGCGAGGTTAACGTGTCGGCGGTCGCTTGATCCATCCATACGTCGATTTGTTGGCGCCGCGCATAGACCATGGCCCGCACGTCATCTATGCCATGCGTCTGGTCGGCGTGGTCATGCGAATAAAGAATGGCGTCGAGCCATGTGGTTTGCGCCTCTATCAGCTGGGCGCGCATGTCGGGCGAAGTATCGATAAGCACGCTGGTCTGGCCCGCCTCGCTGCTTTGTTGCACCAAAAGCGAGCAGCGGGTTCGGTGATTTTTCGGATGCGCGGGGTCGCATTCCCCCCAAGAGCCATCGAGGCGCGGCACGCCCCCCGATGAGCCACAGCCCAAAATACGAAAGGTTAAACTCATGAAACCGCTCCAGGGCGCGGCGCTTTGGTAAATAGAGAATAGAAATTTTCGCTGGTGATGCGGGCCAATTCCTCTGCGGTCACGCCTTTAATATCGGCCAACATGCGCGCCGTATCGGCCACGAAAGACGGCTCATTGCGTTTGCCACGATGCGGCACAGGTGCGAGAAACGGTGCGTCCGTCTCGACCAAAAGCCGCTCCAGCGGAATGCTTTCGATGGTTTGGCGCAAGGTTTTGGCACTGTTGAACGTGGCAATGCCCGAAATCGAAATGTAAAACCCAATGTCCAAAGCCCGTCGCGCCAGCTCCGGCCCTGCGGTAAAACAATGGATGAGCCCCGGGTAAGCGCCCTGCTGCATCTCGTCTTCTAAAATGTCGGCGGTGTCTTCATCGGCGTCGCGGGCATGAACAATCAGCGGCAATTTGCTGATCCGTGCCGCTTCAATATGGGCGCGAAAGTTTTTCTGCTGGGCCTCGCGCGGGCTATGCTCGTAAAAATAATCCAGCCCGGTTTCGCCAATGCCCACGACCTTTTCATGCGCCGCCAAAGCGACCAATTGCGCCCCCGTCACCGGCGCTTCGCTGCCCGCCTCATGCGGATGAATGCCAACCGAGCAAACCAGTTCGGCATGCGCTTCGGCCAAGGCGATGATTTTATCGGCCTCGCTAACTTTGGTCGAAATCGTCACCATCAGCTCCACCCCCGCCGCTTTGGCGCGCGCGAGAACGGCGTCTCTGTCTGCGTCGAAATCGGTAAAATCGAGATGGCAATGGCTGTCCACGAGCATGGCGGTTTCCTTAAATATACTGGCCGTCATCAACGGTGATGCTGGTGCCCGTCATGCCTGCGCCCATGGGGCCAGACAATAGCAGAAGCGCGCCATCGAGATCGCTTTGGTCGGCCAAACGCCGGCGTGGCCAAGTCGCCATTTGTTTTTTGCCGCCATCGGTTTTCCACCAGAAGTCGTTAATCTCGGTTTCAATATAGCCGGGGCAAATGGCATTGACGTTAATCTCATTGCGCGCCCATTCGCGCGCCAAGCCTTTGGTCATCATTAAAATGCCAGATTTGGAGGTGCAATAAGGCGTCAGGCCGGGCAGGACTTTAAAGCCGCCAACGGAAGAAATATTAACAATCCGCGCGGGCGTGCCTTGGGCGATGTGATGGCGCGCCATTTCGGTTGAGAGGAAAAACGGGCCGCTTAAATTTGTTCCCATGACTTGATGATAGTCGGCCACAGAATACTCAAGCGCGGTTTTGACCACATTCATGCCCGCATTATTGATGAGGATATCGGGCATAAAGCCGTCGTCGCGCAATTGGGCGTAAAAATCTGGAATGGCTTCCAAATCATTGACATCGAGGGAGACCGCATGGGCACTGCCGCCATGCTCGGTGATGAGTTGCGCCAGCTCGGCCAATTTATCGGCGCGGCGGGCAGCAATCACCACGCGTGCGCCCGCGGCGGCTAAAACTTTTGCGAAGCGCACGCCAAGGCCAGAGCTGGCGCCCGTGACCAAGGCGGTTTTTCCGGTTAAATCCGTGGTGTTTTGTATTTCTGCTTCGCTCATTTAAGGCTCCTGATTGGGAAATTTGTCGATTTCGGCAGTTTGGCAGACTTCGGTTTTATTTGCCAGACTATTGAAAATTGCCTTAACTTATAGGCCAGATAGGAGATTGATATGAGCGACCCCCAAGCCACCCCCGCCCCCGTTATGCAATTGGATGTGATTTCGGATGTCATTTGCCCGTGGTGTTTTATCGGCAAGCGCAAATTAGATGCGGGTTTGGCGCAGGTGGATGATTTTCAGATTAATCTCATGTGGCGTCCCTTTCAATTAGACCCGACCACGCCGCCCGAAGGCCACGACCGAAAACAGCAAATGATTCGTAAATTTGGCCCCGATGCGGGCAAACAGATTTTCAAAAACGTCCTCGCGGCCGCCGAAGGCACAGGGATTAATTGGAATTTTGACAAGATAACGCGCACCCCCAATACGCTCAATGCGCATCGGCTCATCCGCTGGGCGGCCAGCACGGGCGAGCAACACCAAATCGCCGAAGCTTTGTTTTGTGCCTATTTCGAGCAAGCCCTCGACATCGGCGATGTGGCGGTGCTTCTGGACATTGGTGAAAAACATGGGCTGGAGCGCGATTTACTGGTCGATTTATTCGCCAGCGATCGCGATATGGAGCAGACCCGCAATGATGATGCGGCGGCGCGCGAATTGGGCGTGACGGGGGTTCCCGCTTTTCTGGCCGGTGGAAAATTTATGCTGATGGGCGCGCAAGAACCTGAATATCTTAATTTGTTTCTCAATAAAGCGCGGCAAAAACTAGCCGTTCAATAGGGGCTTTCTAAAATTTAGGCCGCGAGCTCCGCGAGCCTAGAAGCCACGGTGCCCGCGATTTGAAGGCGTGCGTCGGCATCTTCGCATTTGGCGCGGAAGACAAGGCTTTGGTCGGGGCGGATTTTCACCCGCTCCGTATGTTCCGCCACATAGGCGATTAGCTTATCCGGATTGGCAAATGTCTGATTGCGGAAAACCACAGCCGCACCCTTGGGCCCGACATCAATTTTTTCAACGCCCGCCGCGAAACAATCAATTTTAATGCTTAAA
Organism: Rhodobiaceae bacterium; assembly: GCA_018660505.1. Taxonomy (GTDB): domain Bacteria; phylum Pseudomonadota; class Alphaproteobacteria; order RS24; family RS24; genus UBA8337. The sequence continues at coordinate 33,269 of JABJKE010000038.1, read as the reverse complement.
ACCGCCAGCAAATGCTTCACTTCTTCGGGTAAATCGCCAAAGCGGTCGATAAGCTCGGCCGCGAAAGCGTCGATATCTTCGCGCGCCGTCATGGACGACAAGCGGCGATAGAGGCCCATGCGTAAGTCTAATTCCGGCACATAGGGCTCGGGTATCAGCACGGAAATGCCCGCATTAATCTGCGGCGACCAGTTTTCATCGGTCTCCTCGCCCTGTCGCTCGGCCACGGCTTCTTCCAACATGGCTTGATAGAGCTCAAAACCGACTTCTTTAATATGCCCCGATTGCTCTTCGCCGACGAGATTGCCAGCGCCGCGTAAATCGAGGTCGTAAGAGGCCAGATTAAACCCCGCGCCAAGGCTATCCAGAGATTGCATAACTTTAAGTCGTTTCTCCGCATTCTCCGTTAAGCCTTTGGTTTCATTGTAGGTTAAATATCCATAGGCGCGGGTTTTCGAGCGCCCTACCCGGCCCCGCATCTGGTAGAGCTGGGCCAAGCCAAACATATCAGCGCGGTGGATAATAATCGTATTGGCCGAGGGAATATCGAGCCCGCTTTCGATAATCGAGGTCGACACCAAGGTGTCATATTGGCCATCATAAAAGGCGTTCATGCGCGCTTCCAACTCGCCGCCTGCCATTTGGCCATGGGCCATCACAAATTTCAGCTCTGGCACGTTTTGCTCGAGAAAATCAGTGATTTCTGGGAGGTCTGCAATACGCGGAACGATAATGAAACTCTGCCCCGTGCGGTATTTCTCGCGCAAGAGCGCCTCGCGAATGCCCACGGGGTCGAAAGGCGTCACATAAGTGCGAACCGCCAATCTATCGACCGGCGGCGTGGCAATAATCGATAGGTCGCGCACGCCCGTCAGCGCCATTTGCAAGGTGCGCGGTATTGGGGTGGCGGTGAGCGTCAACATATGAACCTCGGCCCGCAGGGTTTTTAAACGTTCTTTATGGACCACGCCGAAATGTTGTTCTTCGTCGACGATAACCAGTCCAAGGCGTTGAAATTCAATGCTTTTCGCCAATAACGCATGGGTGCCGATAACAATATCTATGGCGCCGGATTTGAGCCCTAATTTGGTTTGGGAAGCCTCGCCGCTTGAAATTAGGCGCGACAGCTCGCGTATCTCAACCGGCATGCCGCTAAACCGTTCGCGGAACGTCTTGGCGTGTTGGCGCGCCAAGAGGGTCGTCGGGGCGATAATCGCCACTTGCCGCCCCGCCATGGCAGCCACGAAAGCGGCGCGCAAGCCGACTTCGGTTTTGCCAAAGCCCACATCGCCGCAAATCAGCCGATCCATCGGCCGGCCGCTGGCCATATCGTCGATGACGGCTTCGATGGCGTCTAATTGGTCGTCGGTTTCCTCAAACGGGAAGCGGGCAGCAAATTCGTCGTAAAGCCCCACTTCGGGCAATAATTTTTCGCCCTCGCGCATGGCCCGTTCGGCGGCGGTTTTAATCAGCTCGCCAGCAATAATTTGCAGTTTTTCTTTCAAGCGCGCTTTGCGCATTTGCCACGCCACACCGCCAATTTTATCGAGGGTGACGCTGATATCATCGCCGCCAAAACGGCTTAAGAGCTCGATGTTTTCAACGGGCAAGAACAAGCGCGAGTCACCATGGTAAATCAGCCGCAAGCAATCATGCGGCGCTCCACCGACATCAAGGGTCTGCAAGCCTTCAAAACGGCCAATGCCATGCTCCACATGCACCACATGGTCGCCGGGCGTGAGGCTGGTGGCTTCGGTCAGGAAGTTTTCCGCTTTTTTGCGTCCCGGGCGACGCACAATGCGGTCGCCCAAGATATCTTGCTCGGTCAGCACGCTCAGCGTATCGGTAATAAATCCCGACTCCATGCTGCAAATCGCCATAACAGCCGATTTGCCAGTTCCTAAATCTTGCCAAGTCTCGAGCACGGGCAAGACATCCGCGCCATGTTCGCGCAGCAGCGTTGACAGGCGGTCTTGCGCCCCACGGCTAGAGGCGACGATAATCATCCGCCGTCCGGCCGCCTGCTCGGCCTGCATATGCGCCACCACAGCATCAAATAAATTAACCGCCTCTTGCTTGCGTTCCGCCGCAAAATTGCGCGCTTCGCGACCCGGAAGGTTGACTTTATGGGGGTCCCTCTCGGGGTGGCGAAACGCGCTCATCGGGCGCCAGCGCAGCTCGGCGATGCGCTGTTTCCACTCGTCTTCCAACAGATATAATTGTTCTGGCGGCAGAGGTTTGAGGATGCGCCGCCCCGCGCCGCCGCGCCCGCCAGCTTGGGCGGCTTGTTCGCGCGCCTCTTTGCGGGCTTGGTAATAATCTTCGATTTGCGCCATGCGGTCGCTAAAAGCATTGTCGATTTGGGCATCGGTCACATAAAGGCAGGCACCGCAATGGTCGAATAGGGTCTCTAGCGTCTCGTGGAAAAGCGGCAACCAATGTTCCATGCCTTGATGGCGCACGCCGTCGCTAATCGCCGCATAGAGCGGGTCTTCCTCCATCACCGTGCCGAAAGCTTGCACATAGCCTCGGCGAAACCGCTGAATGGCGGCTTCACCTAAATGGATTTCGCCCGCTGCGGTTAACTCTAGGCCATGCAATTGGCCAATGGTGCGTTGCGTTTCGGCTGAAAAAGGCCGCAAGCTCTCGAGCGTATCGCCGAATAAATCGAGCCGCACAGGGTCGCTGGCCCCGGGCGCGAATAAATCGACAATGCCGCCGCGAATGGCGTAATCGCCAGGTTCCATAACCGTCGAGCAACGGCTGTAGCCATTGCCAGAGAGAAACGCCGTTAGCGCCTCTAGGTCGAGCGTTTGGCCGGGGCGCAGCGAGAACGATAATTTGCTTATCTGGTCGCGCGCGGGCAGACGTTGCGCTGCCGCCGATACCGTGGTGATAACCACATGCGGGCGCGCCTCTAGCGCGGGCAAGCTGGCGAGGCTGGCCATACGCTCCGACATGACGGCGACTTGCGGCGACAGGCGGTCGAACGGCAGGCAATCCCAAGCTGGCAGGTGAACTTGCGGCACATCGGGCGCGAAAAACGCCAGCATATTGCGCATGGCGGCGGCGGCCGAGGCATCGCGCGCGATATACACCACGCGCCCGCCCGCGAGGCGCGCTAAATCGGCCAGCACCATCGGTTGATAGCCTTCGGGCGCGCCACCCATGTGCAGCGTCGCTTTGGCCTCAACCAAAGTTTTATACAGCTCTTGCGTCACGCGGGCCTCATTGGGGGTTTGGTTCAATTGGCTTTTAAAGGCTTAAACGTAGTCTAGGCTAAGCAGACGGTCTAGCAAAGGCGAGCGCAACTCGTCTGGCACGCTATCGCGACCCGTGGCCCAAGCGAATAATTTATCGTCGGCCAATTCTAGAATACGTTGATAATCTTCCACATCGGCATCAGGTAAATCTGGCAATACGGTTTCGGCAAATTTGGTGAAAATAATATCCATTTCTTTAATGCCGCGATGGTTCGAGCGGAAATAAAGTTTGCGGCGGACGGCGTCTAACTGTTGCATGATGTCAAATTCCTCTTTCCAGCGGTTTATAGCAGACCTTCGGGGTTTGTCACCCGACAGACTGTCGCGTGACCCCCTCCATATAGGTGGATTTGTGTGATAGGCTATGCGCAGTCGTCGATTTATGGAGGTGGCATGCGCCCCAGCTCTCTTACGCCCGTGTTTAAAGATGCCACAACCCTGCCCGGCATTGGCCCAAAGCTTGGCAAATTGCTGGCCGATTTTACCGGCGATAAGATTATCGATTTACTGCATCACCTGCCCTCTAACCTTATCGATCGGCAATATCGCCCGCCGTTGGATGAGGCCGAAGATGGCCAAATCGCTACTTTTGAAGTGGAAGTGGTGAAACATGAAGTTCCGCCGAGGCGAAATCTGCCCTATCGCATTTTGTGCCGCAACGACAGTGGGTTTTTGTCTCTAGTGTTTTTTCGGGCGCGGGGCGACTGGCTCACCAAAGCGATGCCAGAAGGGGCAACACGCATTGTCTCAGGGCGCGTGGAGCGGTTTCGCGATAATTTACAAATCGTTCATCCCGACCATATGTTGCCCAAACCAGCCTTTGAGGCGTTGCCAATCATCGAACCTGTTTATCCCCTAACCGCAGGGCTATCTGCCAAAATACTGATGAAAGCCATTCAGGCCGCCCTGCCCGATTTACCCGAGCTGGCCGAATGGCAGGAAGAAAATTGGCTGCACAAACAAAAATGGCCGAGCTGGAACGACGCCCTAAAACAGGCGCATCGGCCAGAAACACACGATGCGCTCGACCCGCATCATCCGGCGCGGGCGCGTTTGGCCTATGATGAATTACTGGCCCATCAATTGGTGTTGGCGCTGGTGCGCCGCCAAAGACGCCAAATGGCTGGCCGCGCCTATCCGGAAGTCGGCACTTTGGCAGAAAAACTCTTGGCGCTTTTGCCTTTCGCGCTCACCGGCTCGCAACACCAAGCGGTAGCCGATATTCGCGCTGATATGGCGCAGCCCACGCGGATGTTGCGGCTTTTGCAAGGCGATGTCGGCAGCGGCAAAACCGTGGTGGCGGTGATGGCCATGTTGCAAGCAGTGGAAAGCGGCGCGCAAGCCACGCTGATGGCGCCTACCGAAATATTGGCGCGCCAACATGCCGAAACCGTGGGCCCATGGCTGGATGCGCTTGGGGTGCGCTGGCAATTGATGACGGCGCGCAACAAAGGCAAATTGCGCACCCAAAGCCTCGAAGCGCTGGCCAAAGGCGAGGTGCAAATTGCCATTGGCACCCATGCTTTGTTTCAAGACGATGTCAGCTTTGCCGATTTGGGTTTGGCGGTGGTGGATGAGCAGCATCGCTTCGGCGTGCAGCAGCGCATGGCTTTATCGTCAAAAGGCGACGGCGTCGATGTTTTGGTAATGACCGCGACCCCCATTCCGCGAACCCTGACGCTGACCGCCTATGGCGATATGGATGTCTCGCGCATGCCCGATAAACCGCCCGGGCGCCTGCCGATTGATACGCGGATTATCTCCATGGATCGATATGCGGATGTGGCGCAAGGGCTGGCCAATGCGATGCGCGAGGGCGCGCGTATTTATTGGGTTTGCCCGCTGGTCAGCGAAAGCGAGCTCGTCGATTTGGCCGCAGCGGAAGACCGCGCCAAAGAGTTGCGCCAGCTCTATGGCGATAAAGTGGGTCTCGTGCATGGGCAAATGAAACCGGCCGAGAAAGATGCGGTCATGGCGCAATTCGCGGCTGGCGAAATAAGTATTTTGGTGGCGACGACGGTGATTGAAGTCGGGGTGAATGTGCCCGAAGCGACGGTGATGATTATCGAACATGCCGAGCGTTTTGGATTGGCGCAATTGCACCAATTGCGGGGTCGCGTGGGCCGAGGGCTGGATAAATCGAGCTGCGTGCTGCTCTATCGCGGGCCCTTGGGCGAAACCTCGAAAGCGCGTCTGTCGATATTGCGCGAGACCGAAGATGGCTTTCGCATCGCTGAAGAAGATTTACGATTGCGCGGCGCCGGCGAAGTTTTGGGCACCCGCCAAAGCGGCCTGCCCTTGTTTCGACTGGCCAATTTAGAGGCGCACGCAGATTTACTGCCGGCCGTGCATGATGATGTAAAACTGCTGCTGGAGCGCGACCCGCAATTAGATAGCCCGCGCGGAAAAGCCCTGCGCTGTTTGCTATATTTATTCCGCCGCGACGAGGCGATACGGTTTTTGCAATCGGGGTAATTTATGGGTTGAGGCCAGCCTCTTCATGGGCCAGACCCGCAGAGATAACCAAGCGCGCGCCGTCTTCCACCGTCATATCCAAGATGGTCAACTCGTCTTCGGGCACGAAGAGCAAGAAGCCAGAGGTCGGGTTTGGTGTCGTGGGCAGGAAAACGCCAATCATTTTTTTGCCCGTCGCTTGGTTGATGCGGGCGTCGGCGGCTTTGGTGACAAAGGCAATCGCGTTCAGCCCTTTACGCGGATACTCAATGAGCGCGACCTGTTGAAAAGCCGCGCCATCTTCGCTGACGGCGGTTTGGAACACTTGCTTCAACATAGTGTAAACAGAGCCCGCCATTGGGATTTTGCGCATTAGCCGATCCGAGGTGGTCAATAAATAACGCCCCAGAAAATTCGCCGCCAGCCCGCCGATGAGGGTCAGCAGCAGCAAAGCCAAAACCAAACCGACGCCGGGAACATCGACCGGAAGATAGGTGGTGGGCCAATAGACTTTCGGAATAAGCGGTCGGAAGTAATTGTCTAAAAATTCGACAAACCAAAGCACCAAGAAAAAAGTGATGTAAATCGGGGCGGTAATGACCAGTCCGGTTAGAAGATAGGTGCGCAAAGCCCCCAAAAGGGTGCGGCGTTTCTTCTTCGGATCTAAGGTTTCTACCATGCCTCAATATGCTTTGATTCCACGGCTTCGTCCCAGCCAAATTCGGCAATTTCGGACGTTATAGGATATCTAAAGAGGTGGTCAGCTCAAGGCCGTCGAAACTGTCCCCGCCCGCGCCGTCGAGCAAATCTTCTAGATTCAAATAAGCGATGGAATCATATGTGTCGACGGGCGTTACAAAATTCAAAGTAAGGGTTGCGCCGCCGCCTGCGAAAGTCAAAATTAGGCTCTCATAATCATCATCGGCGTCCGGGTCTTGCAGCGCGATAAGCAGTTCATCATCGGCATTGTCAAATATCGTGTCATCGCTTCTGATCTGCGTATTGAAAGTTGATAAATCAGTGATGGGATTGTCATTTATATCGACCAAAACCAATTTATCGACGCCGCGCTCAAAATTATGAATCGTATCACTGCCATCCATGCCTTGCCAGTCTGCCGCGTCATTGCCGCCGTCATAGCGATAGATCACCCTATCGGCGCCATTGCCAAGCGTTATCGTATCCTCACCCGTCCCGCCTGCGATGGCGTCGCCATGGGCGCTGGCGGTTATCGTGTCGGCCAAGGCGCCGCCCTGAATGTGCTGGCTGAAAGCGGCCGACGAGGCGTCCAATATATCGCTGGCTGCGCCCGTGCCCATTTGCACCGCGATGGCGCCGCCCACGGCTTTTGCGAAAACGGCGGTCTGGCTCTCGAGCGTTTGGTTTCCTTCTTGAGTGAAACTTACGGTGACGCGAAATTGGGTCCCCACGGCACTTTCTGCGGGCACGCTATAGCACGCGCTCGTGCCATCGGTTGTGATGTCTGTCCATGTGGTGCCATCGGTGCTGGCTTGCCATTGATAGGTAAAGCTGGAGGGCGTGGCGCCATTGGTGTCGCGTACGGCGCTGGTATCGGTGGTTAAACTGTCGCCGGCATCAAATTGATAGGCGGTTCCAGCGTCGCTGGCTTGCGTGACGATAAGCGTATCTTGCACGTCGCTGAGTGCCACTTCAAACTCGAATTCGCTGATAACCCCAAGCGTGCTGCCCGTGGCGAGCATGAGTACATTGCCCGACAAGTTAAGCCCGGTAATGGCCGTGGCCAAAGCGTCGCCGTCTGCGTTGAGGGTGCCGAGGATATGAGACCCATCCAGAACGGCATTGCTGGCGACAAGCGAAAGCGTGTCGAGCGCTGCATTTAGAACGACGGTTTTATCCGCATCGGCGGCGGCTATCTCGATGGCTGTGACCGCTTCGCTGACCAGCAAATCTTTTGTCTGGGCTTGGGTGCCATAGATCTCAACTTCCCGGAAGTTTTGTTTTCCCGCATTCGGGAAGAAAATATCAACCTGGTCAAAAATATTTCCACTATCCGTTGAGAGGACAATCTCACTCGTGTTGATTTCATTGGCTTCTTGCAGGACGCCAGTTTCAATAATCACGCCATCGCGCAGGAAGCGAACTTCCGTATCATTAATGCGGTCGGTGTTGGTTGTATGACGATTGAACAAATGAAATTTCACATCCCGATAATCATTGTGAAATTGGAAGCTAATTATGTCTCCCGCATTCGGCGTCGGATGAACCGAAAGACCAAACGACGTGCTCGTCGTCTTATCGCCATCCGTCATAACCGCCATGTCTTCCTCTAACGAATTTCGCCATCCGTCGTCCGGGCCGATGGTCGTCGATACGGTGACGCCTGAAGAGATTTGGTTCTGCTGATCTAGCGGCGCGTTGGAGACGAAATTTGTTGCCGTGAGACTGGTGATGACGCTCAAACTATTGGCCGCCAGCGAGAGCGTTGTGCCAGATAGGGTTAAGCCTGTCACTTCATCTACCAAGCCATTTCCGGCGCTATTGAGGCTGCCAAGAACTTCATAATCACTCGGATAGGCGGTGGTCGCATCCACCACATTGAGGGCATCTCGGGCTTGGTTAATCAATATGACTTTATTGGCATTCTCCGCCGCCGTCGCGCTCACCTCAAAAGTTAGCGTGGTGTCGACCCCCGGGGTTTGGTTTGGCAGCTCGAAATGCAGGGTCTTTGCGGTCACGCCAGAGGCTTCAAAATCGCCACTATCGGCGCCGACATAAACCAAGTGATTGCCCGCCGCGATTGTGTCGGTAATCTCGGCGCTCAAAGTGGTGCCCGTCACGCTGAGCTCAACCCCATCGAAAACCGTTCCCACCACGCCATCGGCTTGCGCGTTTAGGCGGCCAACCACCACATCGCTCGAGGCAAGGTTGGTTTTCAAAACAATGGCATTGTTATTACTCACGTTGAGCGTGATGAATTGATCGCCATTGGAGCCTTGGCTCAAACCGCTCGAGGTTACGGGCGTGTTGTTTATCGCAAGGTCACTGCTGAGGCTGACGATGAAAAATTCATCATTGTCATTATCACTCGCCGCGCTGGTTAATGCGTGCGTGTGGTTTAATTGGCCGAGGTATCCAAAATTGGCGTTTTCGGCCAACAGCCCTTGCCCTTCTGCGTCTACAAAAGCCGATAAGGCCAATTGTCCGGATGTCGCGTCCGACGATAAAGTGGTGGTGCTCACGTCTTCAAAGGCGAGGGTTTGGGTCAGCTCTGAGGCGGCTTCCGCGTTTGAGGCGGTTACCCGCAACGAGTAAAAATCGGCATAATGATAGTTCGACACATCGGCTTTGAAAGCCACCTCTCCGGCGGAGGATATGTCGAATAAATGATTGTGCGTGTCACCCGCACCAGCCGCAAAGGCATAGGTAATCGCGTCGCTGGCGTCGCCATTGTCGGGGTTAATGGTCACCACTTCGTCTTGGTTAACCTCGCGGTTCTGGGTGAGGCTTAGGCCAGTGATGCTATCCGCCACGGGGGTCACGCTAAAGCTTAGCTGAGCCGATACGGAGCTTGCTTCGCCATCGTTCAGCGTGTAGCTGAGGGTTACGTCGCCATTTTTGTTCTGATTGGGAACGAATACCAAATTGGCAAGGTCGGCATATAAAATGGGGCTATTCATCGGCGCTTCCGTGGCCACGGTTTCGGCGTAGGCATCGGTAAGTTTGGCAAATTCTGTTGCCGTGAATAGTCTGCCCAAATTGGCATTGGCGTCTGTACCATTGCTCCAGCCGGTTATCGTTACCGAGGCCAAGCTCGAGCTGGCGCCGCCTGTGTTGCCGGCGGGGTCGCGAAACCCCCAGTCCTCAATGTCGATAATCAGGTGGTTGTCTTCGAGAACGCTCGCTTGTGTGTTGGTGCCGCGGGTGATGTCTGGGTTGGCCACGGGGGTGCCGCCCGCGAGGCTGCGCGAATTGGCAATCGCTGCGGTGGCGGCGGCATCGGCATCTAAATCGCTGGCCTGCAATCCATCTGTGCCAATTTGCGACATAATGGTCACCGCGCTGTCGGCGGCGTCATTGTCGGTGCGCTCTTGCTCAATCAATTTTTGCGCGATGACGGCTTTGGTGGAAACCGCTTCTTGAATGGCCAATGGGTCGGTGTCAGCCAAGCCCTCGGGGGCCGTCGCGGGGGTTGTAAAATTATCGACGTCCTTTAAATGCGCGGCGGTAACGGCGGTGCCTGTGCCGAAAATCATTTCTATCGCGCCGCTTTGGGTCAGCTGCGCGTCGGCCTCCATCAGCTGCGTTATCAGCGTGGAAATGGGCGAGACGATAAGGGTTGCGCCATTGCTCTCGGCAGGCAATTGATGGCGTAAAGTGGCCCCAGAGGCGAAGGTTTCTTGGGTGGCTATGTCAAAAGCATCGCCCAAGTCGACGATAAGGTCTTTGCCCTTATGGGTGCCGCCCACCAAAATTTTTCCGTCGGCGCCGGTGGTGCCCGCGATGCGTGTGTCGCCCGCATCAATTAAGCCGTCGCTATTGATATCGATATAGATTTTGGCGCCTTCAATGGCGCCGTCGAGGGCATAGACTTGAAAATCGGCCAAGCTTTCGTCGTCGCTACCACCTGCCCCGCCGCCTTCATCTTCGCTACCGCCTGCCCCTCCGCCGTCGCCACCTTCGTTTTCGCTATCGCCCGCCGGCTCTTCTGTGTCGGCGGCAACAACGGTTACGGTTGGCAAGCCTGTTCGGTCGATGGTGCAAGCGGCCAAAAGGCCCGCAAGAATGGGGCTCAAGGGCGCGTGCAGCTGTTTCCACTTGGGCGCAGCTGGAGACTGAGATTGAATTGGGGCGAAAGCGGTCGATTGGTGAAGCTGAGCGCGCACGGGTGCCGAAGACAAAAACGCAAGGCTTAATTTTGCGTCGCGTCTGTTTTGCCTCCGTGCTTTATCGGTCACACAACCTCCCTAAGATTGACGGTTCCCGTCGATGGGTAACAATGGCTAAAAAAAGGTTAACAAAAGATTAACGCTTCGCAGGCGGGACTCGTGCCGACCCTGTCTAGGGCTCTGGTTTGTTGAGAGTTTTGGTGAAAATAGCGTTCGGGGGCGAAGCCAAACCAGTCTTTGCCCTTAAACCTTCCCGTTCCCCCAAGGCACTCATTGCCTATCGAGCGGCTTCCCTCTTGCCATGCCAGCGCCACAATGGCAGGGTCGCGTCATGACACAGACATCTGAAAAACCATCGCGTGCAACCGACAGCGAAATATTTGAAGCGCGAATCGACGCCATTTGTCGGGCCCAATATGGTGCGCCCGTCTCGCATTTAAAACGCCTGTCGGGCGGCGCCAGCCAAGAAAGCTGGCAATATATTTGCGACGGGCGGGCCTATGTCTTGCGCCGAAACCCGCGCGGCCAAAACACCTCGTCGAACGCCCTGCCCAAAGCCACCGAGGCAGCCGTGTTAGAGGCCGCCGCGGCCGCAGGCATTGCCGTGCCGCGTGTCTCTTATATATGCGCGCCCTCCGACGAGATTGGCGAGGCCTATGTGATGGAGTTTATCGAGGGGGAAACCATCGCCCGTAAAATTTTGCGCGATGGCGAATTCGACGCCGTGCGGCCCAATCTGGCGCGCCAATGCGGTGCGCTTTTGGCCCGCCTGCATCAGATAGATGTATCGGCCCTACCCGAGCTGCCCTATAGCGATGCAGCTGGCGAGTTAGAAAAATACACCGGCTTCTTGCGCCAGCATAAGCAACCGCATCCGGTTTTTGAGCTGGCGATAAAATGGCTTTCCGATAATCTGCCACCCGAAAAATCGTGCGCGCGCGGGCCCGCTTTGGTGCATGGCGATTTTCGCAATGGCAACATTATGGTGTCGCCCGAAGACGGGCTGGTGGCGCTGCTCGATTGGGAGCTGACCCATATTGGCGACCCGATGGAAGACCTCGGCTGGCCGTGCGTGCCATCGTGGCGCTTTGGCCAGCATGATTTGCCAGTGGGTGGCTTTGGCCAACGGGCTGAATTTTATGACGCCTATCGCGGCGAAGGTGGCGAGGTTGACGAGGCCTCGGCGCGGTTTTGGGAAATTTTGGGCACGCTGAAATGGGGCATTATGTGTGCCGTATTAATGAGCGCGACTTTCGAAAGCGGCGCCGACCCCTCGGTGGAACGCGGCTCGATTGGGCGGCGCTCGTCGGAAACAGAGATCGATCTTTTACGTATGTTACTGGAGCAAGACTGATGCAAGACCGCCCCGCTGCTGAAGATTTACTGGCCGCCGTGCGGCGCTTTTTAACCGACACGGCCATGCCACAATTGCAAGGCCATGCCGCGTTTAATGCGCGTGTGGCCGGTAATGTGCTGGATATCCTAACTCGCGAATTAGACCTCGCGCCGGGGTTTCAAAAAGCCGAATTAGCGCGTTTAAAAACCCTGCTCAATGTGACCCCCGAGGCGGAGGCTGATTTGCTGAGCCTGAACCGACAGCTCTGTGACAAAATTGCTTCAGGCGAAATGGATTTAACCACGCCGGGCTTGCAAGACCATTTGATTAAGATAACCATGGGCAAGCTGGCGATAGACCAACCGAAATACCAGGGCTATAATACGGCGCAGGCAAAAGATTGGCCTGAACAAGAATCGAAATAAAGTTAGTTTTTGCAAATGGCCATTTGGCCCTCAGAACGAAAAGATGAAACCCATGTATAAAATTATTGTTCCTATTGCCCTCAGTCTCGCGCTTGCAGGTTGCGGCATTCCTTTTATTGATATTGATATTCCGTTTATTCCTGGAATTTAATCGCCGCTAAATATCGCAAGCTTGGCGCAAATATCTTTTGTATAGCCAAGGCGCGATAAGCCGATTGTAGATTAGGCCGGTTATGCTTCGCATAATCGGCCAATTTATGAAGTAGGCCAAATATTTAAATTTCGGCAGCCGCAGCCAAAGCGCAATAAACGCCTCCACGCCCTGCACCATTTGCTCGCCCTTATGGGCATGAATGGACGCCAATAAAGTCTCGCGCGCATAGCCCTCTGGCAAAACGCCAGTCGAGATATCTTGAAAATATATATTGTCTAACCCGTGGGTTTTGACCATGCGCTGATAGACCGCGACCTCGGGCCCGCATAGGGAACAAGCGCCATTGTAATAGATGGTTAGGGGTTCGAAAGACGCCATTAGTTTAGCGCATCGCCCGTCGCTTCGGGCTTGCCCTCGCGAAGCGCCACCAAATACTCGATGATTAAATCCCAAGCCTGCAAGGCTTCCACATCGCCTTGGGCGGCAAATTCAGCGGCGCGCAGAGTTGCCACCACTTCGGCGTCATCGCCATATTGCTGGGTCAGCGTTGCAACCGCTTGCAACACCATCTCGCGTAATTTCTTTTGCTCGTCTGTTAGCTCTTCCATGACATTTATATAGGTCGCTGTATGCTGATGGAAAACAGAAATAACCACTCTATGCATAAAACTTAGTTTGATTAATGGTGCCAACTTCTTCAGGTTAAAAGCTCGCTTTCAAAAACAGAAAAACAATCAAAGTTGAGGAACATCAGGATATGCAGAGTAGAAAATACTATCGAATAATTTTAGGCAGCAAACACGCCTACGCAGAGGATTGTTACCAGCGCAATTGTTTTGGTGGAAATTGGGGCTTCACGCAAACCCTTGAAAATGACCTTACAGAGACGGGACAAGAGTTTCGAAGCCAACAAATTCCAATTTATCTTAAGAACAACCCGGGTGCTTCTAAAGTTGCGGCCGGCTTGGCTTGCGGAATGCTATGGAGGATAGCCAAAGGAATAAGAATAGATGACATGGTTTTATGTCCTGATGGGAAAGGTAACTATTGGGTAGGTAGGGTAATCAGCAATTATGCTTTCGACGCCAATCACCCTCTCCCTCATCAACGGGGCGTTGAATGGCACCCTCAAACTATATCCAGAGCCGACATGAGTGAGGAACTTCGGAACTCGTCAAGTTCTATTGGGACAGTTAGCGAAATCACTAAACATGCAGATGAAATTGAACAATTGCTAACCGGGAGCTTGGCTCCTCAAATAATTGCCACGAATAGCGATATCGAAGACCCAAGCGTCTTTGCGTTAGAAAAGCATTTGCAAGCTTTTCTAGTTAGCAATTGGGACAAAACTTTATTGGCAAAAGAATATAAAATTGTTCAAGAAGGCGGTGAGAATATCGGGGTTGAATATGATACTGACAATGGCCGAATTGATATTCTTGCCATTCGTAAAGACGGGACCGAACTGTTAGTCATTGAACTAAAAAGAGGCCGAGCCTCGGACAGGGTCGTCGGCCAGATATTGAATTATATGGGATATATCTCTTCACAGGTCGCAGAGGAAAAACAATCCGTGCGCGGTTGCATAATTGCGCTTGAGGATGACCAAAAGATTAAAAATGCGATAGCTATGGTTCCGAGTGTCGATTTCTACAGATATGAAATAGATTTCAAACTATTGAAAATTAGCTAGACGGACTATTCCACCGTCACCGATTTGGCCAGATTGCGCGGTTGGTCGACATCTGTGCCTTTGGTGACGGCTGCATAATAGGCCAGCAATTGCAAAGGCAAAGCGTAGAGCATCGGCGTGATGAATGGGTCTAACGCGGGCAAAGCAATATGTGCCATGCAGCCCTCGCCCGCTTTAGCTATTCCCGCCTCGCTGCCCAGCAGGATGACTTTGCCGCCGCGTGCCATGACTTCCTGCATGTTGGATATGGTTTTTTCAAACAGCTCATCATCTGGCGCAATGGTGATAATCGGCACGTTTTCATCGACCAAGGCAATCGAGCCGTGTTTCAATTCTCCGGCGGCAAACCCTTCGGCGTGAATATAAGAAATCTCTTTCAGCTTCAGCGCTCCCTCCAAAGCCAGCGGATACATGGTCGCCCGGCCAATAAACAAAGCGCTCGTCGTCTCAGCAAACCCTTTGGCAATCTCGCGGATGTGGTCTTCGCAGGCCAAAACTTCATTGGCCAAGCGCGGCGTGGTGAGCAATAGGTCTGTGAGGCGGGCTTCTTCGTCGGCTTCGATTGTGCCTTTCACCCGCCCGAGGCCGATGGCCAGAGAGGCCAAAGCGCCCAATTGCGCGGTGAAAGCTTTGGTCGACGCAACGCCGATTTCAGGCCCCGCATAAGTCGGGAAGGTCACATCCACCTCGCGGCAAATCGAGCTTTCGGGCACATTGACCACGCCAATGGTTTGCAGCCCATGGGCTTTGCAATGGTGGAGCGCGGCTAATGTGTCGGCGGTTTCGCCCGATTGCGAAACGAAAACGGCCAGACAATCTTTATCCATCGGCGCGTCGCGATAGCGAAACTCCGAGGCAATATCGATGCTGGCGGGAATGCGGGCATAGCGCTCAATCCAATTGCGGGCAATTTGCGCCGCGAAATAAGCGGTGCCGCAGGCGACTAAAATCACCCGATTGATGGTTTCAAAATCGAGCTGGTTTTCTGGCAGTAAAACCGCGCGGGCTTCGGGGTCGATATATTGTCCAAACGTGCGCGATAAAACTTCGGGCTGCTCGTGAATTTCTTTCGACATAAAGTGGCGATAATTGCCCTTATCGACCATGGCCGCCGAGGCATCCACCACCTCTACGGGGCGGCTGACTTCTTGCTCGTGGCCCTCGCTCAACGCGAAAATTCGCGCGCCGCTGCGGCTCAACATCGCCCAGTCGCCGTCTTTTAAATAGCAAACTTTATTGGTAAAGGGCGCTAAGGCGAAAGCATCCGAGCCCAAAAACATCTCGCCCTCGCCCATGCCCAAAGCCAAGGGGCTGCCTTTGCGCGCGGCGATGATTAAATCTTCTTTGCCTTCCACAATCATGGCGATGGCATACGCCCCCTCCAGACTGGCGAAAGTTTTGGCGGCCGCCTGTTGGATATCGCCAAGGGCGCTAAAGTTTTGCGAAAACAAATGCGCCACCACTTCCGTATCCGTGTCGGAGGTAAAGCTGACGCCATCGGCTAGAAGCTGTTGTTTCAGCTCTTTGTAGTTTTCAATAATGCCATTATGCACCACCGCCACATGCTGGCCACGATGCGGATGGGCATTGGCTTTAATGGCCGGGCCATGGGTCGCCCAGCGGGTGTGGCCAATGCCAATATTGCCAGTGAAAGGACGCGCTTCAATTTCTTGGCGCAAGGCCTCCAGCTTGCCTTCGGCGCGACGGCGAATAATTTCGCCCTCCACCAAAGTGGCAATGCCCGCGCTGTCATAGCCGCGATACTCGAGCCGCTTCAAACCATCAAACACTCGTTGGCCGACATCTTGCGTGCCAACGACACCAATAATTCCACACATATTACTTGTCCTTTTTGCTATTTGAATTGCGGAACTTGGCGCCCCAGCCGGCTATCTCGCGCACGCGCGCGCGGGTGACCACCAGGGCATCGTCTGGCACATCTTTCGATATGGCTGAGCCCGAACCCAAATAAGCACCCTTGCCAATTTGGACTGGCGCAATGAGAGAGGAGTTGGAGCCGATAAAAGCGCCCGCGCCGATTTTCGTCACATGTTTGTTATAGCCATCGTAATTGCAGGTAATCGTGCCCGCGCCAATGTTCACCTCGTGGCCCAATTCGGCATCGCCGATATAAGACAGGTGACTGATTTTCGCGCCCTTGCCGACAATCGCCTTTTTGGTTTCGACGAAATTACCTATCTTGGCCTCATCGCCCACTTGCGTGCCGGGGCGCAGGCGCGCATAGGGGCCAATTTGGGCATCTTTGCCAATGTCCACGCCTTCTAAATGAGTGAAGGCTTTGATAATCGTGCCACTGGCGATGCGCACACCGGGGTTGATTTTCACATGCGGCTCGAGCACCACATCGGCATCTATTTGCGTGTCATAACTTAAAAACACGCTATCGGGGTCTTGCATACCGACGCCGGCTTCGAGAAACGATTGGCGCAAGCGGCGTTGCATCAGCCCTTCGGCTTTCGCCTGCCCGGCCCGACTATCGACGCCCATTGTGTCTTCTGGCTTGGCCATCACCAAGCCAGTGGTGGCGCCATCTTGCGCCGCCAGTCCCACGAGGTCTGGCAGATAATATTCGCCTTGGGCATTATCATTCTTCAGCTGTGGCAGATATTTGGCCAAAGCCGCTTGGCTCAGCGCCATGGCACCGCCATTGCATAAGCCAATTTTGCGGGTGGCGGCATCGGCGTCTTTAAACTCGATAATTTGCGTCGGCGTTTCGCCCTGCATCACAATGCGTCCATAAGCGGCCGGGTCTTCGGGCTCAAACCCTAACACCGCCAGCTCCGCCGTATGAAGCGCTAAACCGGCCAAAACCTCGGCCCGCATCAAAGGCGTATCGCCAAACATAACCACGAGGCGTTGGTGTTTCTTGGCCGCATCAAAGGCCGCGGCCACTGCGTCGCCTGTGCCCAACTGCTCTTGCTGGATACAATGCGTCAAAGCGCCTTTTAAACTATCGGCATAGGCGCGCACATCGTCTTGTTCGGGCGATGTCACCAAAAGAATTTCCGCCGCGCCCGCTTGGCGCGCCGCCGCAATGGCGTGGCCCAACATCGGCCGCCCGGCAATTTCGTGCAATACTTTTGGCAAGGCCGAACGCATGCGCGTGCCCTTGCCGGCAGCAAGAAGAATGGCTCCAAAGGGAGTGGGGCTGGATGGGCTCATAGTAAAGCGACCTTTCTAACAAGCCTCAGTGTATACGAGGCGTTGCGCGAAAGTCGAAATCAAACAGTTTTGCGTAATGTTACGGAAACCGCGCGCGCCTAACTGGCCAGCGCTTCGAGACCTATTTCTTCGAGCATGGCATTGCCCGCTTTTACCGCATCCGACAGACCGCCAACAGCGGACAGAAGATTATGCGCATAGAATTGCGCCGAGGAGGTTTTGCGTTGCGCGAAATTCGGCTCCACATCATTTGTGCTCACCCCATGGGCCCCACGCGCCAAATAATGGCACCCTGCCACCAGGCCAAACAAACGCAAATAAGGCGTCGCGCCAGCCAGCGCATCCAACGAGCCTTTTTGCGCCATCACCCACTGCGTTGTGTCGTCCAAAACCGCAATGGCGGCCGACAGACGCTCGGCCATATCCACCAATACGGGGCTGTTGGATTGGCTACAAGTTTCAGCCGTCTCGCGCATTTCGTCCATATAGTCGGCCACAATGGCGCCATTGCCGAGCGGCAATTTACGGCCCACGAGATCCATCGCTTGAATGCCGTTGGTGCCTTCGTAAATGGTCAGAATGCGGGCGTCGCGAACATGTTGCGCGGCGCCGGTTTCTTCTACGAAGCCCATGCCGCCATGCACTTGCACACCCATCGCCGCCACTTCATTGGCAATGTCGGTGCTAAAGGCTTTTGAGATAGGCGTGAGCAAATCATTTTTGGCGCGCGCGGCTTCATCGCCCGTGGCTTCGGCAATATCTGCCATCACGCCGTTTTCATAGCAAATGGCGCGCGACGCGTCGGTGAGCGCGCGCATGGTCAGCAACATGCGGCGCACATCTGGATGATGGATAATCGAGACCGCATCATTATCGTCTTTGCCAGCGCCAGGTGCGCGCCCTTGTTTGCGGTCCAGCGCATAGGCCAAAGCGTGCTGCGTGGCAGCTTCCGCCACCCCGACCCCTTGCAGCCCAACGTGCAGGCGCGCATTGTTCATCATGGTGAACATGCAGGCCATGCCACGATTTTCTGCGCCGACCAACCAGCCGATAGCGCCGTCGTTTTCGCCAAAGGCCATCACGCAGGTGGGGCTGGCGTGAATGCCAAGCTTGTCTTCCAAGCCGATGCATTTCACATCATTGCGCTCGCCTAAAGAGCCGTCGTCATTAACAAAGAATTTTGGCACAACGAAAAGCGAGATGCCTTTGGTGCCCTCAGGCGCGCCGGGAGTGCGTGCCAAAACCAGATGGACGATATTCTCGACCATGTCGTGATCGCCATAGGTAATGTAAATTTTCGTGCCAGTAATTTTATGCGAGCCGTCGTCTTGCGGCTCGGCTTTGGCGCGAATATTGCCGACGTCGGAGCCGGCATGGGGCTCGGTCAAATTCATTGTCGCCGACCACTCGCCAGACACCACGCGGTGCAGATATTTCTCTTTTTGCGCGTCAGAGGCATGGGCGGCCAGCGCTTCCATGCCGCCGTTCGACAACATGGGGCACAGCTGAAAACCAATATTGGCGTTCATCATTTCGGTGACCGCATTGGAAAGCGACAAAGGCAGGTCTTGCCCGCCATAGGCGCTTGGTGCGGCCAGCGTCGGCCAGCCGCCTTCGACGTATTTTGTGTAAGCCTGTTTGAAACTCTCTGGCACACGCACGCCATCGTCGGTCAATTGGCAGCCTTTTTGGTCGCCATCCCAGCTGGCGGGCGCGACAACATCATTGGCTAATTTCGCCGCTTCGTCCAAAATCGCGTCGAGCAAATCATCGGATAGGTCTTCGAATTTTCCGCTATCGATTAAGCGTTGAAAACCCGCCTCTTGCATGAGTGCGAATTTAATTTCCGTGGTTGGTGCGCGATAAGCCATGACAATCTCCCTCGATTGCCCCTAAACTATGCCAGACAGCCGCGAAACACACGGAATTTTTCTGTGTCAAAAAGCCACAAGAATATAAACGGGAATGGATATGATAAAACGCGAAAACGGATATGCCTTGGCGCCCCAAAGCCTGCCAAGGTGGATAGCCTTCACCCTTTTGGCCAGTGTCGCTTTGCTGCTGGCTTTATTTCTCGGCGCGCCGCCGCAGGTCGAAACCTGGCAGCTTTGGGCGCGCTATACGGCTCGGTTTTCCTTCTTTTTGTTTCTCGCTGTCTATTTAGCGTCGCCGCTATATCAGCTGACCCAAAATAAAGCCACCACATGGCTGCGCCAGAACCGCCGCAATGCGGGCATTAGCTTTGGCGTGGCGCATATCATCCATCTAGCGGCTTTGGTGATTTTCCTCATATTGTCGCAGCGCCCGACCAGCCTCGAGACGTTGATTGTGGGCGGCGGCGCCTATGTGGCGATGTTTGCCATGTTGGCAACCTCTACCGATGGCGCCATTCGTCGTTTGGGAACGACCCATTGGCGTCGGCTGCATAAATTTGGCGTGCATTATCTGGCCTTTGTTTTTGCGGTCACTTATACCGGCGGCGTCGGCACGCCGGATGCCAAACCGATGGCACTCATCATCTTGATTTGGGCTGCCATTGTGCTACGCCTATATGTGTTTTTTACCAAAAGGAGCCCCTCATGAGCCAATTCGCAACCCTGAAAATAGAAGATGGCATTGCCATTATCAGCCTGAATGACGGCAAGGCCAATGCTTTCAGCTTCGCCATGATGGAAGCCTTAAACGCTTGTTTCGATGAAGCCGAAGCCAAAGCCGACGTGATTGTGCTGACCAGCGAAGGCCGCGCCATGTGTGCGGGCTTTGATTTGAAAGTGATGAAAGAACAGCCAGACCGTGTCGCCGATATGGTGGGCATGGGCGGCCAATTTCTGACCCGGGTTTTTGGCAATGACAAGCCTGTGGTTATCGCCTCGCCGGGCCACGGCATTGCCGCAGGTGGCTTGTTAATGCTCAGCGCTGATTATCGCATTGGGGCGGAGGGCGAGGCGCGCTACGGCCTCAACGAGAGCGCCATTGGTATGGTCTTGCCGCCTTTCGGGCAAGATTTAGCTGAGTTTAAAATCAACAATAAATATCTCGATATGTGTTTTGTCGGCGCCGAGCTCATCGATACGCCAACCGCCATTGAAGCTGGGTTTCTAGACGAAGCCGTGCCAGCCGACCAGTTGATGGCGCGGGCCATGGAAAAAGCGAAAGCCCTGCAAGCCCTGCATCCGAAAGCCTATGCCGGCAACAAACGCCTGGTGCGCGGCGCAACCACCGAGAAAATGGCCGCCGGTCTTGCCGATATGGCGGGGCTGTCGGTGAACGTCTAAACCATAGTAGCCCGCGCGTCCGATGGGGATTAGTGCTATCCTTTGATTCGGTATCGGAGGCGTGTGAGTTGAGTATCTTTTCCAAGGCAGCTAAATCAGATTTAGGCGCGGGCATTGCCATTGCGCTTTTATCGCTCACCTATGCCCTGTCCTACGGGGCTTTGCTGTTCTCCTCGCCCGATTTATCGCCCTATATCAATTACACCATCGGCGCCTCGCTGATTACCACCATCGCCACGGTTATGGTGGTGGCGTTAAAGTCGGGCATTCGCTTTTCCATCGCGGGCCCCGATAGCAATACGGTTGCGGTTCTGGCTAGTTTTATCGTCGTTGTCTCCCAATCGGCCAGCCAATCGGGGCTGCAGGGTAAAGAATTAGCCCTGTTCTCTTTGTCGGCTTTATGTCTGGCAACTTTGGTGACCGCCCTGACGATGTTTCTTATGGGGCGCTTTAAATGGGGCAATATCGTCCGCTTTGTGCCGGTTTCTGTGGCCGGTGGCTTTTTAGCGGCGGCGGGCTTTTTGATGATCAATGGGGCGTTCTATCTGGCCACGGGGCTGACGATTCCGCAATTGCTGAGCTCTGAGTTTTCCGAATTACAAACCATCAAATTGGTCGGTCTGGTGGGTTTCGCGCTGTTCTTTTGGGCGCTTACCCATTTCAGCACCAGCCAAATGGCCCTGCCCTTGGGTATTTTTGTCAGTATTTTCGCCATTCACGGGGTTCTATCCTATCAAGGCATATCGCTGGCACAGGGCCAAGATTTGGGGATTTTGCTGAGCGGTGGCGGCCAGGCTGACGTGTTTTTCCCACCGCTACACGGTATTTTCACCGCGCAATTATGGTCTCATTTGGTCAGCTTTCTGCCCGAATTAATTGTTACGGTCACCGTTACGGCTCTGTCTATTCTGCTTATCATCGCCGGCATTGAGATGGATAAAAACATCGATAGCGATTTAAACCACGAGCTTAAAATCCATGGTTATGCCATTGGTTTATCAGGTTTTTTAGGTGGATTTATTGGCCTTGTGTCGCTCAGCCGTTCGCTGTTGAACGCGGGCAAGCGGAGCCGTTTTCCGGTCGCTGCCGTGGTCACCTCTTTGGTATGTGGCGTGGTGCTGGTGGTTGGCGGCAGTGTTATTTCTTTACTGCCGAAAATAGCTCTGGCGGCGATGATTTTATTCCTCGGTGTGCAAATCGCTTATCGCTGGATTGGCGAAACTTATTCCATGCTCGACCGCAATGAATATATTCTTTTGCTGCTCATCGCGTCCACCACGCTGTATGCCGGATTTATCTTTGGCCTTGTGTTGGGCATTGTGTGTGGCTGCATTTTATTTGCCGCGCGCGCCAGTTTTGTTTCTGTGGTGCGCCAAGAAATGTCTGGCGAAGGCTATCGCTCGCGCATCGTTCGCTCAGCCGATGAAGAAGCCTATTTGAGCAATCTCAACCAATCGATACGGATTTATGAGTTGCAAGGGTTTTTGTTCTTTGGCACGGCGCATAATTTCTACACTAAGATTAAAGGCGACCTGCAAGATAAATCCTCGCCCATTCGCCACGTTATCTTGTCGTTTAAACACGTCAGCGGCGTTGATGCTTCGGCCGAGCAAATTCTGCAGAAGATTTTCCTCGCGGCAGACAAGCAAAACGCTTCCATATCGACCATTGAATTGCCGAATAAAGAACAAACTACCGTCGCGCGCCTGCTGCGCCGCTCGCCAACCCTCATTGCCGACCAAAATTACGCGGCGATTTACGATGCCATGGAAGCCATTGAAGAAAACCTGCTGCGCGAACGAGAGTTCGAAGGCAGTCGGGTTTCCCTGCAAGGCTGGCTAGAAACCCGCCTCGGCAGCGCAGAAATGGCCAACAGGCTGTTTACCTCCCTCGACCGCATTGAGTATAAATCTGGCGATATTATCTGCTCGCAAGGCGAGGAAGCCGATGACATATATTTCCTCGATATCGGCCGTGTGGATGTGGTGAGTTATGATGTGCCCAATCAGCCGTTCCGCATTTACTCTTTCATGCGCCACACGATGCTGGGCGAAATGGGCTTTGTGCGCCGAGAAACCCGCAGCGCCGAGCTTATCGCGCGCGGCGCCACCACAGTCTATGGGCTGTCGCGTGAAACCTATGACAAGCTAGAAGCGGCCAATGATCCGGTTATCGATGCGCTCTTGCAGCTCATCTCCATCACCCTATCGGACCGCATTATCTCGGCCAATCGCACGATTGCCGAACTGCAAGCCTAACCGATTATATCTGCGCTACTTTTTCCACGTTCTCGCCATGCCGACGCCGCGTGATGCGATAGCGCATCATCATGAAAAACGCCGCGATATAGAAAAACGCTTCAATGGGCACCGCGTATAGCACCAAATCGACGAGGGTCTCTTGCGCCACTTCCGACGGCTGAGCGTTGCGCGGCATGTTGATGAGTGTCAGCACAAGGCCGGCCAATAAAATGCCCATGCCCGCCACCATTTTGCCCGCAAAGGCGCGTGCGGCAAAAATAACCCCCTCATTGCGCCGCGCCGTATCGACCGCGCTATCTTCCACCACATCCGCCATCATCGAGCCGAAGAGGATGTAAAACACGATGATAATCAGCACTTGCAGGAAATTATGGGTCAGCAAAATCGGGAATAAAGCGTCGGAGCCATTTTCGGGCAGCAGCCCCGCTAACCGCGATAGCCACATCGAGGGGCCGATGAGCAACATCACCACGAAACTGCCCAAAGCGGCGCGTTTTTTATCAAACCGTCTGCCCAGCAACCGCGCGATGGGCACGGCACAAATCGCTGCAATCGCTTGAAAAATAGTGAAAATGGCGAGCTGCGAAGGCTGTAATTCCCAGAAAAAGGTCGAGAAATAAATGCTCAAGGAAGCGGTGAAACCCGACGCCGTGCCGAAGAAAATCGAGGCCAGAAAAAGCGCTTGAAAGTTCTTATTCTTAAAGACTTCGAAAATTTCGCCCGCCACCATGCGGGGGGTGACTTTAGTTTTTTCCGGCGGCATATGCAGATGCGGTATCGCCCTATGGGTGCCCAAAGAAGACACCACCATGCCGACAAACATTAACGCCGAGGCAGCCAGCCCGTATTTGACATAGCCCCCGGCTTGCAAAATGCCATTGCCATTTTCATTGGCCGCAAGAAACGTCGAATAGGCCAAAAACGCCATGCCAATGCCGCCCAACCAACCGAACATAAAGCGCAGGCCCATAAGCTCTGTGCGCGTATCATAATCGCTGGTTAGCTCGGATATCAGCGCGGTGCTGGGCACTTCGAAGAAAGTCAGGAACACACGAATAAGCACGGCGCAGAAAAGCAGATAGAAAAACAGGCTCATTTGATCGTCCAACACCAGGCTTGGCGGGTTCCACATAACCGCATAGCTGAGGCAAATCGGCACGATGGAAAGATACATAAACGGGTGTCGGCGGCCCCATTTGGAGCGTAGATTATCGGACCAATAGCCGATAAGCGGGTCGGTAATCGCATCTACTGCAATGGCGATGGTCAGGGCCAGACTGGTTAGAAACGGCTGCAAGCCCAAAACTTGCGAATAGAATATCAGCAGGAAATAGCTAAAGCCGTTTTCCTTAATCCCGAATGGCGCGGCACCGAGCCCATATACAAACTTCATCTTGCCGTCTAACTGATACTGCGCCATTTAGGCCTCCCAAAAGGTGAAGCCAAACCATAGCCTAAAAGGCGACGCTGTAAACGCCGCATTGCAACTTCGCAAATCTGGCTTAAGCTCTTGTTTTTGGGGAGGGTATATATATGGCTTATTTGGGTTTGCTGGTCGGTTTGGCTTTGCTTATTTTTCTCGCGTTACGTGGGGTTAACATTTTATTCGCGTCGCTTTTATGCGGCCTGGTTGTGGCTCTCACCAATGGCCTTCCCGTCCACGAAGCTTTGTCTCAACATTATGCCTCTGGGCCGCTGGGCACGTTTAGTTTTGCTGGCCGTTTCTTTCTCCTGTTTATCGCCGGCGCCATATTCGGTCGCGTGATGGGCGAAAGCAAAGCGGCCACCTCCATCGCTTTGGCAATGGTCGACCGGCTTGGCGCGCATCGGGCTTTATGGATTACCGTTTTGGCTTCGGCGGCGCTGACCTATGGCGGCGTGGTTGTGTTTGTGGTGATTTTTGCCATGTATCCTTTGGGGCTCAGCTTGTTGAAACAGGCCGATATTCCCAAGCGTTTGTTTTGCGCGGCCTTGGCTTTGGGCGCGGGCACTTTCACTCTTACCGCCCTGCCTGGAACGCCTTCCATTCAAAATGTCATCCCCTCGGTGAAACTCGGCACAGATTTATTCGCCGCCCCTATTTTGGGACTGGTCGGGGGCGCCATTATGTTTGGCCTCGGCATGGTGTATTTGGAGCGGCAACGCAAAATCGCCCAAACCAATGGCGAGGGCTTTGAGCCGGGCCCGCGAGATAAAGTAGAAAACATTGTCGCCAGCGACGACATGCCCAAATGGCAAATCGCCATTATTCCTCTGGTCAGCGTCATCGCGACCATTCTCTTGCCGCGGCTTTTGCTATCGGCGGGGCTGGCCCCAAGCGAGGGCATGGTGGCGGAAGTGATAGGTTTTGCCTCCAAACAATCGATTTTCTGGCCGAGCCTATCGCTCATTCTGGGCAGTGTTTTGGCTTATGCTTTATTCCCCACCTTGCATGGCAGAGCGCTGACGGTGTTCGGCGAAGGCACTAATGACGCGGTCATGCCCTTGCTTAACACCGCTGCGGTTATTGGCTTTGGTGGCATTGTGGTGCAAACCATCGGCTTTCAAGATTTCTCTTCGGCCATGTTGAACTCGGGCTTACCGCCTAAAATATCAGCTTTTGCTTCGGTCTCTGTGGTCTCGGCGATTACCGGGTCGGCTTCTGGGGGCTTGCAAATTTTCATGGCGACCATGGCCGATAGCTATTTGGCGATGGGCATTCCGGTCGAGCAATTGCACCGCATTATGGCCATGGCGAGCGGCGGTTTCGATAGCCTGCCCCATTGCGGCGCGGTTATCGCCATGCTGACGGTCACGCAGCTGACGCATAAACAAGCCTATAAAGATGTCGGCTTGGTCACTGTGGTGATTCCGGTTGTCGCCACCCTCTCGGTGATGGGGCTCAGCGTATTTATTTAAGCCAAAAGCCAGTCGCGCGGCTGGAAGGTTAATCCAACGGCTAGATATCTATTGCGATGAGAAAACAATGGTGAGCCCGGAAGGATTCGAACCTTCGACCCACTGATTAAAAGTCAGTTGCTCTACCACCTGAGCTACGGGCCCCACTGATTGAGGTTTCTAACTGCTCCGCCGCCACAGCGCAACACCCAATTTGTCGCAATGGAAAGTAAACGTGCCCGATGCCACCGTCGAAGCGACTTTGCTTCTCTGACCCCGACTGTGCTAGACCTTCCTCGTGGCGCCACCCCCAAGCCACCGGTCGAAATGTAAGACCAAATGTAAAGAGATACCCATGACGGCTATTGAAGATAGATTTGCCAATATGGCTTTATGGATAGACGAAGCCTGCGCCCTCTTGGATGCGCGCGGGGTCGTCGTGGCGGCCAATGATAAAATGTTCGCCCTGCTCGGCCAGCAAATCGCCAATTATCCGATGGAACGGTTTATTCGCCATGAAGATTTTGTCGAGACTTTGCGCGCCGCGCGCGACCAAGCGATGGTGAGCGAGCTGACTTATTTTCGCACCGATAAGCTGCGCCGCGAGTTTCAGTTGCGCGTCGCCCCTTTCGAAGAAACTCATGTGCTGGTGGTTATTCTGGATAATACCGACACTGTGTCGGTCGACCGCATTCGCTCGGATTTCGTCGCCAATGTCAGCCACGAGCTGCGTTCGCCGTTATCCGCCCTATCGGGATTTATCGAAACCCTCAAAGAGGGCGCGGGCGAAAGCCCCGAGACGCGCGAGAAGTTTCTCGCCATTATGCAATCGGAAGCCGAGCGCATGCAGCGCCTGATTGACGACCTCTTATCGCTTTCGCGCGTGGAGGCCATCGAGCATCGCACGCCAAATGACCAAGTAGCTCTATACGCAATCGTCGAGCAAACCGTAGAGGCTCTCTCAGCGCAGTCTCAAGCCAAGCAAATGAGCTTTCAATGGCAGTTGCACGATAACCTCTCGGCCGACCAGCTAAATGTTTTCGGCAAAGCGGACGAATTACGCCAAGTGTTTCAAAACCTCATCGAGAACGCCATTCGATATGGCGACACTGGCAGCCAAATAGACTTGGCTTTCCGCCTAGACGAAACGACGGCGCAAAACCTCCTATGCGTCGACGTCGTCAATCAAGGGCCCACCATCGACCCGCAAGATATCGCTCGGCTGACCGAACGGTTTTATCGAATCGATGCCGGAAGAGCCCGCCAAATGGGCGGCACGGGGCTGGGACTGGCGATTGTGAAGCATATTGTCAACCGACACCTTGGCCGTTTGCGGATTACCAGCGCCGCTGGAAAAACCAGCTTTTGCGTGAGTTTGCGCCGCGATAGCTAGGCTATGAGCTAGTCTATGGCTAGGCTGTGCCCAGCTTTTTCAAGCTAGCCGCCCCGCCTTCATAAAACTGTAACATGGACGTCACACAAGGGTCTCGAAACCCCGCCATGGTGCGCTTGTCAGCAGGTTTAACAAGCATGGTGCTTGCCTGTGAAACTAGTGTTAATTTTGGAGTTCTATGATGACTAGATTTGGCTTATCCCTTTCCATCCTCGCTATGGCGATTTCCATCCCCGTCCATGCCCACGCGCGCGACCAAATAGAAGTGGTCGGCTCTTCCACCGTGTTTCCGTTTGCCACTTCTGTGGCCGAACAATTCGGGCGGATGGGCAAGTTTAAAACCCCGGTTGTGGAAGCCACGGGGTCTGGCGGCGGCTTGAAATTATTCTGCTCGGGCATTGGCTTGCAGCATCCCGATGTCACCAATGCGTCCCGCCGGATTAAGAAAAAAGAATTTGATAAATGCCAAGCCAATGGCATCGACATGACCGAAATTGTTATCGGCTTTGACGGCATTGTTCTGGCCAATGCGCGCAACGGTGTGCCACTAAAACTGACCCGCAAACAAATTTATCTGGCCACCGCCAAACTTGTGCCAGACCCCAATAAGCCGTGCCAAGCCGCATGGTGTGCGCCGATTGCCAATCCGTACAAAAAGTGGAGCGATATTGATGCCTCCTTGCCGGATATGAAAATTGAAATTCTGGGCCCGCCCCCAACCTCGGGCACGCGCGATGCGTTTCAAGAATTAGCTATGTCCAAAGGCGCCAATTCCTTTCCTCATATGAAAGCCTTAAAGAAAACCGATAAATCTCTCTGGAAAAAACTCACCCGAACCATTCGCGAAGATGGCGGCTGGATTGATGCGGGCGAGAATGACAACCTCATGGTTTCGAAACTGGCCGCCAATTCACGCGCCGTCGGGGTGTTTGGTTTTAGCTTTCTCGACCAAAATGCCGAGAAAATTCGCGGGGCCATTGTCGAAGACGTCGTGCCGAGTTTCGACAATATTGCCGATGGAAAATACGGCATCTCCCGCTCGCTTTATTTCTACATTAAACAAGCGCATGTGGGCACAGTGCCCGGCATTTTGGAATATGTGCGTGAGTTCACCAGCGAAGACGCTTTCGGCGAAGACGGCTATTTGCTCGACAAAGGGCTTATTCCTCTGCCGCGCCAAGAGCGTTTAAAATATCGCAAAGATGGTCAGAATCTGACAAAACTATCGATGTAATCTAACGCGGGCTGGCGGGTGCCAGTCGGCTATGAAAAGGCCAACCCTATGAGCGCTAGCTCCCTCTTTCTTTGTCTTGTCGGGTTGGGCCTTTTCTCGTTTTTCTTTGGCCGTCGGCGCATTCATAAGCTGGCATCTGGGGCACATGGTGTCAGTCAGAAACAACATTCGCGCGATGTCTATCACGCAAGCTTTCTGGTTATTTGCGCCACATTCATTCCCATTGTTCTCTTGGTTGTCTGGACCGGCGTCTCGCCGCTGGTCATCGACGCTTTATTGGAGAGCTTTTTAAAAGCGCGCGCCAATACCGCCTCCCTCGGCGAATTAAACGTCATGATTGCCAAAACCAAGGCCTATTATGCGGGCTCCATCAGCGCCGCTTTCATCGACGACACGATTGCCGAAGCGACAACTTATTACGCCGATTTAGTGGCGCGCTCTTTACAAGCCCGCAGTCTCGCCGTGTTGCTCTTGGCAATCGCCGGCGCGGGACTGGGCGTTCGTAAAATCGCGCTGCGCTTCACCGCCCGCCATTCGGTCGAGCGAGTGGCGCAATGGATTATGCTCGTCGCCTCCGCCATCGCCGTGCTGACGACCGTTGGCATTGTCTTATCGCTGATTTTTGAAACCATCCGGTTTTTCGCCACCGTCTCGGTCAGTGAGTTTCTTTTCGGCCTGCATTGGTCGCCGCAAATCGCCATTCGCGAAGACCAAGCTGGCGGCTCAGGTTCTTTCGGGGCGATACCGCTTTTTGCGGGCACTTTGATGATTACCCTCATCGCCATGGTCGTGGCCGTGCCCATCGGTCTAATGTCGGCGGTTTATCTGTCGGAATATGCCAGCCCAAGATTGCGCGGCGTCGCCAAGCCGGGCATTGAAATGCTGGCGGGAATTCCGACCGTCGTCTATGGCTTTTTCGCTGCCTTGGTGGTGGCGCCGTTTTTACGCGATGGCGGTGCCGATATTGGCCTCACCCTATCGTCGGAATCGGCACTGGCGGCCGGTCTTGTCATGGGCATTATGATTATCCCCTTCATCTCCTCGCTTTCCGATGACGTCATCAACGCGGTGCCGCAAACCCTCCGCGATGGCGCTGCCGCCCTGGGTGCCACCCATTCTGAGACCATTAAACAAGTGGTGCTGCCGGCCGCTCTGCCAGGCATTGTGAGCGCCATTCTTCTGGCCATTTCGCGGGCCATTGGCGAGACTATGATTGTGGTGATGGCGGCTGGCGTTGCCGCTAATCTAACGGCCAATCCGTTTGAAAGCGTGACCACGGTAACCGTGCAAATTGTCATGTTGCTGGTCGGGGACCAAGAGTTCGACAGCGCCAAAACCCTGGCCGCTTTTGCGCTTGGGCTGGTGCTGTTTTTCATCACCCTAGCGCTGAATATTCTTGCGCTTTATGTGGTTAATAAATACCGAGAGCAATATGACTGAGTTTTCCCAAACCGACGCCCGAAAAGCCCAATTGGCGAAACGCTATCGCGCCGAAACCCGCTTTAAAGCTTTTGGCATCGGCGCCATTTGCACGGCGGGGCTTATTTTGCTGTTTCTCATGGGCTCGATTTTAATTTCGTCACTGCCCGCCTTTACCCAACATTATGTGACCTTGGATATAGAGATTAGCGAACGCCATATCGATACGCAAAATCTGGCCGATAGCGATTGGCGGGGGCTGGCACGCGCCTCGCTGCGGGCTCAATTTCCCGACGTGCAAGGCCGACGCGATAAACGCGCGCTTGGCAAATTACTCTCCCTTGGCGCCAGCGACGATGTGCGCGATTATGTTTTGGCCAATCCTTCGAGCCTCGGTACAAGCGTTCGCCTGCCGGTCACTTTTTCGGATGATATCGACCTTTTGTTAAAAGGGGTGATTGACCGCGAGCTGCCAGAAAACGAACGCGTTGTGTCGAACCAAGATTTGGCCTGGCTCGATCAATTGGTCGCCGAAGGCCGCATTAGCCGCAAATTTGCGACAAAAATTTTCACCAATGGCGATAGCCGTGAGCCTGAGCTGGCGGGCCTGCGCGGCGCTTTGGTTGGCACGCTATGGACGCTGCTGGTCACGCTTTTGGCGAGTTTTCCCTTGGGCGTTATGGCGGCGATTTACCTCGAGGAAATCGCCCCTAAAAATCGCCTCACCCGCATCATTGAGGTTAATATTAACAATCTTGCGGCCGTGCCCTCGATTGTCTTTGGCCTCTTGGGGCTTGCGGTCTTCATTAATTTCTTTGGCATGCCACGCTCGGCCCCGCTGGTTGGCGGGCTGGTATTGGCGCTGATGACCCTGCCGCGCATCATCATCCCAACCCGCGCCGCTTTTGCGGCCATCCCCCCGTCCATTCGCGAAGCCGCCATGGGTGTGGGAGCGTCGCGCTTGCAGGTGATTATGCATCATGTTCTGCCGCTGGCGATGCCGGGTATTTTAACCGGCACGATTATTGGTCTGGCGCAGGCGGCGGGGGAAACCGCGCCGCTTTTGATGATTGGCATGATGGCCTTTATCGTCGATGTGCCGACCGATGTCACCGCCAAGGCGACGGTTTTACCGGCGCAAATTTACATGTGGGCGAACAATCCCGAACGCGCCTTTATGGCGCGCACGAGCGCTGGCATTGTGGTCTTATTGAGCCTGCTTTTGCTGGTCAATGCGACGGCAATTTATTTCCGCAAACGGTTTGAGAAACGATGGTAAAATGAACGACACGACAGACCCAAAAATTAAAATTGAAGCCCGCGGCGTCGATGTTTTCTACGGCGAGGCGCAGGCTTTGCACGGCATTGACCTCGACGTCAACGCCAACCAAGTGACGGCGCTCATTGGCCCTTCCGGCTGCGGCAAGTCGACTTTCTTGCGCTGCATCAATCGGATGAATGACGTCATCGACGGCTGCCGCGTGAACGGCAATATCGCCATTGATGGCCAAGATATTTACAGCTCAGATATTGATGTGGTGGAATTGCGCGCCCGCGTCGGCATGGTGTTTCAAAAACCCAACCCCTTTCCAAAATCGATTTACGATAATGTCGCCTATGGCCCGCGTATTCATGGGCTATCGCAAAGCCGCGAGCAATTAGACCATATTGTCGAAAGCAGCTTGAAACGCGCCGGCCTATGGGCCGAAGTCAGCGATCGGTTGAGCGCCAGCGGCACCAGTCTTTCGGGCGGCCAGCAGCAACGCCTGTGCATCGCGCGCGCCATTGCGGTAAGCCCAGATGTCGTGTTGATGGATGAGCCCTGCTCGGCGCTGGACCCGATTGCGACAGCGGTGATTGAGGAGCTGATGGAAGAGCTGCGCAAAGATTATACCATTGTGATTGTGACCCATTCGATGCAACAGGCGGCGCGGATTTCGCAACGCACCGCTTATTTTCACCTCGGCAATGTGGTCGAGCATGGGGCGACGCAGCAGATTTTCACCAACCCAAAAAACCAACAAACCGAAGCTTATATTTCAGGGAAGATTGGCTAATGGAAGACCAACATATCATCACCGCGTTCGACCGCGACCTCGCCGAATTAAACCGCATGATTGCCCAATTGGGCGGCATGGCGGAACAACAATTGGCGGCCGCCACCGAATTATTAGACGCGCGCAACCCGGCCCCCATCGACGCGCTTATCGCCAAGGATAAAGAGCTGGATGCGCTGGAGTTTCATCTCAATGAGCGCGCCATTGAAATCATCGCCATCCGCTCGCCCATGGCCACTGATTTACGCCGCATTATTGCCGCCGTTAAAATTGCTTCCGTGCTGGAACGCATTGGCGATTATGCCAAAAATATCGCCAAACGCAGTCGGGTGATTATCGATAGCGAAACCAATCGGGCGGACAGCATCAGCCTGACGCGCATGGCCAGCCTGGTGCAGCAAATGCTGAATCAAGTGCTCGATGCTTATGCCACCAGCGATGCCGATTTGGCGATGGACGTCTGGGACCGCGACCAGCAAGTCGACCAATTGCACACCAGCATGTATCGCGATTTATTGGCGATGATTTCGGCGCAATCGGAAGTTGCGGAAGTCAGCTCGCATTTATTGTTCATCGCCAAAAACATCGAACGCATTGGCGATCATACCACGGGGATTGCCGAGCAAGTTTACTTCCTCGTCAACGGCACGCTGCCCAGCGATGACCGCCCTAAAGCCGATGAGAGCAGCGGCACCCAAAAAGGCGCCTAACGAGGGATATTGAATGTCTGCCAAAGTTCTTATTGTAGATGATGAGCCAGCCCAATTAGAGCTGCTGCGTTACAATTTAGAGACCGCAGGCTTCGAGGTTTCCCAAGCCGAAAATGGCGCCGAGGCCATCCTTATGGCAACCGAAGGGGCGCCCGATTTGCTGGTCATGGATTGGATGATGCCGGAGGCCTCGGGCATTGATGTGTGCCGCATTTTGCGCTCTCGCGCCGAAACCAAAGCCCTTCCCATTATTCTATTGAGCGCGCGCGGCGAAGAGAGCGATCGCACTCTGGGGCTCGACATTGGCGCCGACGATTATATCACCAAGCCGTTTTCGCCGCGCGAGCTGGTATCGCGCGTGAAAGCTTTGCTGCGTCGTGCGCGGCCGACCTTATCCGACGAGATTTTGACTTTTGAAGACCTCGCGTTAAATCCGCTGACCATGCAGGTCAGGCGGGGCGACAAAAATATCCACCTCGGCCCAAAGGAGTATCATCTATTGGCGCTGATGATGGAAAGCCCGGAACGTGTGTTCAGCCGCGAGCAATTGCTCGACCGCGTGTGGGGACACGGCATTTATGTCGAAGACCGCACAGTGGATGTGCACATGAGCCGACTGCGCCGAGCGCTCAAGGCGGCAGACCGAAAAGCCCCGGAAACCGTTGTT
>JABJKE010000037.1 GCA_018660505.1 Rhodobiaceae bacterium | reverse complement strand
CTTCTTCGGCTGGAGCCTCTTCAGCAGGAGCTTCTTCAGCAGGAGCTTCTTCAGCAGGTGCCTCTTCAGCAGGCGCTTCTTCCGCAGGGGCTTCCTCGGCAGGCGCAGCTTCGGCTTCGGCTTTTGCTTCGGCCTCAGCAGCCGCCGCTTCTTCCGCGGCAAGTTTTGCAGCTTCTTCGGCTTCTTTTTGCGCTTCTATACGCTCTAGGGCTTTTTGGCCTGGCTTGCCTTTATTTGGGTTGTTGCGCTCTTCGCGCTTCCAAAGGCCGACATCTTGCAAGAACCGCGAAACACGATCGGAAGGCTTGGCGCCTTGCTCGAGCCAATGTTTGGCGCGGTCGGCGTCGAGCACAACGCGTTCGCCGCCGTCTTTGGGCAGCAATGGATTATATGTGCCGAGTTTTTCAATATAGCGACCATCGCGCGGCATACGGCTGTCGGCCACCACGATGCGATAGAAGGGACGCTTTTTAGAGCCGCCACGCGACATACGAATTTTCAAAGCCATTTTTAGTTCCTTTCAACGAACAATAAAGTAATCTGGTTAAAGGCCGGCCCCCTCTTGGGCGCGGCTTATCTGTCTATTTCTTTTTCGGGGGAAGACCTAATCCCTTTAAAAAATCAGGCGGCGCAATGGCGCCCCCCAATTGGGTTAAATCGGGAAGCGACCCAGACCCTTTCGAGGGGTCTGACGGGGCCGCCATGTTTTGCATATCGGTCAAGCTCGGCATATTGGGCATATTGGGAGACGGGCCGCCTGCCCCCATGCCTCCCATGCCGCCCAGCATACCTGCCAGGCCTTTCATGCCGCCTTTGCCTAATTTCTTCATCATGTCGGCCATCTGGCGATGCATTTTGAGGATTTTATTGACCTCCTGCACGCTGGTGCCCGAGCCCGCCGCGACGCGTTTTTTGCGACTGGCGTTGAGTAATTTCGGATTTTCGCGTTCGCCCAAAGTCATCGACGAGATAATCGCGGCCTGGCGCAGCAATTCGCGCTCATCCATGCCCATGGCGGCGACTTGTTTTTTCATTTTGCCTCTGCCTGACGACATGCCTGGTAACATGCCCAAAACCCCAGACATGCCGCCCATGCGCTGCATTTGCTTTAATTGTTCGGCCATATCTTCCAGCGTAAACACGCCTTTTTTCATGCGGGCCGCCATTTTGTCGGCTTTTTCCGCATCGATCGTCTCGGCCGCTTTTTCGACCAGCCCAACGACATCGCCCATGCCCAAAATACGATTGGCGACGCGCGCAGGGTCAAACACTTCTAATTTATCAATCGCTTCGCCAACGCCCAAAAACTTAATCGGCACGCCCGTGACATAGCGCATCGACAAAGCGGCGCCGCCCCGACCATCGCCATCGGCGCGGGTCAAAACAATACCGGTCAAAGAAACGCGGGCGCCAAATTGGGCGGCAATGGTTACCGCTTCTTGGCCGGTTAAACTATCGGCGACCAGCAAAACTTCTTTCGGGGCAGCCGCCGCTTCAATGGCCGCCATTTCGCCCATCAGGGCTTCATCGACATTGGTGCGCCCTGCGGTATCGAGCATCACCACGTCAAAGCCGCCCAGCTTGCCCGCTTGCACCGCGCGTTTGGCGATATCGAAGGGCGATTGCCCCTCGACGATCGGCAGGGTTTCAACGTCGATTTGGCTTCCCAAAACTTGCAATTGCTGCATCGCGGCGGGTCGCTGTGTATCCAGCGAGGCCATGAGCACTTTGCGCTTTTCTTGGGCGCCAATGAATTTGGCTAATTTGGCGGTCGAGGTGGTTTTACCCGAGCCTTGCAGACCGACCATCATCATCACCATGGGCGGCACCGCGTCAAACGACAGCGGCTCGGCCGCGCCCAGCATTTCGATGAGGCCGTCATTGACGATTTTGACCATTTGCTGGCCGGGGGTCACCGATTTTAAGACTTGCGCGCCAATGGCGGCTGGCCGCACGTTATCGAGGAAAGCGCGCGCCACTGGCAAGGCCACATCGGCCTCTAGCAGAGCGGTGCGAATTTCCGCCAGCGCGGCATCGACGTCTTTTTCAGACAGCGCGCCGCGCCCGCGTAAGCGGTCAAATATCGACCCTAAATTTTCGCTCAGCGTGTCAAACATGCGTTTCGCGTTTTGCCTCAACCAAGAATGCACCCGCGGGCAAAGCTTGCTGGCGGGTGGCGACCTTGCCCCAATGGGCGAAGACCAAAATAAATATCGCTTCAGTTCAGAAGTGGCGCCAACTTAGATAGACAAGGCGGTGAAGTCAAGCGTCTGGTGTTTGCCCGCACAAGCGCTTATATAAAACCCATGGCACAGGAAACCCATATCGACTTTTACAAAATGAACGGCCTCGGCAATGCCTTTGTTGTGATGGACGCCCGCACGCAGCCGTTATGTCTGACGGGCGATGACGTGCGCGCCATCGCCGATGCCGCAAACCCAGACACGCACGGCTGTGACCAAGTGCTGGTTATTCATCCTTCGCGTGAGGCGAATGAGCAAGCGGTCTTCCTGCAAATCTTTAATGCCGACGGCGGCGAAGTCGAGGCTTGTGGCAATGGCGCGCGCGCCGTGGCGGCCTTTCTGGCGCGTGACGGCCAGCCTCAAATCACGCTGGAAACCTTGGGCGGCAGTTTGCAGTGCACCACTCAAATGACCGGGGAAGCGGCGCAAGTGAGCATCCATATGCCCTTGCC
Source organism: Rhodobiaceae bacterium (assembly GCA_018660505.1). GTDB lineage: Bacteria > Pseudomonadota > Alphaproteobacteria > RS24 > RS24 > UBA8337. The sequence continues at coordinate 25,524 of JABJKE010000037.1, read as the reverse complement.
GATATTTGGCCCACGCGTGCCCTTGCAGACGGATTTACCCGAGGCTTTCGACGTCAATATGGGCAACCCTCACGCCGTTTTCTTTATCGAGGCGGATACTAAATCCCATGCCGCCGACTTTGGCCCCGCGCTGGAGCGCCATGCGGCGTTTCCTGACGGCGCCAATATTAATTTCGCCCGCCTCATTGCGCCGCAAAGCTTACGGCTCGACACATGGGAGCGCGGGGCGGGCCTAACCTTGGCTTGCGGCACAGGCGCCTGTGCCAGCGCCGCCGCCGCCGTGGCCCACGGGCTATGTGCGCCAGGGGCCATAACCGTGCGCCCGCCGTTTAACCAAGACGATAATCCGCGCGACGTGATGATTATCGATTATCAGCCGAACACGCATTTGGTGATGACCGGCCCCGCCCAATTTGAATTTGACGGCGAGCTGAGCCGATGAGCGCCTCTGATGTAAAAGTCGAGAATTTTGGCTGCCGCCTCAACGCGCTGGAGGGCGATAGCGTGCAAGCCTTGGCGCAAGCGGCGGGATTGCAAAATACCACCATCATCAATGGCTGCGCCGTGACTGGCGAAGCCATGCGCCAAGCCCGCCAAGCGGCGCGCAAAGCCAAACGCGCCAACCCCGATGGGCAAGTTATCGTCACCGGATGCGCCGCGCAAACCGATGCGGCACAATTTATCGCCATGCCCGAGGTCGACCGCGTTATCGGCAATGAAGAGAAATTGCGCGCTGCTGCCTATTCAACCGCCTATTCAACCAAAGGGGGGGGCGTGTCTGACATTATGACGCTAGAGACCGCCACGCCTTTGCCGCCGACGCCGCAGAGCGGTCGCGCGCGCGCTTTCGTGCAAGTGCAAACCGGATGTGACCACCGCTGCACGTTTTGCATTATTCCTTTCGGGCGCGGCAACTCACGCTCGGTCCCCGTCGCGGAAGTCGTGGCGCGCTGCCAGCTTTTGGTTGAGCAGGGCCATAAAGAAATCGTGCTGACGGGCGTCGACGTGACCTCTTATGGGCCCGATATTGGCGAAGCCGGATTGGGCTCTTTGGTGCGCGCCATCCTGACCCAAGTGCCCGATTTGCCGCGTTTGCGCCTTTCCTCCATCGACGCGGTGGAGATAGATGCCTCTCTTTTGGACATGGTGATTGGCGAGGCGCGCCTGATGCCGCATTTGCATTTATCTTTGCAGGCGGGCGACAATATGATTTTGAAGCGGATGAAACGCCGCCACACGCGCGAAGAAGCGATTGCTTTTTGCGCCAAGCTGAAACAGGCGCGCCCCGATATCGCTTTTGGCGCCGATTTAATCGCTGGCTTTCCAACCGAGACCGAGGCGATGTTCGAGAACTCGCTCAAACTGGTTGAGCAATGCGAGCTGACTTGGTTGCATGTGTTTCCCTATTCGCCGCGCCCCGACACGCCAGCCGCACGGATGCCGCAACTCGACGGCCCCACCATTAAGGCGCGCGCCGCCGCTTTGCGCCAAGCTGGCGACAGCCAACGGCTGCGCTGGCTGGACGGACAAATGGGCCAAGTGCTGTCTGTCTTGGTTGAAAAACAAGGCACCACGTCGAGCGAAGGCCGCAGTGGCAATTTCGCCCGCGTGCAATTGCCCCCGATTTATGACGCTGGCGCGCTGGTATCGCTGCGCGTGACAGGCCATGATGGCTTGAAGCTGACCGGAGATGTTTTATGAGCGGGTTTTTCGCTTCCCTAAAATCAGGGCTTACCAAATCCAGCAAAGCGCTGGGCGATAGCCTGTCTTTCTTGGGCGGCAAAAAATTATCGGCCAGCCAATTGGGCGAGCTGGAAGAGGCGCTCATCTTGGCCGACCTCGGGGTGGCCACGGCGGCCAAGATTGTGGAAAATTTACGCGCCCGCCGCGACCTCGCCGATTTGGATGAGCCGGCCTTGCGCGAAGCTTTGGCGGCGGAAATTTCTGCCCTCTTGGCGCCGGCACAAAAAACCTTTCACTTACCCGACGCCCGACCTGCGGTGATTTTAATGACCGGCGTCAATGGAGCGGGCAAAACCACGACCATCGGCAAATTGGCGCAGAAATTTATCGCGGAGGGCAAAACCGTCATGCTGGCCGCTGGCGATACATTTCGCGCGGCCGCCGGCGAGCAATTGCAAATCTGGGGCGAAAGAGCTGGTGTCGGCGTCGTCTCGGGCGCACCCGGCGCTGATGCGGCCGCTTTGTCGTATCAAGCCCTCGAACGCGCCAAAGCCGAAGCCATAGATGTGTTGATGATCGACACAGCCGGGCGGCTGCAATCAAACGATAATCTGATGGCCGAATTGGAAAAAATCATCCGCGTGATTGGCAAGCTGGACGACACGGCGCCACACGAAAGCCTCTTGGTGCTCGATGCAACGACGGGCCAAAACGCGCTCTCCCAAGCGGAGGCTTTTTTAAAACGCGCCCATGTTTCGGGTCTGATTATGACCAAGCTGGATGGCACGGCGCGCGGCGGCGGTCTGGTGGCCATCTCGCAAAAACTACAATTGCCGATTTATTTTATCGGGGTGGGCGAACAAGCAGAGGATTTGCAAAGCTTCAACGCCGAGACATTTGCCCTTGCCCTGACGGGCGCAACCGGAGAGACACGCTAATGGCAGGATGGCGCAAAATTATCGAAGAATTCGCCCCGCTGGCGACTTTTTTTGTTTTGAACGCGCGCGGGCCCCAATGGTTCAACCGCCCCGAAAGCGAAAGCCTGTTCATCGCCACCGCAGGGTTTATGCTGGCCATGGCGCTAGCCCTTGGCTCTACTTATGCGCGCGGCGCCAAGCCCAATACTATGACCCTGGCATCGGCTGGGTTTATTTTCGTCTTTGGCGGCATTACTTTGGTTTTGCAAGATGAGACTTTCATCAAAATCAAACCGACTTTGGTCTATGTGCTTTTCGCGAGCGTTTTGGCTTTCGGGCTCTGGCGCGGGCAGTCTTATTTGCAAAAACTGATGGGCGATATGTTGCCGATGGAGCCCGCTGGATGGCTGGTTTTGACGCGCCGCTGGGCACTGTTTTTTATCTTCCTCGCCGCGCTCAATGAGGCGGTCTGGCGCACGCAATCGACCGATGTCTGGGTCAATTTTAAAGTCTTCGCAATTTTACCGCTGACCTTCGGCTTTATGATTTTGCAAATGCCTTTGCTGAAGAAATATGGCGCCCTATCCGAGCCAGAAGACAGCGCGGACGGATAGGCGAGACGCACTCGACCTTATTTCTCTTGGTCTTATTTCTCTTGGTCTTTATCGGCCGACGCATAGCGCGCTCGCATGGCTTCGAAACCGGGCGTATCGGCCCAATTTTCCGGCTCTGAAAACGGCGCAAAATTTTCCATCTCGCGGGTCTCGTGCCAATGCTGCAAAGCATAATAGACGGCAGGAAAAGCCAGCTCATCCCATGGAATTTCATCCCAAGCCATTAAAGCCACAGCTTGGCTTTCAGGCCCCGCCGCGATATTGGGATGGCGCAATTTGCCGCGATAAAACATCTGCACTTGGCTGATGCGCTCGACATTATAAATGCCGATGAGCGCGCCCGTTTCCACATCTGCGCCCGCCTCTTCCATGGCTTCGCGCGCCGCCCCTTGGGCCGTTGTTTCGCGCTGTTCCATAAAGCCCGCTGGCAAAGTCCAAAACCCTTTGCGCGGTTCAATGGCGCGGCGACACATGAGGATTTTTCCTTCCCATGTGGCGACCACGCCAGCGATGATTTTCGGATTTACATAATCGATGAGCCCGCAATGATTGCAAATATCGCGCTCAAAACTATCGTCTTTGGGCACGCGTTTGCCGAATGAAATTTCATGGCCGTAATCTTGCGATGTATCGCGAAAGGGCATGCTGGCTCCTGCGTCGTTAGGGGGTAAGAAAATAAGGTAAAATTTTAGTCATCAAAGACACATCATCCAACGGGCCGACGTGGCGATAAAGCACCCGGGCTTGGCCATCTAAAACGAAAGTTTCGGGCACCCCATAGACCCCTAAATCGAGCGCCACGCGCCCATTTGTGTCTGTGCCAATGGCCATATAGGGGTTGCCCAAGCGGCCTAGAAACCGTCGGGCGGCGGCTGGATTATCTTTATAGTTGAGGCCAAAAATCGGCACCCCTTGCGTCGCCAATTGCATTAAAGCCGGATGCTCCTCCCGGCACGGCCCGCACCAGCTGGCCCAGACATTTATCAAGACCGGACGCCCTTGCGCCAAATCGGCATTTGAAAATCCCCCGCCCTCGGTCAGGCCCGCCAGAGAGAACGCGGGGAGCGTTTTGCCTTCATAGGCCGATGGCAAACGCGTCGGGTCGCCCAAAAAGAGGCCGATGAAAAACACCCCAGCCAGAGCCAGAGCCATCGCCAAAGGCGCGAAACGCCACAAAGAACTTTGCGTTTCGCGCAGCTCACTCATGCGCTGGCTTCCGCTTTGGCTTTGCGCCATTGGGCAAAGCTGCGGGCGATAAGTATGGCCAAAGGCACGAAAGTCGCGCCATAGCTTGCATAGATATAAGTGTCATACATGTTGCGCGCCTCCCTATTGTCCGAGCATGCGACGGGTTCGTAATTTTTGTCGCAAGATTTCCATTTGCATCCGCGTCAAAGTGAGCGCGAAGAATAAAAGTAGAAAGCCCACGCCCATAATCAGCAAGGGATATAAAAAATCAGCATGCAAAGCCGGGCGCGCCAGACGAGAGACACTGGCGGGCTGATGCAGCGTGTTCCACCAATCGACCGAAAACTTAACAATCGGCACATTGATAAAACCGACAACCGCCAATAAAGCGGCCGTGCGCGCCGCCCGCGTCGGCTCGTCGATGGCCTGCCAAATAGCGATATAGCCAAGATAGATAAACAAAAGCACCAACATAGAGGTCAGCCGCGCATCCCATACCCACCAAGTGCCCCACATGGGCTGGCCCCAAAGACTGCCCGTCACCAAAGCAATGAGCGTGAAGGTGGCGCCAATGGGCGCGGCCGCGCGCGCCGCCACATGGCCCAAAGGATGGCGAAAAATAAGCGCCGTGACACTGGCGGCGAAAATGAAACTATAGCCAAATAAAGCCATCCAAGCGGCGGGCACATGGACGAACATAATTTTGACGGTCTCGCCTTGCTGATAATCCTCTGGCACCGTAAGCGCGCGAAACAACCCATAGGCCAGCACGCATAGGGCTAAGCCCCATAGGGGGGCATGCAGGCGGGCCGCCAAATTCATAAACCGCGTCGGGTTGGCATAAAAGGCCGAGATATTTTCAAGTGCTTTCCACATAGTCTCTCTTATAGCCTAGTCTGGCCTAGCGCACAGCGTTGCGTAACGCCGCAGCCATCGCGACGGGGGCAGCCAATAAGCTGGCCAGGCTGAACAGACATAATATCGCAAGGCGCGTTGCGTCTATTTCGCCAGCCAGCGCCTGTTGCGTGGCGCCCGCGCCAAAAATCATCACCGGCACATAAAACGGCAGGCTGAGCAATACCGTCAGCAAGCCGCCACGGCGAACGCTCACCGCCAGACTGGCGCCAATGCCGCCCAATAAAACCAAAGCCGGGCTGCCCGCCGCCATGGCCAATAAAAGCATGGGCAAATGAGCCGGCGCCAAATTTAACAAAAGCCCCGCCAAAGGCACCGCCAAAAGCAGCGGCACCACAAGCGCAATATAATGACCGAGTAATTTTGCCAAAACCACAAACTCCAGCGGCAAAGGCATGAGCATCATCTGGTCGAGCGAGCCATCTTCATAATCGGCCTGAAACACGCGGTCGAGCGATGTCAGCAAAGTCATAACGAGCACCACCCAAAGCAGGCCCGGCGCCAGCGCTTGCAATAAAGCCAGCTCTGGGCCCAAACCAAATGGCATGAGGGTGACGCCAATGAATAAAAAAGCGACGGCCAGCGTTGTGTGTCCGCCTCGCCATGCCAAAACCATGTGCTGGCGACAAAGAGCCCAAAAGACACTCATGCGGCAGCGCCGAGAGTTAAAGCATCGGTGGTGAAATCTAGCGGCACATGGCTTGAGGCCACAAGCACACCACCGGCCGCCAAATGCGCGCCCGCCAGCGCATTGACGAGATGGCGTCCCGCTTCATCAAGCGCGGTCATCGGCTCGTCCAGCAACCAGATGGGGCGCGGCGCGAGGCATAATTTTGCCAAAGCCAGGCGGCGTCTCTGCCCGGCCGATAAATCACCAACCGCCTGCCAGGCGCGCCCTTCCAGCCCGAGGTGGGTCAGCCATCTATCCGTGTCCAGCAGCGGGTCTTTGGCTTTTGGCGCGCCCCACAGCGCGGCTTCAAAAGCCAGTGTTTCGCCAACGCTCAGCGCGTTTTTGAGCGCATCGGCATGGCCCATAAAATGCACCCCATAGGGCGCTTTATCGGCAATAGAAAGGGTGCCCGCCGCGAGCGGCAAAAACCCTGCGATTTGGCGCAATAAAGAAGTTTTGCCGCTGCCATTGGGGCCATAAAGGGCCAGCCCATCGCCGGCTTTAAGGCGAAACGACACGCCCTCAAACAAGCGCCGCATGCCGCGCGTGCAGGCCACACCCGCCAGCTGCAAATCAGCTGGTTTTGCATAGGGGACGGGTAAGAATTTTTTTTGCGGCTTCGGCATAGTATTTTCGGTCATACTTCTTTATAACGCAGGTGCCTGCTGAAAAGAGCAGGGTTCAATTTTTGAGACTATTGCAGGAGCGCGACCTATGCCACAAGCAAAAAAGGCACAAGCTAAAAAGCCACAAGTGAAATCTTCGAAGAAAACCGACACTCATCCGGATAGTTTTAAATCCCGCAAAGTGCTGAAAGTTGGCAATAAGTCCTACGTTTATTTCAGCCTGAAAGCGGCCGAGAAAAATGGTTTGAAGGGCATCTCGAAACTGCCCAATTCCATGAAAGTTCTTTTGGAAAACCTGTTGCGCCATGAAGACGGCCGCACGGTGAACGCAGACGACATTAAAGCCGTGCAGCAATGGATAACCAAACGCAAATCCAACCGCGAGATTGCCTATCGTCCGGCCCGCGTTTTGATGCAAGACTTTACCGGCGTGCCGGCTGTGGTCGATTTGGCAACCATGCGCAATGCCATGCAAGAAATGGGCGGCAATGCCAAGAAAATTAACCCGCTGACCCCCGTCGATTTGGTCATTGACCATTCGGTTATGGTCGACACTTTCGGCAGCAAAGACGCGCTGAAAACCAACGTCGGTCTTGAGTATTCGCGCAATGGCGAACGCTATGAGTTTTTGCGTTGGGGCAGCCAAGCGTTTGAAAACTTCCGCGTGGTGCCACCCGGAATGGGCATTTGCCACCAAGTCAACCTCGAGCATTTGGCACAAACGGTTTGGACCAAACGCGAGCGCGTGAACGGCAAATCGGTTGAAGTCGCCTACCCAGACACGCTTGTCGGCACCGATAGCCACACCACGATGGTCAACGGCATGGCCGTTCTTGGCTGGGGCGTGGGCGGCATTGAGGCCGAAGCAGCCATGCTCGGCCAGCCCGTCACCATGTTGCTCCCCGAGGTCGTCGGCTTCAAGCTGACCGGTAAAGTGCCAGAGGGCGCCACCGCGACCGATTTGGTTTTGACGATTGTGGAAATGTTGCGCAAAAAAGGCGTGGTCGGTAAATTCGTTGAATTTTATGGCCCAGGTCTCGAAAGCCTATCGCTGGAAGACCAAGCCACCATCGCCAATATGGCGCCCGAATATGGCGCCACTTGCGGCTTCTTCCCGGTCGACAATGACACATTGGCTTATCTGAAAGCCACGGGCCGCAAAAAAGCCCGCATTGATTTGGTAGAGAAATATTCAAAAGCCCAAGGCATGTTCCGCACCAAGGCGTCGGCTGATCCCGTGTTCACCTCGACCCTAGACCTCGATTTGAAAACCGTGCGCCCAAGCCTGGCTGGCCCCAAACGCCCGCAAGACCGGGTGCTTTTGGAAGACATGGTGGGCGGCTTTAAAACCGCTCTGAAAGACCAAGGCGTCGGCGTGAAAGCGGCCGCCAAACGCGTGCCCGTGAAAGGCGCCAAACACGACCTCGGCAATGGCGATGTTGTGATTGCCGCCATTACCTCTTGCACCAATACCTCGAACCCAAGTGTGATGCTGGGCGCCGGACTGGTGGCGCGCAATGCCGCCAAGCTTGGCCTCAAGGTGAAGCCTTGGGTGAAAACCTCACTGGCACCAGGCAGCCAAGTGGTAACCGAATATCTGAAAAAAGCGGGCTTGCAAAAAGACTTGAATAAATTGGGCTTCAACCTGGTTGGCTATGGCTGCACCACTTGCATCGGGAACTCTGGCCCCCTTTCGCCCGCCATCTCAGATGCGGTGGCGAAAAACGATTTGGTTGTGACCTCGGTTCTTTCTGGCAATCGTAATTTCGAAGGCCGTGTGAGCCCAGATGTGCGCGCCAATTATCTGGCCTCGCCGATGCTGGTGGTGGCCTATGCCATCGCCGGATCGGTGAATGTCAATTTGGCAACCGAGCCGCTTGGCACGGATAGCAAAGGCAATCCGGTCTATCTGAAAGACATTTGGCCGAGCAATAAAGAAATTGCCGAAACCGTGCGCGCCTGTGTGACGCCCGCTATGTTCCGCGAGCGCTATGCCGATGTGTTCAAAGGCGATACCGCTTGGCGCAAAGTGAAATCGCAATCGGGCCAAACCTTCGATTGGGATAAAAAATCGACTTATGTGCAACGTCCAAGTTTCTTCGACGGCTTAACCGCGGACGCAGTGGCCACGGACGGCAAGGGTGCCAGCATTGAAGAGGCCCGCATTTTGGCTCTCTTGGGCGACAGTATCACGACCGACCATATTTCGCCTGCCGGCTCCATTAAAGCCGACAGTCCGGCGGGGAGATATCTCAGCAAAAATAAAGTGAAGCCTTTGGATTATAACTCTTATGGCTCGCGTCGCGGCAATCATGAAATTATGATGCGCGGCACGTTTGCCAATATTCGTATCCGCAACCAAATGGCGCCGGGCACAGAAGGCGGTGTGACCAAGCATCAGCCGTCTGGCAAAGTGATGGCGATTTATGATGCGGCCATGGAATATGCCAAGAAGAAAACCCCTCTGGTGGTTTTCGCGGGCAAAGAATATGGCACGGGCTCCAGCCGTGACTGGGCCGCCAAGGGCACGCGCCTCTTGGGCGTGCAAGCTGTGGTGGCCGAGAGCTTCGAGCGCATTCACCGCTCGAACTTGGTCGGCATGGGCGTAGCGCCTTTGCAATTCATTGGCAAAGATAGCTGGGCGAGCCTGAAGTTAAACGGCACAGAAACCATCACCATTGAGGGCTTGGGCGGAAAAATTCGCCCGCGCGCCAAATACGATATGGTGATTACCGATGCCAAAGGTAAAAAGCGCACGGTGAAACTGCAGAGCCGTATCGATACAGCCGATGAGGTGGATTACTATCTCAATGGCGGTATCTTGCAATATGTGCTGCGCTCGCTGGCCGCTTAGAGATTAAATTGGAAGGCTTAACGGCCTTCCAATGTTTCTCGGCCCGGCAATAAAACAGGGGCGCGATCGGCGCTAAAGCGCAGCGCCCATCCTTGGAAACGGGCATTGATATCTTCGGCCAGAGACGCAACCGCATCTCTGGCCGTTTTATTTTGGCCGCCAATGGGTTCGACACGTGCCGATATGCGAGACCAAATAACCGTCGCCGCGCCGACGTTTTCATAAGCAATCACCAGCCCATTTTCATAGCGCAAAGTCATCGGCTGAGCGGTTGCAAAATTAATCGTCTCGGCTTTGGTGACCTCATCTGGCTGCAGGGTTTGAAAGCCCGAGACCCAAGCCTCGCCGCCCGCCATCGACCAACTGTCGGGCGTCACGCGCAGCAGTTTAAATTCTTGTCTTCCCTTGCCAAAAGAAACGCTTTTCAATTGCCCCAGCTCATGGCGCGGCAGGGTGCTATCTAGCCAGGCCGCCACATTGGGGTTTCGGGGCAGCCGCCCACGCGCCAGCCAGGTCTGAGCCTCGCCCTCTTCGCGCGCATAGAATTGGCGCAATTGCGGGCCATAGGTCTTTACATCTTGTTTGGCTTCGGCTTCGCTTTCTTGCTCATTGCCGAGCAGCAAGCTGGTCAGCACTGTGCCTTCCTCGGATTTCACTTTAAAGCGCATGGCGCGGCCTAAATCTTCGGGCACCACAAGGCCCAGGGCGCGGTGCCATTTTGGCTTTTGCGTGCGCGCCTCTACCGCTTTTAAATCGGCCAAGGCCAATAATGTCTCGGTGACCAATTCTTGATTGGCCGGATAATCGCTGCGCTCAGGCAAAACCCATTGGCCGTTTTTCAGCTCGATAAGAATGCCGCGCGTGCCCGAAATACCGGCCGCGAAAGTCATCTCTAGGCGCGTCGCATCATTAAAATTTTCGGCATAATCGGCCAATAAAACCGCGGGCGGTTTCACGTCATTTACTTTGCGGTCGGTCAGACCCGCAAATATTGCCAATGCCAGACTGGCTGCTGTGAGCGCCAAGAGGGGGCGCATCATCCGCGTCACATCCATCATTCGGCTCCTTGTTTTTCGACGATTAACCCGCCAGCTTTTTGGGTCGCCAAACGGCGCCGACGCTGACGATAAGCCAGCCCAAGAGCGGCGAGGCCGACCAGCAAGGGCACGGCGATAATATTCGTCCAAGTCACCCAGCTCTCCAAGACGTCAATATCGCGTCGCAAATCGCCTTGCACGCGGCGCAAGCTTTTGCGGGCCGACAATAGCTCTGCCCGATGGGCTTTGGCCGCCGCTTCCGCATCGCCCAAAGTGGCGCCGCTGCGCTCTAATTGGTCCAGCTCTTTTTGCGCCGCTTCAATGCGGGCGATGAGGTTTTCTTCTTCGTCGAGATAATCTTTCTCGGCCGCGCGACGCAAATCTTCGACCCGCGTAAACGGACGCGCAATACGCTCGCGCCCACGCAGAGAAATCAGGTCATCTGAGCCCATGAGGTTTTCAACCGCATTGAGCAAAAATTTTCCATTGTCGGCAATCGGCACGCCAAACCGTTGGCCAAGATAATTTTGTTCCGACACCCAAAACCGATCGTCGAAAAAATCACTATCGGCAAAGACAATAATATTGGCGGCTGCGTTTTCGCGCAGATGGTCTTTGACTTTCGCACGCTCGCCTTTTTTATTGCCCGCCTCTGGCGGCCCGTCAGGAAAGGCCGTGGCCACACGACCCGATAGGCGCGCGGCAATCGTATAGGGCGCCTCGCCTTGCACGAAACGGCGTTGCAGCGCATCGGGCGTCGGCGCACTGAGCACATAATCACGGGTCATCACGCCCGCCTCATCGGAGGAAGTAACCAAAGCCACCATATCGGTGGTGGCGTTTTCGGTGGCGCGCAAGACCCCGACCGTGCCCAAATTCAAGCGGTCGATATTGCCAGTGACCGGATCGTCGGCGTTCATTTCATCGGGGCCATAGCCCATCCATAAAATATAATCGGTCAGGGCACGGCGGGCATCGCGCCCGGCAGAAACCCGTTGCGCGCGTTTTCTGTCAGCCAGAATGACATTGTCATCCATGTGCACGCCCCATTGCTGCATTAATTTGGTGAGATTGCTTTGCTCGGTAAAGCCGCGCAAGGGCTCGCCATTGGGGCCGGCCGTCAGGCTGACTTCCGATTGCGGGTCGACAAAAGCGATAACGCGCCCCCCGCGCATGACGAATTGGTCCACCGCATAGGCCTGCACATCCGACGGCGGCCGCGGATGGGCCAATAAAACAACATCGACGCGTTTGGGAATTTTCACCGCATCGAGGGCGATAAATTCCACCTCAAATCGATCGGTTAATTCGGCGTAAATGAGAAACGGTTGCGACTGTCCCCGCATCGCCGCCATCATGCCCCCAGCGCCCGTGTCGAGCGGCAGATTGGAAATAATGCCCAGCACGGGTTTTTCCGGCTGCGATAGATTGTGAATGAGACGCGCCAAATCATATTCGAGATATTGCTGCCGCTCATCAGCAAAATAAGGAATGACTTCCAGACTATCCACCCGATTGGTGCCCACCAGGCCAAAATAAATCACATCGCCATCTTGTATCGGGCGCGCGACCAGCCCTTGCGCCACCGCTTGGTCTTCGTTTTCGGAAAAAGGCTCCGGGTCGATAATCTCCAGCAGCAGGCGGCCATCGGCGTGGCTGGCCATTTCTTCCAGCATATCACGCACGCGCTGGGCGAAAATTTGCACCTTTGGCTGGTCAGCAGCAATATCTTGCGAATAGTAGAATTTCAACGTGACCGGCTCTTCCACCCGCGCCAGAATATTCAACGTGCCTTGGCTTAGGGTGAATAGATTATTCTGCGTCAAATCGAGGCGCGCCGCGCGCAGCGATAGATTTGAGAACACATTGAGGCTGACAAAAATCACCGCCAGCAAAACCAAAGCCAGCCCGTGCGGCGAGCGCTTTATAAAACCTTGCATTAGGCGCCCTCCCCTTTTTTCATATCGACGACAATCACCGTCGCGGTTAGGAAGACGCCGATGAGCGTGGCGAAAAACATCACGTCGCGCGCGTCAATCACCCCCGTCGTGATGGCGCGAAAATGGGTCAGCAAAGAAAATGAGGCCAAGGTTTCCACCAAGGCTTGCGGCGCCCAGCTTTGAAATAATTCCAACACCAAGGGCGCGCCCGAGACGGTGAATAAAAAACACGCCACCACCGAGATAACAAAAGCGATAACCTGATTGCGCGTGAGCGCCGACAAGCAAGACCCAATGGCCAAATAGCCGCCGGCCAACATGATGGACCCCAGATAAGACGCCAAGATGACGCCATTGTCCGGCTCGCCTAAATAATTGACGGTCAGCCAAACTGGAAACGTCAGCATTAAAGCCAAAGTAGAAAAAGCCAGCGCCGCGAGATATTTGCCGATGACAATGGCAGATAAAGGCACCGGCAAAGTCAGCAATAATTCAATCGATCCATTGCGCCGCTCCTCGGCCCAAAGGCGCATGGAAATGGCGGGCAGAAAAAACAAATAGAGCCACGGGTGGAACATAAAGAAACTGGTAAGGTCGGCCTGGCCAACCGCGAAATAGGCGCCCAAATAAAACGTCGCCAGACCATTGGCCAGCAAAAACACAATGATGAAAACAAACGCTAAGGGCGTGGAAAAATAGCTGGCAAATTCGCGCCGCGTGATGGTTATCAATGTGTTCATCGCTTGGCCTCCTCGAAACGCGGCGCGAGGGGGCGCGCTTTTCGGGTCAGTTCGCCAAACACATCGTCCAAACGTCCGGTCTCAAGAGCCAGCGCGCGCGGCGCGATAGCGTGTTTCGACATACACGCGCGCACTTGCGCCAAGAGCGCCGTTGGCTCAAGCCCCCCTTGGTCGGCAAAAATATGCAGACTGGTTTCATCACCGCGCGTCGTCACCTCAATATGGGTGTTAGCCAAAGCGGCCAAAGCCTCGCCCGCTTGAGCTTTGCAATGCGTGTCCAAGGTCAAGGTTACCGCGCCGTGAAAGCGCGAGCGCGCCGCCAATTGGCTGGGCGTGCCCTCGGCAACAATTTCGCCTCGGTCGATAATCATCGCCTGCGAGCAAATCGCATCCACTTCTTCCAGAATATGGGTCGAAATAACAATGGCTTTATGCTCCGACATTTCTTCGATGGCGCGGCGCACCTGAAACTTCTGATTGGGGTCTAGCCCATCGGTCGGCTCGTCCATAATCAAGACATCCGGGTCGTGGACAATCGCTTGGGCCAATCCCACACGACGGCGAAACCCTTTGGATAAAGTATCAATCGGTTGGTCGAGCACGCCATGCAGCTCGGTCATATCAATGGCCCGACCCAGCGCCGTGCGCGCGGCGATTTTGTCGAGACCACGAATGCGAATGATGAAGTCTAAAAACGCACGCGGCGTCATATCGGGCCAAGCGGGCGCGCCTTCGGGCAAATATCCCAAATGCCGCTGCGCCGCCAAAGGCGTCTCGCAAATATCCAAACCCATAATCCGCGCCGTGCCAGAGGTGGGCCGCAAGAAGCCGGTAATCATTTTCATCGTGGTCGATTTACCCGCGCCATTGGGCCCCAAAAAACCCATGACCTGACCTCGCTCTACCGCGAAGCTCAAATCATTGACGGCGGTGAAGTCGCCAAAATTTTTAACCAGTCTGTCTATCTCAATCATGGTTTCCTTCGCGCCGGAGGCGCCGATTAAGGGAGGGTCTCACGTAAGGTTTGCCCTTTAAGTCTTAGGCAATTCAGAACCGTTTGAGAATAGGTTTTTTATCTGCCGCTAGAATAAAATCTGGAGAGAGGGAGAAGCGAGAGTGTCCGACGCGCCAGTCATGGGAGGAGAAATCAAAGACGCGCCGGACGGGCTCGTAAGCCTGTTCTTTATGGCCGTCAATTGCGACCCGAGTATGACGCAATTAAGGCCATTTGGAGGCATGAAACCCGCTTTCGCTTGATTTTTAAGCCCCAAAGCGGCACCATAAGGTATGGCAAAATCAAAAACTCTTGTGGTCGTCGCCAATGCTTTTGAGCGCGAACAACAACGCGCCGCCAAAGCGCCCGCACGGATTATGTGGACGCGGCCCGAGCTGACCCTCTTGCTGAATATTTATGGCCGCCAAGTGGCCGCAGGTCATTGGCGCGATTATGCCATGAGCGATGGCCAAGACGCAGCCACGTTTGCCATGTTCCGCCGCGCCAGCGAAATGGCGCATTATAAAGTCGAAAAAATTCCGGCCCTGCGCCGCAAGCAAGGCCAATATGTCCTCAGCGGCATGGATGGGCGCGCCTTGCGCCGCGGCCATGATCTTGAGGCGGTTTTACGGTTTTTTGACCGCAAGACTCTTCGCCTAATCGACTAGACAAAAAAGCCCCAAGCGATCGCTCGGGGCTTTTCTAACCATCTGGATTTTGCGAGATTAGTCGCGATTGCCCATGAACTGGAGCAAGAATAAGAACATATTGATGAAATCCAGATACAGCCGCAAAGCGCCCATAATGGCTTTCTTCTCGGCTACTTCGCGGGTGTCACCAGCGTAATAAATCCGTTTGATGTCTTGCGTGTCATAGGCGGTAAGACCGGCAAAAATCAACACACCGATGGCGCTCACGGCAAAATGCAGAGCCGAGCTTTGCAAGAAGAGATTGACCACAGAGGCCAGAATAAGACCGATGAGACCCATGAAGAGAAACGAGCCCATGCCCGACAAATCGCGCTTGGTGGTGTAGCCATAAAGCGACAAAGCGCCAAATGAGGCGGCCGTGACCAAGAACGTGCGAACCACCGAGACGCCCGTATAGGCCAGCAAAACATAAGACAAAGAAAGCCCTGTTAGGCCAGCATAGAGCCAGAACATGTTTTTCGCGGTGGCCGAGCTCAGCTTATGCAAGCGGGCCGATAGAAACAGCACCATGCCCAGCGGGGCAAAGATGAGCACATAGATAAACGGCGTTTGGGCAATCGAAGCATAAATGCCCGACGCCGCGCCAATATAAGCCGCCAGCGCCGTCGCCAGCAGGCCGAGCCCCATGTAATTATATACTTTCGACATATAGATACGAAGACCCGCATCAAATTCGCCAGCCTGGGCGGCAGCGCTATTTTGTACGACCCGTTCGTTCATTCCATTATCAGCCATTGAGACATCCTTTCCAATCAAAAGTCTTATTGCTTATATCAGCATAAATCATGGCGTTTTCAAGACTTATCGCCCTTGATTTAAAAAGTTTTATTGCGTGCGCAAAACCGGTGCCGCTGGCGCGCCCAGCGCCGCATATGTGCCCAATAAGCCCAAAACCACCGTTAAGACGACCGCGCCCACCACGGTTATCGCCAAAGTGAACGGCAAAAATACGAAATCGGCCTGCATGGGCCCGCTAATCAACCCATAGGCCGCCAAAGTGCCTGCCGCCGCAGCAATGATAGCCGCCCCAAAGCCCATCAGGGCATATTCAATGGCAAAAGCCAGCAGAATGCGTCGCCTTGTGGCGCCCAGCACTTTCATGACCACCGCATCATAAACCCGCGCTTTATGACCCGAGGCCATGGCCCCGGCCAAAACCAAAATGCCCGCCAATAGGGTGATGCCGCTCATGGCGCGCACCGCCAGCCCTAAATTGGTCAGCACATCGCGCATGGTGGCCAAGGCTTCCTTCACGCGGATGATGGTGACATTGGGATAATCGCGCGCCAACATGCGGGTGATTTTTACCTCTTCGCTATCGGCCATGCTCAGGGTCGTCAAATAAGTGTGCGGCGCAGAGGCCAGCGGGTTGGGCGAAAACACCAGAGCGAAATTCATCCCCCCCGACGCCCAATCGATATAGCGCAAATTGGCCACTTTGGCCTTTAACGGACGGCCCAATATATTGACCTCTATCTCGTCGCCAAGCCCAAGGCCCAGGCCTTTGGCAATATCTATGCCGACAGAGACCAGCGGCGGCCCATTATAATCGCTGGCCCACCATTCGCCTTCCAACACTTGGCCGCCTTGCGGGTTGGTGCGCGCATAGGTCAGCCCCCGATCGCCGCGCAAGACCCAAGCCACTTCTGGCGCCAGCTGAATGGCCGCCGCGGGCACGCCTTTCACCGAAAGGATTTGGCCGCGCAACATCGGGGTTTTTTCAATCAGGTCAATTTGTGCGCTCGCTTGCGCCGCTTCAATCAACGGCTCGATTTGTTCCGGCCCCACATCCAGTAAAATAACCGAAGGCGTGCGCTCGGGTAAATCGCCCGCGATTTGCGCGTTGATATTGCCATCCACCATCGAGATGGCGGACAATAGGGTTACCGATAGGCCGATGGACAGCATGACCGAGCGCACGGGCGCATTGGGCCGCGTGATATTGGTTAGGGCCAAACGCACTTCGGGTTGGCGCGGCCGCCCAGCCCATTTGGCCATCCAAACCACCAGACCCGCGGCGGCGCGCAAAGCTAAGTAAGACAGCGCCACGCCGAGGCCAAACCACAGGGCGACATCGCGGCGCTCCGAAATCAACATCGCCAAAGCCCCAAGGCCGAGGAAACAAATCACAATGGCGATGAGATAAGGCATGGCAGGTCGTTGCGTCGTCGCATCCATGTTTTGCGCGTCGCCGCGAAACAGCGCGGTGACCGGCGTCAGCTCGACTTTGCCCAAGGGCCAAAGCGCAAAAGCGGCCGCCGATAAAACCCCAAAGCCCGCCGCCGCCATCAGCGGTTCGGGGTAGAGCTGAAGGGCCAAATCGACGGGCAAGAGCGTGCCGAACAGGCTTTTGACCAAAAGCGGCGTTGCCGCGCCCAAGGCCAAGCCTAAAACCAGAGCCAGAGCGGTCAGCGCGCTGATTTGCAGCGCGTAGATACGGAAGATAAACCGACCCGAGCCGCCCAAGGCCTTAAGGACCGCGATGGTTTCGCGCCGTCTTTGCAAATAGGCGCTAATCGCATTGCCGACGCCAACGCCGCCAACCACCAAGGCGGTGAGGCCGACGAGGGTTAAAAACAAGCCCAAACGTTCGATGAAACGGCGCATGGAGGGCGAGGCATCGGAGCGGTCGCGCAGGCGCCAGCCCGCTTGCGGAAACGCGTCATTGGCGGCCATGCCAAGGGCTTTCACCGCTTCGCTATCCGCGCTGGCCGGTAATTTTAAGCGGTAGTGATAATTGACCAAAGCGCCGGGGCGCAACAGGCCCGCCGCTTTTAAGGTGTCTTGCGATACCAAAAGCCGCGGCGCCAAAGGAAAGCCACCCGCATTGCGGTCGGGCTCCGATAGAATGACGCCCGTCAGACGCACGCGAATGGAGCCGACTTTCACGCTGTCGCCAACCTCGACTTGCAGGCGGTCGAACAGGCCTTGTTCGGCAACGCCGCGATAGACGCCCGCCGCTTCGGGGGCGCGCAGGGCTTGCGATAAAGCGTTGGGGGGCGCGAGCTGCATTTCGCCGTAAAGCGGATAAGCGCCATCGACCGCTTTGGCTTCCACCAGCATGGCTTCGGGTTGGTTGCCTTGGGGCGTCGGTTTTTGAACCATCACCCGCAAAGTGGCGACTTCGGAGACTTGCGCACGCGCGCTCAACCAGTCGCGTTCCGCGTCAAAGGCCGCGCGATGCACCAGTCGAAAATCAATGTCGCCGCCCAGAATAGATTGGCCTTGCGCCATCATGCCGCCGACCAGAGAGGCCGATAAAGAGCCGACCGCCGAAATGGTGAAAATACCCAGCCCCAAACAAAGCAGGAAAATACGGAAACCAGCCAGAGCTTTGGCATCTGGCCCGCCGCGCATTTCGCGCCGCGCCAGTTTCAAGGCCAAGCCCCAGCTCAACCGCTCGCTGGACGGGGTGGCGCTCATGCGCCTGATTCCGCTTCAAGGCGGCCATCGCGCATGGTCAGCGTGCGATCACACCGTTGCGCTAGATTTTTATCATGGGTGATCAACACCAAAGTCGTGCCGCGCTCTTTGGCCAAGCCCAAAATTAAATCCATCACCGCTTGTCCGGTTTTCTGGTCGAGATTGCCGGTCGGTTCATCGGCAAATAACACCGGCGGATTGGCCACCAGCGCGCGGGCCAAGGCGACGCGTTGTTGCTCGCCACCCGACATTTGCGTTGGGTAATGATCGTGCCTATCGGCAAGGCCCACTTCGGCCAAGATTTTCGCCGCCCGCGCGGGCGCCTCGGCTTGGCTGGCCAGCTCGAGCGGCAACATGACATTTTCCAGCGCCGTCATGGTGGGCACTAGATGAAAACTTTGAAACACAATCCCAACATGCGAGCGGCGAAACCGCGCCAAATCATCTTCGCTCATATTTGCATAATCATGGCCCGCAATATGTACCGCGCCCGAGGTGGCTGGCTCCAGCCCTGCCAGCACCATCAGCAAAGTCGTTTTGCCAGACCCCGAAGGGCCAATGAGCCCAACCGCCTCGCCTGGCGCAATCGTGACATTTAGGCCACGAAGGATATTGACGTCGCCCGCGCGACTAGGCAGGGTAACGGTCAGATTTTGAACTTCGATCATTTGTCTCGCCTAAAGGTCATGGTTGAAAGCTTTATAGAGGAAGCTACACTTTGTTGCACATAAAACGCGCGCGACCCGAAAAGCTGTCGGCCCCGAACCCTCGCGCTTGGCTTCCTTTAAGTCTTACGTGGCTGGCGCTGTTTTGGATGTCTTATGCGATATCTGGCCCCGCGTCAGCCCAACCGAAGCCGATTGAAATCGTCGCTTTCGGCGACAGTCTCACAGCCGGCTATGGATTGGCGCCAGCCGATGGGTTTACCCCCCAATTGGAAGCGCATTTGCGCGCCAAGGGGCTGAATGTGCGGGTGCGCAATGGCGGCGTATCGGGCGACACCAGCGCCGGCGGGCGCGCGCGCCTCAACTGGGTGTTAAGCCCGGCCACAAGGGCGGTGATTGTCGAGCTGGGGGCCAATGATATGTTGCGCGGCATCTCCCCAAAGCTGACACGGCAGAACCTCGAGGCCATTCTCATCGAATTACAAACCCGCAATCTGCCGGTTTTGCTGGCCGGCATGATGGCCGCGCCCAATTTGGGAGAGGCTTATAGCCGCCAGTTCAATCCGATTTATCGAGAGCTCGCCAAAAAATATAATGCTGTCTATTATCCGTTTTTCCTCGAGGGCGTGGCGGCCAATCGAGCGCTGAATATCTCGGATGGCATTCATCCCAATCGCGACGGCATTGCTGTCATTGTCAAAAACATATCCCCAGCGGTCGAGAAACTGCTGGCTCAGATTAAATAATCACCACCCAAAGGGAGAAATAACTATGCAGTACCGTCGTTTAGGGCACACAGATATTCAAGTCAGCTCTATCTGCCTTGGCACCATGACTTGGGGCCAGCAAAACACCGAAGCCGAAGGCCATGAGCAAATGGATTATGCGGTTGAAATGGGCATTAATTTTTTCGATACAGCCGAAATGTATGCCGTGCCGCCCACCGCAGAAACCCAAGGCAAGACCGAAGAAATTATCGGCACGTGGTTTCAAAAAACCGGCAAGCGCGAAGATATTATTCTGGCCAGTAAAGTGGCGGGCCGCGCGCCGATGAATTGGTTGCGCGACAATGGCGATGGCACCGAGCAAACGGCGGCGCAAATTCACGAAGCCATTGATAAAAGCTTGCAGCGTTTGCAAACCGATTATATCGACCTCTATCAATTGCATTGGCCAGACCGCCCCATTCGTATTTTTGGCGGGCTTGGACATAAAGAAATGGGCGGCGAGATCAACCGCATAGAAGATATTTTAGGCGCGCTGGCCGATATTCAAAAGGCCGGCAAAGTGCGCCACTTCGGCCTCTCGAATGAGACGCCATGGGGCATTATGAAATTTTTGCACCATAGCGAAATAAGCCAAGACTTGCCGCGCATGGTGTCGGTGCAAAATGCCTATAATCTGTTGAACCGTATTTATGAGTTGGGCTCGTCTGAGATTTTCCACCGCGAGGGCGTGGGGCTGCTGGCCTATTCGCCTTTGGCGCAAGGCTATCTGACGGGCAAATATCAAAACGGCGCCAATCCGCCAGGCTCGCGCAAACAATTGTTCGACCGCTTGCAACGCTATGAAACGCCCGGCACAGAGGCCGCCATTGCCAGCTATCTCGACATCGCCAAAAAATACGGATTGGATGCCTCGCAATTGGCCAATCAATTTGTCACCACGCGCGATTTTGTCACCTCGAATATCATTGGCGCCACCAATATGGAGCAGCTGAAACTGGCGGTTACCAGCGTCGATGTGGAGCTGACCGATGAAATTCTGGCCGATATCGACGAAGTGCATTTGCGGGCGCCCAACATCTGCCCGTAAGACCAACTCTATTCTGGAGGAGAAAACCATGGTTGAAAAATTATCCAATGCCGATAAAAAGGCCGCGCTTGGCAAATTGAGCGGCTGGAAGAAAACCAAAGGGCGGGAGGCGATTTCCAAGCGGTTTATCTTTGCCGACTTTAACGCCGCTTTCGCCTGGATGAGCCGCGTCGCCATGATGGCTGAAAAACTCGACCATCACCCCGAATGGGACAATGTCTATAAAACCGTGAATGTCGTGCTGACCACCCATGATGCGGGCGGCCTGTCGGCGCTTGATATCTCGATGGCAAAATTTATGGACAAAACAGCGGGCGCGGCCGGGCGCCGAAAATAATGCAAGAGGGGCTCGGCTGGCGCGATATTTGGGTGCTGGTACTGCTTGCGATTTTGGCGGGCGGCACGGCCCTTTTGCAAAACCGCCATCAGCCGCTGAGCCTCGATGACCTCGCCATTCGCGAGACCATTGAAAAGCAAGTGCGCGCTTTCTCGGTGGAAGATGGGCCCATCGCTTTCGGCTTTGCGGCGCCCGACCTACAAGCCCAATTTGACACGCCCGATTATTTTATGGCCATGATACGGGCCCATTATCGGCCAATTTATTTTGCGCAAAAATTAGAGTTTTCTGCGCCTGCACGTCCTTTGCGCGACGACGCAGAAATGCGTTTGCAATCGGTCTTTCTCGTCGATGATAGAGGCGCCAGCCATAAGGCGCGCTATTTAATGCAAAAACAGCCGGACGGATCTTGGAAGATCGCCGGCTGTCATTTGCTTGTTTCCGACCTAGTAGATATTTAGGTCGGTATATTTTTCTAGCGTGGGGCCATACGAATGGCGCCATCGAGGCGGACATCTTCGCCGTTGAAGTAATTTACTTCACACATGGTCGCGGCCAATTTGGCATATTCTTCTGGCATGCCAAGACGCGATGGATAGGGCACCATAGAGCCTAAGGCCTGACGCACATTCTCTGGCGCACCGGCCAAAAGCGGCGTATCGAAAATACCTGGCAAAATCGTGTTGACCCGAATGCCTTCGCGAGACAAGTCACGCGCGATGGGCAAAGACATGCCAACCACACCCGCTTTGGAAGCCGAATAGGCGGCTTGGCCAATTTGGCCATCTTCCGCCGCAACCGAAGCCGTGTTGACAACCGCACCGCGATCGCCGCAAGCAAGCGGGTCGAGGCTCATCATGCCGGCGGCCGATTTTGCGATGCAGCGGAAAGTGCCAACCAAGTTAATTTGAATAATCAAGTTAAACGCATCGAGCGGGAAATGACTAATCTCGCCGGTCTCTTTGTTGCGCGACGCGGTTTTAACCGCATTGCCTGTGCCCGCGCAATTGATCAAGATGCGTTCTTGACCCAAAGCCTCACGGATTTTGGCAAAGCCCGCATCGACATCGTCATCCGAGGTAACATTTACTTTGGCAAAAGCGCCGCCAACTTCTTTGGCCACGGCTTCGCCGCGTTCTTCGTTAAGGTCGAAAATACCGCATTTCACGCCGCGTTCCGCCAGATTACGAACCGTTGCTTCGCCGAGGCCGGAGGCCCCGCCGGTGACAATGGCGGTAATGTTTGAATCCAATTTCATTCTATCTCTCCCGAAAATGGTGAACTCTAAGATGGCCAGACTTTATAAACTCGCACGCGCCCGCGCAAGTCTTAATGAGCCAGCTCGGCTCATCTGGCCCCATCTTGCTTTACGGCTTGGGTATTTGGCGGATGGCGCCCAATTGGGCTTCGCGGCGCAGAATGTAAAAGCTCGAGCCGACAATAATCAGCGCGCCCAATATCGTATAGGCATCTGGCACAGTGGCGAAAATCAACCAGCCCGCAAGAGCGGCAAAAACCAAGCGCGAATAATCGACCGGCGCAATGACGCTGGCCTCACCCAAAGCAAAGGCGCGGATGAAGCAATTATGCGATATCGTCGCCAATATGCCCATGGCCACCAACATCCATAATTCGTTTAAATTTGGCGTCTGCCAGACGAAAAACGTCGGGATGGAAATCAGCACGATGGAAACCGTATTGGTGTAAAACATCAGCGTTACCGGCCCATCATAGCGCGAGGCAATGGAGACCAATATGGTGGCCAGGGCCACTAAAAAGGCATGCCCCAAAGCGGCCATGGCGCCAATGCTTAACGCCAAACCCAGCGAGCCGACATCCATGCCCGGGCGCAGCATAATCAGCACGCCGATAAAGCCGACCCCGGCTGCGAGCGCGCGGCGCAAGCCCACCGCTTCCGAGAGAATAATCGCCGCCAAGGGCACAAGAAATAAATTGCGCGAGAAACTAATCGCCTGCGCTTCGGCCAAGGGCAAAGCGACAATCGCATAAAAGCCCAAAAACATGGCCAGCGAACCGACGACGCCACGGGTTAATTGCAGCAGCGGAATTTTTGTCGCCATGCCCGCGCGCAAGCCCCCCGTGCGCCAGAAGATAGGCAAAATAAGCGCCAAAGCCACGGCAGCGCGGAAAAACGATATCTCAAACGGGTGCAAGGTCTGGCCCAAAGTTTTGACCAGAATATTGGTAAAGGTAAATAAAGTAGCCGAGGCCAGAAGCCAAAGGGCCGCGCGGCGGTTATCCACCACGCGGTCCCCTCGATTGGCGGACGGCTCGCTGTCTTGCTTTTTCATCAAGTTGGGCTGGGAAACCTCTCCTTTAGCTTTCCCTTTAGCCTTCCCTTTAGCCTTCCCTTTAGCTTTCACTGCGGCCCGTCGTCAAAATCACTTTGCCCTTCACTTTGCGATTGGCCATTTCATTGAGCGCATCGGCGGCTTGTTCCAGCGGATAGCGACCCGAAATATGCGGGCGAATGGTGCCCGCTTTATACATGGCCATCAGCTCTGCCAAATTGGCCGCATTGGCGGCTGGCTCGCGGGCCGTGAAGGCGCCCCAAAACACACCGACAATCTGACAGCTTTTCAGCAGAGCCAAATTCAGCGGGATTTGCGGAATCGGCCCAGAAGCAAATCCGATAACCAAATAGCGCCCTTCCCAATTGGTCGCGCGCAGCGCCGGCTCGGCGTAAGAGCCGCCCACAGGGTCATAAACCACATCGGCGCCTTGGCCGTCGGTGAGCGCTTTAATTTGCTCGGTGAAAGCGCGTTGCTGGGTTTTGTCTAACTCGCCAGCGGGATATAAAATCGTTTCATCGGCACCATGCTCGACACAAATATCCAGCTTATCTTGCGCCGAAGCGGCCGCGATGACGCGCGCGCCCATCGCTTTGCCCAGCTCTACCGCCGCCAGACCCACGCCGCCCGCAGCGCCCATAACCAGCAAAGTTTCGCCAGGTTGAATATGCGCGCGATCTTTCAGGCCGTAATGCGACGTGCCATAGGTCAGCACCAAAGCCGAGGCGGTTTCCAAATCCATTTCATCTGGAACCGGAATGCACGAGCCTTGCGCAATCGCCAGCTCTTCGACATAACCGCCATGGCCGCACGAGCCGATAACCCGGTCGCCGATTTTCAGGCCGGTCACGCCTTCGCCCAATTTGGCAACCACGCCCGCGACTTCGCCACCTGGGGCGAACGGCAGCGGCGGCTTGAACTGATATTTGTTTTGAATGATGAGAACGTCTGGAAAATTAACCGCTGCGGCATGCACATCCAGCACCACTTGACCGGGACCCGGTTCTGGCGAGGCAATATCTTCCACCACGAGGCTCTCCGGTGGACCAAATTCTTTACACAATACAGCTTTCATAATTTTCTCCCAATGAACGCCACCAAGAAAGGGGCGGATTTGTTTTTACGGGCCTCACCAGACGCCCTGTTAAGCCCGTATCATAAGCCAGCTTAAGAGAAAGAGAAGCGAAAAAATGCGCCCCTAAACGAGCCCTTCGAGGGCATCGCGCAATTTCGAGAAAGCCAGCCGCAAGCGCGATTTCACCGTGCCCAGAGGCATATTGCTCTCCTCGGCAATCTTGGCGTGCGACCAGCCTTTGTAAAACGCCAGACGAATGAGCTCGCGTTGCTCATCGGGCAACTGCAATAGGGCTTCGCGCACGTGCTCGCTATCGCGAATGGCCATGACTTCTTGGTCGGGCAGCGGGGGCGCATCGGGCACTAGGCTTGGGTCTTGCGCATCAAGCTCTGGAAATTTTTGCCGCCGCAAAACATCGATCCGCCGATTGCGCGCAATGGTAAAAATCCATGTCGAGGCGGCGGCTTTTCTGCGGTCGAATAAGGCTGCCTTGCGCCAAACCGTCAGCAGAGCTTCTTGCGTCACTTCCTCGGCTTGGCCATCGCTGGCGCCAAGGCGCATTAGATAGCCTTTCACGCGCGGCGCAAAATGCGCAAAAATTTCTGCAAAAGCTGTGCGGTCTTTGGTTTCGGCGATGGCGACGATGAGGTCTGCCAAATGCGCGCTCGTGACCTCTGGTGTTTGGTTTTTCTCGCGGCCCGCGGGGGGCCGACCATTGGTTGGCATGGTCAATAAGACCCCTGTTCCGATTTCAACGCGCCCTTGCCCCCAAAACGGACCCGCAAGTGCGCCCGCAGTAAACGCGATTACCTTGGGGAAAGCAAGCGTGAGACTTGAAAAACTTGCGCCCCGCCCGCCAAATCGACTGGCACAGATAGGCAAATCAGATTAGCTTCGAGCGATGATGAAAAATATAAAACACCTTGGGTTTTACAGCCTCTTCGGCTGCCTTATCCTGTTCAGCGGAGCCAGTTTTGCGGCTGAAACGGCAAAGCCCGTGCAGACATTT
>JABJKE010000036.1 GCA_018660505.1 Rhodobiaceae bacterium | reverse complement strand
TAGACGCGCAGCGTTGAGGTCGCTGTGGGGTAACACCCGTGGAAGTTCGAGTCTTCTCGGCCGCACCAGCCTCGCCCCGTCTCATCCCAAGTTTTGCCTTTTATCTTGCCCGCCGACTTGTGAAAGCTGCAAGCTTGTGACTACCATGGCGTACTGACTTTACCCTCATGCGGGAAGGGGCCTCTTTATGAGTTTCTATTTATTTTTAATGGCAGCGGCTGTCTGCGTTTTGAGCGCATGGGTGCATGGCGTATGGGGCAGACGCCTATATTTGGGTTATATCAAACAGACCAACCTGCCGCCGCGAGAGAAGGCCATTAGCGCCGTCTCTTGGGATGTCTTCACCACTATGTTGTTGGTCAGCGGCGGCTCTTTGGCTTTTGTCGCCTTTAACGCGCAGGCCATTTGGATGGCCTATCCGATTATGATCATGCATTTTATGGGGGCTGGCATTTTCTTTGCCTTGATGGTCAAGGGCCATAAAGAACTTATCGCCCTGCCAGGCGCATACCTCATGTCGACTGTCGGGCTTTTGACGCTATTGGCGATTTAAAACCTATTTGCCCTGCTTGCGCAGTAAATAGCTCATGGCCAGAATGACCGCCAGTCCAAGCACTGCGGCCGGGGTTACTTTGGCGGTGAAATTAGCCACCGTCTCGGCCACCGAAATGGCGAACGAGCCGGCAGAATTGCCCAATAGCAAATAGACAGTCAGCGTGGCCAAGACCAAGGCGCCGCCCGTCTCAGCGATGCGTAAGAAAAAATCTCGCAATGTCATAAGAACGTTAGAAAACTTTTCCATAACAACCTCCTGTTATTTTTGCTATTGGGCTTATTGCTTAGTCTTTGCGGAAAAGCATCAAGATGATGCCAAGTGCGATGAGGCCAGGTAGACCTGCTTCGCCCAAGCTGGCAACCAGCTGAGTAATGTTTCCGGCAACGTCGCCAAGAAAGGCCATGTTGTCTGCGCCAACCAAAAGGCTAGCCACAATGGCCAAAGCGAGTAAAGCAATGAAAACTTCCGTTACAGTGCTTACAATTGTTTTGATTTGATCCATGATTAAAGTTCTCCCATTTTTGATTTTAGTCTCCTGGCCGAACACCAGCAGTCCGATAATGTTACTCAGGAACGCCGTGAAATTCACCTCTCAAGCCTATTTTCCGGCCCGATTGAGCAAGATTCGTAATTTTATTGCGGTAAATGACCCAAAATTGGTTTTTTATTCTGTCTAAATTCACAAATCTTCGACGAAACAGAGTCGAATCATGGCGCGGGCGAAACCGCTTTCTATCGACGTGCCAGACAAATAACGCGCTTTTCCTGGTTGTCGTTGGCTCCTCTGGCTGACATACTTTGCGCTCAGTTACAGTCAGGGAAGTCTATGTCCACCTCGTTAAGTAAAACCACGCTCAGCATGTATGGCCTCATGGGAGCGCCTTTAGCCTTGGTGGGCTATCCGATTGCCATTTGGCTGCCGGTGTTTTACGCCAGTGAAATTGGCATTTCCTTGGCCGCCGTGGCCACCATGTTATTGCTGGCAAAATTATCCGACGTCGTCACCGATCCCTTGGTCGGCACGCTTTCCGACCGGGCACGCACCCGCTTTGGCCGCCGCCGACCGTTTATTCTTTTGGGCGTCCCGGTTCTTTGCGGCTCTATTTGGATGTTATTCGTGCCCTTGCCGACCGCCGATGCCACTTATCTGCTCATCTGCATTGCTGGCATGTATATTGGCACCACTTTGGTGGGCCTGCCCTATGGCGCATGGGGGGCGGAGCTGTCACCCGATTATTACCAGCGGTCTCGGGTTACGGCCTGGCGCGAGCAATTTACTTTATTAGGGCTTTTGGCGGCGGCGTTTATTCCGTTTCTGGTCGAGCAATATGGCGATGGCAGCACCGCCTCGATTATGCGCGGCATGGCCATTGCCATTTGCGTGGCGGCCCCCGTGGCGGCGCTGGCGCTGATTTTCTTTGTGCGCGAAGTGCCCACCAATGACGTGCCGGGGCAAAAGCCAATGTCGTTTATGTCAGGCCTTGTGCGCGTCTGGGGCAATAAGCCGATGCGGATTGTCGTCGGCATTATTCTTATCGTCACTTTGGCAGAGGCGTTTCGCAACGCCTTGTCGCTTTTCTTCATGAAATCGGTCATCCAAGCGACCAGCGTCGGCACTTTGTATTTCATCTATTTTATCGCAGGGCTGGCCGCGGTTCCGCTCTGGCTCTGGTTGGGGCGCAAGCTCGGCAAACATATCGCCTTTTCCATTTGCTTGATTACCGTCGCCATTATCTCGGCCATTAATATGGCGTTCACCGCCGATGATTACTGGCTGTTTGTCGGCTTTTTTATCGCCAAGGGCGCCTGCTTTGGTGGCTTACAATTTCTTCCGCTGGCCATTCTGGCTGATGTGGTGGATGTGGAAACGGCCGAAACGGGCAAGGCGCGGGCTGGCTCTTATATTGCCTTTGCCAGCATGACCTCCAAAATATCGACGGCGGCAGGCACGTTTTTGGCCATTAGCGCGCTGTCTCTGACGGCTTTCAATGCCAAATTATTGGCCGAGAATGCTTTTGAAGATTTGCTGACCCTGCGCGTGCTTTATGCGATTGTGCCGGCGGTATTTTTTATCGGCGCGATTATTCTGGCGGTTCGCTTTCCGCTAACAGCAAAAGTGCAGGCAGATTTGCAAAGCCGCATTCAGGCGAGAAAAGACTAGGGGCGTAAGATGAGAGATGACGACAAAAAACCACCCCACAAAGAATCGCCGGCCGAGGTTTCGACCGACGATAATGTGTTGCCGTTTCGCAAACCTCCCAAACCCAATCCAGCGTTAGATGTGGCTTGGTTTTACGACGAAGAAGAGTTCTTCTCCGAGCATATGGATGAGTTCGACTGGTAAATTAAACCTCTAAATTAAACCAGAGCGGCGCCCATCAGATAGAGATGCACCATAGCCACAAACCAGATAATCGTCCGCACATGGCGCAGGCCCATGGCATAAGTAATCAGGTAAGCGACGCGCAAACCAAGCCAAATTGTGGCGGTTTCCGCCACCGCGGCATTGCTGCTAATGGCCAGTAAAGCCAGCGGCACGAAAATCAACAGGCTTTCCTGCAAGTTCACGCTGGCGCGGCGAATGCGCTGCACAACGGCGGAAACTTCGGGTTGCTCATCGCGTGGGCCCAATAAAAAGCCCAAATCTAACTCTTTGCGAAGCACACCGATGAGGGATGGCAGCATCAAGCCAATAACGTAAAACACCAGAGTGGCGAGTAGAATCTCAATCATAATCATTCCTCCATTTGGCCGAATCATTCGGCTGATTTATGTTAGAGCGATAAAAATGCTGCGTCATTCGCCATTTTGCGCCATATAGCAAGAGACTTGAATGACCAAGCCCGTCACCCTGCTGTATCGAGAGGTAAGCCCGTGAGCCATAGCGCACCCGAAACGCCGCCAGAAGGCGAGTATCTAGGCTCCGATGCGTTAACCACGGAACGCTTTCAGGCGGTGCGCGAGCTGGTGCAAGCGCAAGACCGCGCGGGCCTGAAGGCGGCTTTTGAAGACCGCCACGAAGCGGATATCGCCGAGCTGATTACCCTGTTGCAGCCAGATTTGCGCCGCAGTCTCATTGCCTTAATGGGCGCCGATTTAGCGCCGGAAGTCTTTGCCGAGTTTGACGATAATATTCGCGATGCCGCCCTCGAGGCGGTCGATAGCGATACGCTGGCGGCTACCGTTCAGCAGCTGGATAGTGATGATGCGGTTTTCGTGTTGGAAGACATGGATGTCGCCGAACGCGACGAAGTGCTGCAAAGAATTCCGACCACCGACCGCCTGATTTTGCAGCGCTCGCTGGATTTCCCAGAGGATAGCGCCGGCCGCTTGATGCAAACCGAATTCGTGGCCGTGCCGCCGTTTTGGAGCGTCGGCCAGACCATCGATTATCTGCGCGATACCGCCGACCTGCCGAGCGACTTCCTAGAACTTTACGTCACCGACCCGACGCATACGCCGATTGGGGTGGTGCATTTATCTGAAATATTGCGCTCGCAACGCGGCGTCGGGGTCGACAGCCTGTTGCATGATGACTTTACGGTTATCGCTGGCGATACCGACCGCGAAGAAGTGGCGCGCCTATTTGAGCGGTATAATTTAGTCAGTGCCCCGATTGTCGATGAGGACCAACGGCTCATTGGCGTCATCACCGCCGATGATGTTTTCGAAGTGATTGTCGATGAAGCCGGCGAAGATATTCTGCGCCTCGGCGGGGTTGGCGATGAGGCGGTCACCGATAGCCTCATCGAGACGGCGCGCGGGCGGGTGTCTTGGTTGTTGCTCAACCTGATGACGGCCGTGGCGGCTTCTTTGGTTATCGGTCTGTTTGATGCCTCGATTGAGCGGATGGTGGCGCTGGCCATTTTAATGCCGATTGTGGCCTCCATGGGGGGCAATGCGGGCACGCAAACGCTCACCATCACGGTGCGCGGCTTGGCGACGCAAGAGCTGAAACAGGTCAATGTCGCGCGGGTGGTAATGCGTGAATTTGGCGTCGGCCTGGTCAATGGCGTGGTCTTTGCGCTGATTGCTGGCCTCTTGGGCACCTATTGGTTCGACGATGTTTTATTGGGCGCGGTGCTGGCAGCGGCTATGGTGGTCAACCTTGTGGTGGCGGCCTTGGCAGGCATTTTAATTCCGGTCGGGCTCGACCGCGCGGGCATAGATCCGGCGGTGGCCTCGAGCGTATTTGTGACCACGGTCACCGATGTCATTGGCTTTTTGGCGTTTCTCGGTTTTGCCACTTTGTTTTTGTTTTAAGCGGAAATGGACTTATTTAACCTCTTGCGCTCAAGGCGTTAGTTGTTTGGGATAGAAATATGATGCAACGGTTTTTCACCATAGGTTGGACGCTGGTTTTCCTGTCGCTCGCCCCGCTGGTTTCGGCGCAGGCCGAATGGCGCGAAGGCACAGCCTTACCCACCGCCGTGTCCAATGCGGTGGCGACCGAGATGGATGGCAAACTCTTCATCATGAGTGGCAAATTAGGGCAGGGGCTGCGCACTTTCTTTGAGCAATATGATATTCGCAGCGATGGTTGGCGCCCGCTCACGCCGCTGCCTGTCGGTTTATCGCATTTCGCCATGGCCTCTGGCACGGGTCGGGTGATTGTGTCGGGCGGGCGGGAAAATGAAACCGCGCGCCTGAGTGCTGATTTATGGATGTATGCCCCCGACACAGCCGTTTGGTTGAAACTTGGCCATTTGCCATCGTCGCGCGCCGACCATGTCAGCGTGTTTGACCGAGACCGCGTGTTTTTGTTCGGCGGCATCGGCCAAGATGCGGCGCGTGTGCAGAGCTATAATCTCGGCACCGGCAAATGGTCGACTTGGAAAACGCCCATGCCGATACCCGTTTCCAATGCCGCTTTCACGCGGCTGGGCGATGAGGTGATTATCGCGGGCGGCAAATCGGCGGCGGGGCGTCCGGTCAAGGCGGTGCAGGCGTTTCATTTAAAAACCGGAAAATGGCGGCAATTGCCAGAATTGCCGATTGCGGTAATCGGCGGCGCTTTGGGCGTGCTCAACGATGGGTTGCATTTTGCGGGTGGGTTTAGCCCCGCCAGCGGCAAAGTGATGGACAGTCATAATCGCCTCGTCGGCAATCGCTGGCAGCGCCAAGCGCCTTTGCCCGGCGGCGGACGCCACCAAATGGCCTATCATGCCTCTGAGGCTGGGTTTATTCTTATCGGTGGCGCCATTGGGGGCGGCTTTTATGCTTTGTTTACCGCCTCTGACCGCGTATCGATTTTTAGGCCGTAACGCGCATGACGGTTCATTTGGTAAAATTATGTGTGGGGGCCGAGGCCATAGACGATTTGGTGACTTGGCAAAACCGCCTGCAAGCGAGCTATGGCAAAGTCTTTCACACCACCCGCATGGTGCCCAAACGACAGGGCGATTTGCTGGAAAACGGCTCGATTTATTGGGTTATCAAACGCCAAATTCGGGTTCGTCAGCCAATTATCGATATTGAAGAATTTGTCGATGACCAAGGCATCCGACGTTGCCATTTGCATCTCGACCCAGAGCTGGTGCATACGCGCCTGCAAGCGCGCCGCCCGTTTCAGGGCTGGCGCTATTTAACCAAAGAAGATGCGCCCGACGATGCGCCCAATAATATGCAAATCGATGAAGATATGCCCGAGGCTTTGCGCCAAGAGCTCACCGATTTGGGGTTGCTCTGAGCCTCTTTAGACAGCCGGACAATTATCCAGCAGGCGGGTCTTGCCCAATCGAGCGACAATCAGCGCGCGGCGCGAGACAGTGTTGGCATCGGGCACGGCCAGCGTCTCGGCATCGCGGATACAGGCATAATCCACTTTCGTGAAACCAGCCGCCAGTAGGGCTTTTTTGGCCTCGGCTTCGGCCACGGCGATGGGGGCAGGGCTGTGTGCCAATTGCTTTAAAATAACAGGCAGCTGAGCGGCAATTTTTCGCTGTTCGGCCGAGAGATAAACATTGCGCGACGACATGGCCAGCCCATCGGCCTCGCGCATAATCGCGCCCGCCATAATCTCGACGGGTAAATTGAGGTCCGCCACCATGGTTTGGATGACCCGCAATTGCTGGTAATCCTTCTCGCCGAAAATCGCCACATCGGTCTGGGTTTGGATGAGTAGTTTCAAAACAATCAGCGCGACGCCGCCAAAAAAATGCGGCCGCTCGTCGCTTTCTAAACCCAAGGCAGGGCCGTCCATGGCAATGGTGGTAGCAAAACCTTCGGGGTACATATGCGCGGCGCTGGGCGCGAAGACGGCATCGGTTTGGGTGTTTTGCAAAGCGGCCAGATCGTCAGCTTCTTGGCGCGGGTAAATATCCAAGTCTTCGTCGGCTGCGAATTGCGTTGGGTTGACGAAAATCGAGACAATCACTTTGTCGGCGTTTTGCGCAATCGCCTCGACCAAGGATAAATGGCCGGCGTGCAAAGCGCCCATTGTGGGCACCAGCCCCACGCGCAAGCCTTGCGCTTTCCACGCCGCCACTTGCGCGCGCATGTCTTCGAGGGTGCGATGAATGCCAAGGGCCGACATATTAGGTTCCTGTTTTTAAGTGAAAGCTCATCGGGCGGGTGAGTTGCTCATAGCCGATTTGCGACAGACTGGCGCCGCGCCCGGTATCGCCAATGCCGGTCCAAGCGAGGCCAGGGTCGAGGTAGTCGCAGCGGTTCATGAAAAACGTGCCCGTGCGCAGCTTCGCGCCAATGGCTTTGGCGGCTTGCGTGTCTTGCGTCCACACGCTGGCGGTGAGGCCGAAAACACTATCGTTCATTTTGGCAATGGCTTCGGCGTCATTTTCTACTGCCATAATCCCCACCACGGGGCCGAAGCTTTCGGCGCGCATGACTTCCATCGCATGGGTTACCTGCGTCAGAATTTGCGGCGCCAAATAGGGCGTGCCGCTCTGGCTGGCAGCGAAGGTGCTTTCCTCGAGGTGCGGTTTGGCCCCTTGCGCCACGGCGTCGCTGATTTGCTGGCGCACCATATCGGCCGCTTGGGTACGCACCATGGGGCCCAGCGTTGTGGCCTCGTCGAGCGGGTCGCCCAGCACATAGTCTTGCGTCAAAGCCACCATGCGCTCCACCAATTCATCGTGCACGCTGGCCTCGGCATAAATCCGTTCGATGCCGCAACACGATTGCCCACTATTGAAAAAACTACCATCGACCAAAGCTTCGGCCGTGGCGCCAAGGTCGGCATCGGCACGCACATAGGCGGGGTCTTTGCCGCCCAACTCGAGCCCAAGGCCGATAAATCTGTCTTTGGCGGCCGCAACAATGGCGTGTCCGCCAGATACCGAGCCGGTAAAATTAACATGGGCAATGCGCGGGTCGGCGATGATCTGGGCGGTGGCTTTATGGTCAAGCGTCAGGCAAGAGATCAACCCGTCTTGCAAGGCCGGCGACAGGCCAAGCTGTTTGGCGGCAGTTTGAAAAGCGGCGGCTAGGCGCTCGCCGCTCAACAGCGTCTGGCCAGAATGTTTCAGCACCACGCAATTGCCTGCCATTAAAGCTGGCACGATAGAATTAACCGCAATGAGATAGGGGTAATTCCACGCCGCGATAACCAGCACCACACCCAGGGGGCGGCGTTCGATATAACGCTCAAAACCCGCTTGCGGGGCCGGGTACAGATTTTGCAAAGCGCTTTCGGCGATGGCCACCATATGGCGGCCGCGTTCTAAAAATCCGTTGACCTCGCCGTCGCCATAGCGCAGCGGACGGCCCATTTGCCACGCCAATTCGAGCGCAATCTCGCGGCGTTGCTGGTCGATGATATCCAGCGCCTGCAACACAAAAGCGGCGCGTGTCTCCAGCGGTGTCGCCTGCCAAAGCGCTTGCGCATTGGTGGCCTTGGCCAAACTGGTTTCCACTTGGGCGGCCTCGCTGAGCGGGCGGGTGGCATAAATAGAGCCATCGATAGGACTGATAATCTCAACCAAGTTTTGCGTCATGGCGTGTCGCTGCCCTTGGTGTCATCGACCACATAGGCGGCGGAAATGCCGCCATCGACGCGCATAATGCTGCCTGTTTGCCAGGCCGCGCCATCGGACAAAAGAAAGCACACGCTGGCGGCAATTTCTTCTGGCCGTCCCAAACGTCCCATCGGAATATGCTGGCGCCGTTGAACCCATTTTTCGGGCGTATCAAAATAATGCGCCGTGCGCTCGGTCAATACTGGGCCGGGCGCCACGCAATTGGCGCGAATATTATCGCGCGCATGGGCCAGCGCAATCTCGCGGGTCATCGCCTCCAGCGCGCCTTTGCTGGTGGTATAGGCAATTTGCGCCTTGGCCGACGCGCTATGCGCGACCACCGAGCTGAGGGTGACCAAAGAGCCGCTTTGTTGCTGGATAAGATGGGGCAGCGCATTTTGATAGACCAAAAAGGCGCCGGTTACATTCACCGCCAAAGTGGCCTGCCAGCTATCGAGCGGTGTTTCCACCGGGCCGGCATCGGCGGCGTCGAGCAGGGCGGCATTATTCACCACACCATCGAGCCCACCCATGGCGTCCACCGCATGGGCCACCATAGCGGCCACGGCTTCGCCATCGCGCAAATCGGCATGGGCGCAATGCACGCCTGCATCGGGATTGAGCACGCCTGCATCGGGATTGAGCGCGCCTGCCTCGGGCTTGGGAAGAGCGGCTTTGGCGGCTTGCGCTAGGTCGGCGGTTTTTTCGCATAGCGCAAGCGTTGCCCCTTGCGCTTGGGCCAGCGCGGCAATGGCACGGCCCAGCCCGCCATTGGCGCCTGTTATCAATATTTTCTTGCCAGTTAACGGCATATTACGCGCCTCGAAGCTAAGGATGACAGATAGGTTGAGTGTAAACAGTTTATTGGAACTTGCAGCCAGTTTTCGGAATCGGGTTTATACTTAATTTAAACGAAAATGAAGGAAAAACTTTGCCGGATACGATGCCAGACCCTCTATATCAGAGCCCGACAATAGACCCCTCGGAGCCAAATGTCGCGCCGCATGTTATTGTTCTTGGCAATGAGAAGGGCGGCGCGGGCAAAACCACGGTCGCCATGCATGTGGTGGCGGCCCTGCTAGAGGCAGGTAAATCGGTCGGCACGCTAGACCTCGACGTGCGGCAACAATCTTTCAGCCGCTATATTGCCAATCGGCAAATGTGGGTCGGGCGCCGCGATATGGCGATGCCGGAGCATATTACTTTGCAGGCGGGCAGCCATAATAATCTAGACACCCGACAGCAGCAAGAAAGCGAGAGCTTCGTGCAGGCGCTGGGTCATTTGCGCGCCAATCATGATTTCGTGGTCGTCGATTGCCCGGGCTCGGATAGCTATTTATCGCGCTTGGGCCATGCCTCGGCCGATACGTTAATCACCCCGATGAACGAGAGTTTTGTCGATGTCGACCTATTGGCGACCCTCGACCCCAATACGCTGGAGATATCGGGCCCGAGCATTTATGCCGAGATGGTCTGGTCGTGTCGGCAGGCGCGGGTTCAGGCCAATGGGGCGGCCATTGATTGGGTGGTGTTGAGAAACCGCACGAGCCATATTCACGCCAAAAACCGCAAGCGCGTCGAGGCCACCCTCGAGGCGCTGGCCACCCGACTGGCTTTTCGCCAAATCGACGGATTATCGGAACGCGTGGTGTTTCGAGAAATGTTTCCCGCAGGGCTCACGTTGCTCGACCTCACTTCGGAAGAAGCCAATGCCAGTTTAACCATGAGCCATGTGGCGGCGCGCGCCGAAGTGAAAGCGCTGCTCAACGGCTTAAAGCTGCCCGGCCTTGCCATGCCGGAGGCCAGCTAATGGCTTATTTACTGCTCGGCGCTGTGGCGGTGATTGCGCTTTTGCTTGTATCGCGCAGCCTATCGCGATTGTCGCGCCGCGCGCTTATTTTGACCGGTTGGATTAGCGTCTTGATTTTGGCCATTACCGCTGTGGTTATATTTGTTATGGCTGGGCGCTTTGCCCTCGCCGCGCCCGCCGGGGCTTTGGCGCTTTGGGGCATGCGGGCTTATTTGCTGGCGCGTCAAATTAAAGCCAGTGCAGGGGGCAAGTCGCAAAACGCGCCCTCCAAGGCCCATATGGCCATGGATAAAGCCGAAGCGCTGGAAATTTTAGGGCTGGAGGCGACGGCGTCTCCGGCCGATATCGAGGCCGCCTATAAATCCTTGATTGTCAAAAACCACCCCGACCAAGGCGGCACCGATTGGCTGGCCGCGCGGCTCAACGAAGCACGCAGTATTTTGCTCGACGATTAAGGGGCAATCGGCAGGCAGCTGGGCGTCACTTCTAAGAGACTGCGGCACAGGCGGAAAGCTTGCGGCTCCGATAGATTAGCAAATCGCGCGCGATACATCGGCTTGCCATTTCTTTCGATGGGCTCTGCCGAGCCTTGTGAATTTTCCAATTGCGGCCCCAAGACCCGGCGAATGCGCTGCAATTGGCTATAGGCGTGTACGGAGGCCGAAAAAGCACCCACTTGAATTTTCCAATCGCGGGGTAAATCGGCCAACACCAGCCCTTGCGTTGGCTTGGCGAGCTCTGTGGCTGGCGTGTCGAGCCATTGGGCGGCTTGGCGCAATTTAGCGCTATTGGGTTTGGCTTTCGCGACATAGGTTTGGGCGCGGGGCAGGCTTCTATCGGCCAGCGATATCGCATGGCGATCGCGCGCGGTGGCGGAACTGCCGCCGATGATGACGATGATGATACGTTTATTATCGCGTTGCACGGCGGTGGCAATATTATAGCCGGAGGCGCGAATATATCCGGTTTTCATGCCAATGGCGCCCGATAGACGTCGCAACACGCGGTTATGGCTTCGGTATTTTTTGCCGTCAAAAGTAAATCCGGTGGTTTGCCAAAGGCTTTCGAATTGCGGAAAATCAGTCAGCAGCGCTTGCGCCAATTTGGCCATATCGCGCGCCGTGCTTTGCTGGCGCCAATGATAAAGCCCCGAGGCATTGACGAAGCTCGTGTCATATAATCCCAGCTCGCGGGCTTTTTGCGACATGCGGCGGGCAAATTTATCTTCCGAGCCCGAAATATGTTCGGCGATGGCGGTAGCCACATCATTGGCAGATTTCACCAAAAGGGCTTTCATGGCGGTTTTGGCGGCGATGGTTCTTCCGGCTTTCAATCCCAATCGACTGGCCGGTTGGCGGGCCGCTTTGTTTGACACATAAATTGGCGTTTCGGGGCTCAGGCGACCGGCTTCTATCTCTTCAAACACAATATACAGGCTCATGAGTTTGGTGAGGCTGGCAGGATATCGGCTTTGGGACGCGCGATATTGCTGCAAACTGCGCCCATTTGTGGCGTCTATCACAATCGAAGAAAATGGCGCCGCGCTGGCGCTAGACGAAAACCCCCAGATGAAACAGAGACTTAAAACAAAAACGTTAAAAAACACATGACGCACGGAATCACTCCTCAAGCCAACATAATAGCAAGTTGCCCTTGTGTTGGGAATGAAGCACCCTATCTCATATAGACAGGGGCATGGGTTTTGCTTGATGAAAAGGCCAATGCAGAGGTAAAATTAGCACATGGTAGAAAAACACAGGATGGAAGAGATTTTGCGTAAAACAAACGCGCCTTTAAACATGGCCAAAGGCGAAGATGGGCGCGATGAAGGACGCGATGGCGAAAGCGGCACCGCCACTTTGACTCGCACCAAAACGCAAAAACCGTCGATGTATAAAGTGCTTCTTTTGAACGATGATTATACGCCGATGGAATTCGTGATTTATGTTCTGCAGCGATTTTTTTCCAAGAATGCCGAAGATGCAACCAAAGTGATGCTGCATGTGCATCAAACTGGAGTTGGGATTTGCGGCGTGTTTACCTATGAAGTTGCGGAAACAAAAGTAACCCAAGTTATGGATATGGCACGGCAGCACGACCATCCGCTGCAATGCACAATGGAAAAAGATTAGATTTACAGGAGCGCGGCGTGCCGGCATTTTCAAAAGACTTAGAACAAGGATTACACCGCGCATTGGTGCTGGCCAATGACCGGGCGCATGAATATGCCACGTTAGAGCATTTGCTACTGGCGCTCATCGAAGACCCAGATGGTCTGGCGGTGATGGAAGCCTGCGGCGTTAACGTCGAGCTGCTGCGCCAAAACCTAGAGCATTATATCGACACAGAATTGACCGGTTTGGTGGTGGAAGATGACGAAGACTGCAAACCCACGGCAGGGTTTCAGCGGGTCATTCAACGCGCCGTTATTCATGTGCAAAGCTCGGGCCGCGATGAGGTGACGGGCGCCAATGTTTTGGTCGCCATGTTTGCCGAGCGCGAAAGCCATGCCGCTTACTTCTTGCAAGAACAAGAAATGACCCGCTATGACGCGGTTAATTTCATCTCGCATGGGGTCGCCAAAACACCGGGCAAAAGCGAAAGCCGCCCCGTCGATGGCGTGAGCGATTTAGACGATGAGCCAAGCGGCGTCGCCGACGGCGAGGCCTTGGCCGCCTATTGCATCAACCTGAACGACAAAGCCCGCGATGGCAAAGTCGACCCGCTTATCGGGCGCAGCAAAGAAGTCTCGCGCGCCATTCAAATTCTATGCCGCCGCAGTAAAAACAATCCGCTGCTGGTCGGCGACCCCGGGGTTGGGAAAACCGCGATTGCGGAAGGTCTGGCGCGTAAAATCATCGAAGGCGATGTGCCCGATGTGTTGCAAGATAATGTGATTTATTCGCTCGATATGGGCGTTCTGCTGGCCGGCACGCGCTATCGAGGCGACTTCGAGGAACGCTTGAAGCAAATCATGTCAGAACTTGAAGATAAGCCGGAAGCGG
The DNA here is from genome assembly GCA_018660505.1 of Rhodobiaceae bacterium. Lineage (GTDB taxonomy): Bacteria > Pseudomonadota > Alphaproteobacteria > RS24 > RS24 > UBA8337. Next base: position 12,823 of record JABJKE010000036.1, on the reverse strand, counting down.
TTCTTTTCATTGATGAAATTCATACCATCATCGGCGCTGGCGCGACCTCGGGCGGGGCTATGGATGCCTCTAACCTGTTGAAACCTGCCCTGCAAGGCGGCAGCCTGCGCTGCATGGGCTCGACGACCTATAAAGAGTTCCGTCAGCATTTTGAAAAAGACCGGGCCTTGGCGCGTCGGTTTCAAAAAATTGATGTTATCGAGCCAAGCGTGCCGGATACGATTAAAATTCTGCAAGGTCTGAAATCATATTACGAAGACTTCCACGACGTGCGCTACACCAATGATGCCATTAAGGCGGCGGTCGAACTTTCGTCGCGTTATATGGCCGACCGCAAATTGCCCGATAAGGCCATCGACGTCATCGACGAAGTGGGGGCGGCACAAATGTTGCTGTCGGCTTCGAAGCGCAAAAAAACCATCAGCGTGAAAGACATAGAAGCGACCATCGCCACGATGGCGCGGATACCGCCGAAAACCGTTTCCAAAGACGATACCGAAAAACTCAAAGGTCTCGACGTGACGCTAAAGCGCGTGGTGTTTGGTCAAGACGATGCCATTGGGGCTTTGGCGGCTTCCATTAAATTATCGCGGGCCGGTTTGCGCGAGCCGGAAAAACCCATCGGCAGCTATTTATTCTCGGGGCCGACGGGCGTCGGCAAAACCGAAGTGGCGCGTCAATTGGCGTCGGCTTTGGGCGTTGAATTGCTGCGTTTTGATATGTCGGAATATATGGAACGCCATACGGTGTCGCGCTTGCTGGGTGCGCCTCCTGGATATGTGGGCTACGACCAAGGCGGTTTGTTGACCGATGGCGTCGACCAAAATCCGCATTGCGTGTTGCTGCTCGACGAGATTGAGAAAGCCCATCCCGACCTTTTCAACATCTTGTTGCAAGTGATGGACCACGGCAGCTTGACCGATGCCAATGGCCGCAAAGTCGATTTCCGCAATGTGGTGTTGATCATGACCACCAATGCGGGCGCCTCGGATATGGCGAAAGAGCCCATGGGCTTTGGCCGCGTGAAGCGCGAAGGCGAAGACAGCGAAGCCATCAATCGCATGTTCACACCAGAGTTCCGCAATCGCTTAGACGCCGTTGTGCCGTTCAACAATCTGCCATCGGAAGTGGTGGTGCGTGTGGTTGAGAAATTTATCCTCGAGCTGGAAATGCAATTATCCGACCGCAATGTGATTATTGACGTCAGCCGTAAAGCGATGAATTGGCTGGTCGACAAAGGATATGATTTGCAAATGGGCGCCCGACCGATGGCGCGTATTATTCAAGAAAACATCAAGAAACCACTGGCCGATGAACTGCTGTTCGGCAAGCTGAAAAAGGGCGGCTTGGTGACCGTGGACCTCGATAAAAAGGGCAAGCTGACGTTTACTTATGCCGAGGATAAGCCAAGTAAAAAGAGCAAAAACCCAAGCGAGAAAGTGAATTAGGCGCGGCTAAATCTCGGCCCGAATTTTCTCGGCCAAGGCAGCCAGCACGTCCATATCTTCGGGATCGCGGGCATGAAACTTTAGCTCTAGCCCTTGATGGCGCGGCAGAATATGCATGTGATAATGCGGCACGGTTTGGCCGGCGTGCGATGAATTTAATTGCGCCATCATAAAGCCGGGCGCATCGACGGCCTTGATAATGGCCGGCGCTAAAATCTTCGCCGTCGCCATCACACTGGCCGCCGCCTCTGGCGTTAAATCAAGAAAAGTAACGGCCGCCTGTTTGGGTATCACCAAAGCATGGCCAGCCACTTGCGGCATGATATCCATGAAAGCCAGCGTCGCCTCATCTTCGTAAAGCTTGATGCTGGGCAGCTCGCCGCGCAGGATTTTAGCGAAAATATTCTGCTCGTCATAAGCATCGGTAAGATTAATCATCTTGGCTCTCCTGTGGTTTTTTAAACGGTGTGTGCTGGCTCAGCACTTTCATATCATTGTCTACATATTGGCGTTCCGATTCAAGATAATCGCCAACCGCTTGGCGCAATCCTTCATGGGTAATGAAATGGCTAGAATAGGTGCGATGGGGGGCATAGCCACGCGCCAGCTTGTGCGTGCCTTGGGCGCCCGCCTCGACGCGCGCCAAGCCCCGCGCGATAGCAAAGTCGATGGCTTGGTAATAACAAACCTCAAAATGCAAAAACGGATGGTCTTCGATGCAGCCCCAATTGCGGCCATAAAGCGTATCGCCGCCAATGAAGTTCAGCGCGCCAGCAATATAGCGGCCTTCGCGTTTGGCCATAATCAGCAGCGTGTCGTCGGCCATCGTCTGCTGGATGCGGGTAAAGAAATCGCGGGTTAAATAGGGCGTGCCCCATTTTCGATGGCCAGTGTCGATGTAAAAATGGAAAAACGCATCCCAATGTTCGTCGCGCAATTGCGCGCCCGTCAGGGCCTCAATCTCAATGCCGTTTTCCAGCGCCTTGGCGCGCTCTTTGCGTAAGTTCTTGCGTTTGCGCGAGGCCATGGCATCCAAAAACGCGTCAAAGCTTGGGTAGCCGTCATTTTGCCAATGAAACTGCTGGTCGGTGCGTTGCAAGAAACCTTGCGCGCCCAGTGCCTCCCAATCGCTCTCGGGCAGAAAATTTATATGCAGGGAAGACGCATCGAGCTTGTTCAAAAGCGTCAGGGCGGCGGCGAGGAGTTGCTGGGTGTGCACCTCTTGCTGGGGGCCCGGTTTGACCAAAAGCCGACGTCCGCTGGCGGGGGTAAAAGGAACGGCGCTTAATAATTTCGGATAATAATTTCCGCCCGCGCGATGAAAAGCATCGGCCCAGCCATAGTCGAAAATATATTCGCCTTGGCTATGGTCTTTGAGATACAGCGGCATGACGGCGATAACCTCGCCCGCCTCGCTTTCCAAAATCAAATGCTGGCCCAGCCATCCGGTCTCGGCAGTGGCCGAGCCGCTTTCTTCCATGGCCAATAAAAACGCATGGCGCAAAAACGGACTGTAAACCGCTTCTGGCGGATTGGCGCAAGCGTCCCATGCCTCTGGCGCGACAAGGTTGAGGCTGGAAATCACGCGAACTTGAACGGGCGGGGCGTCGCTCATGTTTTGGCGTCACCTTCTATTTCGACGATGGCATCTATCTCGACCGCCCAGCCCATCGGCAAAGCGCTGACCCCCACGGCGGTGCGGCTATGCACCCCGCGCGCGCCGAAAAGCTCGAATAATAAATCAGAGGCGCCATTTATCACCGCGGGCTGATGGGTGAAATCGGCGGTTGAATTAACAAAGCCGTTGAGCCGGATGATTTGGCGCAGTCGGTCGAAATCGCCCTCCAAGGCGTCTTTCAAACGGGCAACAATATTAAGCCCGCAAATTTGGGCGGCTCGGTGTCCGTCGTCGATTTCCAGCCCGTCGCCCAAACAGCCTTTGATGGCGACACCGCTGGCACTGACGGGGCCCTGACCCGATATCAGCAGCAGATTGCCGGTCTGAACATAGGGCACATAAGCCCCCAAGGGCGCGGCGGGGGCGGGCAGGGTAAGGCCCATAGCGTCTAAAAGACTGTCGATACTGGCGGTGGGTTTGCTCATATGCGCCTCATACTGCGGAAATATTACGCCCCAGCTTACCCCAATTCGGCAAGCGGCTAAAGGCCACGTCCCTTTTTGATGCTGTCTTTGCCGAATTTATCGCGCAACACATCCATCGCTTGTTCGGCGGCTTTGCGGCGCGCCTTATCGGGGTCGCCGAGGTCTAAGGGGTCGGCCAGTTTTTCATCTACCAGACCGGCCAAGCCGATGCCGATGAGGCGAAAGCGAGTGCCCGGTTTTTCGGCCAAAACCTGATGCAGCATGTCGCGCCCTTGCTCGAAAATCACATCGGCCAATTGCGTGGGGTTGGATAACGCGCGACTGCGGGTCAATGAGGACAGGCGGTCGGCTTTCATTTTTAAAACCAGCGTTTTGCCCGCCACCGCTTTGGCCTTGCAGCGCGCGGCGGTGCGTTCGGAGAGATGCCATAAATGTTTTTCCAAAGCGACGGCGTCTGACAAGTCTTCGCTAAATGTGGTTTCGCTGGAAATAGATTTTGCTGCCGCGCGCGGCGTCACGGCTCGATTGTCCTGCCCTTTGGCAAGGCGGGCAAGGCGCAGACCCGTGGCTTCATAGCGGCGGGCCAATTCGCTCTCGTCGATTTTTTGCAATTGCGAGATTTGACGAATGCCATCGCGCGCCAATCGGGCCTGCATCGCTTTGCCAACGCCCCAAATGGCGCTTACGGGAAGGGCGGCCAGCGTGTCTAACGTCTCGGCTTGGCCAATAATCGAAAAGCCCCGCGGTTTATCAAAATCAGACGATAATTTGGCGAGGAATTTATTATGGCTCAGCCCAATGGACACGGTAATGCCAATTTCGCGTTCGATACGATGCACTAATTTCAGCAGGCTTAAGGCTGGCGCGCCGCCATGCAATCGCTCGGTGCCGCGCAAATCCATAAACGCCTCATCGATGGAAAGCGGCTCCACCAGCGGGGTCAGCTCCTGCATCAGCGCGCGCACTTCGCGCCCCACGCGGCCATATTTCTCCATGTCGGGCTTGATAATCACCGCATCGGGGCAGGCTTTGGTGGCTTGAAACATCGGCATGGCCGAATGCACCCCGTGAATGCGCGCGATATAGCAACACGTCGACACAACGCCTCGTCGCCCGCCGCCAATGATGACCGGCCTATCGTTCAGCTCTGGGTTATCGCGTTTCTCGACGGCGGCATAAAACGCATCGCAATCGAGATGGGCGACGCCCAATTGGGTAAGCTCGGCGTGTTTTAAAAGCCGTGGGGAGCCGCAAGCGGGGCAGCGGCGGGTGTGTCGCGCCACTTTGTCCAAAGTCGCGCAATCGCGACATAAACTGTCGAGACTGTCCGGCGGGTCGTTGTTAGCGGCTGCCGTGGTCGGCGATTTTCCCTGCGATGAAGTCATGTGCCTCGGCCCAAATATCGATACGTGCGGTCGCGCCCTTGGCTTTGCTAATCAGTTTGGCAAGTCGCGGGTCGGCGATGAAATGGATGCAATTTATTTCCGGTGCGTGTTCCGCCACCGAGGTTATATTGTGGGGTATATCGTCGAGAAAGAAAACTGGCCCAGTGGTTTTATCGGCCAGCCATTTGGCGGCGGGGCCCTTGAGGCCAGAGTTCACCACCACGGGATAATCCATTCCATGGCTTTGCAGATTGGCAATGCGGGCGTCGCGATGCGCGCCGGGCAAATTGGTCAGCACAATAATTTGCGCCTCTTGCGACAGGCGAGACAAACTGTCCGCGGCACCCTCGGCGGCCTCAATATGGGGCGTTTCGGAGGCAAAGAAATCGTCAATAAGCGTTGGCACTTGCACGGGCTCATTGGTCTCGCGCGATTTAATATTGCTGCTCAAGGCAAAACTACTGAGGTCAATCCACAATCCCAAAGTCTCTAAATAATGCTCCACGCGCTGCATGAATTTCAGCAAGACTTCATCGGCGTCGGTGATGATAAGCGGGCGCGTGGCATCGAGGGACAGGGTCTCGAGTTGTTGCAAAGTATCGGCGGAAATCTCGCCTTTGGGGTCACTCATAATACGCGTCTTTCGGGTTCATATGGGGTCACGTCCAATGCGGCAGGTCGCCGCCAGGCAGGGCGGCGCGCGCCCGCGCGGGGGCTTCGGGGTCGATCTCAAAAGCATCGCAAAATTCGGTCAGCAGCGCTTCGTCGGAGAGGTAAAATTCCAAAATACCCGCCAGCATTTCTGGGTCGCCCGCGCGCTCGACAATGTCGCCTTGGGCCATGCCCGTGAGGCCCGAAAAACGGTCCATCATTTCATCGAGACTGGCGAGATAGGTCAGCGCTTTCAGGGCTAGAATTTCGGCTTCATCTGTTTCCATGCGCCTATATTTAGCGCGTTCGCGAGGGGCGGCAATAGTTATCTGATATGCAGCTGTCCCAAACCAAAAAAGGCGCCCGCTAGGACGCCTTTCAAAAACAAAATCTCGGTTTACTTAATTTTGTTTTCTTTAAATTCCACGTGCTTGCGCACAACGGGATCGTATTTTTTGACGACCATTTTCTCGGTCATCGTGCGGGCATTTTTCTTGGTTACATAATAAAAACCAGTGCCTGCGGTGCTTTCCAGCTTAATTTTGACTGTGGTTGGTTTGGCCATCTTTTCAATCCTTAAAAACTTGGGGCGCAATCAGCGCGTGGCCGTGAAAATAGGCATTTCACGGTTAAAGTCAACCGATAAGCTACAGAAGGGTGATTAACGGTTTGCCATTTTTAAAGCGCACATAGGGAGCAGGGGCTTTGAGCTGCGCGGCGCGGTCTTTTTGCATCCGTTCCTCGACCATATCGATCACCGAACGGGTGATGGCGGGCAGGTCTAATTTGCGGGCTTTAGCGAGCGTCAGCCAATGTAAATCGAGCAATTCGCCGCTGGCTTTTTGCATCTCTTCCGGGTCGGTATGAATAAATTCGTCATAGACCATAAAAAACCGCGTATCGAAACGGCGCGACCGATGGGTGGGCGTTACGGCGCGGGCAATAAAATCCATTTTATCGAGCGGCGGCTCCACGCCATGGTCGAAATAAGCCTGCCAAACGGCATTGCCAGAATGCAGTTGCTTTTTCGTTTTGCGGCCGATAATCAATCCCGTCTCTTCGTAGGTTTCGCGGATGGCAGCCAGTGCGAGACCGCGTAATTTATTGTCGCTGACGGTTTTAGCGGTCTCTTTACGAAGCCGTTTCATCACCGAGGCGCTGAGTTTTTTATTCACCACCAAACGCTGGTCGACATAATCGAGACGCCCGCCCGGGAAGACGAATTTATTCGGCATAAATTTATGACTGGCGGCGCGTTTGCCCATTAAAATTTTCGGCTCCTTGTCGCTTTGGCGCACCACAATCAGCGTCGAGGCTTCTTTCGGGCGCACGGCGGCGACATTGTCTTCGCGATATTCGCCCGGTCCGGTTGGGGTGCTGCCCTTGGGAGCGGTAATTTTTCTTTTAGCCATGCGCGTCATCCTTTGCATTTTCGGGCTTTGTGTCTTCGGGCTTTGCGTCTTCAGGCGCAAACCCATGTAACTCCAGCGCCCATTGCAGGCCAACCACCGCGCCTTTGACGATGGGGAGAGAGATTAGACTGATAACTATAGACAGGATTCCAAAAATGAAAGCATGTACATAAAGCGGCGGCATATAGCTGCGCTCGACAATCAGCGCCACCGGCACAATGATATGGCCGACAATGAAAATGGTAAAATAAGGCGGCGCGTCATCGGCTTGATGGCCCCCTAAATGCAGGCCGCACGCGGAACACGTCTCGCTGACTTTTAGATATTTGTGAAACATGGTTTTTTCCCCGCAAGCCGGGCACCGCCCGCGCGCCCCACGCCACATGGCGGGGCGTTTCAAGCGCTTCTCTACCATTATATCTTCGACACTCATCGGCTGCGTCTCCTGCTGCTACGGGTTGGCTTCTTGCTATTTTTGCTCGCCCCAGATTTTCGATAGGGGCCGCTTCCTCTCGACCCTCTCCCTGAGCCGCGTTTATGTTTCGGGATATCTTCTTGCGTGCCGCCCTCCAATAAAGCGAACAATAATCCACCTTGAATGGGAGTGGCTTCCACCAGTTCTACTTCCACGGTCTGGCCAATGCGGAAGGTCAGGCCCGTGGTGCCGCCGGTCATAAACATATTGCTGTCGTCGGCAAAAAACCGTTCTTCGCCAAGCCGAGAAATCGGGATAAGCCCTTCGGCGCCTGTATCCATCAGCGCGACGAATAAGCCGGCTCGCGACACGCCCGATATGCGCGCCGAGAAAGCATCGCCGATTTGCGTGGCCATATGGGCCGACATATAGCGCTCATTGGCGCTGCGCTCGGCTACCATGGCTTTGCGTTCGCTTATCGATATGGCTTCGGCGATAGCGTCTAATTGGTCGGCTTCTTCGGGGGTCTGGCCATCTTTGCCAAAGCCCAGAGCGGCAATCAGGGCGCGGTGGACAGTCAGGTCGGCATAGCGCCGAATGGGCGAGGTGAAATGTGCGTAGCGGCCCAAGTTAAGCCCAAAATGGCCAAGGTTGTCGGTGGCATAAACCGCCTGCGCTTGGGTGCGCAACACCGCCTCAGAAACGCTCGGGGCGTGCGGGCTGTCTTGCGCTTGCGCCATCAGCGAGTTGAATAAATGCGGCAAGAGGGTTTGGCCCAAATTAACTTTCACCCCCATGGGACGCAGAAAATCAGCCAGCGATTTCACCCGTTCATCGGGCGGCGTATCATGCACACGATACATCAACCGACGTTTGTGTTTTTCCAAAGTCTCCGCCGCACAGACATTGGCCGAGACCATCATCTCTTCGATGAGCTTATGCGCTTCCAGGGCAGGCGGGAAATAAATCCGCGAGATTTTCCCCTTATCATCCATCTCCACGCGTCGCTCGGGCCGATTGATGCGCAGAGGCTCGCGCGCATCGCGGGCCACCGCCATGGCCTGATAGGCCCGCCAGAGCGGCTGCAAAACTTTATCATCCATGGCCGCAAAAGCTTCTTCCACGTCGCCGTCAAAAGCTTTTTGCGCTTGGGCATAGCTCAATTTGGCGGCCGAACGCATCAGGCCACGGAAAAATTCATGCGCCCGTTTCTTGCCATCCTCGCCAATCACCATACGAACGGCTAAGCACGGGCGGGTTTCTTTTTCGCGCAAGGAGCATAAGTCGGTGGAAAGCCGTTCGGGCAACATGGGCACCACGCGGTCGGGCATATAAACCGAATTGCCGCGCTTTCTCGCTTCCGCATCCATCTCGCTATTGGGCGTCACATAGGCGGCCACATCGGCGATGGCCACCCAGACGATATGCCCGTTCGGATTGCTCGGGTCGCTATCGGGCTCGGCATAAACGGCGTCATCATGGTCGCGGGCATCGGGCGGGTCGATGGTCAAAAAGGGAATATGGGTTAAATCTTCGCGCCCCTTTGGGCTGGCTTGTTTTACGGCCTCGGATTCGGCCACCACGGCATCGGGAAAAACAACCCGAATGCCTTGCTCGGCAATCGCCAGCAACGAGAAAGCATGCGGGTCGCTGGCTTTGCCAATATTATCGACCATGCGTGCGCGCTTGGCGCCCATGCGACGTGCCGCTATTTTTTCGCACGCCAGTAAGTCGCCATGTTCGGCCTTGGTGTCGTCTTCGAGCTTATAATCATAGCGCTCGCGTCGGTCGGCGGGCACGAGCCACAGCCCGTCGGTGCGCTCTCGCACCAGGCCAAATAATGTGCCTTCCTCGCCGCCTAATTTGCGGATAACCCGCGCGGTATATTTATATTTGCTCTTTTTAAAAAGCCGCACCAGCGCCACATCGCCGGGCGAGACCGGCGGGGAGGGGCGATGGCGTTTCGACTTGGGCGCGCTGTCGTCTATCTCGATCATTGGGTCATCTTCGCCGTCTAACAAGCCGCCTTCGAGGCGGGCGCGGGCTTGCAGGTAACCATATTTATTGCGTCCGATAATTTGCACAACGCAGACGTTGGGCAGCTCACCCGCGCCACGCAGGCCGCCTTTGCGGCTGCCATCCAACAGGCCTTCGGCGGCCAATTCGCGCAACATGCGTTTTAACGGAATGCGGTCTTCGCCTTTTATGTTGAAGGCTTTGGCAATGTCGCGCTTGGCCACTTTGCCATCTTGCTCGGCGACGAATTTTAACACTTCATCGCGCGTTGGCAATTTCGCCATTAGGCTTCCTTTTTAGGCGAGGCTTTTTTTGCCGGCTTCTTTTTGGCCGTCTTTTTAGCGGGTGCCTTTTTCTTCGGCGCGGCTTTTTTGCGCTTCTTGGCAGGGCCCTTTGCAATCCGCGCCGCGATGAGCTCTAGCCCGCGTTCGAGGGTCAATTGTTCCGGGTTTTCATCCTTGGGAATGGTCGCGTTTACTTTGTCGTATTTCACATAGGGGCCAAAGCGACCATCCATCACGCGCACGGGTTTTTGGTCGTCGGGGTGTTCGCCCAACTCGCTAATCACGCTGCCGCCCTGGGCGCGAGCGGGGCCTTTGGCCTTGCGCTCGGCAATCACGGTGACGGCGCGGTTGACGCCAATGTCAAATACTTCGTCGGGCGTCTCCAGGCTGGCCGATTGTTTGCCAGCTTTCACATAAGGGCCATAGCGGCCAATATCAGCCATAATCTCATCGCCCGTCTCTGGGTGAACCCCCACAAGGCGCGGCAAAGACAAAAGCTTCAGCGCATAATCCAGCTGCATTTCCTGCGGCGTCTTGCCTTTGGGAATGCCAGCGCGTTTTGGTTTTTCTTCCGTATCCCCGGTGTCGCCCAATTGGATATAGGGGCCGAAGCGGCCATTTTTCACATGCACATCTAATTTGGTCTCAGGGTCTTGACCCAAAATGCGTTCGATGTCGCCTTGCTCGGCCTGTTCGCCAGCAAACGGGCGGGTGAAGCCGCAATCGGGGTAGCGGGTGCAGCCCACAAAGGCGCCAAAACGACCGGTTTTTAGGCTCAAGCCACCTTCGCCACATTTCGGGCAGACGCGCGGGTCGCCGTCGCCCGTATCTTTAAAGATGTGCTTGCCGAGAACCTCGTTCATCGTGTCGAGAATTTGCGTATTGCGAATTTCCATCGTGGTTTCCACCGTGCGATGGAAATCTTCCCAGAAGCGCGCCAACACATCTTTATAGCTCATGGTGCCTGCCGACACTTTATCGAGGTCGGCCTCTAGGCTGGCGGTAAAATCATATTCCACATAGCGGTCGAAAAAGTTTTCGAGGAAAGCGATAACCAAACGGCCTTTGTCTTGCGGCACGAAACGGTTTCGATCCATCACCACATAATCGCGGTCTCGCAGCACGCTCAACACGCTGGCATAAGTGGAAGGGCGGCCAATGCTCAGCTCTTCCATGCGCTTGACCAAAGTGGCTTCGCTAAAGCGCGGCGGCGGCTCGGTGAAATGTTGTTCGGGCGAAATTTTGGCCACGCTCACGGCTTCGCCTTCGTTCACTTGCGGCAGGCGGGGGCCATCTTTTTGGTCGGCCTCATCGTCCTTGCCTTCTTCGTATAGTTTCAAGAAACCAGAGAAGGTTATCACCGTGCCAGAGGCGCGCAGTCCGGTAACGCCATCGGCGCCCGAAATGGTAATCGTGGTGCGCTGCACGCGGGCATTTTCCATTTGCGAGGCCATCGTGCGTTTCCAAATTAGCGCATATAATTTGGCTTGGTCGCCGTCTAAATAGGCGCCCATGTCTTCTGGCCGACGCGCCAAACTGGTGGGGCGAATGGCTTCATGCGCCTCTTGCGCATTGGCCGCTTTGGTCTCATAGAGGCGCGGTTTTTCTGGCAAATATTCGGCGCCAAATACATCTGCGATGACGTCGCGGGTTTCACTAATCGCCTCGGGGGCGATTTGCGTGCCATCGGTCCGCATATAGGTAATCAGGCCGGTTTCTTCGCCGTTGATGGTCATGCCTTGATAGAGAAGCTGCGCCACTTGCATGGTGCGCTTGGCGTTAAAGCCAAGCTTGCGGCTGGCTTCTTGCTGCAAGGTGGAGGTGGTAAAGGGCGCAGACGGATTGCGCTGACCGGGCTTGCTCTCAATTTTCTCAATCGTAAAGCTGGTATTGGCAATGGCCGCTTCGGCCTCGCGCGCCGCCGCCTCATCCACCAGCGAGAACTTATCCAGCTTCTCGCCTTTATGGATGACCAAGCGGGTCGGCAGGGGCTGATGATCGGCGGTGGTTAAATCTGTATCGACCGACCAATATTCGCGCGGGTTAAACTGTTCTATCTCTATTTCGCGTTCGCAAATCAAGCGCAAGGCCACCGATTGCACCCGCCCGGCCGAGCGCGAGCCCGGCAGTTTGCGCCACAGAACGGGCGATAAATTAAAGCCCACCAGATAATCCAAGGCACGGCGCGCCAAATAGGCGTCGACCAGTTTTTCGTCGATTTGGCGCGGATTGGCCATGGCTTCTAAAACAGATTTTTTGGTAATCGCGTTAAACACCACGCGGCTGACGGGCTTATCGCCCAGCACTTTTTTCTTCCGCAACACTTCCAGCACATGCCAGCTAATGGCTTCGCCTTCGCGGTCGGGGTCGGTGGCGAGCACAAGGCTATCGGCGCCCTTTACCGCTTTGGCAATATCGCTCAAGCGTTTTTTGGCGTCGCCTTGTTCTTCCCATTTCATTTCGAAATCATTGTCGGTATCGACCGAGCCATTTTTTTCTGGCAAATCGCGAACATGGCCAAAGGAGGCAAGGACGATAAAGTCCTTCCCCAGATATTTATTGATGGTCTTCGCCTTGGCTGGCGATTCAACAATAACAACTTCCATTTTAGGCTCCAAAAGCTTATTCGGTGCGCATCATATGGTCAAAATTAGCCCATCTGTCAAATCGCGCGTTTTGCGTTCTCTCTATATAAGGCAAATTTTGCCGCCCGGTTCTTGCGTCAATCGACCCGCAAGGTCTAACTCCAATAAGATTAAATGAACTTGGGGAACGGGCATTTTTGATTGTTCAATCAGGGCATCGACGCTCATTGGCACAGGCCCCATCAGCTCGATAAGGGCTTGCCGATCGGCGTCGTCAATCGACGGCGGTGCGCTGGGGGCGGACAAGAAGGCTTTAGGGCGGGCGTCCATCTCAGGCCGCTCGATCAGCGGGCGAAGCAGACCCATCACATCTTCGGCGGTTTCGATGAGGCTGGCGCCATCGCGCAATAGATTATTGGAGCCAAGGCAACGCGCATCTAGCGGCGAGCCCGGCACGGCCATAACTTCGCGTCCCTGTTCGCCCGCAAAACGCGCGGTGATTAAAGAGCCAGAGCGGCGCGCTG
>JABJKE010000019.1 GCA_018660505.1 Rhodobiaceae bacterium | reverse complement strand
CTCCAAGCCAGTAACATAACGAGGGCAATGATGGGACGCATCTGTCTCTCCTAAAAGTTTCGACGCAAACTAAGCTTCAGCTCGCTCAGCGTTCGGGTTGAGTTGGGAATATTCGAGCGCGTGTCAGCCGCAAATCCGCTGAGGGCCACATCGATGGCGCCAAACTGCGGCGGCAATTTATAGCCAAGGCTGGCGGTCAGGCGCGTGCGCTCGTCTTCACGAATTTTAGTGCTGATCAGCGTATTGGCCGCCTCATATTCTGTGACCAAAAAGTCGAGGGATAGCGAAACATTTACCTTGGCCAAACGCGTGCGCAGACCGACGACCGCCGATACGGATTGCGCCGAAAAATGCTTAATCTCTGCCGAGCTTTTGTCGCCCAGCAAGCTGGTCGAGACCAAGAGCGGAAACGACAGGCCAGCAATCGGACGAAGATAGGTTGCCGATATGCCCAGAGTGTCATTGTCGCGCTGCTTGCCCACACTGCTGCCTAAATAGGAGAAATGACGGGTTTCGCCAATCCGCAAGCTGGTTTGCAAATTAGCGTTTTTCGGCAAATCAACACGGACGCCAAAAACCCCCTGCTGACCGGCATTATAGGCATGACCGCTAACCTCCGTAGCATAGGCGCTATAGTTGAATTTCAAGGGTAGCTTGCGTTTCTCGCTATATCCGAAGCTGATGAAGCCGGTTAAGGAGTCGGTTGTATTTTGGTCGATATAGTCGCGCCCCGCCACGCCAAAAGAGCTCGTCAAGGCGCGCTCGCGATAGGTCGGCAATTTGTAAGACAGCGACACCACGCCATCGTAATCAATAAAGGCTTCCGTCACCTCTTTCGACGTATTGGCAATCGGCTGATCGTTAAACAGCATAATCGGCCCTTTGGGCGCCGCCAAAGCATTGTCGGCCGAGCCCCCGGCAAGCCCTACCGAGCCTGAAAGGGACATTCTTTTCTCCGAGCGTTGCAAAGCTTCACTGAGCGCCAAAGTCTTGTCGCGCATGGCCGCAGGAAGCGATTTATCGGCCAATAATTGTTGCAAAATAAGTCGCGCATCGGCGCGATTGCCAAGCTTTAATTGCACTTCCGCATAGAGTATTTTGGCCAGCTTGCTGGTCGGGTCGAGCAATAAAATGCGTTGTAAAGTGGCTGCCGCCCCTTTGAAATTGCCGCCGGCCAATTGCTGCTGCAAGTAAGTCAAATTAATCTCAATATTGGTCGGGTCGGCAAACAACTTGTCTCTTAGCGTTTGCGCTTGGGCGGCGAAAGGCAGAGCGCAGGTCGCAACCAGCAGGCCGGGCACAAGGGCGCGGCGAAAAAAGCACTTGCGGTTATGGACAGACACTGCCTGCATCCAATGGCATCGGACATGACCATTCCGGCAAATGAGCGCCGATGAGAATATTACCGTCTTCATCCCAGCGTTTACTGGCCTCTACTTCACTCTCATATTTGGCTGTATCGGCAGACCCATCTCCTTGCTGAAAGGTGTGTGTGTCACAGCCGTCGGGGCTAAGGCACGAGCAACGATGAATATAAAAATCGGACGTATTTGAAATCGGCGAGCAGGCATTGGCGCATTGCAAGCCCAATTGCCCCTGCTTCAGCTTGGCCACATTCAGCGGCAGGCCGCGGGCTTCTCCATTGGTTCCTGTCGGCGAAGAACTATTGGCCCATTGTGCCTCCAAATGCAGGCTGACGGCGTAAGGCACGGATTCGTCATAGGCGTTTTTATGGGTCGAAATTAACGAGTCGACCGCTGCGGAAACATAGGCGATACAATCATCTTCGCGCGTGATGACGTTGTTTCTGTCCGTCGCCAAAGCGGTGCGACCCTCGGTCATTTTATTATCGATGACCATGACATCACGGGAAAAAGCGCGGTCAATGGTCGACGCATTGCCCAGCGTCACTTCCTTTTTGCTGCTGTCGATATAGCCTTGATAGCCAACCACGCCTACGGCAGCGATGATGCCCAAAATGGCAACAACAACAAGTAACTCAACCAATGAAAACCCACGCATGACAACCCTTTGATACCTAACCTGAGCCTTGAATTTGGCACAGATTTTACTTTCATAAAATGGATTTCATGTTACTGCGCTTCACCGTCAGGCGTGGCATCATCAGTGCAAAGGCGTGTGGTGATTTCATCGCCATCTATTAATGTCACATAAATGTTACCGTCAGGCATTCTTTCGGTAAGGTCATATTCATCTGAACCTGCACCAGCGCCTACGGTGATTGGCGATAAACTTGATGTGTCGTCGTGAATGCTGCCCACTTGTATAACTCCGGTTTCTTCGTTCTCCAAGTTATAGGAGTATGAAAACTCCGACAAAGAGCAATTTGTTATTTCCACACTCCCAGCATTTGCTGAGTTTATGACAAAAAACGCACCAACTACCAACATTCCATATTTGATTTTCATCTGTTTTACTCCTTAGATTTCTTAAAACTTAATTAAGAGGCTTTGTTTTTGTAGACATCACCCGAGTGGCGAAGGCTTTGATGTCATCATCATTATAATTTGCACAATTTGAACTCCACCCGTGCCATTTTGCCAGCCCAGAAAGGTACGAGCCTGCGGTCCTGCCCCCCTGATGAAACACTTCTACGGGGGCAGCGTAAGCCGGTTCACCGGCTCGGCAGAGATTGTCCCCGCCGACTTGGGGAACGGGTATGATGATACCGGTCATTCTTTTTCGGTGTCTTTGGTGATAAACCTCTGTTTCGAAGGTTAAACCTCCAGAATATAGATGCATGTCACCGTCAAGACGATGGGTACCATTGCCTGCCGTTGGTCCGACATAATCGCTTTTGCCATTTTTCGGATTGGCGCCATTTGCCAAATTGGCCAATGTCAGGGTACCTTCCCAGCGATCAAAAACAAGGGTTCTTGGATCTGTGTTGCATCTCCAGCCACACGTCCAGTCTTTATTTGCTTCGAGAACGGCTTCGTAAGCTGGAGTGCCTCGGCAAGTGTAACGTCCATATGTATTATTATGACGCTCCCCCGCCATCTCGCCGCAGTGACTTTCGGACTTAGACTGCCCCAAGAGACCGGGCTTCCAGCTATAGCGAGGCTTGCCGACAGAGGTGCTAGCGTAATCCGCCACATCTCGATTGTTATTATAAATCGCAGACGCGACACTGGACTTATCACCCTGCCAGATAGACACTTCGTGAATAAATGACGAGCCCCTCAACGGCAAGTGACGCCTTTGTTTTACGGCATAATGCCAACCGGGCTGAACCGTGCCTGCGATCCCAATTGCAGCAACTGGCAAATTGTTAGCCTCTAGTGCTGCATTGCCGGTCTGAGAGTTGACTGTCGGTCTCCAATTTGTTTCAGGAGTGCCAATCGGTTTATATCCTTTGTTCCTAGTTTCAAATGAAAATTCGTTTAAGCCCACGCGTCGACCATTCAAATACATTTTTACAGGCCAATTGTCTTTTTTTGTTTTGCGACGCTGGTCAGCATCAACCGCAAACATGACCGTGTGCCAGCGATTTCTCTGAATGGGTGCTCTTGTCTCGAGGTAACTACCATCCGATCCCAATTGCAGGCGGATAGTGTCCCCAACTACATGCAAGCTGAGGCCGCTTAGATCTTTGAAATACCCACGATTGCCGCCCCAGAAGAAAATGGTCTCTTTAGGCGATGTGTTTATCCACTTAAACTTTTTATAATCATAATACGGGTTGTCATAACCAGTGGAGCCATGAAAGAAGCGCGCCATAATGGTGTAATCTTGGTTAAAGATATTTTGCACATCCTCGGAAACAAATTGGAAGTTGCCATTGGTGCCGACATTGGAAGCCATGCTGGTTTCTTCCTGTTTTTCTTCA
This sequence comes from Rhodobiaceae bacterium, assembly GCA_018660505.1. GTDB lineage: Bacteria > Pseudomonadota > Alphaproteobacteria > RS24 > RS24 > UBA8337. Next base: position 27,215 of record JABJKE010000019.1, on the reverse strand, counting down.
ATCGGAATAGTCATAGCCAGACTGCCAGACAAACGGCCATCGCTCACTTTTACAGTCACGCTGGCCCTGGTAGGTCGCGAGGAGGCATCGCTATAGGCTTGCGACAAGCGGATTTTACCATCGAAGGATCCAATGCTGAATAAATTTGCATCGGCGCCTTCCAGGCTCCATTTCAAAATATCACCGTCCGGGTCGTCCGCCCCTAAATTGTTAACAACCAAATCGCCTGCCTCTTGGACGTTGGAAACCGTGGATGGCGTCCAATCCGCCGGCGTAAAGACACTTGGTGCGCGGTTCGGGTCCGCAAAGGCGAGCGTTAACGTCTCTTCGGCCGTCGCCTGCCCGTCCGACACTTGAACCGTAACCGTTGCCGAGCAAACATCGGGTCCGGCTGAGGGGTCGTCGCCCCCGCTGGTGGTGGTGGTATTGGAAGCCGTCGTCAAGACGCGCATAAAGTCACCAATATTCGCGGTTCTGGAACGGAACCGCAGAACGCGGCTGTCAATCGGGTCAACCCATGCAATATCGAGGCCCGTTTCGAGCGCCAGCTTGCTGACCTCGCTTTGGCGGCTATACAGGGCGCCCGGCTTGCCGAGCCCGCCGATGGTGCTGTCAAAACCGCCGTCCGTGTAATACACGCCGACGATTGGATTGGCGAAAGTAATGACCGCTTCTTTATTCGAGAAATCAACTTTCGCATTATTTTGATAAACCAAATAACTGTTTATCGGCGTTAAGTTTGAATTAACCGTGGCCGAACGCAATGCCGGAACATAGACATTGGCTCCAGAGGTCACATCATAATTTGTCGCGCTGCGCGCCTCGGTTGTGAAGGAGCCGCCACGATGGCCAGACCGCTCGAGGAAGACATGGTATTTTCCGGTTTTGGTTTGTTGTCCGCCCGTTCTCTTGCTTCTAAAATCATTCGACGTGTGGTCTTCAACAACATTGGCATTTGTGGCAACCACACCATAGCTCGCGCTGCCCCTCATTTGCGCTGACCCAGACGCTTGAGAGGTCGCTTCGCACGATAATCTATCGCCTGCGCCCAAACCAGTATGGCTCAGGGCGCCTGTCTGCGAGTTAATTGTGAAGATGGCAGGGCTTGCTCCGATAAGAGACCAAGACAAAACGTCCTCATCTGGGTCGCGCCCTTCCAGCGTGCCGACCGATGCACGATTGTCATAGGGGTTGAGTTCGCTGGCGGCAAATCCGGCAGGAACAATAATTTGTGGCGGGCCATTCACTTTCTCAGCTTCCAATGGAATGGATAAAGCTTGCTCATCGCTGAGGTGACCGTCGCTGACTTGCACCGTAATCCGAATGGTTTCAGGCCGTTGCTCCAGCCCTGCCAAACCCTGTTCGCGCGCCAGTGTCAAAACACCCGTCTGTGGGTTAATGGCGAAAATATCGAGGTCGCTGGCGCCGATGGACCAAGTCAGAGTATCGCCATCGGGGTCCGTCGCCGCCAATCGGCTGACGAGATTTGCCCCCTGCTGAGCATCATGCGCAACAATGGCAGGGCTCCAATCGGCTGGCAGAATAATTTGCGGCGGCCGGTTCGGGTCTTGCAAGGCAATCTGCAAAGTTAAATTATCGCTCAGCGCGCCATCGCTTACCTGCACCGTCAAAGAGACGCTGTCCGGCTGCTCTGACGGGGCTTCATTGGTGTCGGCAAGCGTCACAACGCCCGTCGTTGGGTCAATGCGGAACAAGTCGAAATCCATTGCCGTAATCGACCAAGTTAGCTCATCGCCCTCGGGATCCGTGGCGCGTAAAATGGAGATAATTGTATCGCCCGGCGAAACCGTGCCTGGAATTTCGCTCGGTGACCAATCGGCTGGAACGATGATTTCTGGGGCCATATTATAGGCAATCGCCTCATAATCATCGCGGTCGAGGTCAGAGCAATCTTGTGTCGACGATGGCGGCACGCCCAGAGCGGCACGACAAGCCGACACGTTATCATCGTCATTTGTCGCCATCATGCAAAGCTGGCCGTCCATATCCGTGTCAGCATAGCCCTGCGCTTTGCAATTTGCCGCGTCCGTCTCATCCCCGCCATAGGCCTCTACCGTATCGACGTAAGCTTCCATTTCCGCCAGATTTTCAAAGCCCAGACCGAGACACGTGAGGATTAGGGGAACTATCGGCCGAAACGTCTCGGCATCGACTTCCTCGCAATTGCTGCCAAACAGGCGCTGGCAATCTTCATCGAAATCATCATTATTGGCGTGACCCCAGTTGCTGGCGTCGGTGGCGCTGGCCCCATAGCCCAATGTGGCGGCCGCTTCCATATCCGCTAATGAGCTGTAGCCGATAGATTGAGCCTGACCATCCGGACTGGTTAGGCTTTGGTCGCCTGACCGTTCGCCGATACCCGAGCCACTGGACACCCATTGCGCGGACGCCATAGCGGCAAAAAACTGCATACAAAAAACAACAACAACGATACGGAACATGGAAACCTCAAACACTAGTCGACGCAAAGTGAAGTCTTATCAATAAAGGCGACACCCCATCATTAAAAAGTGAAGGGCTGTCATTGTCAAGACTATGTCACAAACAAGGAACTTATATCCAAGCCGCAGAGCGCGTGTCAAGGCACGCGATGGGCGCGATAGGCGGCTTCAGCAGGGCCGGATGGAAACCGCCTAAAGCTTTTCTGACGACACAGCGGCGCCCTTTACGCGAAATTCGAAGACCCCATCATCGCCGCAATTGTCAAGTTTACGCTCGAGCAAAATGTGACTTTGGGCCGACAAAAGGCGGCTGGCAAGGTCGCTACCATCCTCGGCAGTGAAGCTTTCCACCGTCAGCACCTCGCCATAATGGGTTGTCAAAAACCCCTTGTTAAAAATATGCCAGTCATAAGCCTGCCCATCGAGCGATTCGGTTTCGCGCAGCAAGTCGCCATCCACCGTGACTTTTATCTCGCGTTGCCAGCCGCAAATATAATTGTCGCCATAATTAAAAATCACATTGTGAAAACGGATGGCTGGCCCGTCATCCAATTTCGGCAACGTCTGTTGCGGTTCAATCAGGAGATAAACCTGGGCCCCGGTTTCCGCCTCGCCGGATATTTTGCGGCCCTCAATGCGATAGGCGGTGCCCGCCTCCTGCGTCACGCGCTGCCACGAAAAAGCTGGCACGGTGAGCAAAACAAGGAGACAAACAATGCGCATGATTGTGGGATCCTAAATAAACGGGGAAGACCTTATATCTTCTCTACCCGATCGTGGCGGAAGTTGTCGGAATAGGATTTGGCGCGGCGTTGGCGCGGATGCGGTGGGTCGACGCGCGCCGCAATGCCTTTCGACGCCGCATAGCTTTGGGCTTCTTCTCGCGTGGCGAATTTTAGCTTTACTTGATTGGCGGTGCCATCGATTGAATTCCAGCCGGTGAACGCATCTTTGCTGCGCGCGCCCTCTGGTGCGAATTCCAACACCCACTCTTTAGTGTTGGCCATGCCCGACGACATAGCCGATTTCGCAGGTTGATAAATTCGCGCGCTCATATGGCTCTCCTTCGCACGAGACAAATGCCTCGTAGATTGCAGGCTCTCTATATCGCTAAATTTGCCTCGCTTTTCAAGCAAGCATTGCGGCTGCCAAACTAGCGAATGGCCAGAGGATTGATAATCGCTTGCACCGCCCCTTTGAGCTTTGGCACGCCGAGCGAGAACATAAATTCGCTCACCCCATCGGCCACAAGGTCATGCGTTACCATGTTTTCCAAAATATAAACGCCGTATTTGCTGAGCAATAATCCATGCACGGGGAAAACCCGTTTGGGGTCTTCGCTGGGCAAAACCTCTAACGCCCATGTGTCGGCACCAATGGCCACCACGCCCAATTTAGCCAAATAATGGGCGCCACTAATGCCCAAGCCCGGCTCGCCGGGCAGCAAGTTAGAATTGCCTTCATTGGCTTTCATATAACCAGAATGCAAAAGCACGACGTCGCCTTTGGTAATTTTGACACCCTGATTTTTAGCTGCGGTTTTGATATCTTTTTGTGTATAAGCCGTGCCCATAGGCAGCGGGTTTTTGCCAAAATGCTGGGTCATGTCCAACACCACACCGCGCGTTACAAAACCGGGCAAAGCATGCGTGCCAAATTTCAAAAGCCCGTCTGGCGACACAACTTCCGAGGCCGGGGTATCATTATAATATCGATGCTCTTTGCCAATATGGCCAAAGCCATCCAATTGCGAGCCAATGCCGATGGAGGTGACGACTGTGTCATCATTCGAGACCAATTTATCGGGCCCCAGCAAAGCGCCCGAGCCATCATTTAACTGATGTACAATCATCTGAAATTTACGCGGCCCATAGGCGGGCGTCTCGGGGCCGGTAATCATGCCCAGCTGATAGACTTTGCCACGCGTTACCAATTTGGCCGCCTGTTTGGCTTTCGCCTTGGTCAGATAATTGGCATGTCCCAAAGTGTCCGACTTGCCGAATTTCTTAACAAAATAATCATCGGCCAGAACCGGCGTAACCGCAGCCGCGATTCCCAAGCCGGCGATGAGCAGCATCGATTGACATTTTTGACCCAAAGACAATTGCATAATGAAACTCCTATTGGTTTATGACGCGATTGGCCATATATCTGTATTCACCTTAATCAGAGTAAACTCTGGCATAGAACAAGTCTGAAGAGCAACACGATAGGTTGGCATGAAACAGATAATCTTCTTTCTACAAGCCTTGGCGGCAAGAGGCCTATTCGCCATCTATCGGCTGGCAGGCTTGCGGTTTGGCTCCTATCTCGGGGGCGCCTTGGGGCGATTGGCGGGCAAAATAACCCCCGATGGCAAACGCGCCGCCGACAATTTAGCCAAGGCCATGCCGCAGCTCTCCGAGGCGCATCAGAAACAAGTGCTGAGCGATTGCTTTGACCAAATTGGCCGCGCTTTCGGGGAAATGGCACATTTACCCAAACTGGCGCGCGAGGCCGAAAGCCGCTTGCGGGTGGCGGGCGAGGAACATGTGCGCCAAGCTTTGCCCGATGGCGGACCGGCAATTTTTATCGGCGGCCATTTCTCGAATTGGGAAATGGTGATGATTGGCATTCAACGCGTCGCGGGCGAAACAGGGGCTTTATATCGCGAGCCCAAGAATGTGTTTTTGCGCAAATGGCTGCTCCAACAACGCGATTCCTTTATGCCGATTAAAATTCCAGCCGGGCCCGAAGGCTCGCGCGAATTGCTGAAAACCTTAAAAGACGGCAAGCCCGTTGCCCTGCTCATCGACCAAAACCTATCGCAGGGCGATCCGATTACCTTTATGGGACGCGAAACGCGCGCCCCTTCGGCGGCAATTAAATTGGCCCGTCGGTTTGATATTCCCGTCATCCCCACGTTGGTTCGCCGCCGCGACGATGGGCCAGATAAAACCCATTTCGTGCAATATTTCTTCCCCGCTTTTCGTGTCGCGCAAACCGACGATATGACCGCCGACATCGAAGCGGCCATGCGCCAGTCCTACGACCTATTCGAGCAATGGATTGAAGAACGCCCCGCCGAATGGCTTTGGCCTTACAATCGCTGGAAGTGATGCCAAGCCGCGGTTTGGCTTATCGGAGCTTCTGGCTTATAAGGTGAGCCTATAGCGTCACAAGACAGAGATAGGTTCTCATGCAGCCCGGATATTTTATTCAAGCCCAGCTCATCAAATTTATACTGGCCGTCTACCGGCTGGCCGGCCTGCGGGCGGGGTCGTATTTGGGCAGCCTATTGGGCCGCGGACTTGGCAAAATCGCCAGAGAAGGCTCGCTGGCCAGCGACAATATCGCCCAAGCCATGCCGCATCTTTCGGCCGCCGAACGCAAAGTGATTTTGGCTAAATTCTGGGAGCAATTGGGCCGTTTGGTTGGCGAGTTTCCGCATATGCCCAAAATAGCGCGCGAGGCCGAGACCCGCGTTCTTATCGAGGGCGAGGAACATGTAAAAGCCGCCCTGCCCGATGGCGGGGCTGGTATTTTTGTGTCGGGGCATTTTTCCAATTGGGAGGCCAGCATGCTCGGCGTGCGGCAAGTGGTGGGTCGGGCGGGCGTCCTCTATCGTCATGCCAATAACCCCTATATGGACGCGTGGATCATTCGCCAGCGCAGCAGTTTTATGCCTTTGCAAATCCCCAAGGGCTCGAAAGGCGCGCGGGTGATGCTCGACGAAATTAAAAAAGGCACGTCCATGGTTTTGCTGGTCGACCAAAAGCTCAGCGCTGGCGACCCCATCACTTTCATGGGACGCGAGACCAAAGCCCCTTCCGCGGCCGTCAAAACGGCGCGCCGCTTTGACCTACCGATTATCCCGACGGTGGTGCGTCGGCGTCACGATGGCCCGGATAAATCGCATTTTGTGCAGCATTTTTTCCCCGCCATATATGTCGAGAAAACCGACAATCTAAAGGCTGATACCGATAAGGCGATGCGCCAAGTCTATGATGCGATTGAAGACTGGATTGAAACCAGCCCCGAAGAATGGCTGTGGGCGCACAATCGGTGGAAAGAGTAAGCCACCCGCTTTGAGCGCGCTTTTAACGGCGTCTTTTTTGCAACGCTCGCGGCTCTGGCTTCAGCGAATCCCAGCATAGGCCGGCGCTGGTGACTGGCTTTTTGAGCGGCGGGGTCATGGTAAACGTATATTTATCATTGGCCGCAATCGTCAGTTCGCCAATGCGGGCGGGTTCATTTTCAAGCTCGAGTTTCAAACGATAAATCCGCACCTCGCCGCGAGTTTCGAGGCTAGACGAGAAATGGCCGACCATTTTAATCCATAGATGAGAATATTGCCGACGCTCGAAACTCGGATGCGGGATGCCTTGATAGCTAATCAAAAAATCCCCTGGCGCGCGTTTCAAGATAACGAAATCATAAAGCGATTGACCGCTGTCCCAATCGAACTCGCCATCCGAACAATACATGGTCGAGGTTGGGCGCCACCCCGCGTCCGCTTGAGAGGCCGTGTTAGATTGTGCGAGTGTGGCCATGGGCGACAGCATCAGCAGTGCTAAAAGAGCTAGTATTTTTTGTTTCATACGGATTGTATACCCCGCTTGGCACATCTATGCAGCAGCCAAATTGTCTCAATTCAGAATTATTCTGCCTTGCAGACGACCTCGCCCTGCTCTTTTGTGCAGCTGATTTTTGGGGCGTTTTTGTTTCGGCTAAAAGCGCGCTCTAGATCGTCGCTATCTATGTCATAGAGCTCTACCTGTCCGCGCAAAACTTCGCGTCCGGCTTGCGCGCGCAACCGACGCAGTTCTGGCTCGCGCTGCGCCCGAAACCCGAAAACGGGTTTGCCAAAGCGGTCGATATTCACATCATTCTCGCCACCGATAATCGCCGAGGGAATCCCTAAGTCTTGCGCGGGAACTGGCGTAACCAAGGCCAGCGTAACGAATGGAAGCCAAATGAGGCTCAAGAGAGCGATTTTAAGACAATAGGTCATATGGCAAAGTTTAATCGCCGGCCTGCGATTAGGCAAGCCAAACGGTTTAGTCTTGCGCTTGACGGCTGTAGCTGGCGAGCACCAGACAGCCGGCCAGAATACCGAGGTTCTTGACAAAGTTCTGCGTCTCATGCGCACCTTCTATGCCAGTAAAATTCCAGAAATCATGCAAGCAGAAGTTAATCACCAAAATATAGGCAACGCAGCCATAGGCCGCCAACCAGACTTGTTTATTGGCCAATAGCAAGCCACCCAGAATAAGATTGGCGAGGCCAGCAATAAACAGCAAGGGCTCGGCCAATGGAATATTGTGGCGGAGCATTAAATCGACATGGGTTTGCCAAGAGCCGAATTTTGCCAAACCAGGCAACACAAAGTAAATCCCGAGCAGGCTGCGCCCCGCCGTGAGGGCTATGGCATCTATTTTTGGGTTCATGTTAGGTCTCTCTTCCTCGGAAATCTCTTTGGGTTTGCAAACCTCAGCCCGCTTGATATAGCGTCACCACACACGCGCCGCCGAGGCCCAAATTATGTTGCAGGGCGGTTTTGGCGCCCGCCACTTGGCGCGCCTCGGCCGTGCCGCGCAATTGATGCGTCAGCTCATAACATTGCGCCAGACCCGTGGCCCCCAAAGGGTGGCCTTTCGACAAAAGGCCGCCAGATGGATTGGTCACCACTTGGCCACCATAGGTATTATGGCCATCGGCAATGAATTTTTGCGCCTCACCTTCGCCGCACAGCCCCAAACCTTCATAGGTAATCAGCTCATTATGGGCAAAACAGTCATGCAATTCGACGACATCAACATCCTTGGGGCCAATGCCCGCCGTCTCATACACCTGACGCGCCGCTTCGCCCGTCATATCATAGCCGACAAGCTGCATCATATCATGCGCTTCAAAAGTGCTTGGCGTGTCGGTGGTCATGGCTTGCGCGACAATTTTCACGCCGCTCGATAGCCCATGTTTTTTGGCGAAGGCTTCAGACACTAAAATAGCGGCGGCGGCGCCACAGGTTGGCGGGCACGCCATTAAGCGGGTCATGACGCCGGGAATCATTTCGGGCGATTGCAAAACATCGCCCGCCGATAGCTCAGTGCGGAATAAAGCTTTCGGGTTGTTCTTCGCGTGACGGCTCGCCTTGGCTCGAATTTCGGCGAAGTCAGATAGCTCCGTGCCATATTTATCCATATGGCTTTTGCCCGCGCCGCCAAAATAGCGCAGGGCCAAGGGCGCTTCGCTATCAAATAGGTCTGCGCATTCGCTATCAAAGGCATCGAAGGGACTTGGGCGGTCTTCCCACACATTGCCCAAAGCGCCCGGTTGCATTTGCTCGAAGCCGACAGCCAAAGCGCAATCGACGAGGCCGCTTTCGACCGCTTGACGCGCCATAAACAGCGCCGAAGACCCGGTGGAGCAATTATTATTGACGTTAAAAACCGGGATACCCGTCATGCCGACTTTGTAAATTACTTTTTGTCCGCAGGTGCTATCGCCGTAAACATAGCCCGCATAGGCTTGTTCAATATGGCTGAAATCAAGCCCACAATCGGCCAAAGCCTCGCGGATGGCCGTCTCGCCCATCACGTCATAAGTGTCCGAAGCGCCCGGCTTGCCAAAAGCCACCATGCCGACACCGGCGACAATCGTTGGTTGAATATGGGTCATGTTTCGCTCCTAAAATTCTATCGATAGCCTAGGCACAATTAGGATAGGAACCAAGCCCGTTTTCACAAATTTTGCGACCGGCGCGAACCGGCAAATAAAGCTTGGACGATTTATGCTTTCGCGCTTGGGCGTGCGGACACAGTGGCGTGCCAGCGTTTAATATTAGCATGTGACTCGCTCGGTTCCACGCGCACCCATTTGGCAAAATCTACCGCTACCAGCGCGGTGATGTCGGCCAAGGAGAAATCGTCCAGCGCCACGAAATCGCGCCCTTCTAGGCGCGCGTTCAGCGTATCGAAATAATGCCCAAGGCGCGTGCGTCCGCGCTCGGCCAATTGTGGAATTTGCGCATAATTAACCGGCCCCGTGGTGGCGCGGTCCTTCATGCCTTTGGAAGAATTGCGCAAGGTTTCGGCAATCGCGAAAAGCCCTTCGAATTCACTTCGCGCATTCCAAGTCGCAACCAAACCTTTTTCGGTTGGCGTCGTGCCCAAGAGCGGCGGATTGGGCTGGTAGGCTTCGGCCCATGCGGTGATGCCAGCGTTTTCGGTCAACACCGTATCGTCTTCCAAACGCAGAGCTGGCAAAGTGCACGTGGGGCTGATGGCGCGAAACGCCTCGCCCAATTGTTCGCCCGCCGTCATATCAATTTGCACGGTCTCCAGCTCAATGCCTTTTTCATGCAGAAAAATTCGCGCCCGACGCGGGCTTGGGGCTGGGGTGTAATCGTAAAAAGTAAGGCTCATCGGATACTCCAAAATTTCAGCCGACGCATCCCCGTCTGCCTATGAGGCCTAAGCTCACACCGATTCACCCAGCCAAGCAACGCCCGCCATATCCATGGCCGCCACCGACAGGTAGACGAAAACCCGGCGAGCGACCCATAATTGTGGTTGGAAGCGAAGCCAAACCTGCATTACGATGCAGGCGATGGCTCGCCGGTGCTGGCCACAAGCAACGGAGCCATGGCCAAATGTTAGCGATTATAGGTGGAACAGGACTTTATCAAATTGAGGGGCTTAAGGTAAAAGAAGAGCTCACCGTAAGCACGCCTTTTGGGCCGGCTTCGGCCCCTGTGATGAAAGCCGAGTATGGCGATCGCGAGGTGCTGTTTTTACCGCGCCACGGCCGAACCCACGAACTTTTGCCGCATGAAGTGAATTACCGCGCCAATATTTTTGCGCTCAAAAAGCTAGGCGCTCGGCAAGTGCTTGGCTTTTCAGCCGTCGGTAGCCTGCGGGAGGAAATTCGCCCAGGTGAATTTGCCATTCCCTCGCAGTATTTTGACTTTGTTAAAGGCAACCGCGAGCGCACTTTTTTTGGCGAGGGGGTCGCCGCCCATGTCTCCACCGCCGAGCCCGTCTGCCCAAACCTAACCGCCTGGGTGGCCGGCAAAGCCAAACAAATGAACCTGCCCCTCCATTTAGATAAAACCTATGCCGGGGTGGACGGCCCACGCCTTGGCACCAAAGCGGAAAGCCATTTTTTACGCGGCGCAGGGTGTGACCTTGTGGGCATGACAAATGTGCCAGAGGTCTTCTTGGCCCGCGAAGCCCAGCTTTGCTATGCGACCATTGGCATTGCCACAGATTACGATTGCTGGATGGATGACCCAAGTCAGCACGTCAGCGTCGCGGATGTTATTTCACGCTTTGGCGACAGCCTAGCCCAAGCGAAAGACTTATTGCTGTCCTTGCTAGAAACGCCGCTGCCCGAGGCGCAAGCAAGTTACCGCGAGACCCTTGCAACGGCTCTGCTGACGCCGCCCGAAGGCATCCCAGACGAAAAGCGCGCGTTGATGGAAGTGCTATGCGCGTAGCTGTGCCCCTGTCGGTTATCATTCCTTTGGCACCGCACGAGCCAAAACCGACCGCCCTCCTCGACGCGCTGCCGCCTGAAATAGAAGTCATCCTGTCGCAAGAGGCAGGCCGTGCGGCGAGCCTCAACGCGGGGGCTGCGAAAGCTACGGGCGCTTATTTATGGTTTGTGCATGCCGATTCCAGCCTGCCCGAGGACGCTTGGCATAAGCTGCAAAAAGCCATTGCCGACCAGCCACAGGCTTTGCATTATTTCGACCTGGCCTTTGCCGGAGGCGGCTGGCGTATGAAGATAAATAGCTGGGGGGCCAACCTGCGCTCGCGGTTTTTTGGCTGCCCTTTTGGCGACCAGGGGTTTTGCCTCGAAAAGCAGCTGTTTGACGCCCTCGGCGCCTACCCTGAAACGGCGCCTTATGGGGAAGACCATTTGTTTGTATGGCAGGCGCATGGGGCTGGCGTCAAACTCAACCGAGTGGCGACAAGGCTGACCACCAGTGCGCGCAAATATCAGCAAAACGGCTGGCTCAAAACCACCCTGCTGCATCAATTTTTATGGCTCAAGCAAGTGGTGCGCGTGAAATGGCAATAGTGCGAGAGACACGCCGCGTGGAGCGGATTGGCTTGGGAATTTTTGCCAAAACAGCGGCGCTGTCTCCCGTGAAAACACGTTTGGCCGCCAGCATCGGCACATCAGAGGCAGAGCATTTTTATCAGTTGAGTGTTCTGGCAATTGAGCAATTAGCGTTGGCTTTACCCCCCGCCATCTGCCCGCATTGGGCCATCGCGGAAGCCGATGGGTTGGACCACGCGCAATGGCAAAACCTGCCTCACTTTTGGACGGGGGATGGCGATTTGGGCGCCCGCTTGCATCAGGTCTATTGCAAATTACGCCAAAGCCATGGCGCCTCCATGTTGATGGGAACCGACAGCCCGCAATTGACACCTAGCCTGCTCGAGGCAGCGCAAAAGCATCTCGTGCAAAACCCCAACGCCATCGTGCTTGGCCCGTGTTCCGATGGTGGGTTTTATCTATTTGCTGGTGGGGTAGACATTCCGCAATCTTGCTGGACTAACGTAACCTACAGCGAAAGCTCGACGCTCCAGCAATTGGTTGGCCAGCTGGGTCAACTGAATTTGGAAATTCACTATCTACCCGAGCAGCAAGATGTAGATGTGGTGGCAGATTTGGTTCGGCTGCGCGAAAGCCTGGCCGCTGAGGCGAGCTTACTCTCGGCTCAAAAACAATTGCTAGACTGGTTAAACCGAACAGCTACCGCCACCTAAAACGCAAAATTTTGCACAATGCGCATGGTTCAGTTTCACCCGCTCACTGGCTTGCTTCAGCGTGGTGCCGATTTCAAATTCTTCTTCATACGGCAGTAAAGTGCAGGCCAGCACAGTGGGTTTTTCGGCCCCTTTGCGCTTCACCACCATGCGCGAGGTGGCGCACATCATATCGTTCGGGTCTACGTTCAAAATGCCCCAGCAATCGGTTGTGATTTCGGGCACTTCCGCGCCTTCATCCATCTCGGGAAACAGCATGAGTTCTTTTGGGTTTTGGGCATCTACGCTCACGTCTAAGGAGTTAAAAAGCCGGGCAAACCCATGGCGCAAATCGTCTTCTTTATCGTTCCAGCGCGTGCGGCCTGCAACATCAATGGCAAAGCCATGGGCGGACAACCATTGAAGCCCTTTCACCATAGGGGCCCATGTGTTTTCGCCACGTTCCTCTTCATGCAAGGCTTGGCTAAAATGGTCGACCGAAATCCGCAGCACCATTTGGCTGCCATAGCGCGACAGCACGTTTAGCAAAGCTTCGCGTTTATGCTCCATAGGCTTCATGGCATTGGTTAACACCAAAAGCTCAAAGCCGCGCTCCAAAATCAACTCGATGATTGGCATAATATCGGGGTTCATGAAGGGCTCGCCGCCGGTGATGCCAATTTGTTGCGTGCCTAAATCCTGCTCTGCAATTTCATCCAAATAGCTCCGCACATCGGCCAGCGTTAGATACACCAGCCGATCATTCGTCGGGCTAGATTCGATGTAACAATGGTCACACTGAATATTGCATAAAGTGCCTGTATTGAGCCAAAGCGTTTCCAGCTGGGTCAAGTCAACCCAAGCGCGCGCCTCGCCATCAGCGGTAATATCCGGATTTGCAAATTTCATCGTACCCACTTGCGTTTATCTCAAAAGGAGCTTGTATCTTAAAGTTTCAGGCTGTCATTTACCAGTTCTGCTTTTAACAAAGGCTTGGGATGGCGAAGATATACCTTTCGTACAATGTTCGAAAAGTAAGGGCGCGAAAGCCTGTTAGTCAGCCGGGTGCCTCTCGTAAAGGGCAACCAGTTCCATGCCCAGCACATCGGTAAACATGCGAAACGGGTGGCGAATCCACCGGGGCATTATCTACATTTTGGCCGGAATACTGTCGACATGCTCGCGGAATGCCGGACCATACATGAACCGGTGTTTTTCCCAAAAGTCATATGACTTTGGCAATAAATACTCAGAGAAATATCCTCTGAACGCAAGCCAGACATCATCTTCTAGCTGGCCTTTGTGGAAATTGTAAAACGCGACCTCCCAGATATTGTACAATTGCTGCAGCAAAAGCTCTTGCTTCATATTATCCAATTTGCCTATGGGGTAGCGAACCCCGTCCATTGTGTCTTGAAAAACCTTAGCCAGTTGGTCGTCCTTCATAATCTCGACGTTCAGGCGCATCGCCGTGTCAATCAACGCCAAATGATTGCTAGCCTTCGAGCTGCGCGAGTTTTCGCTTATCTCATACCCGACAAAAAGCAACGAGACGATAATGAAAATAATACCGATACGCTCTGAATGTTTTTCTAAGAAATCATTAAACATTTACTCAAGTCTCCAAACAAATACGCATGACGGCCTTAGACGTCTTAGATTCGGGGCTGCGGGGCGGCCTAAGTGGCCGAAGCCATGAACCGCTGAATGGTCTTAATCGCATCCGGCGCAGAGCCCAAGTCGCAATGATCCACACCCGCAATTTCTAAATATTCTGCATTGGGAATGCGGTCGGCCATATAGCGCCCCATCCGGGCCGGAACCGCCAAGTCGCCAGAAAAATGGATGACCAAAGTTGGACATTGCACCTCTTTAAGAAGCTCGCGCACATCCAAAGTCTTCATATATTCGACAATCTGCTTCAACGACCGCTTGTCAGACAAAAGCATTTCAAATCCTTTGTAAGTGTCATCGTCGATGACATCTCGTGAGATGCTCGGAAATAATATGTCCCGCGCCGTCGCTTCCCCCCATTGCTCGCCCAATAAATCAAGCGCACTGTCCGATAGTCCAATCGCATAGTCATCGGCACGGGTGAACTTGGGGGTTGTGCCGAATAAAATGAGCCCACGAACCCGGTCTGGGTTTTCGGCGGCGAATTTGACGCTCATTGGGCCGCCTTCTGAAATTCCCATCAGAACAAATTTATCGGCCCCAGAGGCATCGGCGACAGCATGGATATCTTGCACCCGTTCTTGCATGGTCGCCACATTGGCCACCGGATCGGAAAGCCCCTGCCCGCGCTTATCAAAATTGATCACACGGCTGAATTTCGCCAAAGCCGCCATCGTGCGCTGAAGCGGCGGAAGGTTGGCGGAAATATGCAGGTTGGAAATAATGCCCGGTGTCACCAATAAATTTGGGGACGATTTGCCATGCGTGCTGAAGGCAATGTTCACGCCATCGCAATTGGCAAATTGCACCGGATGCGGCGACGGCTTACTCAGCTCGGCAAGCGTCAGGCGGCGCCCGCCCGAAGATTTATAAAACAATTGAACGAGAAAGTTTCTGCCGACCGTGGCAAAGGCGCCCAGAATAACAAAAGCGGCAGCTATGCCACTTAATACTTTTTCATTTTCAGAAAACCACTGCCACATATCCATACATATTACTCCTCAACGCAAATTAACGTATCGCAATCGCGTCCGGCGAAGCAATAGGCAATCCCACAAGCGACAGCCCAAGGCGCGCGCCACGCCCGTCCAGCGGCCTTTAATTGGCGGTTGCATTGCAAAAGCAAAGATATAAAACTGGGGCATCTGCAAAAACCACAGGTTTCAACTCTATGACCGCCGAGGCAAAAGCCAAACTCCCCCGTCGAAATGCGCGCTCTCATGAGGCCATTTTGAACGCGACCCTCAAGCTGCTTGGATCGTCTGGCTATATTGATTTTTCGATCGAAAAAGTTGCCAGTGAGGCCGGTGTCGGCAAGCAAACGATTTATCGTTGGTGGGACTCGCGCGCCGATTTAGTGCTGGAAGTCTGGCGCGACCGCTTGCTGCCCTCCCTGCCTGACTATGATGAGAGCGTGCCGCTGCGCCAGTTTTTAGAAACCTCCATGCTGGCCTTTGGAGAAGTTATAAGCCGCACCGATTGCCGCCAAGCGGCGATTTGTATTTTGGCGGAAGCGCATCGTGACCCGAAACTTTATCAACGCATGGCCGAAGCGGTTTATCTGCCGCGCATCGTTACCATTCGAAAAGCCTTTCAAAAAGCCCAAGAGGACGCCCTTTTTGCCAAGGATGCCGATATTGATGTCACCATCGACGAGCTATATGGCGCGGTTTGGTACAAAGTCCTCATCCGTTTTGAAACCATTGATGCGCCCTATATTCAAAAACTTGTGGCCCAAGCGCTGGGCCCTTTGAAGTAAAATTACCGTCTATTTTTCTAGACAATACGCACCGTCTCGTATAAACTTATGGTTAATCTGGGAGGGTTTATTGTGCAATTGAAAGTGAACGGCGTCTCGCGCCAAGTGGCAAGCGAATGGCAGAACGAAAACCTGCTAGACGTTTTGCGCGAACATTTCGGTCTTGTCGGGTCCCGCTATAGTTGCGGCATCGGCCAATGCGGCGCCTGTGTGGTGCATGTCGATGGCGCGCCGCTATCGAGTTGCTTAACCCCGGTTGGCGATGTCGCCGACAAAGATATTTTAACCATCGAAGGCCTCGCCTCCCCGAACGGCGACTTGCACCCGCTGCAACAAGCCTGGATGGACGAAGATGTTCCCCAGTGTGGCTACTGTCAGTCGGGCCAAATCATGCAAGCCTTGGCGCTGTTGCAAACCAACCCGACCCCCACCAACGAAGATATTGATGTTGCGATGAGCGCAAACATTTGTCGCTGCGGAACCTATGAGCGCATTCGCAAAGCGATTAAAAGTGCCGCCACCGTTATGCAAGAGGTGGGCTAATGGCTATTCTCTCGCGTCGTAAATTTCTATTCACCACCGGCTGGGTGGCCGGCGGACTTACGGTTCTTTATGGCCTTCGAAATCGAGCGCTCACCGTGGCACCAACGATTATTTACCCCGATAAAATGTCGGCGGTTTCTTGGCTGCAAATTGGCCCCGATGGCACTTGCTCGATGTATTTTCCACGCATGGAAATGGGCCAGAATGCCAATACGGGCTTGGCGCAGATTGCCGCCGAAGAACTCAACCTTGAGGTAAAAGACATTGTCGGCGTCACCCCCAGCACCAGCGACGTGGCGCCCATTGCGTTGACCGCGGGCAGTATGTCGCTCACGGTGTTTTCGCATCCCACAGCTGTCGCCGCTGCCACATTGCGTGAAAACTTGCGCGCCCGCGCCGCCGCCAAACTCGGGCAACCCTTGAGCGCCATTTTGGACGATGCGGGCGGCTTTAAAACCACGGACAATGAGACAATCCCCTATGCCGATTTGGTCGAGGCGACGCCAGCTCTGGTCGAGTTTGACGAGACCCAACCCCTGCCCGCGCTTTATACTTACGATGCGAAACGCAAAAAGAAACAAGTCGGGCATGCGGCCAAGCCTTTCGACATGCAGGCTTTGGTTACCGGCGCACCGATTTACGCTGGCGACATTGCCATGCCAGATGTTTTATACGGTCGCGCCATTAAGCCTCCGGTTCGAAATGCCCGCCTGGAGAGCCTCGACACTGCCGGCGTCAGCTCGGTGCCGGGCGTGGTGAAATTAGTGCGCGAAGATGATTTCGTCGGCGTGGTGTGCAAAACCCCAAGCGCGGTCGATGCCGCCATGGCAAAAATCAAACCAACGTGGAAACTGCAACAACCGATTGATCAACAGACCCTCGATGGCCTCCTGGATGTCGACGCGCATATGGCCGAAGGCGATTTGGAGCATCTTTACGAGGATGAAAACCACCGCCCCGATGCCGATTGGGCTGTTGATTTGCGCTTCGATGTGCAAGTGCAAAGCCATGCCATGCAAGAACCGCGCAGCGCCATAGCGCGTTTTCGCGACACCTCGCCGAGCCTCGAAATCTGGACCGGCACGCAAGACCCATGGGCGATAAAACGGCTGGCCGCTCTCGACACTGGATTGTCGCAAGACGAAGTGGTGGTTTACCCCCAACGCATGGGCGGCAGCTTTGGCGGTCGCGAGCATTATGAGGTTGAAATGGATGCGGTGCGTCTCGCGCGCGCGGTAAAGCGTCCGGTCAAAGTGCAATGGAAGCGCGAAGATGAGTTTATGACCAGCCGCAGCCGCCCGGCCTCGGCTCATCGGCTGCGCTTGGCGACCGATGCCGATGGCAATCTATCCGATTGGTGGCATGGCTATAGCACGGGCCATATTGTTTTGGCGCGCGAGCGTCTGCCGGGTTGGTTATTGCCGGTTATGCGATTGGGCGAAGACATGGGTGTCGTGCGCGGCGCGGTGACCCCCTATACGGTGAAGCATAAGCGGGTCGAATATAACGATGTCGATTTACCCGTCGACCTCGGGGTATGGCGCTCGTTGAATGCCGGACCCGCGGTTTTCGCGCGCGAGTCGGCTATGGATGAGCTGGCCTTGCAATTAGACAAAGACCCGGTCGACTATCGCTTGCAACAAATGGGGGAACAAAACCCTCGTCTGCAAGCCTGCTTGTCGCGGGTGCGCGAGCTGGCTGAAAAACGTCCCCTGCCAAAAGGTAAAGGCTATGGGCGAGGCTTTGCTTGCGGCATTTACGAGCATCGCTGTTTTGTCGCGGCCAGTGCCGATGTATACATCGACGCGCAAACCCAAACCATCAAAGTCGAGCATATGTGTTGTGTTGAGGACGTCGGCCTTGCGGTTAACCCGGGCCAATTGAAGGCGCAAATGGAAAGCAATCTGGCGTGGAGCGTCGGCATGGCTTTGCTGGAGCGATTGGAAGTGGGCGAGGACACCATTCAAAGCTCTAACTTTGACAATTACACCGTGGCGCGCATGTCGGATATGCCGAGTGTTGATATGGATATTATCGACCAACCCAGCATTCCTCCGGCGGGGGCTGGCGAGGTTGCGATTATTGCTGGCGTGCCAGCGATTGCCAATGCGGTGCGTCAAGCGAGCGGCTTTCGGGCTCTGCGCCTACCCATTTCTTATGAAGATATCAAATCGAGTTGAGGATTTTATAATGTTGCATTACCTATTAAAAACCACCGGATTAAGCCTTTGTCTTACCCTTGGGCTTGTTGTCTCAAGCGGCCTCTCGGCCATGGCCAAACAGCCAACCAGTGCCGAAAAACAGGCCAAAGGCATGCAGTTGGTTACAAAATTGCTGGCCGGAACCTCGGCGGGCTCAGTGCCTTTGCCGGCTAAATTCGGCAAATATACCGTCGAGCATTTGTTCGGCGAGGTGTGGCAAGGCACCGATATGAGCTTGCAAGAGCGCTCGTATTTAACCTGCGTCACCTTGATTGCGTTGAACCGAGAAGCCGAAATGCGCTTACATTTTGTTGGCGCCAAAAACGTCGGCGTGCCGCGCGCGCGACTAGAGGCAGCCATTGCCCATCAAGTGCATTACGCTGGCTGGCCCGTGGGCATGACCGCCCTCAAGGTTTTGCACGAAGTCTGGCCGGTAGAGCCGAAAGGAACCCAAAAATGACCCTACGCCCTCGTCTATTTGTTAAAACTTTGTGGCTCAGTAGCGTGCTGCTGACAAGCGTCGCAATGTCCCCTGGCCAAGCGCAAGAACCTGCGAGCGTTTACCATACGGTCATCTTCTGGATGAAACCGGGCACGCCGGACAGCAAAGTGGCGGAAATTATCCGCAACACCAAAAGTTTCGAAACCCTTCCCATGGTCGAACAAGTTCTGGTCGGCACGCCGATAGAGAGCGAGCGCAAAGTGGTCGACGATAGTTTTACCCTCGCCTTTACCATGACCTTTAAGGACGAAGCCGCTTTGGCCGCCTATAACGCCGACGCCAACCACAAAAAGATATCCAGCCAAGTTACCTTGCCCCACGTTATGCGTGGCGTGATTTACGATTATAAGTCACAGTAAAGGCTGGCTTTATAGCAAACGGCGGAAGCATGACGCGCAATCTCTTTGACACCAATGTCTTCGCACATTTAGCGGACTGGCAGGCCCAAGGCTTGAAGACCGCTTTGGCGGTTTTAATCGGGGTCGATGGCTCTAGCCCTCGGCCAATTGGGGCGCAAATCGGCGTCGCCGAAGATGGCCGCAGCGTCGGCATGATTTCTTCCGGCTGCGCCGAAGAAGCCATCATCGCCGAAGCGATAAAAGCTATAGACACTGACACACATCACACCATCCGCTATGGCAAAGACAGCCCCTATTTAGATATCGTGCTGCCGTGCGGCTCGGGCTTGGATGTTTTCATCTCCACCCGTGGCATTCGCGAGATGACCCAGGCGGCGCTGCAGCTACACGAGACCCGCCAAATCGCCTATGTGCGCTATGACGCAATGGCCGATATCTGCGTCGAGGACGCGCCCACACATAAATCCATCGCCTATCCGCCCGATTATCGCCTGCATGTCTTTGGGGCCGGACAGCAATTGCTCCAGTTCGCGCAAATTGCGCAGCTCGCTGGCTATAAAATAATCGCCCATAGCCCCGATGCCGCCGCTTTAGAGGTTTTAAAATCGCAAGGGATGGAAGTCGCCAACATGACCCATCAATCGCGCTTTGATCCGACGGCGTTTGATGCCCATTCGGCCGTCCTCACCCTGTTTCATCAACATGATTTAGAGCTTGCAGCGCTGCAGGCGGCGTTAAATTCCAAGGCGTCTTTCATTGGCGCTTTGGGGAGCCGAAAGACCCATGCACAACGACAAGCGCATTTGGCGCAAACCCCAACAAAGCGACCGTTTAGCGATATTTCTGGCCCCATCGGGCTGGATATTGGCGCCACGGACCCGGCTGAAATCAGCATTTCTATTCTGGCGCAACTCATCGAAAGGCGTCGCAAAGCATGACACCGCCTTGCAAAATCGCCGTGCTGTTTCTCGCCGCCGGCCTGTCGCGCCGGTTTGGAGACAGCGATAAACTGCTGGCCGATTGTGGCGCATCCGGCACGCTCATCGATAGCGCGCTGGCGCCCTATCAAGAGGCTCCCTGGCTGAGCCAAAAGATTGCCGTCACGTCGCCCCATAGCCAAGTCAGCGCGTCTTGCTTGGCGGCAGGTTTTGAGATTTGCATCAATCCGCAGCCCGAAAATGGCATGGGCGGTTCCATCGCTTGTGGCATGGCTGTGCTGCAAAACGCCAGCCATGTGCTCATCGGCCTCGCCGACATGCCGCGATTGCAAAGCTCGACCCTAGAAAAAATATATCATGCCATCGACGACACGGGCGCCTCGATTGTTCTGCCAAGCCATGCGGGCACACGCGGCCATCCCCGCCTGTTCGCCGCGCGCCATTTTGCTGCCCTTGCGCAGTTGAAAATGGACACTGGCGGACGCTCGATTATTGCCGCCTGCCCCACTGTGGCCGACGTCGCGGTCGATGACGCAGGCTGTTTGTTCGATGTCGACACCCGCCAAGACCTGACAGCGAGCCAAGCCGCATGGTAGCCCTCTTACCTGGTTTGCCTTTATGGTTTTTTCTGACGGCGCTTCTCTATGCGATGGTCGGCTTTGGCGGCGGCTCGACCTATACGGCGCTGCTGGCGATGAGCGATACCCAAGTCTGGCGCATTCCGATGATGGCACTGCTGTGCAACATCACCGTGGTCGCCATCGGCAGTTGGTTGGCCATCTATCGACGCGGCTTTGACTGGCGCGCCGCCTTGCCGTTTTTTATCGCCTCGGTTCCCATGGCTTTCCTTGGCGGGCTGGTGCCATTGCGCGACGCCACTTATCTGACGCTATTGGCGGTGAGTTTATTGCTGGCCGGCTTGCAGCTTTTGCTATCGCAAACCAAGCCAGCCGCCGACAATACCCAACACCAGACCGCCATCGCGCTTGGTGTTGGCGCTGGGCTTGGTTTGCTGTCGGGCATGGTGGGCATTGGCGGCGGCATATTTCTGGCGCCCATTTTGTTTCGTCTGCGCTGGGCCAAAGACATCGCCTCGCTGTGCAGTGTTTTTATTCTAGTTAACTCGGTGGCTGGCTTGGCTGGTCAATTGGCCAAACATGGGCCGACGGTCGTGCCCGACATCCTTTCGGTTTCGGCGCCTTTGCTTGTCGCCGTGGCGATTGGCGGCCTGTTGGGCGGCCGGGTTCTGTTGGAGCGTGTTTCACACAAGCGAATGCGCCAAGGCACCGCGTGTTTGATAATTTTTGTCGCCTTACGACTTCTTTGGCAGGTATACTAAAGCCCATGGCCCAATTCCCCCCGCTTCAAGATAGTTTTGGCCGACAGGTTACTTATTTGCGTTTGTCGGTTACCGACCGCTGCGATTTGCGTTGCCAATATTGCATGTCCAATAAAATGCAATTCCTGCCCAAATCGGATTTGCTGAGCTATGAAGAATTGCAATTTCTGTGTGAGGCATTTATTCGTCGCGGCGTCCATAAGATTAGAATTTCTGGCGGCGAACCTTTGGTCCGTAAAGATGTCATGCAGTTGATCGCCGGCTTGGGCCAGCTTCTCGACAACAGCGGCCTGCAAGAGCTAACCCTGACCAGCAATGCCACGCAATTACCCAAACATGCGACCGCTTTGGTCGAGTGTGGGGTGCGCCGCGTTAATGTCTCCCTCGACACGCTGGATAAAGATACTTTCGCGCGCCTGACGCGCCGCGACGCCCTGCACGATACGCTGGCCGGCATTGACGCCGCTTTGGAGGCCGGGCTGAAAGTTAAAATAAACACCGTGGCTTTGAAAAATTACAATCAAGCCGAGCTGCCACACTTAATTGATTGGGCGCATCAGCGCGGTATGGATATTTCGATTATTGAAACCATGCCCATGGGCTTTATCGACGAAGATAGGTTCGAGCAATATATGCCGCTGTTGCCGCTGCAAGAAAAATTGGTCCAGCGTCTGGCCATGCAACCGAGCGACCATCGCACAGGCGGGCCAGCAACTTATTTCTTACGGCCCGAGACCGGACGCCACGTCGGGTTTATTACCCCCTTAACCAATAATTTTTGTGCCGGATGCAATCGGGTGCGGGTGACTTGCACAGGCGAGATTTACACTTGTTTGGGCCAGGACGGCAAAATGGATTTACGCCAAGCCATCCAAAGTTTCGATGAGACTGTGCTGCAAGAAAAATTAGATGAGGCGCTCCTTGCCAAGCCGAAAGGCCATGACTTCGAAATTACCAAAAGCGACGCCGCCCCGGCCACCCAACGCCACATGTCGGTAACGGGAGGCTAGGTCATGCAGGTGAATTTATTCGGGATTTTAGCCGATTTAGCTGGCCAGCGCTGCCTCCCCGAGACACCCGACGAGCTGGCGACGGGCCAAGCCTTGCGCGAGTATCTCGCCCGGCAATACCCGCAAATGGCCGAACAGCTTTCGCGCCCCAGCACGCGGTTGGTTTTGAACCAAGAGATCGCCGATTGGCAAATGCCGCTCACGCCCGCCCTCGATATTGCGATTATTCCCATGGTTAGCGGCGGATGAGCGATCGCTGCGTTCGTTTGGCCGACACGCCCTTCGATGTCGATGCCGCGGCAGCCGCGTTTCGCCAAAGCGTGCCAAGCGCCGGCGCTGTGGCTAGTTTTATCGGACAGGTCAGCCCTGAAAGCGGGGATAATCCGGTGGAAGCGCTGTTTCTCGACCATATGCCCGAGGCCAGTTTGGCCTCGATTGAGAAAATTGCGAGCGCCGCCGAGGCGCGCTGGCCGCTATTGAAACTTATGATTATTCACCGTGTCGGCCGCGTGGAAACGGGCCAACCGATTGTCTTTGTGGCCTGCGCCTCTCGCCACCGTCGCGAGAGTTTTGAAGCGGTCGAGTTTGTTATGGATTTCCTCAAATCCGATGTCCTGCTATGGAAAAAAGAAATTCGCGCCACTAGCCAAACTTGGATCGAACCCAAGACACAAGATTTCGCCGATAAGCAAAGATGGGAAACCGAAATATGCACGGAATAAACCAAGAGCTAACTTTCACGCCGGTAAACATTGCGGTGATGACCGTCTCCGACACCCGCACGCTAGACACCGACACCTCCGGACATTTACTGGCCGAGCGGGTCACCGAGGCGGGCCATCATTTGGCTGCGCGCTGCATTGTGACCGACGATAAGGAAAAAATCGCCGCGCAAGTGCAAACCTGGATCGACGACAAAGAGATTGATGTGGTGATTTCAACCGGCGGCACTGGCCTGACAGGACGCGACACGACGCCCGAAGCCATCACCCCTTTGTTTGAAAAAACCATCGAAGGCTTCTCGGTTATTTTTCATCAGGTGAGTTTTCAATCCGTCGGCCTGTCGACTTTGCAATCTCGGGCCGTGGCGGGTTTGGCGAAAAACACCTTTATCTTTGCCTTGCCGGGTTCCAATGGCGCGGTCAAAGATGGTTGGGATAAAGTCATAAGCTTACAACTCGACAGCCGGCACAAGCCCTGCAATCTGGTGGAATTAATGCCACGACTGGACGAAAAATAGAGGTTTCGATGAGCGATAAACTGACCCATGTAGATACCGATGGCCGCGCCCATATGGTGGATGTTTCCGACAAATCCAGCAGCCAACGCCTCGCCCGCGCGCGTGGCTTTGTGCATCTTTCCGCCGCCACTTTGGCGGTCATCCACGAAGGGCGAAACAACAAAGGCGACGTCCTATCGGTCGCTGAATTGGCCGGCATTATGGGTGCCAAAAAGACTTCCGAGCTTATTCCGCTGTGCCATCCGCTGCCTTTAACCAAGGTCAAACTCGCGCTTACCGCGCAAGAAACCGGCATTGAGGTCGAGGCAACCGTGGGCTGCCACGGCGTCACTGGCGTGGAAATGGAAGCCCTCACCGCCGTGTCGGTGGCTTGCCTGACCGTCTATGACATGGTCAAGGCGATCGAAAAATCGGCCAGCATTGGGTCGATTGAATTGATCGAAAAAACCGGCGGCAAGTCAGGCGACTACCTGCGAGACGCCACATGATTTCTGTTCAACAGGCTTGGGATGAAATCGCTAGGGTGGCGCCTTCGGGAAAAATCGACACCGTCGCTTTATCCGATGCCGCCGGGCGCATTCTGGCCGAGCCGATTCTCGCCCAACGCTCTCAGCCGCCTCGCGATGTCTCGGCCATGGATGGCTATGGCGTCCGCTTCGAGGCGATTGCCGAGGGTCAAACCCAATTCACGGTGATTGGCGAAGTCGCTGCCGGACAGGTTTTCGATACCGCCATTACCTCCACGCAAGCGGTTCGCATCTTTACCGGCGCCCCCGTCAGTCCCGGCGTCACCCATGTCATCTTGCAAGAAGACACCGAGCGCGACGGCGACCGGATACAATTAACCCAGCCGCAAGATAAGCCGAGCCATATTCGAAAAGCCGGCCAGGATTTTAAAGCTGGCGAGCTACTGCTGCCCGTCGGCAAACGATTATCGCCGGCCGATGTGGCGCTGATTGCCAATGCCAATTATGCAAAACTCGCGGTTTTAACCAAGCCGCGCGTGGCTTTCATTGCCTCTGGCGATGAAATCGTCGCGCCCGGGCAAGCCCTTGGGGCGGCGCAAATACCCGATAGTTTGAGTGCCGCTTTGGCCGCCATGGTCGAGATTTGGGGCGGCACTTGCGTCGCCAGCTGCCGCACCCCCGATGATCGCGCGCGGTTCGCCGAGGCGGTTCAAAGCCTCCCCGAAGCCGATATTCTCGTGCCGATTGGCGGCGCCTCCGTTGGGGATTATGATTACGCCAAACAAGTCTTCTACGGCTTGGGTTTTACGCCCGTATTTGAGAAAATTGCCGTTAAACCCGGAAAACCTTGCTGGTTTGCCAAAAGCGACACGCATTTGGCGCTCGGTCTGCCGGGCAACCCAAGTTCGGCAATGGTGACGGCGCGGCTGTTTTTGCAGCCTTTGATGGCGCAATGGATGGGGGCCGCTGCATCGCAAGATTGGATGACGGCGCGCCTTAGCCATGCGCTTGCGGCCAATGGCGCGCGCGAAACCTATTTGCGCGGCACCTGGAAAATAGATGAAAATGGGGTCTTGCGCGTACAAACCTCGCCGCGCCAAGACAGCGCCTTAACGCAAGTCTTCGCGCAAGCCAATTGCCTGCTCCGTCGCGAGGCGCATGGCCCCGGTTTAGAAATCGACGATAAAGTAGAGCTCTTGCCCCTTTGAGCCAGTTTTGCGCGGTTTCTAAAAAGGCTGTCGCCGGTTGCCCCTCGATAGTTTCCACGCCCACCGCTCGGCCAAACGGCCTTTCGAGGTTTATATTTTCTCTACTCGACCATAGCGAAAATTATCGGAATAAGATTTGGCGCGGATGCGGTTTGTCGATGCGCGCGGCAATACCTTTAGAGGCGGCATAGGTTTGGGCCTCTTCCAATGTAGCGAACTTTAGCTTCACTTGATTGGCCGTGCCATCAATGGAGCTCTAGCTGGGAAAAACAAAAAAACCCTGTTTTCGAGAATTTTCACATCTAAGTGGCGAATAAGTGGTGATAT
Organism: Rhodobiaceae bacterium; assembly: GCA_018660505.1. Taxonomy (GTDB): domain Bacteria; phylum Pseudomonadota; class Alphaproteobacteria; order RS24; family RS24; genus UBA8337. The sequence continues at coordinate 1,446 of JABJKE010000019.1, read as the reverse complement.
TTACATATAGAAATATAAGGTTTTGTTTTTATTACTTAATTATGGTCGGGGCTGAACTACTCGACCACCCATTTATCATTTAATAACAATAACTTGCATGTTTGTTACGCCAATCGTTACGCCAATTACTTTTTACCGCGCCGCGCTTCATCAAGCAGCCGGTCAATGTGCTTGTTTCATAGCACGAATAGCTGCTCGACTTTCTTGTCTATATGGCGCAGCCGTTCATCCTGCGTGTCATTCCGGCTTTTTTGTCTCACTTATCTCTAGCGAGTTGAGAATGAAAGATTGCAAAAGCTGATAGCAGTTCATCTGAGTAGCTTTTAAACACCTCTTCATGCCAAACGATATAAGCGCTTAGCGCTTCATCCGTGAAACAAAAGCCTAAAGCAGATTTTTTAACAAACCCCGAATCCATGCCTGAGAATAATGACTGCTTTGCAGAGTTGCGAGAAACATTTAACCGTCGCATAATTTGCGAAATCTTAATCATGTCCCCTGATATTGAGGCACTCATAAGCAATAAAAGCAAATCGCGATTGAACGTATTTGATATAACCCAAGATGATAAATTCATCTCTTTTGGTCTTGAGTGCAACTCAACTTTTAACTTGCGGTCTTGTTTTACGCTCTCCGCTCTGGATAGAATTGACAATTCAAGTGTTTTATCGATTGCGTCCTCGACGCTTAGGGTTATCGTTCGGGTAGATAAGCTGTCAAAAGCCTCCGATAGCAAACAGGCACTTTCTGAATCTATAAGCCTCCATTCGTTTATATAACTTAACTTATAAATCTCAAAAAAGTGCTCTGTAATGGATATACAATTATTTTCATCCAGTTCAGCAATTCCCAAATCAAGAGCTTCTGTAAGTATTTGTTTGAGAGTGTTTCGAGTTACCGAAATTTCAAAGGCTAACTTTTTTTGATTGTATTCCTCTCCAGAGATTCTCTGCGCTAGCAAGACCAGAGCAAAATCACGTCGAGCTCGAGAGTGAAAGCACCAAGACCTCCAGCTTGTCTGCATACCTGGAAGCCTTAAACCTGCTCGGCCTGGATCATCGGTAAGAAGCGACGCTCGATAGACAATAAGTGACGCAAATGCATTATAATATTTGGAAATTGACATGAAACAACTTCATACACTTATGAAGGTTTTACTAGTGGCAATTTCTGACAGTTGTAATTTTGGGGCCCTCAGGAGACCCAAATGCTTCTTGCGTATTAAATACGCCATACACGAGCACAACAATTAATTTAATTTTAGATTAAGCGACTGGATGTCGAAGATTAATAATAGTCGAAAAAAACTTACTACATTTGTCGCCAGATTACCTGCGTCAAGCAGTCGATAGGTAGTTGTTGATTACGCCAATTCTTACGCCAATCTTGCTTAAATTGGCGTAAGTCTGTCGATTTTGTCGATTTTTGTCCACTCCAGTCCACTCG
>JABJKE010000035.1 GCA_018660505.1 Rhodobiaceae bacterium | reverse complement strand
GGCACCAGCTTTGGCTATAATAATTTGGTCGTCGACATGTTGGGCATTCCGGAAATGAAAAAACTCGGCGTGCCGGTGACCATGGACGCCACCCACGCGGTGCAATTGCCGGGTGCCGACCCACGCACCGCAGGGGCGTCGACGGGCGGGCGTCGCGAGGGGGTTTCTGTCTTGGCCAAATCGGCCATTGCGGCGGGCGCCAACGGCGTCTTCCTCGAGTTTCATCCAGACCCAGATGCCGCCCTATGCGATGCGCCCAGCTGCCTAGCCCTAAGCGACGCGCGCGGCCTTCTGACCACGCTAAAAGCCGTGCATGAGGCGGTGGCTTAGGGCCTATTCGGCGGCGACACTGACGTTCAGCTTAATGCGTTCGTGTTTGCTGATGGCTTCTATCACTTTGAACAGGTTGCGGGTTGTCGGATTGCCATTTGCCCCGAACATGCGGTTCAGGCTTTTCTCGGAAATCCCCGTCAGCTCCTCCAGTTGCTTGTAGCCCAAATCGGTTTTTATATATTTGCGAAGCATCTGCTGCCCCATTTTGGCATCGCCTTCGAGAAAGCAATTGAGGGTATGGATAATCAGCTGCACCCGAAACTCGGCATCTGTAGCAAAATGTTCTTTTACTGTGTCGTCAAACAGTCGATATTTTCGGGTCATTCTGTATCCTTTCCTTTTAGATAATCTATGCGTCTTAATCTGGCGTTTTGAATATCTTTGGCTTGGGTGTCTTTTTTACCGCCGCCCAAGAGTAGGATTATTTGTTCGCCATCTTTCGTCCAATACAAGCGCAAACCGCCTCCGATAGTTAGCTTCGTTTCCCACAAGTCTTGCCCTAGAAATTTGACGTGAGTTTCGGCGTCAAACTCCAAACGGTTAATGGCGTCGATTACGACTATTCGCAACGTGGTATCCAACTTCCCAAGCCACTTTCCAAATGGAGACTTGCCAGACTTCGTTTCATATTCAATTATTATTGCCATTGAGATATAGGTAACATATCTGTTACCTAAAGGCAATCAACACGTCCAGCCAATGAGACGTGAGGAAGAAGAATGATGGATAGGCTCGACCGGGTTTTTAAATGGGTAGACCGAATGTTGTCTCTGTTACTGCAATGCTGCGCTAAGAACATTGGCGAAGTTCTGTCTTGGGTTGCCTTCCTGCTCGTATTCTCGGCAACTTTGAAAGCAACAAGATGGCTCTGGATATATGGTGATGAATGGAACGGAGAAGCGACGCGCTCATTGGGGTTCGCTTTGGGTGGGGTGGCCGCGCTTTATGGATTAGTTTTGGCAAGCAAGCGCTTAGATGCGGCTCAAAGGGAGCTTAAACTCGCCGAAAGCAGGGACGAATTTGAGAAACAACAAGCAGAGTTTATTAATCTCCAAAATGAGAGAACCGAAGAACTACAGAGAGAGAATAGGGCTAGTTCATTCGATAAAAGAGTAACCGATGCGAACTCACTGCTTAGAAATGATAGTGTGGCAACAAGGTGTTCGGCAATTCTATTGCTAGAGAAATATGCTCTTGACCGTGAGCTTACTCGTCAGGAAATCTATATCATTATTCAATCTCTAAAGGCTTTTATAGAGGAGCGCACCTCTGATCAAACCGCATTTGTCGGCGATTTGGATGTTAGAAAATATGAGTGGCCTGATTTGCAGGAAAATAAGTTGCAGAGGCGTGACTTAGAATTAGCCATCGCAGCTTTAACTAGACTGGCGTCCGCTACTGAAGGGCATGAACGAGTAAGTTTGCAGAGCTTAGACTTGCGAGGACTTAACCTTCGTAACCTCGATTTTTCTTTCTTTAGTTTTAGCAAGTCGAACCTCAATGATGTCAATTTTTCAAATTCGAAGTTTGAAGAAACTGATTTCATGTTTGCGAGGCTTGAAGATTCAATTTTTGCCGGAGCAGAGTGCATTGGAACAAATTTTAAATATGCCCATTTGAAAGGTAGTGACTTTGAAGTAGCGGATTTGCGTGAGAATACAAATTTTTCTGATGCAAATTTAGAGGGCTCACGGTTCGATTATTTGTACAACTTTGATGTCGTTTTTGAATATACGGATGTTTCAAGTGCACAAATGGATGTCGAACAAACGTCGGTCTTCGAGGGATGGCGAAAAATTATTTTTAATGAAAAACGCCCCCCATCTATTTCAGTTGGCGGAAAGTCAATGTTGACGAGCGATTTACCCTCGCCTCAAGTAGGACGTTATAGTTGGTTACCGATTATGGGCGAGTGGCAATGCGATTTTGGGGATGATGCCAACGGAACGACCGTTAGAATCATTGCTCCTTGGTGGAAGCAACAAGACCTGCTGCCGGATGAGGAAAACCAAAAATGAACTACCTCCAAACCCTAGCTCCCCAAATCGCCCGAATTGAGCAGGCTAGTTCTGCGCTGGGTTTTGTTGCGTCTTGCGATTTGCAGGTCGCTAATTTTTGTGCCGTGCTGGTGGCGGGGCTCGGCTCGCGGCGGGTTTTGGAGCTGGGCACCGGCACAGGGCTCTCTACTTTGTTTCTCGCCCAAGCGCTGGCCGAGGACGCGCATTTGGTGAGCGTCGATATCGATGCCAAATGTTCTGCCGTGGCGGCGCAGGTGATTAATGAGGCGCGGGTGCAGCTCGAGGTGGCCGATGCGGGCGCGTTTTTGAAAGCCTGCCAGCCGAACAGCTATGACTTTATTTTCGCCGATGCTTGGCCCGGCAAGTTCAGCCATTTGGATGTCGCGCTGGAGGCGCTGGCACCGAACGGGCTTTATCTTATCGACGATTTATTGCCGCAAGATAACTGGCCGAAAAACCATCAGCCGCGCGTCGAGGCTTTGCTGGCCGCGCTCGAAGCCATGGACGGTTTCGCGCTCAGCTATTTGAATTGGGCGTCTGGTCTTGCCGTAGTTTCCAAGCTCGACGACAGACCCATTGCGCCAGAAATTCGCCGGCACGCAGATTATGCTTTTCTGTTTTCCGAAACCATGCCGAGCGATATTTAGCTCACATATGCATCATCAAACGCTTGAGGGCGTGGCGCTGTTCGTCGTTCATCGCGCGGTAATATTCCACGATGCGCCGCGTTTGCCAGTCGAGCAGCAGCGCGAAATTGGGCGGCGCCGATAGCACTTCTTCCGGCACCGCCAAACGCTCGGCGATGAGCGCCAGATGGGCAGGCGAGACCGGACGGAAGCCATATTCATAGGCGCGCAAAACGCCCGAGCGCAAATTGGCGTCGGCCAGCTCTTTGCGGGTTTGGTTTTGATAGGTTCGGTAAATCCATAAATTATGACGGATGTTTTCAGATACCGAAGGCGGCAATAAATGGTTTTGTTCTTGGCTCATAATTGGCTCTTCTCTCCTAGCTTGCCGACACCAAGTCGCCTTGGTGTCGGGGGCTAGAAAGACCGAACACGAGAACGGCCGCAACCTATTCGGTCGAAACCTTATTGAGTTGCCACCCCGACCTAGTAGGCGAGGTGAACAGTTTCACAGCAATTCATTAAAAAAGGCTTGAGCGCTAGCTCAAGCCACATACGCAAAACAAATTGCGGCTCGTGTAAGGAACTTTCTAGGCTCCCGCAGTCTCGTTCACTGGACTGCAAAAAAATGATAGCAGAAAATGAGCTTCCGCGATAGGGCTACTCCGCAATGGCGCGCACCGAAAGCCGATAGCCGAGTGTGCCGAGCACTTTATTGAAAGTTTTCACCGTCGGATTGCCTTTGGGCGAGAGCGCCTTTTGCAAGCCTTGTCGGCTCATGCCAATCAGCTCTGCGGTTTCGCCCATGCCTTTGACTTTCACCACGGTCCGCAATTGGCTGAGCGTCGCCTCAAGGTCGCCGTCCTCTGCCATGAATTCGAAAATAGAGGCAATATAATCGTCAATATGGTCGAGGTTTTTGTTTAGATAATGCTCTTCCAAATCTTCGAGGGTGCCAAAGTCTTTATACTTCATCTCGTATCTCCAACCATATCTGCTTGGCCTGTTTTATGTCGGCCATTTGTCGCCGTTTGGTGCCACTGTGCAAAATAATAATCACCACATCGCCAGCCCGCGCAAAATAAATTCGATAGCCAGGGCTTAAATGGATACGCATCTCACTCACACCATCGCCCAGCGACTTCATATCGCCCTCATTGCCATTTTCTAACTGTCTCAGACGACGGAGGATAGTATCGACAACGCGACGATCGCCAATGTCGTCTATCCAATCGCGAAACGCCTTTAGGTTGAAATAGGTCACCGTTCTCGGCGTCGTGGCTTTTGCCATCTTAATCTTCTTTTTGTTTTGGTGCAAACTATAGTTTGCACCCCTTGTTATCTGCCCCGATACGGCGGCACACCTTGGTCTGGAATAAATAATCCTGCAGGCGGCTCTGAGCTTTGCCAAAACACGTCAATCGGAATACCGCCGCGCGGATACCAATAGCCGCCGATGCGCAGCCATTTTGGTTGCATACAGTTGATCAACCGTTTGGCCACCAGAAGGGTGCAGTCTTCGTGAAACGCGCCGTGGTTGCGAAAGCTGCCCATGAATAGTTTGAAACTTTTGCTCTCTACCAAATGCTGGTCTGGCACATAATCGATCACCACATGGGCGAAATCTGGCTGGCCCGTGACGGGGCAAATAGAGGTGAACTCGGGCACCGCAAAGCGCGCCACATAATCCACATCCAGATGCGGGTTCGGCACGCGCTCTAACACCGCTTCGTCGGGGCTATTGGGCAGGCTGCTTTGTTGGCCCAGCAGGGTGGCGCCGCTGGCATCGCTTCCTTTAGTCGACATGTTGGCTCCCCTGATACAAGCACGATTGGCCGAGGCTATCGCGAAACACTTCCACGGCGCAAATTTGTGGCAGGGGCTGGCGTAAGTTTTCCCAAATCCACAGGCAAAGGTTTTCTAAGGTTGGCTGGTGCAGCCCCTCAATTTCGTTGAGCATTTGATGGTCGAGGCGCGCCTGCATATCTTTCAAGGCGGCGCCCATTTTTTCTAAATCGACGATTTGGCCATGGTCATCTGGCAGGCCTTCCACGGTAACGCGGGCGCGAAAACTGTGCCCATGCACGCGCGTATTGGCGTGGCCTGCCGGATAATGGCCAAGGCTGTGGGCAGCATCAAAAGTGAATTCGCGTGATAATTTCATGCCCCGCTTATGCCCGATTACGCAAATCGGGTCAATTGGGCTCTAGTCCAGACCGACAATTTTATGGGTCTGCAAGCTTACCCGCCATTGCGGATTTTGCAGGCAATAAGCAATCGCCGCCTGCACATTGTGCCAGCTGGTTTCAGCCTCGCCGGTGTCCATCGGTTGCAGGTAAAAATTTTCAAAATCCAATTCCGCGAATTGGTCGGGTGATAGCGTCTCTTGCGGATAGACGAATTTAAGCTCATGGCCGCGGGTTTGTTTCAGCTCGGTCTGCGGTTTGGGGCTGACGCAAATCCAGTCGACACCTTCGGGCACCTCGAGCGTGCCATTGGTTTCCACGGCGCATTCAAAGCCGCGCGCGTTTAAGGCCTCGAGCAGGGGCGTGTCTAATTGCAGACAAGGCTCGCCGCCGGTAAAGACGATATAGGCATCGGCGCTGGGCGGGTCTTCGGGCCAGAGGCTGGCAATCGCTTCGGCTAGGGGTTCGGCACTGTCGAATTTGCCGCCGTTTTGGCCATTGGTGCCGATGAAGTCTGTGTCGCAAAAATTGCATTGCGCGGTGGCGCGGTCTTTTTCGAGCCCCGACCAAAGATTGCAGCCAGAGAAACGGCAAAACACGGCGGGGCGACCGCTTTGCGCGCCTTCGCCTTGCAGGGTGTAAAACATTTCTTTGACGCTATAGGTCATGCGGCGCTCCATTTTTGGAAGCCTGCGGCGCGCAAGTCGCAGGCCGGGCAATCGTTGCAGCCATAGCCCCAGTCGTGGCGCTGTTCGCGTTCGCCGCGATAGCAGGTGTGGCTATGTTCGAGGGTCAGCGCAACCAAAGCCTCGCCGCCCAATTGAAACGCCATCTCCCAGGTTTCGGCTTTATCGATATGCATCAGCGGCGTGTCGATGGTTATCTGGCTTTCCATGCCAAGGTTCAGCGAGGCCTCCAGCGCATCCAGCGTATCGCGGCGGCAATCGGGATAGCCCGAATAATCCGTCTCGCACATGCCGCCCACCAGCACGCTCAGCCCCCGCCGATAGGCCAGCGTGGCGGCATAGGTGAGGAACAATAAATTACGCCCGGGCACGAAAGTCGCGGGCAGATTGTTTTTCATTTTCTTCATGTCATCACTATCGCTATCCGAGGCGATGAGGGCGGTGCCGCCGATTTCGGCCAGCGCGGGCAGCGCCAATGTGTGGTCGTCGCCCAGGCGCGGGCCCCAGTCATTTATTTTGGCAATCTCTTGGCGCAGGCGGTCGCGGCAATCCAGCTCGATGCGATGGGTTTGGCCGTAGTCGAAACCCAGCGTTTCGACATGGGCAAAATTATCCAGCGCATAGGCCAAACAGGCGGTCGAATCTTGCCCGCCAGAAAATAACACCAAAGCTGTTGCTGTCTCCTTCATGCCTGACCTTAGACCGAACTCTATTGCTTTCGTCAAGAGGCCAGCTTTGGGGGGCGCGGACGGATTTGCAAGAAAGCTGGAAACACGCTACACCAAAAGCAAATTCATACTTACTTATGAGGCCAATATGACTGCCATTCTTGACATTATCGCGCGCGAAATTCTCGACAGCCGCGGCAACCCAACCGTCGAAGTCGATGTCTGGCTCGACGATGGCGGCTTTGGCCGCGCTGCCGTACCCTCGGGCGCTTCGACCGGACAATATGAGGCGGTGGAGCTGCGCGATGGCGATGCCTCGCGCTATATGGGCAAGGGCGTTTTACAGGCCGTGGACGCGGTCAATGGCGAAATTTTTTCCGCCCTTTGCGGGCTAGATGCCAGCGAGCAATTGCACATCGACCAAGCCATGTTGACGCTCGACGGCACAGAAAATAAATCGCGCCTTGGCGCCAATGCTATTTTGGGCGTTTCCATGGCCGTGGCCAAAGCCGCGGCCGACAGCCAAGGCACGCCTTTATGGCGCTATATCGGCGGCGCCAATGCCAACACTTTGCCAGTGCCCATGATGAATATCGTCAATGGCGGGGCCCATGCGGACAACCCGATTGACGTGCAAGAATTCATGATTATGCCCGTCGCGGCGACCAGTATTAAAGAGGCCGTGCGCATGGGGGCGGAAGTGTTTCATACGCTCAAAGGCTTGCTCATCGAAGACAATCTGGCCACCGGTGTGGGCGACGAGGGTGGCTTCGCGCCAAACCTTGCCTCGACCGATGCCGCGCTTGGTTATGTGATGAAAGCCATTGAGAAGGCGGGGTATAAGCCGGGCGAAGATATTCATTTGGCGCTCGATGCGGCGGCCACGGAATTTTGTGAAGACGGGGTCTATCATTTGGCCGGCGAAGGCAAGAAACTCGACGCGGGCGAAATGGCGGCCTATTGGGCCGACTTGTGCGCGCGTTTCCCGATTGCCTCGATTGAAGATGGCATGGATGAAAACGATTGGGACGGTTGGAAAGCGCTGACCGATGCCATTGGCGATAAAGTGCAATTGGTTGGCGATGATTTATTCGTCACCAATCCGACGCGTCTGTCGCGTGGCATTGAAGAGGGCATCGCCAATTCGATTTTGGTGAAAGTCAATCAAATCGGCACTTTGGCAGAAACTTTGCAAGCGGTTGAGATGGCGCATAAAGCGTCTTTCACCGCCGTGATGTCGCATCGCTCGGGCGAAACCGAAGATGCCACGATTGCCGATTTGGCCGTGGCGACCAATTGTGGCCAGATTAAAACCGGCTCTTTGGCGCGCTCTGACCGGTTGGCGAAATACAATCAGCTCATCCGCATCGAAGAGAGTTTGGGCGATGCGGCGGTCTATCCGGGCAAATCGATTTTGAAATAAAGTCTGTCGGACAAAAATAAAAAGCCGCGCCTCTTCCTTTAGGGGCGCGGCTTTTTGGTTTTTAGAAGCGATAATCCAGCGAGAGGCGCAAGTCTCTTCCGGCCTCTGGCAGCAAGTCTTTCAGGTCGCTTGTGTGATGGCGCACTTCTTCATCGGTGGCATTGCGAAGCGCGGCTGTGACCACCAAGCTCGGCGTTTGTGGCACGGGCCAGCGGGCCGAAATATTCAGCTTGGTAAACGCATCGCTCGCCAATTCGCCGGCTGCAAGTTTGCTCTGCTGATTGGCATGTTCGACATCCACCGCCAAGCGGAAGCTTGGATAATCGGCCGCCAGACCCAAGTTTATTTGGGTTGGCGGAATGGAGCGCACGCGCTGCCCATTGGCCAATTTGGCCTGCGTGCGAGTGACGCCCAAAGTGGCATCCCATGTCGCCGCTAGCACCGTGAGGCGTGTGGAGGCTTGCAGTTCTAGCCCCCGCAGCGTCGCATCCTCTTGGCGATAGGCATAGGTTTTCGGGTCGACATTGCCATTTGTGAGGTGCAGGTAAATGAAGTCCTCATAGTCATTGTGAAACACGCTAGCGCGGGCACTGGTGGTGTCCCATTGACGGCGAATATAAAGCTCTGTCGCCAAAGCGGTTTCGCGTTTCAATGCGGCGTCGCCGGTTTCTTGTCGGTCGGCGGCCACATGCACGCCGTTGGCAAATAACTCGACTCTTGCGGGTGCGCGCTGCGCGTGAGAGGCCGAGCCGCCGATTAAGCTATTGGCAAACCCAGTATAGCCGATGCCAAAAGAGGCATTGGTTAAATCATGCGAGATTTTTGTCCCGGTAGATTTTTCCGCTTCGGCTTGGTCAAACCGCAAGGCATATTCTTGCACCCAATTGTTTTGGCTGCGTGTGGCAAAGCCGAACACGCCAATTTGCTGGCTGTCGCTGCTTGGCAAAAACGCTTCGTCGCCAGCCGTGGTTAAATCGACTTGCTGCAGGCTGAGGCCAAAGAGGCTTTGCCAATCGGCAAAATCTTTGCTCGCTTCCAGCCGCAAGTTGAGACTGTCTTGCTCAAATTGCGTGCCGAGACTGGCGCCTTCCATCTCGTCTTGGGCATAGCGAACCAGCGACACATCGGCTTGCAAACGATCGACGGCTTGGCCATTTGGCCGATGCGTCAGACGCGCTTGCAGGGTTTGGCTATCGAGCTCAATGCGAACCGCTTCGCTGCCATGCTCTTCTTCTTCCTCGTCATCCTCATCGTGCTCTTCTTCATGCGCATGACCGGGGACGCCGTAGTGCATGTCTAGGTTTTCGACCCGTAGGTTGAGTTGGGTCGCTTGCGTGCCGAAGACGGCGGAGCCGGTCATGCCATGGCTTCGCGTCGAAGTATTGGCGGCATCTTGGGCTTTGTCCTCGGCGGTTTCGCCTTCGGCGGCGAGTTGACGCGCGCTTTCGGCATGGGTGGGAATGCGAATTTCATCGCTATTTTGCGAGAAACCAGAAATCGCATATTGGCCGAAGCGATGATAGGCGGCACCCAGGGTTTCATCTGCCGCGCTGCCATAGCCTAGATAGACATGCGATTGCGCCTCTTCTTTGGGCGCCTCCATATGGCGGCTGAAGTTTTGCACCACGCCGGTTGCGGCATAGGGGCCGTAGCGCAGCGCCGACGGGCCTTTCAAAACCTCGAGGCGTTGGCTGTCGAACAATTGCAGCGCATTGGCATGGTCATTGCCCGTCGCGGAGATATCGCCCACGGGCATGGCATCATTGAGCACCGCAATGCGATAGCCGCTGGCCCCGCGAATAATCGGCCGAGAAACCGCAGGCCCATGATTTGCACTGCTGACGCCAGGCAAATGCGACAAGACATCGCCAAGCGGCAGATCCATTTTGGCGCGCAATTTATCCTGCGATAAAACTTCCGTGGTGGAAATAATATCGGTGGTTGATTTTTGAAAAGCGGAACCCAAGACCACGACTTCGTCGATATTCTTGGGGGGTGATTGTGCCTGTGTTGCTTGAGCAAGGGCCGAGGTGCCACTCATCGTGGAAGCAAGGGCAATCCATAACTGAACTCTCATTGTAACTATCCTTAAATTTGATTTTGTTGAAAATGAAATCATCCAACACGGATAGGCGGAGCTCTCGTTAAAGGGGTTAGGTATTTTAATCTCTGAAAACTCAGGCGGCCAACGCTGGAGACACTGGCAGCATAGGGCGGCGGGCAAAGTGCCAGCGCACCGAAAGGCATAAAGCCCGTGGCCGTATCGCTCAGCAGACATTGGCTATCGGCATGGGTCGTCGTTTGGCTTGGCGGGTTGGTATAAGGATTTGCGTCATGGTGAAACTCATGCACCACGGCAAGCTGCAAAAGCAGCAGGCAGGTGATGGCAAAAGAAGTTCGTAGCCCGTGTTTCATGGCGAAACGCTATCATTGTCCCAAAGCCAGCACAAGTGGGCGCTAAGCACTTGAAAAATAACAAACGAATCAGTTTGTGCTTGACCCAGAGAATCAAATCATGATTCCGTGCTGCTATGATTCGTTTTGTAACTTCTGGGCTGTCGAGCCACACCGTCGGGCAAGAACCGTTCCGTCTGCGGCAGCTATTGTTTCCGGGCATGTTGCTTTTGATGATTTTGGGTCTTTCCAGCCAAGCCCTAAAAGGCGAGCGGGGGCTCAGCGGATGGATGCAGTTAGAGCGCGACCTGATAGAACGCCGCGCCGACTTAGCCGCTTTGGAAAACAAAAATGATGCGCTGCAAAAACAAGTCTATCGACTGTCGAACGAGAGTTTGGACCACGATTTTTTAGACGAGCGCGCCCGCCGCGTCTTGGGATTAACGCGCCCCGATGAGACGGTTATTTTCAACCTGCCGTCCGCCCCTTAAGCCTCCATATCTCGTGAGTTTTAAATGTTTTGCCCTGCCAGTCGGGTCTGGCGTGATATTCGCGCCTGTTCTTATGCGGGCATTTGGCTTATATAAAGCTTATGACTGTGGTGATTGATACTCTATCGGACGACCCGAAAAAGCCAGCCAAGGCGCGCCATCCGGAAAAAGCGAAAAATCCGGATAGCGCCATTTTGCGCAAACCCAAATGGATTCGCGCCAAAGCCCCGGGCTCGCCCGTCTATGCCGAAACCAAGGCGATTGTGAAAGAGCATAATCTGGTCACCGTGTGCGAAGAGGCCGCTTGCCCGAATATCGGCGAATGCTGGTCGCAAAAACATGCCACCTTTATGATTTTAGGCGAGATTTGCACCCGCGCCTGTGCGTTTTGCAATGTCAGCACCGGCGTGCCGCTGGCCGTGGATGGCCAAGAACCCGCCCGCGTGGGCGATGCGGTGGCGAAACTCGGGTTGAACCATGTGGTGATTACCTCGGTGGACCGCGATGACCTAGCCGATGGCGGGGCGCAACATTTTGCCGATACCATCCACGCCATTCGAGCGGCGTCGGCGGGCACGACGGTGGAAATATTGACGCCCGATTTTCTGCGCAAAGAGGGTGCCCTCGAGGTGGTTGTTGCGGCCAAGCCCGATGTCTTCAATCATAATTTGGAAACCGTGCCGCGGCTTTATTTGTCCATTCGACCGGGGGCGCGCTATTTCCATTCGCTGAATTTATTGCAGCGCGTCAAACAGCTCGACCCAGATATTTTTACCAAGTCGGGCATTATGGTTGGGCTTGGCGAGGCGCGCGAGGAAGTGATGCAAGTGATGGATGACATGCGCTCGGCCACGATTGATTTCATTACCATCGGGCAATATTTGCAGCCGACCCGCAAACACGCCCCGATTGACCGCTTTGTGACGCCCGAAGAATTTGACGGCTACAGCAAGCTTGCCAATGCCAAAGGCTTCTTGATGGTTTCCGCGACGCCGCTCACGCGCTCCTCGCATCATGCGGATGCTGATTTTGAAAAGCTAAAAGCGGCGCGCGTCGCCCAGCAGACCAAAGCTGAGGAAAAGACGCGCTGATATGCAATCGATGAAGCTCACGCGAGAAAGCCCGTTCACCGCGCAGCAGATGTTTGAGCTGATTTGCGATGTCGATAAATATGATGAATTTATTCCCTATTGCACAGCCGCCCGAGTTCGCGAGCGCAGTGCGGCGCATATGCTGGCAGATTTAGCCATTGGCTATAAGTTCTTGCGCGAAACCTATACCAGCCGCATCGAGATGGGGCAGGCGCCGCTAAGCGTGACGGTAAAACAGGCCAAGGGCCCGTTTCGTCATTTGTTCAATCAATGGCAATTCGTCGACAAACCAGAGGGCGGCAGCACGGTTCATTTCGAGCTGCAATTCGAGTTTAACGTGCCGCTGTTGCGCCGCGTCTTGCAGCCGATGATGGGCAAAGTGGTCGAGCGTTTCGTCGCCGCCTTTGAAGATCGCGCCCGCGAGATTTATACCGAAATTTAGCCTCAGAGCTGGGCCAGCAACATATCCATGGCGGCATCGACAGTGGCGAGGCGGACTTGCGTGCGGCCGATATCGCCGAAAGATTGGCGGACGTGATGCACGCCGCCTTGCGTGCAAGTGGCCATATGCACGGTGCCAGCAGGTTTCTCGGCCGAGCCGCCGCCGGGGCCGGCAATGCCAGACACCGCGATGGTGAGATGCGCGCTGGTCATATCGAAAGTATTTTGCGCCATGGCACAAACCACTTCCTCCGACACCGCGCCATGTTGTTGCAACAGCGCGGCAGGCACGTTCAAAACCTCATGTTTGGCCCGATTGGAATAGGTAACAAAACTGCGCCCGATAACCACAGAGGAGCCCGGAATTTCGGTTAAGAGCGCCGAAATAAGCCCGCCCGTGCAGCTTTCGGCGGTGGCGACGCGCATGTGCTTTTCGCCACAGGTTTTCAGCACTTGGCTGGCTTTATCGGTAAGGTTTTTGTCGAATAACATGAGGGGCTCCCAGTGAGATGGTTATCTTAGTGAAACTTAAAATGTAAGGCGAAGAGAAATAGACCTGCCAATATTCCGGCCAAGACATCATCGACCATAATGCCATTGGCGCCTTTCAGCGAGCTATCGGCCCAAGCCACGGGCCACGGTTTGAGAATGTCGAAAATCCGAAACAGGACAAACGCCAAGAGAATATTTCCGGGCGTTAACAGGTCGGCATTTATCGGCACGCTGATGGCCATCAGGGTGAGCCACATGCCGACCACCTCATCGATGACGATGGGCGAGGGGTCTTTGTCGACCGATTGCGCGATCCATTGCGTGCTGGCCCAATGGCCGAGCCCATAGGCCAGGGCGGCGGCGGCGAGCAAACCATAGGCGCCAAAATAATCGGCAATCAGAAAGCCTGGGTAAAGCGCGGCCAGCGTGCCCCAAGTGCCAGAGGCGGGTTTTAACAGGCCGCTGCCAAAAAACGTGGCAATCAGTGCCGCCGAGGACGTCGGTTTCAAATGCGTCGGAAGTTTATGAAACATCATAAGACCCCCTTTTCTCCGCCATCGTCAGGAAGCAATAGGGTGAGCGTCGATTGGGCGGCAATGCCTTCGCCGCGACCGGTAAACCCAAGCCCCTCGGTTGTGGTGGCCTTTACCGAGACACTGGCGATATCGAGGCCGGTAATCTCGCTGATTTTTGCGCGCATGGCCTCGCGATAAGGCGCGATTTTCGGCTGCTCGCAGATAATCGTTAAATCGATGTGGGTGAGCTGCGCCATGGCTTGCTCGGCCAGCTTGACGGCATGGGCTAAAAAATCTCGAGAGGGGCGGTCTTTATGCGCCGCGTCGGATGGCGGGAAATGGTCGCCAATATCGCCTTGCGCCAAAGCCCCCAAGAGGGCGTCGGTAACCGCATGAAGCGCCACATCAGCGTCGCTATGGCCGAGGAGGGCGCGGTTGTGCGCCACTGTCACGCCGCTAAGCATAATCGTCTCCGCACTGCCTGCCTCGCCCAATTTATGCACGTCGAAACCACTGCCCGTGCGCGGCAGCCACTGGCGCGTCGGGGCGGCAAAGTCTTCCGGGCGGGTTAGTTTAACATTGCGCGCCTCGCCCGCCACAATGGCCAGCGGCAGGCCAGCCAATTCGGCAATCGCCGCATCATCGGTCAGCTGCGGTAAATTCGGGGCTTTGGCGTGGGCCGCGAGGATGGCGTCAAACCGAAAAGCTTGCGGGGTTTGCGCCCGCCATAGGCCATCGCGCGAAACGGTTTCGGTAATCGTGCCCTTGTCCGCCCGCTTCAGCGTGTCGCTAACCTCAAGGGCGGGAATGGCGCCCGCCGCCGACCCCAGACCTGTGAGGCAGCGCGAGATAAGCTCTGGGCTCACATAGGGGCGCGCGCCGTCATGGATGAGTACTTGTTTGGGCGGCGTTTTCGAAAGCTCTTGTAAGCCATGAAACACCGATATCTGACGCGTTTCGCCGCCGTATACGAAGGTTATATTATCAATACAATTGAGATAGTTAAGGCTCTGATTGTATAGTTCTACATCATCTGGATGAATGACCACGCAAAGCCTGTCTATTTCTTTGTGATGGGCAAAAGCTTTGAGCGTCGCCGATAGAACGGTCTCGCCATTGCCGCCTGGTAAACGGCGGTATTGTTTCGGCAAGCCTTCGCCAGCACGATGTCCACGTCCGGCGGCAACAATCAAGGCGGCGTTCGTATTAACGGTACTCATGGGGACTGTTTTACACTTATTCAAACCATTTTGCGATTTATATTCTTGCTTTTGGCAGGTTTTGCCCGCATTTTAGGCAATCTTTGAAACTTGAAAGTTATGCCCAAATAATGACCATTTCCCTTGGCAGCACGATTTTGAACAGCCGCGTTTTGCTGGCGCCCATGTCGGGGGTCACGGATTTAGCGTTTCGCCAATGCGTGTCGAAAGTCAGCTCGGCGCAAGTGGTGTCTGAAATGGTGGCCAGCGAGGAATGGGTAAAGGCGCGCCCCGATGTGTTATTGCGCGCCGAAGGGGCGGGGCTCACGCCTTTCATGTTGCAATTGGCTGGGCGCGATCCGCATTGGATGCGCGAAGGCGCGAAACTGGCCTGCGAGGCGGGCGCTGATATTGTGGACATTAATATGGGCTGCCCGTCGCGCCAAGTCACTGGCGGGCTTTCGGGCTCGGCCTTGATGCGCGACGAGGCTTTGGCCGAGAGCATTATCGCTGCCACCTGCGAGGGCAGCTCCAAACCCGTGACTTTGAAAATGCGACTGGGCTGGGATGACGATAGTTTGAACGCGCCGCATTTGGCCTGCGTGGCGCAAGGGCTCGGCGTGCAGATGATTACCGTGCATGGGCGCACGCGTTGCCAGTTTTATAAAGGCAAAGCCAATTGGCAGGCCATCGCCGAGACGGTTTCGGCGGTCGATATTCCGGTTCTCGTCAATGGCGATATTATCGATGGCGAGACGGCGAAAGCCGCGCTTGAAGCCTCGGGGGCGGCGGGGGTTATGGTGGGCCGTGCGGCGGTTGGGCGGCCTTGGTTGCTGGGTCAAATCGCGGGCTATCTCGACCACGGCACATGGGCACCCGACCCGTGCCGCAAGGCGCAATGGCAGATTTTCCAAGATTGGTACGCCGCTTGTTTGGCCCTCTACGGCGATTATTTAGGGGTTCGAGTGGGGCGCAAACATATTGCGGGCTTCATCGAAAGTTTTATGGGCGTCCAAGCAGGGCGCGAGATGCGGGCGCAGATTTGCCGTTCGCATAATCCGCAGGTGGTTTTGGCGGCGATGCAAGAAATGTATGAAACCCAAATCCAACAAGCCCAACAGGAGGCAGCGTAATGGCCTTATCGACGTCACCAGAGGGCGCGGGAAATCTCGCGGGAAACCTCAAGGGAAATCTCAAGGGAAATCTAGGGGCGGATGAAAAACGCATTCTCGATGCGCTTCCCCAGCCGGTATTGGCCATTGGCGCCAATCGGTTTGTCACTTATGCCAATTTTGCGGCACAGGAGTTTTTTGGCGTGGGCCTGTCGATATTGCGGCGGCAACATGTCGAGCGGGTCATGCCTTTTGGCAGTCCAGTGGTCGGGCTCATCGAGCGCTGTTTGGACCATCGGGTGAGCTTTAATGAATATGGCATCGACCTCGGCGCGCCCACTTCGGGCGACCTTTATGGGGGCAGTACCAGCAGCGACCGCATTGTCGATTTGCATGTTTCGCCTTCGGATGTCGCAAGCGGCGGGGGCCGCGACTGGCAAGCGCTGGTGGTGGTGCAGCCGCGCTCGATTGCCCAGCATATGGACCGCCAGCTGACCCATCGGGGCGCGGCGCGTTCGGTGTCGGCCATGTCGGCGATGTTGGCGCATGAGATAAAAAATCCGCTGTCTGGCATTAAAGGCGCGGCGCAATTATTGGAAAGCGATGCCAGCCCCGAAAACGTCGAGCTCACGCAATTGATTTGCGATGAGACCGACCGCATCGCTGGATTGGTTGACCAGTTCGAGCAATTTACCGAAACCCATGCCAATATGGAGGACGGGGTAAACGTCCATGCGGTGCTGGGCCATGTGCGCTTGCTGGCCAGCTCTGGCTTTGGCGAGCATGTTAAATTCACGGAAGATTACGACCCGTCCTTGCCGCTGGTGCAGGGCAATAAAGACTTGCTGACGCAAGTATTCCTCAATCTGGTGAAAAACGCTGCCGAGGCGGCGGAAGGGAAAAAGGCCGAGATTAAATTGGTCTCCTCATTTCGCCCCGGCGTGCGCTTGTCGATGCCAGGGCGGGCCAAGCCGGTCAGCTTGCCGCTAGAGTTTCGCGTTATCGACAATGGCGCGGGCGTGCCCGAAGACATTAAATCGCATTTATTCGACCCTTTCGTGACCACCAAAGCGACGGGCACAGGGCTTGGGTTGGCTTTGGTGGCAAAGATTATCGGCGATCATGGCGGCACTATTGAGTGCGAAAGCCAGCCCGGGCAAACGGTATTTTGTGTGCGCCTGCCGATTGCCAAACCGCGCGTGGCGCCACCAACGACGGGCAGCGCCAAAGAAAATTCAACGGATGTTCTGGGAGAGCGTTTATGAGTAAGGGAACTGTTCTGGTTGCGGATGATGATAGCGCCATTCGCACCGTTTTAACGCAAGCGCTCACCCGCGCCGGCTTTGATGTGCGCGCCGGCGGCACCGCCGCTTCGCTTTGGCAATGGGTCAGCAATGGCGAGGGCGATGTGATTGTGACCGATGTCATGATGCCAGACCAAAATGCCTTTGATTTAATTCCACGGATCAAGAAGCTGCGGCCCGATTTACCGATTATCGTCATCAGCGCCAAAAACACTTTGGGTACAGCCGTTACGGCGGCCGAAAAAGGGGCTTTCGATTATCTGCCGAAGCCTTTTGATTTGGGAGAATTAACCGAATTGGTGCAACGCGCGGTCGAGCTGCCTTCGGGCGAGCGGCCCGCTCCGGTTGAGGCAGGGGACGCCGACGGGCTGCCCTTGGTGGGGGGCTCGCCTGCCATGCAGGAAATTTATCGTTCCGTGGCACGGATGACGCAAAATGATTTGGCGGTGCTGATTACGGGCGAAAGCGGCACGGGCAAGGAGCTGGTGGCGCGCGCTTTGCACGATTATGGCAGTCGCAAACGCGGCCAATTCGTGGCGATTAATATGGCCGCGATTCCGCGCGAGCTGATTGAAAGCGAGCTTTTTGGCCATGAGAAGGGCGCCTTTACGGGTGCCAATCAGCGCATGGATGGGCGCTTTGAGCAGGCCGAAGGCGGCACTTTGTTTCTCGATGAAATTGGCGATATGCCGATGGAAACGCAGACCCGATTGTTGCGGGTTTTGCAAGAGGGCGAATATACCACCATCGGCGGGCGTCGCCCGATTAAAACCGATGTGCGGATTATTGCCGCCACCCACCAAGATTTGCGCCGCCTTATTCGCCAAGGACTGTTTCGCGAAGATTTATATTTCCGCCTCAATGTGGTGCCGCTGCGCCTGCCGCCCTTGCGCGAGCGGGTGGAGGATATTGAAGACCTTGTGCGTCACTTTATGGCACGCGGCATGGCTGAGGGCCTGGTCGCGAAAAGTTTCGACAATGAGGCGCTGGATGCGTTGCGCGCCCATAGCTGGCCCGGCAATGTGCGCGAGTTGGAAAACCTCGTGCGTCGGCTGTGCGCGCTTTATGTTGAAGACGTCATTGGCGCCGATGCGGTGCGGGTGGAGTTGAGCGAAAATGATATGGATGCCGCGCCGATAACCCAAGAGGGCGGCAGTTTGACCGATAGTCTGCATTTTCACCTCAGCACTTATTTCAAAAGCCATGGCAGCGGCCTGCCGCCCAATGGGCTGTATGAGCGGGTTTTGCGCGAGGTCGAAACACCGCTTATCGAGTTGAGCTTATCGGCGACGCGGGGCAATCAAATCAAAGCGGCGGAGCTTTTAGGGCTTAACCGCAATACGCTGCGCAAGAAAATTCGCGATTTGGATATTGATGTGGTGCGCGGGTCTAAAAAATAATCTCCGCTGTTGTTTCATCTTGTCATTGGGCGCGGGCGCGCCTAGCCTGAGCGCAAATGGAAACCTTTTTGGGAGATAGAGTTATGGGCAAAGGGCCTCTAAGCGGAATTAAAATCATTGAAATGACGGGCATTGGCCCGGGGCCTTTTTGCGCCATGTTATTGTCGGATATGGGCGCAGAAGTGTTGCGCATCGACCGCAAAGGCGGCGGCGGCGGCATTCCCAACGACCCGCATAGCCGTGGGCGTCGTTCGGTCGCCGTGGATTTGAAAAACCCGCAAGGCGTCGAGACGGTTTTGAAACTGGTCGAAGGGGCACATGTTTTGCAAGAGGGCTATCGCCCCGGCGTGATGGAGCGTTTGGGCCTTGGCCCCGATGTGGCTTTGGCGCGCAATCCCGCTTTGGTTTATGGCCGCATGACAGGCTGGGGACAATATGGACCGCTGGCACAAGCGGCGGGTCACGATATTAACTATATCGCCATCACTGGCGCGCTGGCCGCCATTGGCAAAGATAAGCCCGTGCCACCGCTTAATCTCGTGGGAGACTTTGGCGGCGGGGCTTTATATCTCGCCATGGGCATTTGTGCCGCTTTGGTAAGCGCGCAAACCACGGGCAAAGGCCAAGTGGTCGATGCGGCGATGACCGATGGTGCCACCTCGCTGATGGGTATGTTCTTCGGCATGCAAGCGGCGGGCCTGTGGAAAGACCAGCCCTATAGCAATATGCTGGATGGCGCGGCGCCGTTTTATGACACTTATGAAACCGCCGATGGCAAATTTATCTCTATCGGCTCCATTGAGCCGCAGTTCTACGCTCTGCTGCGCGAGAAAGCCGGCCTCGACGATGCGGCCTTTGATGCGCAACACGATAAATCGCAATGGCCTTCGCTGAAGCAAAAATTGGAAGTGGTTTTCAAAACCAAAACCCGCGACCAATGGAGCGAGATTATGGAAGGCACGGATATTTGTTTCGCGCCCGTGCTGAATATGGAAGAAGCCTATCATCACCCGCACAACCAAGCGCGCGAGACGATTGTCGAAAAATTTGGCGTCAAACAGCCCAATGTGGCGCCGCGCTTTACCGGCACGCCGAGCGAAATTCAGGGCCCCGTGCCGGGCGTTGGCGAGCATAATGACGAAGCGCTGAGCGATTGGGGTTTTACGGGCGCTGAAATTGCAGCGCTGAAAGCTTCCGAAGCGATTTAGTTTTCTTGATTTAACCACCAAGTATCGGTGCGCGCCCCATAGGCTGAATGGGTGGCTGGTTGTTCGACATAATGCCAGCTCGCCACCCATTGCTTGGGGTTATGATAGAGCGGCACGAAATAATGCCCGCTCATCAAGGCGCGGTCGAGCGCGCGCGCGGCGAGGGTGAAATCTTCCATCTCAACGGCTTGTGTTAACGCTTGAACGGCATTGTCGAGACCGGCATCTTTCAGCCCCGCATAATTGCGACTGCCTTGCGTGTCGGCGGCCAGGCTGCCCCAATAATAGGCTTGCTCATTGCCCGGCGACAGCGAGGCATAGTAATTATAGACGATGATATCGAAGTCAAAAACCTGCAATTGGCGCTGATATTGGCTGCTATCGATAAGGCGCACTTTCAAGCCAATGCCGATGCCCGCCAACATGCGGCGCCACGACAAAGCCAATCTTTCATCGCCTCGGCGTTGCACCATCACTTCCAGCTCGACTTTTTGCCCGCTTGGGGTGAATAGAGATTTACCGCGAATTTCATAGCCCGCTTCTTCCAAGAGGGTGATGGCTTGGCGGCGCAAATTGCGGTCTCGGCCCGAGCCGTCACTGACCGGGGCCAGATATCCAGTAAACAAAGCTTCCACCGGCAGGGGGCTGTCGCGCAACAGCTCTAACTCTTGGTCGCTGGCGGTTTGATTGGCAGCACTTAGGGGCGTATTGCCGAAATAGCTTTGCGTGCGTTGGTAAACATCGCCGTAGAGCACTTTATTGATCCATTCGAAATCAAAGGCGAGGTCGAGGGCTTTGCGCAAAACCGGGTCGGCCAATAGCGGGCGGCGGGTGTTCAAGACGAAGGCGCGCAATCCCGATGGCGTGCCGAGCGCAATATCCTGTTTGACGATGCGGCCATCTTTGGCGGCGGGGAAATTAAACCCAGATTGCCAGCGCTGCGGATTGCTCTCGAACCAAATGTCCAATTCGCCCGCCTTAAAAGCCTCAAAGGCGGTGGTGTCATCGCGGTAATAATCGTCAATATAGGTGGTGATATTATGGCGGCCTTTATTGAGCGCTAATTTGTGGCCCCAATAGTCTTCGCGTTTTTCAAAGCGCACTTGCGCGCCCGGGGTAATCTCTGACACCGCATAGGGGCCAGAGCCGAGCGGCAGCTCCAGCGAGGCGGCTTGGATGTCGCGGTCTTCGTAAACATGTTTCGGCAAAATCGGCATCAGGCCGATTATCAGCGGCAATTCGCGGTCTGGTTTGGCGCTATCGAAGTGAAACACGACGGTATGCGAGCCGGGCGTTTCCAGCTTTTTCACCTGATTGTAATAATGGCGATGATTGGGGCGGCCTTGTTCTTTCAGTAGGTTCCAAGTAAAGGCGACGTCTTGTGCCGTGACGGGCGTGCCATCGCTAAAGCGGGCTTCGCGGCGCAATTGGAAGGTTACGCGCGAGCGGTCGGGCGAGGCGGTCAGGCTTTCGGCCAATAGGCCATAAAGCGCAAAAGCCTCGCCATAATGGCGGTCGAGCAGGCTTTCAAACACGCGCTCGCGAATGTTACGCGCCGCATTGCCGCGAATGGAGAAAGGGTTGAGACTGTCAAAACTGCCAATTTGTGCTTGTTTAAGCTGTCCGCCTTGGGGCGCATTGGGATTGGCATAGCTATAGGCGTTAAAATTTTCAGCCAATTGCGGCTGGCCATGCATGGCGATGGCATGAGATTGCGCCCAAGCCGCAGGGGCGGCGAGACAGATAAAAAAGCTGGCGATAAATCCGATGCGAAACATGGTTAGCCCTTTCTGGACGGTCGTATCAATTGGCGTATCCAACTGATATAATTATTATTCTTATGGTTTAAATAATGCAGATAACGCATTGTTTTATTGTAAGTTTTAATATCCTCAAATAGAGCCGCGCGGGTTACCATAGGGTGCGTTTCATCTAAGGGTTTGACCACTTTAGCGGGATTCCCTGCCGCCACCACATTGGCGGGTATATCTTTGGTCACCACGGCGCCCGCGCCAATGACGCTGTTTTCGCCAATGGTCACGCCTTTGCACACTTTTACCCCTTCGCCCAACCAGACATTATCGCAAAGCGTAATCGGGGCGGTTTGGCCCGGCGAGGCGAGGCGGTCGTAGAGGCCGTGCCAATCGGCGTCGGAGATATAGACCCGACTGGCAATCATCACATTATCGCCAATGCGGACGTGATGGGCCGAGACGATTTGCAGGCCTGGGGTCAGCAGACTATGGCTGCCAATATCAATGCGGCCATGGTCTGGCGAGCCGTCGTCATTGCCATTGGCCCAAGTGCAAAGCCGAGACAGATTGCCCTTGGCGGTTTGCATATGCACATGCTCGCCCAGATGAATATTCTTGCCATAGACCTCAAGCCGATGGGGGCCGATGACCTCTAGCCCGGTGCCGACGCTATCGAATTGGGGCACGAGAACCCAGCGCGTATAGAGCCAGCGCGCAAAATTGTTCAAAAGCCGAACACTGTAAGGTTTATTGTCACGACGCAAGGGGCTCATCCTTCTCGCCTTGCCATTCGAAGGCCTTGTAATCGGGGCGTTTTTCGATGGTAGGTTTGACCACGGAGAAATATGGCGAGAGGTCGAAATCGCGCGGCGTAAACAGCGAGTGATGGCGGATATGCATAACTTCGCGCTGATTTTCGCGGGTAATCTCGGGCAAAATGGGATAGCTGACCGTTTGAAAGGCGCGGGCGATAAGGGTGGAGCAAATCGCTTGTGTGGGTTGGCCACTGCCCAGCGCAATCATTTTGCGTCGCCAACTGGCGGGCACAGGCGGTTGCGGCAATAAATAGCGCGCCAAATCGATAACATTCTGGACATCATAAGAATGGCCGAGCGAGCCGATAATATAATCCGAGACCACCTTTTGGTCGGCGGCAGTGATTAATTCTGGGCGGCAAATACGGGTGTTATAGCCAAGATATTTGGTCAGCGAGGTGGCAATCACGCCCTGGCTCAAATCGGCCTCCACAAGGCTCGCTTTATGGCCGTGTTCATCGCGCAGGCCCGCTTCGCGCCCGACATAATAGGCGGCGTGCGACCACGTCGATTGGGTGAGATATTTAATCGCCGAAGAAACCCGTTGATTGCCCTCGACCAATAAAACATCGCCCGGTTTGAGGCAGGCTTCCAATTCGGCCAAGGGAATGAATTGATAGGACCGATAATTGGTAATCGGGCGCTCTAGATAGCGGATAATCTGGCGTCCAAAAAATCTTAAAATGGGTTTTATCATGGTGGGCCTTCAAATCGGGAGAGGGAGGGCGCTTTTCTAATGGGTTTTATTTACCCGAACCGCATAGCGCGCGCCATCAAATGTATCGAAAATTTCATCGACTTGTGGGTGGCGCACAGGCTCCTCTGAGGTATCGCTCAGCAGGTTTTGCTCAGATACATAAGCGATATATTCGGTTTGGTCGTTTTCGGCGAGCAAATGATAAAACGGCTGGTCTTTATGTGGGCGCACTTCCGCGGGGATAGATTCCCACCATTCTTCGGTATTGGCGAAGACGGGGTCGACGTCAAAGATAACCCCGCGAAAGGCGAAGAATCGGTGCTTTACGATGTCGCCAATCTGAAATTTTGCTGTTTTACTTTGCACAAAAGCTCCATTTGTTGGGGGGTTGTCTGTTATTCTTGCAAGATAGTCTTGCATTTACCTTAACGCAGGATAAGTTTGGCATCCAAACCATTGTTATGCAACCAAGGAGCCGTCATGACCCATTACCCAGCCCTGTTTTCATCGTTCACCTTAAACGGTCTCGAAATTCCCAATCGTATTGTCATGGCACCGATGACGCGCAGTTTTTCGCCGGGCGGTCACCCAACCGAAGACGTGGCGGCCTATTATCGGCGGCGCGCCGAAGGCGGCGTGGGGCTCATCATCACCGAAGGCACAACCATCGACCATCCGTCGGCCAGCATGGATGATAAAATTCCAGATTTCCATACCAAGCAAGCCCTAGACGGCTGGAAACGCGTGGCCGCAGAAGTGCACGAAGGCGGCGGGCTTATCATGCCGCAACTTTGGCACACGGGCTCCATGCGGTTTGAAGGCTCTGGCCTCAACCCAGACGCCAGCACTTTGTCGCCATCGGGTTTGAAATATCCGGGCAAGGAAGTCGGCAAAGCCATGACCCAGCAAGACATCACAGATATCGCCGACGCTTTTGCCAAAGGCACAGAAGCGGCGCGCGAAGCTGGCTTCGACGGCGTGCAGTTTCATGGCGCCCATGGCTATCTCATCGATACTTTTTTCTGGGAAGGCACCAATGAGCGCGATGATGAGTATGGCGGCGCATTGGAAGAACGGACCGCCTTTGCGGTTGAGATTATCGAAAAAGCGCGTGCCGCTGTGGGCAAAGATTTCCCGCTCATCTTGCGGATATCGCAGTGGAAGCAACAAGACTTCGACCATAAAATGGCCACCGACCCCGAGAAGCTGAAAGCTTTCTTGCAGCCTTTGGTCGATGCTGGGCTCGATTGTTTCGATTGCTCGACCCGTCGTTTCTGGGAACCAGAATTTGAGGGCTCTGACCTCAATTTCGCGGGCTGGACCAAACAGCTTACCGGCCTGCCAACCATCACCGTCGGCTCTGTGGGGCTGACCGGCGAATTTGTCGCTGGCATGGGCGGCGAAAGCTCTGAGGCTGCGCCCATCGACGGGCTTACCGAGCGGCTTGAAAAAGGTGAATTTGATTTGGTCGGCGTTGGCCGCGCCTTATTGAGCGATCCGGAATGGGCCAATAAAATTCGCGCGGGCAATTTTGACCAGCTCAAAGCGTTTGAACGCGATCACATGATGAGCCTATCGTAATGTTGAAGTTCTACACGGCAGACAGAGCGCCCAATCCGCGCGCGGTCGAAAATATTCTGGCCATCAAAGGCATCGAGGTAGAAACCATCTCGGTGGATTTGCTGGGCGGTGAAAACCGCTCGGATGATTTCGCGACCGTAAACCCAGCAGGCCAATTGCCAGCTTTGCAAACCCCCGAAGGCCAAGTGATTGCCGAAGTTGCGGCCATTGCGGAATATTTGGAAGAGCTGAAACCAGACCCAGTTTTAGTGGGCTCCACGGCGGCCGAGCGGGCGCATACGCGGATGCGGATGCGGCAGATGGATTATTTGGTGCTGGCGCCGATGATGATGGGCTATCGCCACAGCGAGGGGGCCGCGTTTTTTGGGCCACGGATGCGCATTGACCCGAATATTGGCGCGACGATGAAGCTTATCGGGCACGATGGCTTGGCGTGGCTAGAGACGCAGATGCAAGACAATGACTTTATTTGCGGCCCGCGCCTGACCTATGTCGATTGCGCGTTTTATCCTTTGGTTTCTTTCCTAGCGAAAGTCAGCCAGCCGGTGGATGCAGATTTAAAAAATATCACGGCCTATATGGCGCGCTGTGCGTCGCATGAGGTGCTGGGGGCGAAATCTCTATGACACCTTTACCCGGACATGATGGCAATAAATCGGTTCCCGAAATTAGCCAATTGATTGGCCGCAAGCTGGTGACTATGGAAAACGGTATCAGCGAAGTGCATTTTGAGCTGGGCGATATTTGGCTCAACCTGCAAGGTATTCTGCATGGCGGGGCCTTTGCCACCATGCTGGATACCGCTTGCGGCGTGGCCTCGCGCTCGATGTTGGATTTCGACAAATATCGCGGGCAGGTGACCTTAGAATTGAAAACCAGCTTTTTCAAAGCGGGTCGACCCGGCGCCTATATTGCTAAAGGCAAAGTGCTTCGCATGGGCCGCAGCGTCTCGTTTAGCGAGGCGGTTTTGTTCAATGATAAAGAGCAAGAAGTGGCGCGCGCCTCGGCCACATTTAAACTCTTGCCGCGAGAGCCAGGCTAAGCCGTTTCGCTTGCGTTTCAGGGTTTGACATCTTTCGTAAAACCGACAAATCTTACTACCGTTGAAAAATAAGATTTTGGGAAAGCATCATGGCACTCATCCGTCACACATTTATCGCATTGATCGTTAGTTTCATCGGCGTAACGGGCGCTTATTTGCTGGCCGCGCAACAAGGTTGGCTGGGCCAAGACCGCGGGCCCGGCGAGATTATCGGCGCCGCGCGTAGCGATATTTTAGTGCAGGCCCGCGACGACGAGCAAAAGGCCATTGCACAAGCTTTGCACGCGAGCCGAAGCGGCGCGAAGAGCGCCAGCGAGCCGAAAGATAAGCAAATCTTATTCGGCGATTTGCACGTCCATACAACCAATTCTACCGATGCGTTTTTATGGTCTTTACCGATTTACGGCGGCGAGGGCTCGCATCCGCTAGCCGATGCTTGTGACTATGCCCGCCATTGTTCGGCGCTAGATTTCTGGTCGATTACCGACCATGCCGAAGCCTCGACGCCCAAACGTTGGGAAGATGCCAAGCAAAGCATTCGCGCCTGCAACGCCAAATCAAGCAATGGCGAGAGCCCCGATATGGTGAGTTTTGTGGGCTTCGAGTGGACGCAAGTGGGCGCGCGCCCCGAAGAGCATTACGGCCATAAGAATGTTATCTTCCAAGACCTCGAAGACGCCAAATTGGCCAAACGCCCCATCGCCTCTGGCGGGATAACGGTGGATGCGCTGCGCACCAATGGCAAATCTTTGGTGCCCTTGGCGCTGGCGGCGCTCGATTTTGAAAACCGCCAAGATTATTACGACATTCGCACGTTTTTAGACCAAGCCTCGAAAGTGCCGCTTTGTGCGCCCGATGTACCAGCCGATGAATTATCGGCAGAGTGTTTTGAGATTGCCGATACGCCCGGCGCTCTGGTGAAAAGCCTCGAGCAACAAAAGCTCGACCCCTTAATTATTCCGCATGGCACCAGTTGGGGGATGTATACGCCCACGGGCACGACTTTTGACAAACATTTGAAAGCCGCCAACCGCCCCGAAGCCATGCAGCTGATGGAGGTGATGTCGGGACACGGCAACTCGGAAGAATATCGCGATTGGCGGTCGGTGATTTATGATGCGACCACCGGATTGGCCACATGCCCCGCACCGACGCCCAATTATCTGCCAAGCTGTTGGCAGGCTGGCACGCTTATTCAAGCCCGCTGTTTGGCCGATGGCGAAAGCCCGGAAGATTGCCAAGTGCGCGCCGCCGAAGCCCGCTACAATGCCGCCAATGCCAGTGTGGCAGCGCATATCACCGTGCCCGGCACACCGATTGAAGAGTGGTTGGATGCCGGCCAATGCAAAGATTGCTTCTTGCCGGGCTTCGGCCACCGGCCCGGCAATAGCCTGCAATATGCTTTGGCCATTCGCAATTTCGACGATACAGATAAAGCCCCCACGCGGTTGAACTGGGGCGTCATTGCCTCGAGCGATAATCACCGCGCCCGCCCGGGCACGGGCTATAAAGACATCGATCGGTTGCGCAACACCGAAGCGGTTCGCTTGCGCGAAGACTTGATTGATCGGGTCTATCCAAAAGGCGAGAAGAAATCCATTTCCGAGCCGCTGGACCAAGACGAGGTGGCCCAACGCGGCTTTGGCGCGACCGAGTTAGAACGCCAAGCCAGCTTCTGGACAACGGGCGGTCTGGCCGCCGTGCATGCGCAAGGGCGCAGCCGAGAAGAGATTTTTGCCGCCATGAAAGCGCGCGAAACCTATGGCACCAGCGGCGCGCGGATTTTGCTTTGGTTCAACACCCAAGACGGCACCCAGATGGGCAGCACCACCCAAGCCTCTAAATCGCCAGTATTTGAGGTGAAGGCCGTGGGCGCCCATAAACAAAAACCGGGCTGTCCGGAAGATGCCGCCACCGCTTTGGGCGCCGATAGATTGCAAAAAATATGCGCCAATGAATGTTTCAATCCGTCGGAAGAGCGGTTGAAAATCACCCGCATTGAGGTGGTTCGCATTCGCCCACAAACCAGCCCAGAGGAAGACGTGGCCGATTTGATTGAGGATAAATGGAAGGTTCACCGGTGCCGAGACACAGGCAATGGCTGTTCGTTCACCTTCACCGACCCTGAATTTGCCAAGGCCAAACGCATGGCGACCTATTATGTGCGCGCCATTCAGGAGCCGACGAAGAAAATCAACGCCGATAATTTGCGCTGCACCTATGATGATAAAGGCAATTGCCTGAGCCTGAATATTTGCTATGGCGATGACCGCACGGACGCAACCGACGATTGTTTGGCCCCCGTCGAGGAGCGCGCTTGGTCGTCGCCGATTTATGTCGAGCATAATAACAGTAAGTTTAAATAGGCGCATCTTGCCCCTATTCGAGATTAAGTAGAGAGAGACGATATGACCCAAACGGCAAAAAAACCGATGCGCTTGCGGCGCTCGCAACTGGCGGTTCCGGGCGTTAGCGAGAAAATGCTGACAAAAGCGGCGGCCTCCAAGGCCGACCATGTGTTTTGTGATTTAGAAGACGCGGTCGCCCCTTCGGCCAAAGCGGGCGCGCGCGAGACCATTGTCGAGGCGCTCAATCACCTCGATTGGGGCGATACGGTGCGCTGTGTGCGGGTTAATGATATCGGCACGCCATGGTGCCATGAAGACATTATCACGGTGGTTGAGAAGGCCGGCAAAAACATCGATACGATTATGCTGCCCAAACCGCTGAACGCCTCGGACGTGCAATTTGCCGATACGCTGCTGACGCAATTGGAAATGAAATTGGGCTTAGAGCACAAAATCGGCCTCGAGGTTTTAATCGAGGAAGTGGAAGCCATGCAAAATGTCGCCGAGATTGCGACCAGTTGCGAGCGCTTGGAATGTATGATTTTTGGCATGGGCGATTATGCCGCCTCGCAAGGCTTGGTGATGAAAAACATCGGCGACACGCAAGGCTATCCGGGTGATATTTTCCATTACCCGCGCTATCAAATGACCATTGCGGCGCGCGCCGCCGGCCTCGATGCGGTGGATGGGCCCTTTGTCGATTTCAACAATATCGACGCCTATAAAATCGAGTGCCAGCGGTCGTTGATGCTGGGCATGGTTGGCAAATGGGCCATTCATCCGGCGCAAATTGAGCCGGCGCTCGATATTTTCTCGCCGAGCCAAGAAGATGTCGATTTCGCGCGCGAGGTGATTGCGGTCTATGAAAAAGCCGCCGCCGAAGGGCTTGGCTCGGTTGGCCATAAAGGCGTGATGGTGGACGCGGCCTCGGCAAGACTGTTTCAAAACACCGTCAATCGGGCTGATTTAATCGGCATGTAAGGCATGTGATTAAAAGCTTGCTCGGTCGCCGCGCACGCCACTAGACTAAATTTACAAAATCAGGGGAGTTAAAAATGAGCAGTACAGGTGAAAAAAGACGTCCAATTGAAATTCTGGATGCAGCGCCAATGGTTTGGCGTCAGTGGTTGGTCGTGGTTATTTGCATTCTTGCCATGGCTCTCGATGGCTATGACGTTATGTCGATATCGCTGGCTGGCGCGGGCATTACGCAAGAATGGGGGCTCACCAAAGCCGAGCTGGGCTTTCTCCTGCCGCTCGAATTCATTGGCATGGCCATTGGCCTGATTTTCATCGGCACGCTGACCGATCTTTATGGGCGCCGTCTGGTGTTTCTCTTGTGCCTCATCATCATCACCGTGGGCATGGCGGGTTCGGGCTATGCGTTTAATATGGAAACTTTGGCGGCCTCGCGGGTATTTACCGGGCTTGGCATTGGCGGCATGATGGCTTCGGCCACGGCGCTTTCGTCTGAATATAGTAATGCGAAAAACCGCAGCTTGACCGTGATTATGGTGGCTGGCGGCTATACATTTGGCATTTATTTGGCCAGTCAGTTCTCCGGCATGTTGCTAGAGGGCGGCGATTGGCGCTCGATTTTCACTTTCGGCGCTTGGATTAGTTTTGCCTTTATTCCGGTTGTTTTGTTTTTAGTGCCCGAATCCATCGGCTTCCTTGAGCGGCGTCGGCCAGAGGGTTTTGAAGAAAAACTCGGCAAGACGCTGGCGCAATTGGGCCATGACGAAGGTTTCGATGCCAGTGCGCCGGCGGCTGATACGGAAGAGAAAATTTCTCCCATGCGCTTGTTCGAAGGCGACACGCGTCGCATCACCATTATTATGATGATCTGCTATTTGGGCAATATTCTGACCTATTATTATTTCGTGAAATGGATGCCTGCCGCGGTGACCGATATTGGTTATACGGCTGTGGAAGGCACGCGCGTCTTGGGCATGATTAGCATTGGCGGCCTGACCGGGTCGATTGCCATGGCGGTCGCTTCGCGGGTGATTAACCTGAAACATCTGATGATTTTCTGCCTGATGGGCAGTGCGATATCCGTGGCGGCTTTCCCCTTCTTTACCGGCACATTAACCATGATGTTGATTGCTGGCACATTGGCTGGCTTCTTCCTCTTTGCGGTTATTGGCGGTGCCTTTGGGTTGTTTGCCTATGCGTTCCCGCCAGCCGTTTTAGGCTCTGGTGTCGGCGTGGTGCTGGGCACAGGTCGCGGCGGCGCGGTCGTTGGCCCATGGGCAGGCGGGCTGTTGTTCGCCGCTGGCATGAGCCTCTATGTGGTGTCGCCCATTATGGCCTTGGGCTCTTTCATGGGCGCTGTGGCTTTATTATTCCTGCCAAAGCAATCTGGCTCCGACGTTTAAAAGTCTTTTCGCTTTACTCCAGCTCCGCCCACCAATTGGGTTGCGGGGCTGGGTTTTGCACCGAGAGGAAAGCGCCGAGCTTGGGGGTGGTGAGGCGCACGTCATGTGCTTTCGCGGCCCGTTGGGTGCGCTCGATGGGCTCTTTCCACGGATGATAGGCAAGGTTAAACGTGCCCCAATGGGTCGGTAACATCAGCTTGCCGCCTAAGTCTTTATGCGCTTGCACGGTTTGCTCGGGTGGCATGTGAATGTCGTTCCAGAATTGGCCGGGGCCATAAGCGCCGATTTTCATCACCGTTAAATCAAACGGCCCGAATTGCTGGCCAATCTGGCGGAAGCTTTTGCCATAGCCCGTGTCGCCCGAGAAATACACGCGGTGCTTGGGGCCGGCAATAACCCAAGACGCCCACATGGTTTCTAGAAAATCGAACATGCCGCGGCTCGAGTAATGCCGCGCGGGCGTCGCGATAATGTCGATGTCGCCAAGGCGCAAGCTTTGTCCCCAGTCCAACTCATGCGCCTGCGCGGCTGGCACGCCCCATGTTAACAATTGCGGTCTATTGCCAAGCGGCACAAAAATATGCGCCCCTTGGGCCGCCAAATGCTGCAAACTGGCTTTATCCATATGGTCGTAATGATTATGCGAGATGACCACGGCATCGATATTTCGCGCATCTGCCAAAGCCAGCGGCGACGGATGAAAGCGCTTGGGCCCCGCGAAGGAAAACGGCGAGGCACGCTCTGAAAACACCGGGTCGGTCAGCACGCGTAGACCATCTACCTCGAGCAAAACTGTGGAATGGCCAAGCCACGCATAGCGCAAGCCGGGGGCCGGGCGTTGGCTCAATCGTTCGGCGGCAATGGGAACGACGGGCAGGGCGTCGAGCGGCTCCGTATTGGGGTGCTCGGCAAAAGCATCGGCGAGGCTCTTCCAGCTGAATGAATAGCTGGCCGCGGGCTCAATGTTTTGCACTTTGCCATGCTGCACATTTTGCGAGTTTTGCAGTTTCGCATCGGTCTCGGCCGAAGTGGCGGCGCTCAAGCGATAGCCAACAAGGGCCACAAGCCCGCCGCCGAGAATGGCGACAAGGACCAGTGCGAGAAGGGTTGTTTTCAAAAATCTCATGCTGGATTGTAACTTTGTTTTTATCTGCAAGGCAAGATTTGCGCGAAACCGCTGGAACTTCTGGCTAACCAGCGATAGAACTGGGGGCAGAGATAAATCAATTTATAGAGATGAGGCATTCCATGCAATTTGACGATGTAATCCAAGGCCGCCGAAGCATTCGGGGTTATAAGCCAGAGCCGGTTCCAAAAACGCTCATCGAAGAAATCTTGGCGCTTGCCATGCGGTCGCCATCGTCGATGAACACGCAGCCATGGAACTTCTGTGTGCTGACCGGCGAGCCGCTCGACCGTATCCGTGCGGGCAATACGGAGCGCAATATGGCGGGCGTGCCGCACTCGCGCGAGTTTCGCACGGGCGAGGCTTTTGAAGGCCAACACCGCGACCGCCAAGTGGGCGTGGCCAAACAATTATTCTCGGCCATGGGCATTGCGCGCGAAGATAAAGAAGCACGTCTCGACTGGGTATTGCGCGGCTTTCGCCAATTCGACGCCCCGGTTTGCGTGATTGTAACCTATGACCGCGAGCTGGCGGGCAGCGATGACACGTCGTTCGATTGCGGCGCGGTGACCACGGCTTTGGTCAATGCGGCTTGGTCGCGTGGCCTCGGCGCGGTTATCAATAGCCAAGGCATTATGCAATCCCCGGTGGTGCGCGAACATGCCGGCATTGCCGAAGATCAAGTGATTATGAAAGCCGTTGCCATCGGCTGGCCGGATGAAAGTTTTCCGGCCAATGCCGTGGTGTCAGAGCGCAAAACCGTTGCCGAGGCGACCACGTTTTTGGGCTTCGACGACTAGGGCTTGCCCATCGAAAGACGTAAAAAGGCGGCGTGGGTAATTTCCCACGCCGCCTTTATTTTTAATGAGCCGTTGGTTTAGTCAACCAGCGATACCAAAGTGTCTTGCGACTTGCGGACTTTTTTCATCGGCAGCAGCCAATCCCCCGTCGGGTCCCGATAGCCGAGCGGCAGCAAGACGACCGAGCGCAGACCGCGTGCTTTCAGCCCCAAAATTTCGTCGACGGCCTCTGGGTCAAACCCTTCCATGGGCGTGCTATCGACTTGTTGTTCGGCGGCGGCAACCATAGCGATGCCCAGCGCGATATAGGCTTGGCGGGCGGCGTGGGCATAATTCACCTCAGCGTCGCGCGGCACATAGGCGGATTTGAGGTTGTCATAATAGGCGTTCATCATCTCAATCTCGCCGCGCTCTTGGGTCATCAGCGCCGTCACATCGTCGATGCGTTGGTCGGTGTAATTATCCCATGCCGCGAAAACCAGCAGGTGCGAGCCATCGTTGATTTGCTCTTGATTGGAGGCGGCGGCACAAATTTTGCTGCGAACCTCAGGATTGGTGACGACGATAAGCTCAAAAGGCTGGGTGCCGCTAGAGGTTGGCGATAGGCGCACGGCCTCGATAATCGTGTCGACTTTGGCTTGTGGCACTGGCTTGGCAGCGTCCATTTTTTTGGTGGCATAGCGCCAGTTCAATTGTTCGACAAGGTTCATGGGATTTTCTTTCTAATGGTTCTGAGAAACTTGTATGGCTCAACATATATCCATTCGCGCATAGGAGAACAAGGGGGAGGGTGGCGCAAGTTTGTTTGTTGACGGTCGAACCCAATGGCCATGTCGGTATGCAGGGTCACGGCAGCAGCTTAGCTCACACTTCAACAGGTCAAATTATGAGCTGATTTCAGTGGTCTTCCATATCTCGAAAGCTAAATCAATTAATTGCTGCTGGCGATTTTTAATGTCCTGAGCTTGCCAGGTGTCAGAAGCTGACAACTTTTGGTTTATGCGAGAAGTGGTTGTGTTTTTTCCAACATCCACAAGGCCTGATAGGCTTCTTGTTAAGTAGTTTCCGCTTTTTTTATATTCCGGCATTTTGTCTTTATAAAAGTTGTTCCCCGCGACAATGTTGATAGGTTTTTCGAGCAAAGTTAGGTTGCCAAGAAAATTTTTGTAATCGTCGTAATTCAGACTTGGTTGCTCCTGCTCCCATGCATTTCGTAGATCATCTTTAGGGTTATTTGGCAAAATATGCTCAATCTCTAATTTGAAATATATATCAAGGTTCTCTCTAACTTTTTCTCCGCGGTATGCCATATCGACATGCTGCGTTAAACGGGCGAGCAAGTAGTGAATGCGATATTGCTGCATCGAGTGCAGGGTCAATCGGTTGAGTGCGTCTTCGAGTTCTGTCTGCTTATCTTCCATTCTCTTTGCAAAGTGTTCAGAAATAAACTTATTGAGGCTTTCCTGTTGCTTTTCTGGGGTGTTGAGTTTGGCGATATCACGAATTTTATCTGCCCAAAGCGAGAAATTACGCTCAAGCTCTTTGGTTGGACTCTTGGTGAAAATAAAAAAGAATAAGAAACTTTCGAGTTGGGCTACAAATTGATCA
Source organism: Rhodobiaceae bacterium (assembly GCA_018660505.1). Classification (GTDB taxonomy): domain Bacteria; phylum Pseudomonadota; class Alphaproteobacteria; order RS24; family RS24; genus UBA8337. The sequence continues at coordinate 4,113 of JABJKE010000035.1, read as the reverse complement.
AAAAGGGATTTCGGCAAGCCCGCTGCAGCTAAAAGCAATATGTAGTGCAGGCTAAACCCAGCACCCGTAAGCCTTTTAAGGGAGTTCATGGCTAAACTAGCTTTGCCGTCGTTACCCAAACCATCCTTAAAATCAATGTAGCTTGTTACGTTGCGCTTAATCTTACGGATGAATTCGAAAGGGTCTTCGCGATAACCTGTACGGGCCGCATTTTCTTTCTTTGAAATCCAGTCATAAATCTCATCTTCACGCACAACTGAGTCTTTTCGTTCATTTTTGACGTCGTAATTGGCCATCAGAAAATAACGCAGAAAACGTAAAGGCTTTTCTTTGTGCTTTTCAAGCGGACGAGTAATGTTTTTCCATTCACCTTTGAGTCTTGAGAAGTCTTCTGGTTCTACCTCTGTAAACAATAGGTTTTTGAGCAAATCCATAGGGTTTAGACCCACACCACGCTCGTTAATCGTTTCGAAGATTTTAAGGACGCTACTTATATCGGCCGATATTTGGATAAACACCACGTTATTGGCCAGATGCCCCCAATATTTTATCAGCTTGGATTCATTTTCATAATTGTTATTTAAGAAGCGATATATGACATCGTAGGCATTCAATAAGTTTTCAACAGACCCATAAATTGGGATGCCAGAGCTTTGAATGAGCGCTCGAACGGTCTGTGGGTCGTCTTTGGCCTCAACGATTTTCTTGATGACTTCGTCAGAATTTTCGTACCTTGGTTCTAGCTCGCGATTGGTTTTGGTTTCACCATTCTGGGCAGTATAGCTGGTTGCAATTAGGCCATTGATTGTATGCCCTTGTTCCATATTTTTGAATAGAGTTTGTAACACACACAAGATTAGAAACGTGGTGGTTAGGCGTTGTTGCCCGTCTATCACCTCATAGTGGTTTCTTTCACCAGCCTGAGAAGAAACGAGTATGTTTCCTATGAAATACTCGGATGAGCTTCTATCCATTTGCTCGTCAATATCTTCAAGTAATTGGGTAATTTGTTTTTCTGTCCAGACATATTCACGCTGATAATCGGGGACAATATAGAAACATTCTCTGAAGGCTTCTTCTATTGTGTATTTGTTGTTTTCTAGACGTGCCATGTTTTGGATTCCTAACTTTTTTATTTTTCGTAGCACATCCAGCCTATTCATGCAGCAGAATGTGTTGGTAAGCTTTGTCGGCTCAAACTAATGCCCTATCGCCCTTGCCTTTTTTCAACCTCCTTGGCTAGAGTGTGGCCTAGGGAGATTATCATGCGTGTACTTACCAAACTTGCTTTGCCGATTACCATTGCCTTCATCGCTTTTTTTGCTTGGGGGTTGAACCTTTGGGTTGAAGAAAACCAGTCCGCTTCTTCGCAGGCGCCGCTGGTGCCATCGCCTTGGGACGGTTTGAGCGCCAGCGAATATCAGCTGGCCGCAAAGCTCATCCAGCAAGTGCATGGCGAGAATATTATGTTCGCCCGCATCAGTTTAAGGCAGCCCGATAAGGCGCGCGCGCTCGCTTGGCGCGACGGCGAAAAGGCCCAGCGCGGCGCCGAGGTGACTTTTTTGGCCGACGGAAAACCGCGTTTGGCGCAGCTTGATTTAACGGCGGAAGCGATTGTCTCCAACCAACCCATGCGCGGCGGGCAACCGATGTTGTCGAACACGGGCGAATTGGAGCCGCTGGTTGTGAAGATGATGGAAGACCCGACGGTTTTGGCGGCGCTGGAAAAACGCGGCGTCGAGGCGGGGCAGGGCATTTGCTTGCCGCGCACGATTGGTCGGTTTTTTGCCGATAAAGTAGATGTGCAAAACCATCGTTTGGTGCGCCTCGATTGCTTTTACATTGCTGGCACGGGCGCCTTTGGGGTTTTGCCCAGCAGCAATATATTCTCCCGCCCGATTGAAGGCTTGGGCTTTTTGTATAATTTGACCGAAGATAAAATTGTCGAAATCATCGACACAACCGACGGCCAAAAAGCGCCGCCGCACGCGCTGCCAAGTGGTGAGTTTAGCCGCGACAAGCTAGAAACACGCGCCGCGCTGCGCCCCGTTACCAGTGCGCGGCCCACGGGGGTCAATTATAAATTGCGTGGCAGCCGTGTCGATTGGCAAGGCTGGCAATTTCATCTGCGTTTCGATGCGCGCCAAGGCACGGTGTTAAACCGCATCGGCCATATGACGGCAGATGGCTTGCGCCCCGTGGCCTATGAGATTGCGATGTCGGAAATGTTTGTGCCGTATCATGACGCGGACCCGAATTGGTTTTACCGCGCTTATTTTGATATGGGCGAATATGGTTTTGGCAATATGGCGACGCAATTGCAGCAGGCCGATTGCCCGTCGCATGCGCAATATTTCAACGTCACTTTGCACGAGGCGGACGGTTCGCCGACAGAGGCGGAAAACCGCATTTGTGTGTTTGAATATGACCCGGGCCATCCGTCGTGGCGCCATGCAGAGCCTTTGCTGGCGGGTATTCCGGGCCTAGAGACGCATCAGTCGCGCAAGGCCACCGAGCTTGTGGTGCGCATGGTGGCGACCATCGGCAATTATGATTATTTCCAAGATTATGTTTTTGGCCAAGACGGACGCTTGCGCATTCGCCTCATCTCGACGGGCTTGGATGCGACCAAAGCCGTATTGGCCGAAACGCTAGACAGCCCAACGGCGGCGCAAGACACAAAAACTGGCACGCTCATCGCACCGCATCGGTTGGGCGTCAACCACGACCATTTTTTCAGCTATCGCATTGATTTCGATATTGATGGCCCAGAGAATGATTTCAGCCGCCTGCGCCTGATCGCGCCGAGGCAAAACCGGGGTGTGCCAAGGCAGGGTCTGTGGAGCGTTCGGGAGCAAAAAGTGCTGGATGAGAAAATGGCGCAAACCGATATGCGCGCCGAGCGCCCCGCCGTTTTATTGTTTTCCAGTGGCGAACGCAAAAACGCGATGGGCTATCCAACGGGCTATCAATTGATGATGCCAAATATTAAGCCCTTGGTATCGCCCTTGGATGAGACCTTTAAGCGGGCTTATTGGGTACAGAAAAACCTTTGGGTCACGCGTTATAAGCGCGATGAGATTTTTGCTTCGGGTTTGCCGGTCAACCAATCGGCGCCATGGTTGGGACTACCCGAATATATTTCGGACAATGAGAGCTTAGCGGGCCAAGACGTCGTGGCTTGGGCGACCATGGGTTTCCACCATGTGCCGATGGCCGAAGATTGGCCCGTTATGCCTTCGAAGGTGGATGAGATTGTGCTGAAGCCGCGCAACTTCTTTGACCGCAATCCGGCGATAGATTTAAGAGATTGATGCAATTTAGGGACTAAGCAAGCCATATGCGAACCCTAATGCGGCCCTATCGTCGCCGATTTACGTCGAGCATGTAAACGCATAAATCGCTATTCAAAAAACCTTCCTAAAAATCGAATCGGTGAGGCTCTGCGCATTTTATGCGTTGGTCGATGCAGAACAGCCATAACTGACCTCTTGGCGGAGGTTATTGAAATGGCGCGCGAAGTGGGCAGGGGGCTGCCCACATCAAACTTTTATGTTTTCCCCTCTGACAAATGCTCTAGCGGCCACATAACTCAAGCCGCTGTGTTGCAGCAGACGCAAAAAACCAGTTTTGGCAAGCTTCAGTCCAATCACGGGTGGCGCCACGTTATAAAATCGTGGGGGCGCTCGGCTGGCAAAAATAAATTAGAATTGGAATATGCGCTTTGCCACAAGGAGGCGGGTATTGCTGGCGATTATGGTGACTATCCAATCCACCATAGAACGCGCGAAATAATGAATGATTGGGAGAAGTTTTTAACGGGTGGCCAGTTGTGAGCGCGCGGGTTCAAGCCATAGAAAAAGCCATCATCGCCTTGTTGGAAGCGAGGGGCGTCGATGTGGGTATGGAGCCTGACTTTACAACACAGGCAAAGGCCATAGGTGGCAGGGCATTTCTAAATCGTCGGTCAAAATCGAACCTGCCAGAGCGGCAGGGAAGCCGTGCAGGCCTCTGGTCGGCTGAATTAAACGACAAGGAAATTTCAAGCGCGCTTGACCAAATTGGATATGGCATAGACCGCCTTGAGGCGCTTGAGCCACAAATCTTACAGAT
>JABJKE010000033.1 GCA_018660505.1 Rhodobiaceae bacterium | reverse complement strand
GGGCTGCGCTGTTTGGCTAAGGGCGCCGGCGATAAGGCGCGCTTGCGCTTCTAAGTTTTGCCGATAGGCATTGGTTAAAACTTGCCGCGTTTCATTGAGTACCAATATGCCGCCGACCAAAATTAACAGCCCAATCATATTGAGCAAAGTCAGGCGCGCCAAAAGCGTGCGCGGCAGGAAGACAAAGGCAGCAGGCAAAAAACGCATCAATCGGTTTCTTTAAACTTATAGCCGACGCCATAAAGCGTCTCGATGGCATCGAACTGCTTATCGACCGCGCGAAATTTGCGCCGCAAACGCTTGATGTGACTATCAATAGTGCGGTCGTCGACATAAATCTGGTCATCATAGGCCGCGTCCATCAGGGCATCGCGACTTTTTACCACACCGGGGCGGCGCGCCAGCGCATCGAGGATCATAAACTCGGTGACGGTGAGGGACACCGAGCGCTCGCGCCATAGGCAATCATGGCGATCGGCATCCAAACGCAGGGCGCCTCGGTTTAAAATGGCGCCTGTGTCGGCTTGCGCGGTTTCGGGTTTGGGTTCGGCCCGCGCCTTGGTGCGGCGCAAGACGGCGCGAATGCGTTCGATAAGCAGGCGCTGCGAAAACGGTTTGGTGATGTAATCATCGGCGCCCATTTTGAGGCCAAACACTTCGTCGATTTCATCATCTTTACTAGTTAGAAAGACCACGGGCATCTGGCTGGTTTCGCGCAGTTTTCGGAGCAATTCGAGGCCATCCATGCGGGGCATTTTAATGTCGAAAACGCCAATATCGGCCGGCGTCTGCGCCATGGCTTGAAGGGCGGTTTCGCCGTCGGTAAAACTGCGCACCCCAAAGCCCTCGCCCTCCAGCGCCATGCGAACCGAGGCCAGAATATTGGCATCGTCATCGACCAGAATAATTTGTGCCATATGTCACTCCTTAAATTAATCCTAGGCCTTTGCAGCGACGAAGAGAAGCAGCGATGCAAAGATTTTTGCGCCTTGGCTAGCGGGTGCGCCTTGGCACGCAAACCATGCCGGACACGCCAAGGCCGTGGGGGGAAAGCAAATCATTAACATGAATTGTGGCAAGGGTACGGCAGGCGGCTTGCGTCTGGTGGAAAGGTCGCATATATTCCGCCAATCCGCTCAAGAGGAGCGCATGTTTATTTGGCACCCGTGGGGGAATTAAATCATGAAACAAACCGGATTCCACATCAGCAAGAACGGCATCGACCATCAAGGTCTGGAGAAAGCTTCTGCTATTTACTGGAATTTGCGTCCATCGCAAATTTACGAAATGGCTCTGGCCCGCGGCGAAGGCGAAATTGCCGATAGCGGCCCCTTACTGGTGAAAACCGGCTCTCACACAGGGCGTTCCGCGCAAGACAAATTCATTGTCCGCGACGCCACCACCGAAGACAGCATCTGGTGGGACAATAATAAATCCATGACCTCGGAACAATTCGACGCGCTGCATGCCGATATGTTGGACTATGCGACGGACAAAGAGTTTCTTGTGCAAGACCTTTTTGGCGGCGCCGATGAGACCCACCGTTTGGCCACCCGCGTGGTCACCGAGCTGGCTTGGCATTCGCTATTCATTCAAAACCTATTGATTGAGCCAGAAACCCAAGAACTCGACGGCTTTGACCCAAGCTTCGTCATCATGAATTTCCCTGGCTTTAAAGCTGATACGGCGCGCCACGGCAGCCGCACGGAAACCATGATTGCGGTAAATTTCGACAAAAAGCTGGTGCTGATTTGCGGCACCTCTTATGCGGGCGAAACCAAGAAGTCGGTTTTCTCGATGTTGAATTACGCCCTGCCCGCCAAACGCGTGATGCCGATGCATTGCTCGGTAAACGTTGGCGATGCAGGCGATAGCGCGGTCTTCTTTGGACTGAGTGGCACTGGCAAAACGACCCTTTCCGCCGACCCCAACCGCGTGTTGGTGGGCGATGATGAGCATGGCTGGTCGGAAAACGGCGTGTTTAATTTCGAGGGCGGTTGCTACGCGAAAATGATCAATCTGTCGGCCGAAGCCGAACCAGAAATTTTCGCCACCACGAAGCGCTTCGGCACTGTGTTGGAAAATGTGGTGATGGACCCGGTTACCCGCGAGTTAGACTTCAATGATAATTCATTGGCCGAAAACTCTCGCGGCGCCTATCCGCTGAGCTTTATTCCCAATGCCTCCGAAACCGGAACCGCGGGACACCCGAAAAACATCATCATGCTGACCGCCGATGCGTTTGGCGTCTTGCCGCCCATCTCGCGCATGACCCCAAGCCAAGCGATGTATCACTTCTTATCCGGCTATACCGCCAAAGTTGCGGGCACGGAAAAAGGCGTGACCGAGCCAGAAGCAACTTTCTCGACCTGCTTTGGCGCGCCTTTCATGCCGCGTCACCCATCTGAATATGGCAATCTGCTGCGCGATCTCATCGCCGAACATGACGCCAAATGCTGGCTGGTCAACACCGGCTGGACAGGCGGCGCCTATGGCATTGGCAATCGCATGCCGATTAAAGAAACCCGTGCGCTGCTCTCTGCCGCGCTGGATGGCAGCCTGAACAATGTCGAGTTCCGCGTCGATGAAAACTTCGGTTTCGATGTGCCGGTCTCTGTGCCAGGCGTCGATGACTCGATTTTGAACCCGCGCGATACATGGGCCGATAAAGCCGGCTATGACGCGCAAGCCCATAAGCTGGTTTCCATGTTCGTCCATAATTTCGATAAATTCATGGACCACGTAGACGATAACGTCCGCGCGGCGGCGCTTGCGGCTGAATAGGTCTGAATAAATCAGGTAGTAATGCAAAAGGCGGGGCTTAAACCCCGCCTTTTTTGTTTTTAGTGGTTATTAATAATATTAATAAAATTAATTAATAATACTATTAATGCGCTTCTTCCCAATTATCCGCTGCCATCGCGTCTACAACAAGGGGAACCGATAGGGTTAGCTTCGGCGCGCAAGCGTTTTCCATGGTTTGACGCACAATTTCGATTAATTTCGGGCATTCTTCCTCCGGTGCCTCGAAAATCAGCTCATCATGCACTTGCAACAGCATGCGGGCGTGGGTCAATCCTGCTTTTTTCAGCGCTTCCGGCATTTGTATCATCGCGCGACGGATAATATCCGCTGCCGTGCCTTGAATCGGCGCATTGATGGCCGCGCGCTCGGCAAAGGCGCGACGGGCTGGAATTTTGGCGTTAATCTCGCTCAAATGCACTTTGCGGCCAAATAGGGTCGTCACATAGCCTTGCGCTTTGGCCTCGGTTTTCACTTTTTCCATATAATCTTTAATGCCGGGGAATTTAGCGAAATAAGCCTTGATGTAATCGCTGGCTTGGCCGCGCGAAATGCCCAGCTGATTGGCCAGCCCAAAGGCCGAAATGCCGTAAATAATGCCAAAGTTAATCGCCTTGGCGCGGCGGCGCACCTCTGGTGTCATTTCAGCCAAAGGCACATTGAACATCTCCGATGCGGTCATCGCATGGATATCGTGCCCCGCCTGAAAAGCGTCGCGCAGCGCATCAATCTCGGCCATATGTGCCAGAACCCGCAGCTCAATCTGGCTGTAATCGGCGCTGACCAATTGATAGCCCTCGGGGGCGGTAAATGCCGTGCGAATGCGGCGGCCATCTTCGGTTCGAATGGGGATGTTTTGCAAATTCGGGTCCGAAGACGACAAACGCCCCGTGGTGGTGGCCGCCAAAGAATATGAGGTATGAATGCGGCCCGTTTTGGGATGAATGAACCCGGGCAAAGCATCGGTATAGGTCGACTTAAGCTTTGCCAGCCCGCGCCACGCCAAAACCAAATGCGCCAGCTCATGCCCCTCAGCGGCAATCCCTTCCAGCACTTCCGCGCCCGTGGCCCAAGCGCCGGTTTTGGTTTTCTTGCCGCCGGGCAAGCCCATTTTATCGAACAGAATATCGCCCAGCTGTTTGGGGCTCGCAATGTTGAACGTCTCGCCCGCTGCTTTGAAAATAGCTTCTTCCATGGCCGCCATTTTTTGCGCGAACTCGCCGGACAAGCGAGACAAAACCATGCGGTCGACCTGCACACCTTCGGCTTCCATGGCGCGCAATACGGGCACCAAAGGCCGCTCGGTCGCCTCATAGACCCCCACCATATGCTCACCCGCCAAACGTGGTTTCAAATGCCGCCACAGCCGCAAAGTAATATCGGCATCTTCCGCCGCATAGGGCACGGCTTTGTCCAGCGGCACTTGGTCGAAAGTAATCATATTCTTGCCACTGCCCAGCAGCTCCTTAATGGGGATGGGCGAATGGTCGAGATATTTCTGCGCCAGAAAATCCATGCCATGACCATGCGCGCCCGCATCCAGCGTGTACGACAATAACATCGTGTCATCAAAGGGCGTTACCTCCAGCCCGTTGCGCGCCAAGACTTGCAAATCAAATTTGGCGTTTTGCAGAATTTTCAAAATCGATGGGTCGCATAAGAGCGGCTTTAAAATAGCCAAAGCCGCTTGGCTATCTATCTGCGTCGGCGCGCCATCGCCAAAATCTAGCCCCTGTGTGGTGCCATGTTGCAACGGCATATAGGCGGCCTCGCCGGGCGCCACGGCCAGCGAAATGCCAACCAAACGACATTGCATCGTATCCAACCCGTCGGTTTCTGTGTCGATGGCCACGACGCCGGTCTCATAGGCGCGCGCCACCATGGCCTCTAATTGCGCCTCGGTCTCGAGGCACGCATAGGCGCTCGCATCGATGGGCGGCATGGCCGCTGGCAAAGCCCGATAAGCGCCCGCAGCGGCGCCCGTTTCGCCACCCGTCGAGGCCTCTGGCGCGGCGGGTTTTACCTCGGCCGCCAGCCCATCCGACGCCGCAAAATTTTCCGCATCCCAATCATAGCGCGTCGCCAAACGCTTGGTCAGCGTGTTAAATTCCATCGCCTTGGCAAAGCCCAATAATTTGGCGCCCTCGGGCGCGCGCATCTGCATGGTCTCAAAGCCGACCGGCATGGGCGTGTCTTGGCGCAGGGTCACCAGCTCGCGGCTGATGCGCGCCTGCTCGGCAAATTCGATAAGGTTTTCGCGGCGTTTGTTTTGTTTAATCTCAGACGCGCGCGCCAATAGAGTGTCGAGATCGCCATATTCATCGATTAATTGCGCCGCCGTTTTAATGCCAATGCCCGGAACGCCCGGCACATTATCGGCGCTATCGCCCGCCAGAGATTGCACATCGATAACTTTATCGGGCGCCACCCCAAATTTCTCCAGCACTTCGTCGGGCCCGATGAATTTATCTTTCATCGTATCGACCATATCAATGGTGCCGCCGACCAATTGCATCAAATCCTTATCGGACGAGACAATGGTTACCCGCGCGCCGGTTTTGGCCGCCTCCACCGCATAGGTGGCGATGAGGTCATCGGCCTCAAAGCCTTCGAGCTCGATGGCGGGAATATCAAACGCGCGCACCGCTTCGCGCACCAGCGGGAATTGCGGCCGCAAGTCTTCGGGCGCGGGCGGGCGATGGGCTTTATATTGGTCGTAAATATCATTGCGGAAAGTTTTTCCCGAAGCGTCAAAAATCACCGCCAAATGGGTCGGGGTTTGCGCCGCGCCCATGTCGTTCAACAGTTTGAGCAGCATATTGCAAAACCCCGAGACCGCGCCGACAGGCAAGCCATCTGATTTGCGGGTGAGCGGTGGCAGCGCATGATAGGCGCGAAAAATATAGCCGGACCCATCGACCAAATAAAGGTGGTCGTCTTTACCTAAGCTGGCGGGGGTGGATGAAGGCATAGAAATATTCTTTCTTTCAGCGGCTCTCAGCGATTCTCGGGCATTCAGCGATTCTGTGGCTCCACTCTAGCAAAGCGCAGAGACAAAGAAGACACCAAATCGCGTTTTGTCGATTTATTCCCCAGAACAAAAGTGCTAAACATCTGTTTCTCGGTTTCGCGAGACGTCACAAGGAATGGTTATGTCAGAATTTGCACTGCGCGCTCAAGGTCTCAAGAAAACCTATAAGGCGGCTGGCAATGCGCCCGCCAAGCAAGCGCTCAAGGGCATTGATTTGGATGTGCCGCGCGGTTCTATTTTCGGCCTCTTGGGCCCCAATGGCGCGGGCAAATCGACCTTCATCAACATCCTTGCTGGCATGGTGATGAAAACCGAAGGCACGGCGTCCATCTGGGGCTTTGATATTGATGAAAACCCGCGCCAATCGCGCGCCTCCATCGGCATTGTGCCGCAAGAGCTATCCATCGACCCGTTTTTCACCCCGGGCGAGATTATGGATTTTCAGGCTGGCATGTATGGGGTGCCAAAATCCGAACGCCGCACGCTCGACATTTTAAAAGCCGTGGGGCTGGACGATAAATTAGACGCCTATGCGCGCACGCTGTCGGGCGGTATGCGGCGGCGGTTGTTGGTGGCCAAAGCGCTGGTGCATAATCCGCCGGTTCTGGTTCTCGACGAGCCGACGGCGGGCGTCGATATTGAGCTGCGTCGCCAGCTTTGGGATTATGTGCTGGAGCTGAACGCGCAAGGGGTGACCATTGTGTTGACCACCCATTACCTCGAAGAAGCCGAAGAGCTGTGCGACACCATTGCGATTATCGACCAAGGCGGGCTGGTGGCCTGCGACAGCACGCAAAACTTGCTGAGCCAAATTGACAATAAAACCTTGCTCATCCGTCCCAGCTCGGCGCTTACCAGCGCGCCAGATTTGGGCGATATCGCCTGTATTTTACGCGACGATGGCCGTTTGGCGGTGCAGTATAATCCTGGCGATATGCAAGCCGGCGCGGTGTTAAGTGCTGTGCAAGGGGCGGGCATTGAGATTGTCGACCTCGACACGCAAGGGGCCGAGCTAGAAACTATTTTCATGAAATTGACCAGTCACTCATAAACCCTCGAGGAGCTTTCCATGATTGGACGTTTAAACCATGTCGGCGTTGCCACCCCTTCCATCGACCAAGCGATAAAACTATATCGCGATGTTTTGGGGGCTACGAAAATTGGCGAAAAATTTAAAATGCAAGAACAAGGCGTTTGGGTCTGTTTTGTGGATTTACCGAACAGCCAAATCGAGCTCATCGAGCCGATTGACGAGAGCAGCACGATCACTGGGTTTTTGAAGAATAACCCATTGGGCGGCCAGCACCATATTTGCTTTGAGGTAGAAGACCTATTGGCGGCGCGCGACGACATGGTGGCCAAAGGCGCGCGCGTATTGGGCGAGCCGCGCATTGGCGCCCATGGCACGCCGATTATTTTCGTCCATCCAAAAGACATGGGCGGCATGTTGGTCGAACTGATGCAGACACCCGAGGCGGCGCATTAAATCCGCCCCTCCCCAGCTTGACCTCTGCGGGCAAAACGGGCACTCTTCTAGCTGAATTCGAGAGAACTGTGCGCAGGAGCGACCCATGTTCCAATATAAGCCGAAAACGGTGGAAACCATCGTTATCCGTGACTTCAATTTTGAATTTCCAGAGGATTTAGACCCTGTCTGGATTCCGGGAAAACGCGTGCGTAGCCATATGTTCAATGGCCTGTCTTTGACCATGCCGCATCTCGAGCCGTTTCTCGTGAAAAACGGCAGAGAGACGGCCAGACATGTGGAGGATAAAGAGCTGCTGCAAGATATTCGCGATTTTTGCGGGCAAGAAAGCCAGCATTATAAATGCCACCGACGCCTGAATGATATTCTAACCGCCAATGGCTATCCGGAATTTGAAAAAGTCGAAGCGGGCATGGCGAAATCATGGAAAAACCTCAGCGGCAAAAGCCTCGAGCATCGGTTGGCCTATTCGGCTGGTTTTGAGACCATGACCAATGGCTTTACCCGCTGGCTGATTAAAAAGCGCCTGCACTTGTTCAAAAACGCCAGCCCGCATATCACCTCTTTCTGGCTGGTGCATATGATTGAAGAAACCGAGCATAAAACCGTCGCGCTAGATTGCTATATGGCTTATTCGGGCCGCTATCTGCCGCGCTTCTTGGGCGTGTTCCACGGCTCTTTCCACGTTGTCGGCCATGGCCTAAAGGCGATGATGGTGGCGCTGAAAAAAGATCGGGTTTTGCACAAACCAAGCACTTGGTGGGAGCTGACCCGGGAAATGTCTTCGATGATTTATAATGTCGGCCCGTTTTTGCTGCGCGCGCTGCTGCCGTGGCACGATGCGCGCGATGAGATAGACCCCGAATGGATGCAAGAATGGACCAAAGGCTATGCCCAAATGCCTGCCTCGCAAGCCATTCCTTTGCTCGACACGCAACACCCAGAGATGCCGGTTCCATTTGAGACTTTGCAAGCGGCGGAATGAAATAACTAGGGAGACACCCGCATGGCTCGATATCAAAAACTAATGATTGCCCACGGCTTTTTAATCATCCTCGTTGCTTTGTTGGCTGGCTTTATGTTGATGTTCAACATGTTGGGCGGGCTCGAATATTGGCCGGGCACCATGCTAGAGTTTAGCGTTTACGGCACCACCGAAGGCTGGGTGCGCGCCCATACAGGCGGCGTGACCAATGGCTTGCTGACCGTGGTTGTGGCTCTGGCTTTGCCCAAGCTCGACTTAACCGAAAAAATGACAGCGTTTTTTGCCTGGGGCCTGATTTACTGCGCCTGGACCTTCACGGCGTTTTATTGGATTGGCAATGCGTCTGGAAATCGCGCTTTATCGATGGGCGACAATGTCTTCGGGTCGGCCGATTGGCTGAGCCTCATCGGCTTTGTGCCCGGCATACCGAGTATTTTCATCGGCCCCGTGGTGCTTTATATCGGCGCCCGCGCGGCCTTTCGGGCGATGCACAAGGACGCATAGCGGCCTAATCTCGGCCCGCCTCCAGAGAGCTCTGGGGGGAGCTAGAATCTGTCTGATTTCAAAATTTGCAAATATCGTGCTTTGCGAAAATCATCTATAATCGGGGTTCGCAGTTCTTCAGTAGGGTCAGAATTGTAATGATGTAATTCGGAGCTGATTGCCGCAATGACAAAGACGAAGAACCACAAGCCAACGATTACCGCCCGCATTGCTGGCGGGCTTGGCAATCAAATGTTCATTTATGCGGCAGCGCGGCGTTTGGCACATGCCAATCATGCGACGCTCACTCTAGACATGGAAAACGGATTTTCTCGCGACGGCTATGGCCGGTTTTATCAACTCGATTGTTTCGCACTCGATGCGCCCCGCGCCAGCCCGCGCCAATGCCTGCAACCGTTTAACCGTTTGCGGCGAAAATATCTGGCGCGCAAACATGACGCCACGCCCTTCTCACAAGCCCCGTTCATCAAACAAAAAGGCGTCGCCTTTAATGCCGCATTACTCGAGGCCAAAATAAGTCGTGATTGTTATTTCGAGGGTCTTTGGCAGGGCGAAGCCTACTTCAAAGATATTGGCGATATTATTCGCGCGGATTTCGCTTTGGCTTGGGAACCCGAGGCGGAGAATGCAGCTATGGCGCAGGCCATTGGGCAACAAGAGAGCGCGACGGCGCTACATGTTCGGTTTTTTGCCCCGCCGGGCGCTGAAAAAAGTGACAATGCCACGCTGGCCTATTATCGCAACGCGATGGCCGCTTTAGAGAAAAAAATCGACAACCCGCATTATTATATTTTTTCGGACCGCCCGCACGATGCCGTTGATATGCTGGACTTGGAGAGCCATCGCTTCACCCTGGTCACGCATAATGATAGCGCCGAAGCGGCACCTTTCGACATGTGGCTGATGCGCCAATGCCGCCATTTTATTATTGCCAATTCCACCTTTAGCTGGTGGGGCGCATGGCTTGGCGAAGCCGAAGACAAACTTGTTTTCGCACCAGAATTAACCAATGATGTGGTTGGCAAATATGCCAGTTGGGGGTTTGACGGCCTGTTGCCAGACAGCTGGACGACGGTCGCGGTAGCTTAGGGACATAATATGCATATTCTGACAGTTTCTCTGGATTATCCCCCCAATGTCGGCGGCATAGCGGCCCATGTGTATGAATTGAGCCAAGCCCTTACCGCCTTGGGCCATGAGGTCACTCTGCTGACCAAAAATTATGACGCCTATGCGCAAGCCGAACAAAGGGTCGAGAATATTCGCATTCTCCCCATGCCAAAGCGCCGTTTCGGGCCAACCTATGGCATCACCATCAATCGCCAAATAGACGCCGCCATCCAACGCTTGCAACCAACCCTTGTCCATATTCATGGCATGCGGCCTCTCGAGTTCTTGCGGCCGAAAAATATTCCCATCGTCTATACCAACCATACCTCTGGGTTTTTGAAGCGGCTGGAAAAGGGCGGCTATCGCATTCGCAAGCTGCAACGCTTGTTCAAAACCCCAGATTTATTTCTGGCACCAAGTGAAGAATTGCTCGAAATACCGTTTGAAATTCGAGCGCCAAAGCAATTTATTTCCAATGGCATTGTGCCCGAGCGCTTTGTTCGCAATGACGACGATCGGCAAAGATTGCGCGACCAATTGGGCATCCAACCGGAGGAGAAACTGGCCATCATCACCCGCCGCATGGTGCCTAAAAATGGTGTTATCTATCTCGCGCAAGCTATGCAATATCTCAAAAACCAAAAGCTGAAACTGCTTTTCATCGGCGACGGCGAAGAGCAGGCGGAAGTTACGAGCACATTGGAAGCGCATTTTTCGGGCCGCTATATTATGCTCGGGTCGATGCAGCATAGTGAGATTGTGCCCTATTACAGCGCCGCCGATTTATCCATATTGCCCTCTTTAATGGAAGCCACCAGCATTAGCTGCCTGGAGGCCATGGCGGCCTCTCTTCCCATTATCTGTTCCAATGTCGGTGGCTTGCCGTTTTTGGTACAAGACGGCGAGAACGGCTATTTATCTCGCGCCGCAGACCCAGAGAGCCTCGCCGATTGCCTTGACCAGCTTTTGGCGGGCGATATGGAGGCCATGGGCGCCGCCTCGCGCCGAGCCGTAGACGAAAAATTCTCATGGTTAAAAATTGGCGAGCAAACCATCAACGCCTATAGAAAAATATTATGAAAAAAATTCTCATTGTTTTCGGCACCCGACCCGAAGCCATTAAGATGGCTCCCTTGGTCAAAGCGGCTCAGGCGGCAAGCGATGTTTTTGAAACGCAGGTTTGCGTCACCGCCCAGCACCGCGACATGCTGGACCAAGTGCTAAATCTATTTGATATCCGCCCGGAACATGATTTGGACCTCATGCAACCAGGTCAATCTCTTACCGAGCTGAGCCGTCGGGTGCTCGCGGGCATGGAAAAAGTTCTGGCCGAAGTGAAACCTGATTTAGTGTTTGTTCACGGCGATACGACGACCAGCAGCATGACGGCGCTGGCTGCATTCTACCAACAAATAGACGTGGCTCATATTGAGGCAGGTTTGCGCACCCACGACCTATATGCCCCCTGGCCCGAGGAAGCCAATCGGCAAATAACCGGTCGGCTGACCAAATGGCATTTTGCCCCCACCGCGCTGGCGCGAGAAAACCTAAGGGCGGAAAACACCCCGGAGACCCAAATTTGCGTCACCGGGAATACGGTCATCGACGCGCTTTATTGGGTACGCGACCAAATTGGCCAAGACGCGGCACGGGATGATTATTTGAAATCGGGGATTGCCGAGAAAGGCTATGTCTTTAACCCGGACAGAAAGCTGATTTTAATCACCGCCCATCGGCGTGAGAATTTTGGCGAGGGCTTTAAAAACATCTGTCAGGCTTTCGCCACGCTGGCAGAGAATAATCCCAATTGCGACTTGGTCTATCCGGTTCATTTAAATCCGAATGTGCAAAAGCCAGTTCATCAATGGCTCGGCGATCACCCCAATATTCACCTCATCGCGCCGCTCGATTACGAGCCATTCATCTGGCTGATGAATAAATCTCATGTTGTGCTGACCGATAGTGGCGGCATTCAAGAAGAAGCGCCAGGGCTTGGCAAACCCGTCTTGGTTATGCGCAACACGACCGAGCGTCCCGAAGCCCTCAAAGCGGGCACGGTGAAACTTGTTGGGACCGATGCGGCGCTGATTGTCCAAGAAACGCAAAGCCTCCTCGACGATGAAACCGCCTATGGCAAAATGAGCCGCGCCCATAACCCTTATGGCGACGGCAAAGCGTGCCAACGGATTATCGACTTTCTATCGGAGCAAGACGATGGCTGAGCGCGCGCTAAGAATTGTCCATTGCGCTAATTTCAGCGATAAAAAATTTGGCGCCGCCTTTTACGCGACCGACCGAAAAATCAGCAATGGGCTCATTCGCAATGGCCATATGGTGCATGATTTTTCCTATCGCGATGTGGCTCGCAACCAGGGTGTTTTACGACTAAAACAGCTGGGAATTGAGAAAATGAACCGCCGTCTTATCGAGACCGTACAAGCCATAGAACCGGATGTGCTGCTTCTGGGACACTCCGAGCTGGTCAGCAATCAGACCCTTATCGAGATACGCCGCCAAAGGCCAAATATGAAAATTGCCATGTGGTGGGTCGACCCATTGGACGGGTTTTTGGTCAATCGCGACTTTTTTATTGAGCGTATTGATTTGGTGGATGATTTTTTCCTGACCACGCAGCCGGAAGCGCTCAAGGCCTTTTTGCCGCTGGAAAAGCCGCTGGCGCGCATCCACTTCATGCCGAATATTTGCGATGCCAGCATTGATACAGGCCGCGCTTTTGCGGTGGAAAGCCCGCGCCATGATGTGCTGTTCATCGGGCGCAAAACCGGCTTGCGCAGCGATTTGATTGATTTTCTGAAAACCGAAATGAGCAACATAAATCTTGGCCTGTATGGCCAAGACAAGGCGAGCTTGGTACAGGGCAAGGCCTATATTAACCTGCTATCGCATTGTCGAATGGCGATTAATTTTAGCCGCTATAATGATATTCCGCTTTACTCCTCAGACCGGCAAGTGCATTTGGCGGCCAATGGTTGCCTGACATTCACCCCGGACACGCCGGAAATGCGCACCATATTCAGCGACGATGAAATGGTGTTTTTCAGAAATTTTGACGAATTGCGCGAGCGCATTCAGCATTATGCGAGCCATATGGAGGCGGCGCGCAAAATAGCCCAAGCCGGACAGAAGCGGGCGTTTCGTGACTATGAATGCCAAACACTGACCGCGCACATGATGGCAAGCCTTGCCGGTCATTAGCCGCCTTTAAGCCCGCTACCGTGGCTTGCAAAACCGCCTTTCATCAACTAATATCCGAGCATAAACGCGTTTTATCCATTGAATTTTTTGTGATAAAACGAAAGAGACTACTTGTTTAATAATATCATCATGGGAGCAATAGCTTGAGTAAAAATTTTTGGGGCGTTGCTCGTTTATTTGACTATCGACTTAAAAAGTCTTCCTACATTAAGGCGTTGAAAAATAGCGCCGCAAAGATAAATGCCTATTTACTATTACACGAAATTAATCCTGACCATTTGAACGATTACGTTGACAACATTAAACTTTCAAAGGCTCAAATTGCTCAAGACTTGTTCGTTTTGAGCGAACTCGGCTTTAAGAAATCAGGATTTTTTGTGGAATTCGGCGCGACTGACGGCATTCAACTCTCGAATACGCATCTATTGGAAACCGAATTTTCTTGGACGGGTATTCTGGCCGAGCCGGGCCGCAACTGGCACAAAGAACTCGAAAAAAACAGAAACGCCTCCATTGAAAAAGACTGTGTATGGAGCGTCAGCAATGAACAATTAACTTTTAACGAGGTCGCTTCGGGCGAGCTTTCCACCATTAATAGTTTTTCGGGGTCCGACGGGTTTAAGAAGACACGTCAAAAAGGCAAGAAATATGAGGTAAAGACAATCTCATTAAATGACCTATTGGTAAAATATAATGCACCAAAACTGATTGACTATTTGTCTATTGATACAGAAGGCAGTGAGCACGAGATCTTGTCCGCGTTCGATTTTAGCGAACATAAGTTCAGGGTAATAACTTGCGAACATAACTTCACCGAAAACAGGGAAAAGATACATAGCCTACTAGAGCGAAACGGCTATGTCAGAAAGCATGCTGAACTGTCCAAATTTGATGACTGGTATGTTTTGGCAGATAATGAATGACGCGCCCTTAATTTCGCGATTTGTAAGACCTTTGCAAACACACCACGCTGACAATAATGAAGCAAACCATAAAATGCTGGTCGGCATAAAAATCAAACCCGAACATGCCGACACACATCAAGAATGTCATGGCCGATAGCCCGACCGCATCGCGGTTTTTCAGGGTCGGCCGGCAAACGGTGAAAAGCAGCACGCAATAGGCCAGCAGGCCAAAAGTGCCGAGCGCCAAAAGAACACTCAAAAAGATATTATGTTCCGAATATATTTGATGGTTTTGCAAAAGTGCAGCCCGCGTATCGAGCCCATGACCGAAAAACGGCTTGTCGGTAAAAAGATTAAGGCTATTTTCCCAAATTTGATCGCGCAAAGCCGGATACCCTTTCAAAAGCAATTCCAAACGCTGTTTGGGTAGTGAAAATTGCGTGAAAATATATGCTGCCGCGATAGAGAGAAAGGCCAGCAAGGGTATGATGGTTTTGGGATTGCGTCTCAATTCAAAAACCATATAGCACGCAAGCCCGCCAATAACGGCAACCCAACTTGCGCGGCTGCCGCTGGCAAGAAGCGCCGCACCGGAGAGTAGAATAACTGCGAGCGCTATGAGAAGGCGCAAGATTGGCATGCCACTGTTTTTATCGGCGGCCAAATAAACGCTAATCATAATTCCCAGACCGGCATAAATGCCCATAATATTCGGATTGCTGGTAGAGCCCTGAAAGCGGGTGCCGAAAATATCT
>JABJKE010000027.1 GCA_018660505.1 Rhodobiaceae bacterium | reverse complement strand
ATGGCTGAAACCCTTGTTTTTTGGGGTGTTTTCATGGGGTTCAGCCGCAAGGCCCAAACCCGCTAAAGGATACATACGATGCCCAAACGCGAACGGCTCGATGCTTTAGAAGAAAAAATCTCTGCTAGACGGCAAGGGCAAGTGCCACCAGAGGCGCAAGCCCGGGTAAATGCCAATATGTTGGGCTTGGCCTATCGGCTTTTGGTCGAAATATTGGTGGGCATTGGGGTCGGCGGTTTTGTCGGCTGGTGGATGGATAAAGTGTTCGACACGAAACCCATCTGGATGCTGGTTTTTCTGGTGCTTGGAATGGGCGCTGGTTTGATGAATTCGGTTCGGACGGTGAATGAAATGCGCCGCAAACAGGACCAAGCAGAAGCGGCGAAACGCCGCGAGAACGAGGAGTAAAGCGTGGCTGGTACAAGTAACGCAGATGGGGGCGCTGGCATCGATCCGATGCACCAGTTTGAAGTGCACCCGATTATCGAGCTTCCAACAATTGCCGGTGTGGATACCTCCTTTACCAATGCCTCGCTATGGATGGTATTGGCAATCGGTCTTTCCAGTCTGTTTTTAATAATTGCCTCGCGCCGCACGTCTATCGTGCCTGGCCGCTTGCAACTGATGGGCGAGATGTCTTACAGCTTCGTCGCCAATATGGTGAAAGAGAATGTGGGCACGGAAGGCATGAAATATTTCCCCTTCATCTTCTCTCTTTTCGTCTTTATTTTATTTTGCAACATGCTGGGCATGCTGCCTTATAGCTTTACCGTGACCAGTCACTTGATTGTCACTTTCGCGCTGGCCGCGACGGTGTTTTTATTGGTGACATTGGTCGGTTTTGCCCGCCACGGCGTTGGCTTTTTAAAGCTCTTTGTGCCGTCGGGCATTCCGGTTGTTTTGCTGCCGCTTTTGGTGGTGATTGAAGTTATTTCTTATCTGACACGCCCAGTTAGCCTGTCGGTTCGTTTGTTCGGCAATATGATGGCCGGTCATACGATGCTCAAAATCTTTGGTGGCTTTGTGGTTGGCTTGAGTTCGGCTGGCCTCATTCCGTTGGCGATAGCGCCTTTTGCCTTAATGGTGGCGTTTACCGGTTTGGAATTATTGATCGCGGGGCTTCAGGCCTATGTGTTCACTATTTTGACCTGTATTTATCTCAACGAAGCCATTCATATGGACCACTAATTTGAACCTTTACGACTAAATTAACCATCTAACTACGCCTACGGGCAAAATGGAGACTAAGACCATGGAAGCAGAAGCAGCAAAATATATTGGCGCAGGTATCGCATGTATCGCTCTAGCAGGAGCGGGCATCTCAATTGGTACGATTTTTGGTAATTATTTGGCAGGCGCCTTGCGCAACCCAAGTGCGGCCCAAGGTCAGTTCCCGAACCTGCTGCTCGGCTTTGCCCTTGCCGAAGCCACAGGCCTGTTTGGTCTGATTATCGCTCTTATCTTGCTGTTTGTTGTTTAATCAACAAACCCCAAGTTTGACCGTTAAGTAAACTAAAAGTCCGAGGAGACCGCCAATGCCACAGCTTGATCCAAGCAGTTTTGGCTCGCAGCTATTCTGGCTGGCGATTTGTTTTGTCACGCTTTATGCGGTGATGGCCGTGGTTGTTTTGCCGCGCATCACCAAGACTTTGGCAGCGCGCGCTGACCAAATGGAAGGCGATTTGGCGCAAGCGGAAGCCTTGCGCGACAAAGCAGAAGCGGCTCTGGCGGCTTATGAAGAAGCTCTAGCCCAGGCGCGCACCCGTGCGCTGGGGCTGGCGCAAGACATGCGGGCCGACGTGCAGGCCGAGACGGACCGTCAAAAAGGCGAGCTGGATGCCAGCCTCGCCGAAGCTGCGAAAGCCGCCGACATCCGCCTCGAAGACGCCCGCACCAAGGCGATGGAAGGCTTGCAAACCGCCGCCCAAAATATCGTGGCCGATGTTATGGCGGCTGTGGGTGTTGAAAAAGCCGATGAAAAAGCCGTCGCCAAAGCGGTGACGCAAGCTTTTGCCTCGACCTCCGATACAGTGAAAGCAGGATAATTCTTATGTTTGATGAAAGCTTTTTTGTCGCTCTCGCCTTTTTTACCGTTATCGGCGCCTTTGTTTATTTCGGTCTGCCGAAAAAACTGATGCAATCTCTGGATGCAAAATCGACCGAGATTGCCGAAGAGCTAGACCACGCCCGTACCTTGCGCAGCGAAGCGGAAAAAGTTTTGGCCGATTATGAAGCCCAGCGCAAGCAGGCGGAAAAACAGGCCGAAGAAATTGTCGCGCAAGCCAAACAATCGGCAGAACGCACCGCGACAGAAGCCCGCGAAGCTATGCAAAACGCCATGGAGCGGCGCACCGCTCAGGCGGAAAGCAAAATCAAACGAGCGGAAGAGCTGTTGCAAAAAGAGGTGCGCAGCGCCATCGCCAGCCTGGCTGTGGATGCAGCGGCCAATCTCGTGGCTTCGGGCTTGAGTGCTGAGGCGGCGAAGAAACTGGTCGATGAAAACATCTCCGAGCTCGGCTCCCGCTTAAATTAAGCTGGCGGTTTTTACTTTTCTTATTTGACGCTTACCGGAATGGCTGCCACGTCGCGGTCTTGCGCATGATAGCGCGGCCAACTTTCGGCCGCCAATATACGTTGGCTAATCGGTTCTTGCCGCAGCCGATGGCGATAAATCCAAAGATTGCTCATGACTTTTTGCACATAGTCGCGGGTTTCTGGCGCCGGCAGGCTTTCGATGAACAGCAGCGGGTCGGCGACGTTTTTTAACTCGCGCCGCCAGCGCCGCACATTGCCCGGGCCCCCATTATAGGCGGCCAATGCGTGAATGAGGCTTTTGTCAAAATACTTATCGCTTAACAGCATGCTGAGATAGCGATTGCCAATCTCTAGGTTGAGCTCGGCATCGAGCAATTGGTCGCGCCCCGAGCGGCGGAATAGGCTGCGGTCGCCGGTTATAAAAGCCGCCGTGCCGGGCATGATTTGCATCAGCCCACGGGCGCCAGCATGAGATTTGGCCCGCGCTTTAAACCGACTTTCTTGGCGCACCAAAGCATGCACCAGAGCGGCATCGACCAGCTCGCCCTTTTGGTTTTTGTCGGTTGGGCTCATATCGACCACGGGATAGCTGCTTTCATACAGCGGCAAAGGCAAGCCGTTGGAAATACGCCCGCCAAGGCGCGACGCCAGAGCCAATTGCACGGCCGGATAGTCATTGTCGCGCGCATAAGATAACAGCGCGCGCGCATCTATCTCGCTGACGCGTTCTTGCAAATACAGCAATTCCAATTCGGCGAGTTCTTCTTGGGCGGCCTCGCGCAAAGCTTGCGCGCGGCGAAGGGCGGGGTGGGTGGCGAAAAGATTGCCGGTGTTCTCATCGGCTCTGCGCCAGTCGATAATCAGCCCGTTGCGCATATGCTGCATGGCCAAGAGGGCGTAGAAATTCGGCCCGCTGGTGGCGGCGGAACGCAGGTGCAATTCGGCCTCTTTGATTTTGCCCTGATGGCGCAATCCGCGGGCCGCCCAATAAGAGGCTTGCGCCCGCAGCTTGGAACTGGCGGTTCGGTTGAGAGCTAATTTTTCGAAATGGTGGATGGCGAGGTCTAATTTTCCCAATCGATAGGCCGCCAGACCAACGTGCCAATCGGCCATTTGTACTTGCGTGCGCGACCGTGTGGCCTGTAAGGCCAGCTCCAACGCTTGCGGCACTTTTCCTTCGATATAATAAGAGCGCGCGATGAGCGATTTTAAAAAGTCGGTTTCCGCCGCCTTCAGCCGCGTGTCTTGGGCTTCTTGTTGGATATATTTCAGCGCTTGAGTGGGCCGTTCGCGGCGCACCATGCCGCTGACTTTATTTTTAATCCGCCGTGCCGTGCGGGTGCGAAACAGGCTTTGGCCGCTGCTGAGCTTCTCGTTGAAATAGACCCGCGAGGGCGGGCGTTTGGGCATAGAGACGCCGCGCGGTTTGCGCTTTTGCGCCAGTTTATAAACCTGCCAAGCGCCGGGTTGGTCGGCATAATTTTTCAGCCAATCGCGCAGCTCGGTCCAGCGCGCGCGATAGCCCGTCGGGTGCATATAGCGTTGAAACAAGACATGCCCCATCAGGGTGGGTTTTTCTAATTGATTGATCAGCCTATCGGCGCGTCGCCAATTGGCGTTATTTTGTAGCGCAAAAATATTTTGATAGAGAACCGCATCGGGCAGTTTCGCGACCGCCTTAAAAGCCGGTCGCGGCGGGGGCGCAGGATAGGCCACCGCAAGGCTGGTCAGCCCCAAGCTAGCGATGGCGAGACACAGGGCAAAAGCCGCGCGGGGGCCCAAATTGTGTATCGGTTTCACGCCGTCCCTAATTTTTTTTTCAGCTCGCAAAGGTCGGCCCAAACATCGGCTTTGGTGTCGGGGCGACGCACCACATAGGCGGGGTGCAGCATCGGTAAGGTTTTGAGGTTCATGCCATCTGGCTGATAGCGCTGCCACTGGCCGCGCAATTTGGTAATGCCGGTTTGGGTGCCCAGCAAAGTCTTGCTCGCAATATTGCCAGCCAGCACTAAAATCTCTGGCTTCACCAATTCGATATGGCGCGCAACGAACGGCAGACAAATAGCGATTTCTTCGGCCGAGGGCGAGCGATTGCCGGGCGGTCGCCACGGCACAATATTGGTGATGTAAATCGTCGCATCGCGGTTGAGGCCAATGGAGGCCAGCATTTTATCGAGCATTTGTCCGGCCGGCCCGACAAAGGGGCGCCCTTCGAGGTCTTCTTCTTTTCCCGGCGCTTCTCCGATGAGCATAATTTTGGCGCTGGCGACGCCATCTTGAAACACGCAATTTTTCGCCGTCGCCTTGAGCGCGCAATGCTCGAAGGCCTGCACGGTTTGGTGCAAGGCGTCGAGTGTGTCGGCGCTCGCGGCCTGTTTTTGCGCTAGGGCGATGGCGTCCTTAATTTCATTGCTCCCCGCCATCGGGGCGCTGCTTTTGGCCATCGGGGGTGCGGGTTTGGCTATGGCGGCGGGCGCCAGCGACGCTTGCGGCGCTTCGTGCATGGCTTGTGAGGGTGCGGATGAGGGGGCCTGCATGGGCGCTTGTCGGGGGGAAGGCGCTATATCTGCGGCATGGTCGGCTGCCTTGGCTGGCTGATAATTGGCCACGGGGTCTTGCGTCAAAACTTGCGCGCAGCCGGCTTCGACATGCTGTCGCAGCAAGTCGATAATCTGATGCTGTGTCAAACCGGTCATCGTCTAGCTAAGGCTCCTCAACAATGCGCTCTAAGATAAGCTGTTTCGCGAAGCTTGGTGCAGATAATTACATTTTTCGGTAAATTTTATCTGACCCCCAGAACCCGCAATCCGTGCCGCCGAGAGCTCCTTGCCAAAGAGACATAGGGTCGCACAAGTGGGTCGCACGAGCGGGTCGCACAGACGAAGCGAGCCAAGGAGACAGGTGCCAAAAGCGCTCCTTTTTGCCGATGGTGGCGCCGTCTGGCAAGGCTCGGTGCGCCGATGGGGGGCAATAAAATTTGTGCCAGCCGTGACGTAAGGCGGTTTTTCTGCTATAGAAATCTCAAATCAGCGACAGACTTTAATCGGAGCATAAAATGAGTGAATTGCCAGTAAATCAGGTCAACACGCGGCAAGGCTGGGCTTTGGCCCCCGAAGAGCGCGAAGGCATGGAATATGATGTGGTGATTGTTGGGGGCGGGCCTGCGGGTCTGTCGGCGGCGATTCGCTTGAAGCAAATGGCGGCGGAAAAAGGCGAAGACGTCTCGGTCTGCGTGCTGGAAAAAGGCTCTGAAATTGGCGCCCATATTCTCTCCGGCGCGGTCATCGACCCGGTCGGCATCGAGCGCTTATTCCCCGATTGGAAAGCCATGGGCGCCCCGCTGGAAACAGAAGTGACCAGCGATCGGTTTCTTGTTCTGGGCCCCGCGGGCTCGTTTCCGCTGCCAAATTTCATGCTGCCGCCTTTGATGAAAAACCACGGCAATTATATCGCCAGCCTGGGCAATGTGGCCCGCTGGTTGGCCGAACAGGCCGAAGGCTTGGGGGTTGAAATTTACCCCGGCTTTGCGGCGGCTGAATTGCTATTGGATGACAAGGGCGCCGTGCGCGGTGTTGCTACGGGCGATATGGGTGTCTCGAAAGAGGGCACGAAAAAAGACGGCTGGATGCCGGGCATGGAGTTGCTGGCGAAATATACTTTGCTCGGCGAAGGCGTGCGCGGCTCGCTTTCCAAAGCGGCGATTGCGCAATATGAGCTGGATAAAGACAGCGATTATCAAAAATTTGGTCTTGGCATTAAAGAGCTTTGGCAAATCGACCCGGCCCAGCATAAGCCGGGCTATGTGCAGCACACATTGGGCTGGCCGTTGGATAATAAAACCGGTGGCGGTTCGTGGATGTATCACTTCGGCGACGGCCTTGTGTCCATCGGCTTTGTGACCCATTTGAATTATCAAAATCCGCATCTCTCGCCTTATGACGAGTTTCAGCGGTTTAAAATGCACCCCGCCATTAAGCCGGTTTTGCAAGGCGGCAAGCGGATTTCTTATGGCGCGCGCGCCATTACCGAGGGCGGTTATCAGTCGGTTCCAAAATTGGCTTTCCCAGGCGGCGCACTCATTGGGTGCGCGGCTGGCTTTGTTAATTTGCCACGCATTAAAGGCAGCCACAACGCCATGGAAACGGGCATTATGGCTGCGGAAGCTGCCTTTGAGGCGGTAACGTCGGGGCGTTCGCATGATGAGCTGGCCGCCTATCAAGAGGCTTATGATGGCTCCCGCGTGGCCAAAGAATTATCGATGGTGCGCAATGTGAAGCCGCTTCTAACCAAGTTCGGCACGGTTTTGGGCACGATTTTAGGCGGCGCGGAAATGTGGATGCGGACGTTACGCATCGGCTTGCCATTTACCCTGCACCACACAAAGGCCGACCACGCGAGCTTGAAAAAAGCCTCGGAGTGCAAGCCCATTGATTATCCAAAATATGACAATGAAGTGGCTTTCGATAAATTATCGTCGGTGTTTTTATCGGCCACCAATCATGAAGAAGACCAGCCTGCGCATTTGACGCTGAAAGATGCGTCGGTGCCGATTGAGGTGAATTTGCGCGATTATGATGAGCCCGCGCAACGCTATTGCCCGGCTGGTGTCTATGAGATTGTGGCCGAAGAAAACGGCGACAACCCGCGTTTGCAAATCAATGCGCAAAACTGCGTGCATTGTAAAACCTGCGATATTAAGTGCCCGAGCCAAAACATTAATTGGGTGGTGCCAGAGGGGGCTGGCGGGCCAAATTACCCGAATATGTAGGGGCTTTGATTTTCTAGCGCCTTGAGCCTCCTCGGGCATTGGTTACACTGGCGCGAGACGAACTGGCAGGAAGGTGGTCGCGCGATGAATTGGCGACAAGGTATTTTAATCGGATTGGCTGGCGTAAGTGCGCTGGTGGCTTCGGGCGTGGTGTATATTTCGCAGCGCGTCGATGCTTATATCGTCGAGCAGGGTGCCGCGGGTGCTTATCTCGCCGCGCGCCAAGCCACGCTTTCCAAAGATGCCGCCGCCGCTGGGGATTATTGGTCGATGGCGCTTTTGGCCCGGCCCCAGGACGGGCAATTATTGCGACAGGCTTTGCAGGCGCAAATTTTGGCCGGTCAAATGGACGCCAGCCTAGATACCGCCACGCGCATTCTCGCCGACAAACCGACGAACCGTCAGGCCCGCCTGCTCTTGGCCATTGATGCTTTCAAGAATAAAGATTATGACGCCGCCCAAACCCATTTGGACACAATGGAAAAAGGCCCGTTTGCAGAAATGCTCAACCCGAATATTCGGTTGTGGATTAGCGTTGCGCAAAACGATGAGGCGGCGCGCGCGCGCGCCATTGAACAGCTTGGCCGCGGCAGCGTGTTTGCCGCTGTGCCGCTCGCGCAATCGGCGCATGTGCTCGAGTTGAACGGCGAGACAGATAAAGCCCAGCGCTATTATTCAGATGCCATTCGCGCGGGCGGAGCACGGTATATTTTCTTCACCCTGTCTTATGGCGGCTTTTTGCAGCGTCAGGGAGAGCTGGCGCAGGCGCAAAAATTATACGCTTTTTGGGCGTCGCAAAATCTCGACAATGCCTATATCCAAGACGCGCAAAACCGGCTGGAAGTGGACCAGCCGCACGCTTTAAACGCCAATCCGCAAAGCGGCTTGGCCAGTGCCTTTAGCGCCATTGCCGAGGCGATGGCCAGCGAGCAGCGGATGGATTTGGCGCTTGGGTTTTATCGCATGGCGCAACATTTAGAGCCTGACAATGACCGAACGAATTTCGCCGTCGCCACTCTGTTGGGCGCGCGCGAGCGGTATGTGCGGGCGGCTGAACAATTCGCCGCCATCCCCTCCAAGGCTGTGTCTTATGCCGATGCGCAAATTCAACGGGCGCAAATGTTGTTTCAAGCCGGCGCCAGCGAGGCGGCGATTGCGGTTCTATCGGCACAATCGAGAGCCAATCCAGAAAATCGCGATATTTTTATTTCGCTGGGCGACCTCTACCGCTCGGAGCATCGCTTTGCTGAGGCCGAAACCGCCTATGACAAAGCCATTGAAATGGGCGCGGGCAGCGCGCAAGACCCCAACCCGCGCGATTGGTTTTTATATTTCGCACGCGGCATGATGCGCGAGCGTTTGGGCACATGGGATTTGGCGGAACTGGATTTACAGACCGCGCGCAAATTATCGGGCGATGAGCCAAATGTATTAAATTATCTGGGCTATAGCTGGATAAACCAAGGCATTTACTTGGATGAAGGGCTTAAAATCATCCGCGAGGCGGTTAAAAAAGAGCCCAAAAATGGCGCTTTCGTCGATAGTTTGGGCTGGGCGCATTATCGCTTGGGCAATTATAAACAAGCGCTGATTTTGCTAGAACGCGCGTCGCAAATTGAAAGCGCAGACCCCGTGGTCACCGATCATTTGGGCGATGCCTTGTGGCGGGTGGGGCGCAAAGTCGAGGCGCGCTATCAATGGCGCAAAGCGCTGGCCTTTGAGCCGACGCCAGAAGACCGCGTTAAAATCGAAGAGAAATTGCTCGTCGGGCTGGGCCCGCCGGAGAAGAAAAAACCCAAAGCGCATATGCCGCGCGGCGGCACGGCCATCTAAGGCCCTGCCGATGCCCCGCGCAAGTTTGCACCTCACGGCACCTGCCAAAGTCAATTTAAGCTTGCGGGTGCGCGGCAAGACCAAAGATGGCTATCATGCGCTGGAAAGCCTCGTCGGGTTTTGTGACATTGGCGACCGCTTGCACTTGCAAGCATCTGACGCCCCCTCGAGCCTTGAAATCACCGGCCCGTTTGCGGGCGGGCTCACAGGCAGCTCGCACCAAGATAATTTAACTCTGCGCGCCGTGGCAGCGCTCGCGCAAGCTTGCGGTCGCGATTTAAACACGCGGGTGCAGCTTGAGAAAAACCTCCCCATAGCGGCAGGCCTGGGTGGCGGCTCAGCCGATGCGGCGGCCGTTTTGCGCGGTCTGGTGCAGCTTCATGGGCTCGATTTTCCGGCGGCGGATTTGGCAGATATTGCGCTTGGCCTCGGGGCCGATGTTCCGGTCTGTCTGGCCAGCGGCCCGACGTGGATGACGGGCATTGGCGAGACGTTGACGCCCGTGCCAGATTTCCCCGCCGCCGAGATTGTGCTGGTAAACCCACGCGTCGCTTTGCCCACGACATCGGTTTTTGCGGCCCTGCAAGCGGTGCCCCAAAGCCAGCCCGCGCAAAGCGTGCCAAAGGGCTGGCAGGATTTGGATATTTTATGCGGGTTTTTAACCGAGCAAGGCAATGACTTGCAGGCAGCGGCGATATCGCTGGCGCCCGAGATTGAGTTTTGCCTCACGGCCTTGCGCCAAAGCGGCGCGCGATATGCGGCTATGAGTGGCTCTGGTGCCAGTTGTTTTGCTTTATGTGATGTCGGCCAAGGCAAGGCACTGGCTGCGGCTTATCGCCAGCAACGGGGGCAAGATTGGGTGCAGGCCGGCCGCTTAATAGGCGCGGGCGATGCAAAAATCGACGAGGCGCAATAAGACCGCGCGGGTTTCGCTATCTTTAAAAAAGCTCAAGGCGTCTTTGGCTTTTTCGCCGTAATGGGTGGCGCGCGCCACGGTGTCGGCCAAGGCTTGCGTGTCGGCCATATGGTTTAAGGCTTGCGCGAAGCGTACCTCATGCTCGGCGTCAGAGGGTTGTGCGACCACGGTTTCCCAAAAATCTCGCGCCGCCTCATCGCCGCGGTGATAGGCCAAAATCACCGGCAGTGTCATTTTGCCTTCGCGAAAATCTTCGCCCGTGTTTTTGCCTAAAACCTGGTCGATGCTGCCATAGTCGAGCGCATCATCAATAAGCTGAAAAGCAATGCCAAGGTTGCGGCCATAAGAGGTCAGTGCCTGCATTTGCGCTGGCGTGGCATCGGATATTTCGCCACCTACTTCAGCGGCGGCAGAAAATAGGGCGGCGGTTTTGGCGTCGATGATTTGCAGATATTTATCTTCGCTGATCTGCGCATTGTTCATGGCCGCCAATTGCATCACTTCGCCTTCGGCAATCACCGCCGCGGCATTGGACAGAATGTCGAGGGCTGGCAGGCTTTCGGCTGCCACCATCATCCGAAACGCTTGGCCGAGCAGAAAATCGCCGACCAGCACGCTGGCCGAATTGCCCCATAATTGGCGCGCAGTGGGTTGGCCGCGGCGCATATCGCTTTCATCGACCACATCGTCATGCAGCAAAGTGGCGGTATGCATATATTCCACGGCCGCCGCCATGGTGATGTGATGGCGCCCTTCATAGCCCGAAAGGCGCGCGGCCGATAGGGTTAAAAGCGGCCGCAAGCGCTTGCCGCCCGCGCCGATTAAATGTTCGGAAATGGCAGGTATCAGCGCTGCCGCCGACTGCATGTGCTTGGAAATTTCGCTTTCCACGCCCACCAAATCGTCGGCAAACAAGGCTTGTAATTCTAGCAAGGCGTTGTCGGTCGAGCGCGCGGCCTCGCTTAAGTTGATAATTTCTGCCATAATTTGCTCCTGAGCGCGATTATCCGCCAATTGGTCGCAAGGTCAAGAAAAACGGCGCCAGAAAAAACTGAGGCATAGCGATGCACCCACAAGACGACAGTGAGACGGAATATAGCCAAGACGGGTTTTTGGGCGAAAAATTGCGTGTGCGCCAGCCCCTCGATGGGTTTCGTTCGGGCCATGATGCGGTGCTTTTGGCTGCCGCCAGCGCGCCGCCCCAAGGCGGGCATATCGTCGAGCTGGGCAGTGGGTCGGGCGTTGCGTCTTTATGTTTCGCGGCGCGGCGCACAGATGCGCAAATCACCGGGTTGGAAATTGACCCGAAAATGCTGGCGCTGGCGCAAAATAATGCGGAAGCCAATAAATTAAGCGCGCGGGTTCACTTTAAGCCCGCCGATATTAATGGGCCGTTTAACGACCTGCATTTGGTGGCCAATAGCTATGATGAGGTCATCGCCAATCCGCCGTTTTACAAATTGGGCCATGTGCCAGAACTGGATAATGATATTAAAGCCCGCGCGCTCATCGGCACGGAAGGCACATTGGACACATGGGTAAAATGCGCCGCCGCCCTCGCCAAAGCCAAAGGGCACGTCACTTTTATTCACCGCGCCGATGCTTTGGCGCAGCTGCTCACCGTCATGCAAAAGCGGTTGGGGGATTTGCATGTGCTGCCGGTTTTGCCCAAACCAGATAAGGCGGCGACGCGGGTGCTCATCCGTGGGCGCCGCGATGCGCGCGCGCCCGTCACGCTTTTGCCGCCCTTGGTGCTGCAAAACCTCGATGGTCAACCCAGCGCCGCTGCAGAAAGCGTCTTGCGACAAGGCGCAGCCCTTGCTTTTGCAGGGGCTGGCGGGTAATTATCCTCACATGAAGTTATCTCGCGGAACGGAAAAACCACATGAGTGTCCCCAGTCAAGCTAAAGCGCCCAGCTTTCAAGATCTTATCTTAAACCTGCAACGCTATTGGGCCGACCAAGGCTGTGTGGTGTTGCAGCCCTATGATATGGAAATGGGGGCGGGCACATTTCATCCGGCCACGGTTTTGCGCGCACTGGGCCCCGAGCCTTGGAAGGCCGCCTATGTGCAGCCCTCGCGCCGGCCCACCGATGGCCGTTATGGCGAAAACCCCAATCGGTTTCAGCATTATTATCAGTTTCAAGTGGTGCTCAAACCCTCGCCCGATAATATCCAAGAGCTGTATTTAGAAAGCCTCAAAGTCTTGGGCATTGACCCTTTGCAACATGATATTCGGTTTGTCGAAGACGATTGGGAAAGCCCGACTTTGGGCGCCTGGGGGCTCGGCTGGGAGGTTTGGTGCGACGGTATGGAAATCTCGCAGTTCACTTATTTCCAGCAAGTCGGCGGCATCGATTGCGAGTTGGTGACGGGCGAGCTGACCTATGGGCTAGAGCGTTTGGCGACCTATGTGCAGGGTATCGACAATGGCTTCGACCTCGATTTTAACGGCAATGGCGTCAGCTATGGCGATGTTTTCCATCGCGCGGAAGTCGAGTTCTCGCATTATAATTTCGACGCGGCCAATACCGATATTTTGCTGCGCCATTTTGAAGACGCAGAAGCCGAATGTCTGCAATTGGTGGAACGCGGTCTTGCGCTGCCCGCCTATGACCAATGTATGAAAGCCAGCCATAATTTCAATTTACTGGATGCGCGCGGCGTCATTTCTGTGACCGAGCGCCAAGCCTATATCGGCCGCGTGCGGGCCCTCGCCAAAGCCTGCGCCGAGGGCTATTTGGAAAATAAATTACACAAGCCGTTAGGAGCCAGCCATGACTGATTTCGTGCTGGAGCTTTATTCCGAAGAAATTCCTGCCGGCCTGCAAGCGGGCGCGGCGGCTCAATTGGAACGCCATATCACCGGCTTTTTGAAAAGTTTCGACGTGGTGCCAGCCCAAGTGAACGCCTATGCGGCGCCGCAACGTTTGGCGCTGTGTGTGGAAGGCCTGCCGCTCACCTTGCCAGACCGCAAAGAACAGAAAAAAGGCCCGCGTGTCGATGCGCCAGAAAAAGCCATCGACGGGTTTTTGCGCGCCAATCAGCTAGGCAATGTGGCCGCTTTGAGCGTGCGCGAAGATAAAAAGGGTGCCTTTTACGTGCTGGAAATCGACGAGCCGGGCCGCCCGTTAGCCGAGGCTCTGTCTGACTTTTTGCCCGAAATGATAAGCGGGTTTCAGTGGCTGAAATCAATGCGGTGGGGCGATGGAAGCCTGCGCTGGGTGCGCCCTTTGCGCGCCATCCTCTGTATGCTGGACGGCCAAATTGTGCCCTTTGAAGTTGAGGGTTTGCGCAGTGGCGAGGCAAGTTTTGGCCATCGTTTCATGGCGCCTGCGGCTTTGCCGATAGCCCATGCGAAAGACTATCTTGGCACGTTGGAAAAAGCTTTTGTGCTGGCTGATGCGCCAGTGCGCGAAGCCATGGTGATGGAAGGCGCGAGCGCGCTAGCGAAATCTGTCGGCTGCACTTTGGTCGAAGATAGCGGCCTGATGCGCGAGACCGCAGGGCTGGTCGAATGGCCCGTGCCGCTATTGGGCGCCATTGATGCTGCGTTTATGGATGTGCCGGAAGAGGTTCTGGTTTCGGTTATGCGCACGCATCAAAAATATTTCGCCTTGCGCACGGCGGATGGAAAACTGGCCCCCTATTTTATCACCATTTCGAATATTGAGGCGCCCGATAAAGGCGCCGCGATTGTGAATGGCAATCAACGCGTGCTGCGCGCGCGCTTGTCGGATGGGCGGTTTTTCTGGGACCAAGATCGCAAAGAAACTTTGCACAGCCGTTTGCCCGCTTTGGAGAAAGTCACTTTTCAGGCCAAGCTTGGCACGGTGCGCGAAAAAGCCGAGCGGATTTCTAAACTGGCCGAAACGCTGGCGCCAGTTCTGGGGGCCGATGCGGCCTTATCGGCGCAAGCGGGGCAATTGGCGAAAGCCGATTTAACCTCGGGCATGGTGTATGAGTTTCCGGAGCTGCAAGGCATTATGGGCGGCTATTATGCGGCCCATGATGGTTTGGGCGACGCGGTGGCCGCGGCCATTCGCAGCCATTATGCACCCCAAGGCCCCGATGACGCCATCCCCGATAGTGCCGAGGGGCGCGCTGTCGCTCTGGCCGATAAATTAGATACATTGGCAGGGTTTTGGTCGATTGACGAAAAGCCAACCGGCTCGAAAGACCCCTATGCTTTGCGCCGCGCCGCCTTGGGGGTTATCCGTATTTTGCTGGAAACCGAAACGCGGCTTGCTTTGCGCCCCGTTTTGGAGACCGCCTTTTCGCTCTATGGCGTGACCAAGGCACAGACCTATGTTGGCGATTTGCTGAGCTTTATCGCCGACCGATTGAAAGCGCATTTGCGCGATCAAAACGTGCGCCATGATGTGGTTAGTGCGATTTTCGCGCTCGGGAGCGATGATGTTTTCGAGATGGTGCAACGCGCCCAAAGCTTGCAAGCATTTCTGGCGCAAGAAGATGGCGCCAATTTGCAAGCCGCCTTCAACCGCGCCAATGGCATTTGCCAGAAGGCCGACCATAGCGCCATGGAGGTTGAGGAAAGCCTGCTGGTAGACCCCGCCGAACGGGCGCTTTTTGAGGCCATGGCGGGTTTGGCCGATATCGATATCGGTGGGCTGGCCGGCTATGATGCCTATCTCGATGCCTTGGCCACTTTGCGCGCGCCCGTCGATGCGTTTTTTGAAGCGGTGATGGTCAATGACGACGACGCGAAAATCAGGCATAATCGCTTATCCTTGCTGCAAGCTTTGGCGCATGGCATGCGTCGGGCGGCCGCGTTTGATGAAATAGAATAGGTGAGCCATATGACCCCTCGCAAACTTGTATATGCATTTGCTGACGGGTTTGCCGATGGCCGCGCCGATATGAGCGCGCAGCTGGGGGGCAAAGGGGCGAATTTGGCGGAAATGTGCCTCATGGGCCTGCCCGTGCCGCCCGGATTTACGCTGACCACCGATGTTTGCACGCATTTTAATGCCCATGACCGCGCTTTTCCAGAGGGGCTGAAAGAGCAAGTCGAAGCCGCGCTGGCGCGTTTGAGCGAAGATATCGGCATGGTTTTTGGCGACACGAAAAACCCGCTTTTGGTCTCCGTGCGCTCGGGCAGTCGCGCTTCCATGCCGGGCATGATGGACACGGTTCTCAACCTCGGCCTCAATGATGAGACGGTCGAGAGCATGGCCGCCAAAACCGGTGACGCGCGGTTTGCCTGGGACAGTTATCGCCGCTTTCAGCAAATGTATGGCGATGTAGTGATGGGCATTGAGCATGATTATTTCGAAGATATTATCGATGATTATAAATTCGAAAATGCGCTGTCTCTCGATGCCGATTTAGAGGCTGATGATTGGCGCGATATTTGCACCCGCTTCGGCGAGATGATGGAGCAAGAAGCGGGGCACCCGTTTCCTCAAGATGCCCATGCCCAGCTTTGGGGGGCCATTGGCGCGGTGTTTGATAGTTGGAACAATCGGCGCGCGCAGACCTATCGAAAGCTGCATGATATTCCCGATGATTGGGGCACGGCTGTGAATGTGCAGTCGATGGTGTTTGGCAACCTTGGCCAAACCAGCGCCACGGGCGTGGCTTTCACGCGCAATCCCTCTACGGGCGCGAAAGAGATTTACGGCGAATATTTGATCAATGCGCAGGGCGAGGATGTAGTGTCTGGTATTCATACGCCGCTGTATCTGACGCAAAAGGCGCGCGAGGAAGCGGGCACGCCTGATTTATCGCTCGAGGAAACCATGCCCGCCGCCTATGCCGATTTGGTGGATGTTTTTGCTCGGCTCGAAAGCCATTTTGCCGACATGCAGGATGTGGAGTTTACCATTCAAAATGGCCGCCTGTTTATTTTGCAAACCCGCAACGGCAAACGCACCGTTATGGCGGGGTTAAAAATCGCCGTCGATATGGTGGCCGAGGGGGTCATCACCCAAGAGGCGGCCGTGCTGCGCATCGAGCCCGAAGCCTTGGAGCAATTATTGCACCCGACGCTCGACCCGAGAGCGAAAGTCAATGTTTTGACCAAAGGCTTGCCGGCCTCGCCGGGGGCGGCCAGTGGCAAGATTATTTTCTCCTCCGACCAAGCCGAAGAGCTGGCCGCGCAAGGCGAAAAAATGGTTCTGGTGCGCATGGAAACCAGCCCCGAAGATATTCACGGCATGTATGCAGCGCAGGCGATTTTAACCTCGCGCGGTGGCATGACCAGCCATGCCGCGGTGGTGGCGCGCGGGCTGGGGCGGCCTTGTGTGTCTGGTGCCGGGCAATTGATTATCGATTATGATACCAACACGGCACGCATCGGCCATGGCGAGGGTGCGGTCGAATTGAAGCAAGGCGATGTGATTACCGTCGACGGCACCTCGGGGCGCGTGATGGCGGGCGAAGTGGCGACTTTGGAGCCTGCGCTAAGCGGTGATTTCGGCACGCTGATGGACTGGGCCGATGCGGCGGCGCGCATGAAAGTGCGCACCAATGCTGAAACCTTGGCCGAAGCTCAGCGGGCGCGCAAATTTGGCGCGCAAGGCATTGGCCTATGTCGTACCGAACATATGTTTTTCGACGCGCAACGCATTTTCCAAGTGCGGCAGATGATTTTGGCGCAAGACGCCGCGCATCGCCAAACCGCACTGCAAGCCCTAGAGCCAGAACAGCGGGCCGATTTTGCTAAATTATTCGAGATTATGGATGGCCTGCCGGTCACCATTCGATTGCTCGACCCGCCTTTGCATGAATTTTTGCCAGCGGCTGACGATAATATAGACGCTTTGGCAGAGGCTTTGGACGAAAGCCCAAAAGCCTTGCGCGCCACCATTCAAGCCATGGCCGAAAGCAACCCGATGCTGGGCCATCGCGGCAGCCGTCTGGCGATTACCACACCAGAGATTTACGCCATGCAATTGCGCGCCATTTTTGGCGCCATGCAAGATGTGCGTGCCAAAGTGCAGCTGGAGATTATGTTCCCGCTGATTGCCGAGCCGCGCGAATTAGAGGCGTTAATAGACATGGTGCCACCGATTGCGCAAAGCTTCGACATCGAGGCGAGCCGCTATCAATTGGGCACGATGATTGAAGTGCCGCGCGCCGCTTTCGTGGCCGATGAATTGGCCGCTCAAGTCGGTTTCTTTTCGTTTGGAACCAATGACTTAACCCAAACCACCTTCGGTCTCTCGCGCGATGATGCGGGCGGGTTTTTGCCCCATTATGTGGCCAAAGGGCTATTGCCACGCGACCCGTTTTCGCAATTAGACCAGGCCGGTGTGGGCGCGCTTATGGCCATGGCTTGCGATAAAGCGCGCGGTCAAAGAGCCGATATAAAACTAGGTATTTGTGGCGAACATGGCGGCGACCCAAGCAGTATTGGATTCTGCGAGAAACTGGGCTTGGACTATGTTTCCTGCTCACCGTTTCGCGTGCCGATTGCCCGTTTGGCCGTCGCACAAAGTGCCATTCGGGCTAAATCGTCGGGCTAAATCTTAAAGCCGATTAGGAAATATCGATATCGAGACCCAGGTCCAGCGTTTGGGCCGAATGGGTAATGCCCCCGACGGAAATATAATCGACACCGCTTTCGGCAATGCCCACCACCGTGTCTTGCGATACGCGTCCCGAGGCTTCTAAAACCGCCCGGCCTTGGTTTCGCGTCACCGCGTCTGCCAATTGCGCGGGGGTCATATTATCCAGCAGAATAATCTGTGCGCCTGCCGCCAATGCTTCGTCTAATTGCGCCAGCGTATCGACTTCAATCTCAATGGCGACCATGTGGCCAGCGCCGTTTTGCGCGGCCCGAAGGGCAGGGGTAATGCCGCCCGCCACGGCGATGTGATTGTCTTTAATCATAATCGCATCATCTAAGCCAAACCGATGATTGGCACCGCCGCCCGCCCGCACCGCATATTTTTCAATGGCGCGCAAACCGGGCGTGGTTTTTCGCGTGTCGCAAATTTGTGCTTTCGTATGCGCGACAAGCGCCACCAAATGCGCGGTCTTGCTGGCAATGCCAGACATATGCCCCAGATAGTTGAGCGCCACGCGCTCGGCCGCCAATAAAGCGCGCGCCGAACCCTCGATGGTGGCAACATCCTCGCCCGGCTGCAGCCTATCGCCATCTTGTTTATGGCGCGTCACTTGCAGGCCACTGCCATTGGCGCCAAAAGCGGCCTCTACCAAATCTAGGCCGGCCAAAATGCCCGCCTCGCGCGCGCGAATAACGGCATGGGCTTTGGCGCTGGCGGGGATGACATTTTGCGAGGTGATATCGCCCGTGCGACCCCAATCTTCGAGCAAGGCGGTTTCCACCAATTGCGCCACGGTAAGGGCTGGCAAGGGCGGCAGGTCTTTAGAGCTGGGCTGATGAATTTGGGTCACGGGGGTTCCTTATATGACGTGTGCCAAAGCGGGGTTCGCCTCGGGTAAATCGGCATAGGCGGCGTCTAATTCGGCCATGGTTAAATAGCTGTGTTCGGGCTGCGCCTTGGCGGTTGGAAAATCGGTTCTAAAATGGCCGCCGCGGCTTTCTTGGCGGCGCAAGGCGGCCATGGTGATAAATTGGGCAGCCAAGACCATATTGGCAAAAGGCGCCATGCCACCGGCGGCTTGTTGCAGGCGTTTTAATTCGTGCAGCGTATGAATTAGCCCGTCGGCATGGCGCAAAACACCGACGTGGCGGCTCATCATGGTGCGTAATTTAAGCGTGGCGGGTGCCAGTTCCACGTCGCTGGCGTCAATGCGCGTCTCGGGAGGGGCAGGGCGCGCCCGACTGGACGTCGGCACCAGATTGTTAATGTCTTTGGCAATGCGGGCACCAAAGACAATCGCCTCCAGCAAAGAATTACTGGCCAAACGATTGGCGCCATGCAGCCCCGTGGCAGCCACTTCGCCGCATGCCCAAAGGCCCGGCAGGCTGGAGCGCCCATGCGTATCGGTGCGAATGCCGCCCATATGAAAATGCGTGGCGGGCGCCACAGGCAACAGGCTTTGGGTCGGGTCAATGCCCGCCTTTTGGCAATTGGCAGCCACGGTGGGAAACCGCGCATCGAGGTTGGCAGCCAATCCATTGGGGCGCAAATCAAGGCCGACGGCGCCCGTTTTGATAATTTGGTCAAACACCGCGCGCGCCACAATATCGCGCGGCGCCAATTCGGCGTTTTCATGCACTTGCGTCATGAAGCGCTCGCCCTTGGCATTGAGCAGCACCGCTCCCTCGCCGCGCAACGCTTCGGTGGCCAGCGGCGCCGGGTCGCCCATGCCAGTTAAAGCGGTGGGATGAAATTGCACAAATTCGCTATCGCTCACTTGCGCGCCAGCGCGCGCCGCCATGGCCAAAGCCTCGCCATTGGCGCCCATGGGATTGGTGGTGACGCCGTAAAGATAGCCAATGCCGCCGGTCGCCAAAATGGTCGCGCGGGCGCGAATAAGCAGCGGGCCTGACAAAGGACTATGTTGCGACGGACGGGCAAATACGCCGACCACGCGGCCCTCTTCCACCGCCAATTCATAGGCCGCATAGCCTTCCATAAAATCAATCGATGGCGAGGCATCGGCGCGTTCGATAAGGGTTTTCATAATCTCACGACCCGCCTGATCGCCCCGCACACCGATGATGCGATTATGGCTGTGCGCGGCCTCGCGCCCCAAAGCCAGATGGCCGTCGGCGTCGCGGTCGAAGGGCACGCCCATTTGGCTCAAATCGTCGATACGCGCGCGAGCCTCTTCGGCCACCAATTGCGCCACGCTCTCTTTGACCAAGCCAGCGCCTGCCATAATCGTGTCTTGCTTGTGATTATCGACGTGGTCATCGGGGCCGATGGCGGCGGCAATCCCGCCTTGTGCCCATTGGCTGGCCGAGCCGGTTTTGCGTTTTCCAGCCGCCATAACCGTGACCGGACGCGGCGCTAATTTCAGCGCCGTGAACAGGCCGGCCAGCCCTGCGCCAATGACCAGCACATCGCCGACATCTATAATATTGGCGCTGGGCCGGGGCAGGGGAGTATGGCTCATCTGACTATTTGCTAAGCTCAATCATCCGCTCTACGGCGGCCCGCGCCTTGCCAGCAATGGCGGCGTCGACGGTAATTTCGGTACGGTTATAAACCAAAGCTTCCAGCACTTTCGGCAGGGTGATTTGCTTCATGTGTGGGCAAAGATTGCACGGCCGCACGAAATTCACATTGGGGTTTTCCACCGCCACATTATCGCTCATCGAACATTCGGTGACCATCATCACACGGTCTGGCTGATTGTCGGTCACCCATTTAATCATCGCTGAGGTGGAGCCAGAGAAATCGGCTTCATCTAAAACATCTGGTTTGCATTCAGGATGGGCGATAATCCGCAAGCCCGGGTCATCGGCGCGATATTGTTGCAGCTCTTCCGCGCTAAATTGCTCATGCACTTCGCAGCGGCCCTTCCAAGCGATCACTTCGACATCGGCTTCGCGGGCAATATTTTGCGCTAAATATTCATCGGGGATACACAGCACGCGATCGGTGCCCATGCCGTTGACAATTTTAACCGCGTTGGAAGAAGTGCAACAGACATCGCTCTCGGCTTTCACCGCGGCGGAGGTGTTGACGTAAGTCACAATCGGGACACCTGGATAGGCTTCGCGCAAAGCGCGCACATCTTGCGCCGTAATCGAGTCGGCCAGTGAGCAGCCAGCGCCCATATCTGGAATCAGAACGGTTTTTTCGGGGTTCAAGAGTTTCGACGTCTCGGCCATGAAATGCACACCGCATTGAACAATCACGTCGCCTTCGGCTTTCGCCGCCTCAATGGCCAATTGCAGACTGTCGCCCACCACATCGGCCACGCCATGGAAAATTTCTGGCGTCTGGTAATTATGCGCCAAGATGACCGCATTGCGCTGGCGTTTCACTTCATTGATGGCCTGAATATAGGGCGCAAAAAAGGGCCATTCGACGGAAGGGATGACCGACTTCACGCGCTCATATAAAGGGGCCATATCGCGCGCCATGCCATCGCTATAGGCAATGTCCATTTCTTCCAAAATCCGCGCGCCGGTCTGGCCGGGAAGGGCTGTTTTTGCTTCGGTGAGTAACGCGTCGCTTAAGTTCGCCATGCTGGGCCCTCTGTTTGGTTTTGTGTTTGGTTCGTGTGTTTGGTTCGT
The DNA here is from genome assembly GCA_018660505.1 of Rhodobiaceae bacterium. Classification (GTDB taxonomy): domain Bacteria; phylum Pseudomonadota; class Alphaproteobacteria; order RS24; family RS24; genus UBA8337. The sequence continues at coordinate 55,246 of JABJKE010000027.1, read as the reverse complement.
GTATTTAGTTTGTAAACTCTATTTATACTCAAAATGAGCATAACTACTATCTTATAATATGAACTCCTGAGCTGCAAAAGCAAGCACAATTAGAAAAAACAGAAACCGGTTTTAGGCTTATTTGCCGCTGGGTTTGGGGCGCCCTGTGGATACGCGCAAACCCGACAAAGGTCTTTCTGTGCGCTCATTATGGCGCAGCCGAAAAACCTCGGCTGGGCGGCCGCGTGCGCGCTGGGTTTTGCCAGTGGCGATGAGGAAGCCCGATTTTTCGACGAGGCGGCGAAAGTTTTGTTGATGCAAATTGACCCCCATCACCATCTCGGTGGTGTTTTGCAGCGCCCGTAGCGTAAAGCCAGAGGGCATGAGGTCGAAAATCACCGGCCGATATTTCAATTTGCTGCGCAGCCGACCCAAAGCGGTGGCCAGAATACGACGATGGTCGAGATGCAAAGCCCGCCCCAAAACCGGTTGCGGTCGCGGGGCCCCCTTGGCGTCTTGGTCGATTAGGGCTTCTTCGACGAGGGCTGCCTCGTAAAGCAGCTCGTAGCGCTCCAGCACAAATTCTTCGTCCCATTGGGCACCATCGCGGCCAAACGCCAGGCGCACGCGGTCGGCGGCTTGGGTATCTTTTTCCAACCATTTGTCGAGCGCAGGTAAAATTTGACCATCCAGCATCTCCGGGCGTCCTTGGCGCCAATCCTCCCACGGAAAAAATGTATAGAGGTCTTCCCAATCGCCATCATCGGGCGCGGGCGGGGTGTCTTCTGGCGTGCGCGCCTCATGTGTCCGCGTGAGGGCGAGATAGCCAACCGAGACAATATGCGCGGCTTCCTCTGAGGCATGGCGCCCTTGGTCGGCGAAAGTATACAGCTGTTCGACATGCGCCAAATCCACGCCCACTTGCTCGCGCACCCAATGGCGCAGGCCAATTTCCATGGTCCGATGTTGATGGGGCATGAACGGGCCAAAAGGCAAACGCTTGGCGCGCGCGGGCGTGGCCTCGCCCACCAAACGGCATTCCAGCCGCTCGTTATGCTGGCGCAAAATCGCCGTCGAGAGATCGATTAAAATTTCAGTCGGTGTAGAACTCATGCGCCTAGTTTAGAGGCCCATTTGGCTTTCCCCAAGGGACAAATTAGCCAGCGCGGCGAACAATCACGCTGCCGGCGGAATAGCCCGCGCCAAAACTGCAAATCACGCCGGTCTCGCCTGCCTTGAAGTCTTGCTTATATTTATGAAAAGCAATGATGGAGCCGGCCGAGCTGGTGTTGGCATATTCATCCAAGACGGTTGGCTGTTGGTCAAAATCTGGCTCATAGCCGAGCACTTTTTTGGCAATAAAATTGTTCATATTACGATTGGCTTGGTGCAGCCACATGCGGCGCAGGCCAGAGGCTTGTAAATTATTGGCCGCCAGATGGTCGGTAATCATTTGCGCCACCAAGGGGGATACTTCGCGGAAAACTTTTCGGCCGTTCTGGATGAATAATTTATCTTTATCATCGCGTTTTTCGGCATCTGTGCGATTGAGGAAACCGAAATTATTGCGAATGTTATTTGAAAAATCGGAGAATAATTTGGTGTCGATAATCTCAAAGCCATTTTTATTCTTGGCCGTTTCGCTGTCTTCCAGAATGACAGCGGTGCAGACATCGCCGAAAATAAAATGGCTATCGCGGTCGCGGAAATTCAGGTGACCGGTGCAAATCTCTGGGTTGACCATCAACACGCGTTTGGCCGAGCCCGAGCGCACCATATCGCGCCCCATTTGAATGCCAAAAGTGGCGGAGGAACAAGCCACATTCATATCAAAAGCAAAGCCTTCGACGCCCAGCAGGCTTTGCACTTCAATGGAAATAGCCGGATAGGCGCGCTGCAAATTAGCGCAAGCCACAATCACCGCATCTAAATCGCTGGCCTCAAGGCCCGCTTCGTCCAGCGCCTGTTGGGTGGCCTTCACAGCCATTTCGGCTTGCAGGCTGGGCGCTTCATTGGGCCGTTCTTCGATTTGGGGAACCATGGTCTCAGGGTCTAAAATACCGGCCTTATCCATCACATAACGGCTTTTGATACCAGACGCTTTCTCGATGAAATCAGAGGCGGAGGGGGTCATGGCTTCCAGCTCTCCCTTTTCAATGGCACTGGCATTCTTGGCGTTAAACATATCGACGTAAGTATTATAGCTAGCGACCAGCTCGTCATTGCTAATGGAATTTTCGGGCGTGAATAGCCCGGTGCCAGTTACGACAACTTGTTTCATGATTAACTCCCCTAAGACGCTGAAACCTTAGCATATCCTATTTGTTTGGCTATAAGGGGCGGCGGGCAAAATAATCACATTGAGTGACATTTTATTACGGAAATTCTATTCGTCGGCCGCGGGCGTCTCTAGGTCTTCAAAAACGCCGCCCATGAGGGTTAGGTTTTGGCCATCACAGGTCAGCGCCTGGTCGCGCGCGTCTTCTCGAATAAGCGCAATTGCATGGGAGCCTTGGGCGGCGATAATCTCGCCGCAGGCGCGCGTGCCAGCGGTGATTTCGCTGCCTCTGGCGGGTGCGCTTTGCGCGAAACCAACGGCATGAATTTTCTTTTTCAAACGGCCCTTGCGCTGAATACGCGAAGTGACCTCTTGGCCGATGAAACAGCCTTTTTGAAAATCAACGCCGTGCATTTGCGCCAAGCCAAAGTCGAGCGGAAACACCGTGCCGGGTGGCATTTCGCCCGCCCCTTGCGCGACCCCCAAACGAATGCGATTGGCGTGCCATGCCTCTAAGCTGGCGCTGGGCAGGGCGCTGGTGCTCTGGGTTTCTACCAGAGCGCGCAACCCCAGCCCTTCGTGGCGTGGGTCTTGCACAAAATTTGCCGTCGGCGGACAGGCAAAACCGTCTTCTTGCCAGAGCGCCATAACGCGCAAATCGGTTTGGGACAGGCTTACCTCGGCGCGTAATTTATACAGCGATAATTTTTTAAACAGCGCTTCGGCTTGGCTGGCGTCGCAATCGATATAAAAGGCGTCGGCTTCTGCGAAGAGCAGAAACTCATGCAACAGCTTGCCTTGCGGGGTTAAAAGCGCGGCCATAACGCAGGCGCCTGCGGGCAAATTGGCCGTGTTTTGGGTCACCAGATTTTGCAAAAACGCAACGCGCTCGGGGCCGCTGACTTGCAGCACGGCTCTATCGCTTAACGGGGTTTGAAATATACTCATGAGACACATGTGCGCTTTCTGCCGATGTTTTTCAAGCCTGCTGGTAAAATCACCAGTAACCGACGAGCTGCCTCCCCTGTGATTTAAGGGTTTTCGTATCTGGTCTGGCTTGGTGAGCTGGCCTATAGTGGGCCCATGTCCTTGCGCAAAAACCTTCTTATCGTGGCGCCCAATCGGCTCGACGCGTTTACCGCGACGGGGGTGTTGGCGGATATGTTGCGGGCCGAACCCACAATCGAGGTTGAGATTATCTGCCGCGACAGCGACCGAGCTTATTTCGAAAATGCGCCCGGGCGGTTGAGCTTTTTGACTTATAGCCAAGCGGTGCCGCCGCGCTTTCAGTTGATGTTGAAGACTTTGGGGCGAACCTGGCATCGCATTGTTTCGCTGACACCGCTTCGCCTGCCGTTTTTATTATGGGCGCGCCATCGCCATAGCTTTCGGTTTCACAGCGGCACTTATGCTTTGCCGTCTTTGTTTCGCCCCGAGCGCGCCACGCCGCCGCATATTTGGACGCCAGAGAAAATCCATGTCGCCTTGCCCGAGACCTTGGCGCCCCATACGCCGATGATTGTTTTTGCGACGCAAGAAAGCGGGCGCGCCGATTGGGATTGGCGCCATTATGCCGAGCTGGCTTGGCGCCTGGCAGATGGGGTGGAGCCGCTTAAAAACGCCCATATTGTGGTTCTGGCAAGCACCGCATGTAGCGTCGCGCGCGGCCTTTCGGATAATTTGCCCGCGGGTCAAATAACTTGGCTGCCTGATTTATCTTTTGCCAAAACCGCCACTGTTTTGCGCCGCGCGCGCCTCGTTTTGGGCACCGATCGGCTGGTGGCGCGCATGGCGCCTTATGCCTCTGGCGGGTTGGTGCTGCGCCTCGACCGCAGCGAGAGCGCGCAAAAAGGGCGCCCCTATGGGCTTTACACGGGCCATGACGCGGCCCAAGTGGCAAGCTATATCGCGGGCGCTTTGCCACAGGCGGCGGCGCCCGAACCCGCCACTCAAGAGGCGACACAAGAGCAGAAGTTTGCTAATGTCTCCCCTCGTTCGGCCGCAAAAACCAAAGCAGAACTAGAGGCTTTGGCTGCCCAAATTAATAGGATAAATCATGACCTCTGAACCTTATGATATCGTCGTTAAAAATGGCTCTGTCGCTTTTCCAGACGGAAGGCAAGACACGTCCATCGCGCTTAAAGACGGGCGCTTTGCGGCCCTTGGCGATATCGACGAAAGCCAGGCGCGCGAGGTTTTAGATGCCAAAGGGCTGACGGTTTTACCGGGCGTGATTGACACTCAAGTGCATTTTCGCGAACCCGGAAATGAGCACAAAGAAGACCTGCAATCGGGCTCCTTGGCCGCCGTCATGGGCGGTGTTACGGCGCTGTTTGAAATGCCCAATACCAAGCCACCCACCACCACAGCAGAAGCGATTGCCGATAAAGTTGCGCGCGGGCGCAATCGGATGCATTGCGATTTCGCCTTTTACGTGGGCGGCACGCATGAGAACGCCAGCCAATTGCCCGAATTGGAAAAACTAGAAGGCGTCTGCGGCGTCAAAGTTTTCATGGGCTCCTCGACCGGCAATTTGCTGGTCGCCGATGATGATGGCGTGGCCGATATTTTAAAACACATCACCCGCCGCGCCGCTTTTCATAGCGAAGACGAATTTCGCCTGCGCGAGCGACGCCCCCTCGCCTTGACCGGAAAAGTGGAAACCCATGCGGTCTGGCGCGATGAAGAAGTTGCGATTTCGTCAACCCGCCGGTTGATAAAATTGGCGCGCGCCGCCAATAAGCAAATTCATATTCTCCACATTAGCACCGAAGAAGAGATGCAAATCTTGGCCGCCAATCGCGATATCGTCTCGGTGGAAGTGCTGCCGCAACATCTCACGCTGGCCGCACCGGAATGCTATGAGGAGCTTGGCACTTTCGCGCAAATGAACCCGCCGATACGTGCCAAGCGCCATCGCGCCGCTTTGTGGAAAGCGCTGGAGCAGGGCATTGTCGATATCATTGGCTCCGACCACGCGCCGCATACGCGCGAAGAAAAAGCCGATGCCTATCCGCATTCGCCAGCTGGCATGCCGGGCGTGCAAACGCTTTTGCCCTTAATGTTGAACCATATGGCGGAAGGCAAATTATCGCTCGAGAAACTGGTGCAATTGACCAGTTTAAGCGCCAAGAGATTATTTAAACTGCAAGACAAAGGCGAGATTATCGTCGGCGGCCATGCCGATTTAACCTTCGTCGATTTAAACCGCACGGAAACCGTGACCGAAGATTGGATTGCCTCGCGCGTTGGGTGGTCGCCGTTCACGGGCATGGCGCTCAAAGGTTGGCCCGTTGGCACCCTGATACGCGGTCAAAAAGTCATGTGGGAAAACCAATTGGTGACGCCAGAAACCGGCCAACCCATTCGCTTCGATATTTAATTTAGTCCTTTAGGAGAAAACGATGAGTGACACTTTTCGCGCGCTGCGCTTAACCAAAACCGATGACGGGCAATCGCATGAGATTGTCGAGCTGAGCGAAAAGGATTTGATGGAAGGCGATGTGACCGTTGCGGTTTCGCATTCGACGTTGAATTATAAAGATGGTCTGGCACTCACTGGCGCCTCTCCGGTAGTTCGGGTCTGGCCGATGATTCCGGGCATTGATTTTGCAGGCGTCGTGGAAAGCTCCAATCACGCGGGGTTTCAGCCCGGTGACAATGTGATTTTAAACGGCTTCGGGGTCGGCGAAACCCATTTTGGTGGCTATGCGGGCAAAGCGCGGGTGAACGGCGATTGGCTGATTAAACGCCCCGATGCGATTTCGGCAGCGCGCGCGATGGCCATTGGCACGGCTGGCTATACCGCCATGCTTTGCGTCATGGCGCTGATGGATACGCCCACAGATGCGGGTGAAATTCTGGTAACCGGGGCCGCTGGCGGCGTTGGTTCGGTGGCTTTGGCGCTTCTATCCAAGCTTGGCTATCAGACGGTGGCCTCGACGGGGCGTCTTGAAGAAACCGACTATTTGACGGGTCTTGGCGCCTCGCGCGTGATAGAGCGTGCAACTTTATCTGAAAAAGGCCGCCCGCTCGACCGCGAAAACTGGGCCGGTGTGGTCGATGCCGTGGGCAGCCATACGTTGGCCAATGCGATTGCGCAAACCAAATATGGTGGCACCGTCGCCGCTTGTGGTCTGGCGCAAGGGGCGGATTTACCCGCCACGGTGATGCCTTTTATTCTGCGCGGCGTTACGCTGCGCGGCATTGATAGTGTGATGGCCCCTTTGGCTTTGCGCGAACGCGCCTGGGCGCTTTTGGCCGAGCATCTCGACATGGATAAATTGGACGCCATGAGCACCACCGCCAAGCTGGAAGATCTGCCCGATTTGGGACAGAAAATCCTAGCTGGCCAAACGCGTGGGCGTTTGATTGTCGAGATTGACTAAAATAACGACTAAAAGATTGAGTAAGCGCCGTCGATAACGAATAAATCGCCGGAATGATAACTGGAGGCATCGGACGTCAAATAGACGGCCATGCCGCCAAAGTCTTCTGGCTGTCCCCAGCGTTTGGCGGGCACACGCGGAATGACGTTCTGCTCAAATTTCTCATTGCCTTGCGCCCCCGCTGTCATATCGGTGGCAATCCAACCGGGCAAAATAGAATTGGCCCGCACGCCGTAGCGGGCGTGTTCGACGGCGATGGATTTCATCATCGAAATAACCGCGCCTTTGGTGGCGGCATAATGTTGGTTGCGCGCTGCACCCTCAATGGCGGCCAGACTGGCAATTCCAACCAAAGAGCCACCCGGGTCGCCCGCTTTGGCGCGTTCGACCATATGGCGGGCGGCGGCGCGCAGCGTGAAAAACACGCCGTCCAAATTGACGGCCAAAACATCGCGGTAGGCTTGTGTGTCCATCTCGGCGAAAGACCCGCCGAGTTTGCCGATGCCGGCATTGGCGAACACGCTATCGACGCGCCCCATGGTGGCCAATGTATCGGCCATGGCGTCCTCGACGGCTTGTTCGTCGGCGACATTGACTTTCCAGCTGGCGGCTTTGACGCCCGTGGCGCTCAGCTCGGCGACGGCTTTCTCATTGTTCGCGTCATTGGTTCCCCAAATCGCGATATCGGCGCCAGCTTGCGCCATGGCCAAGGCCATGCCAAGCCCGATGCCCCGATTGCCGCCCGTTACCAAAGCGGTTTTGCCTGTTAGATTAAATGGTTGATATGCCATGTTTTGTCTCCCTGTTTGGCCGCCAGTATAGAAGTTCCATCCCGCTTGCCAAGAGAAGAAACAGGCGAAGAAACAAGAGGCGCAAACAGAGGATTGAGCCAAAGCGCTTTCAATGGCAAACTGAGGCATGATTCCTCGTTCGTTTTCTTTGCTGGTTTTCGCGCTGCTTGTTTGCAGTGGCCCGGTTCAGGCCGCCTCTGTGCTGCACATCGAAACGCTGTCTGGCACCACCCATAAGTTTCGCGTCACCGTGGCCAAAACCCCGGCCGCGCAAGCGCAAGGCCTGATGCATGTGTCTGAAATGGCGCCGCGCAGTGGCATGTTGTTTCCTCTGCAGCCGCCGCGCCGCGCCCGGTTTTGGATGCGCAACACGCTGATTCCGTTGGACATGATTTTCATTCTCCCGGGCGGGCGCATCGAACAAGTGGTGACGCGCTGGGACACGAAATCAGATGTTTCGACCAGCTCCTTCGGCAGAGTGAGCGCGGTATTAGAGTTAAACGCAGGCGAGGCGAAAGCGCTCGATATCGGCATTGGCGATAGGGTAACCATCAATGGTGTGAGCTTTTAATGTGTGGTCGGTTCGCCCTTGCGACGCCGCCCGAGGCGATGCGTCAAATGGTCGATTTTTCCAATCGGATTAATTTTCCGGCGCGCTATAACATCGCCCCCACGCAACCGGTTTCGATTATTCGCGCCACGCCAGGGGCCGAGATGGCCTTACTGAGTTGGGGGCTCATTGCGCCTTGGCTAAGCGCCGAGCAAGTGGGCGATAAATCGGCGCGTCCGCAAATTAACGCGCGCGCCGAAACGATTACGCAAAAACCAAGTTTTAAAAATGCCTTTCGTCGCCGCCGTTGTCTGCTTCCCGCCGATGCGACCTATGAGTGGGACCGAAAAATTGGCCAGCCGTATCGCATTCACAGAAAAGATAATGCGGTGTTTTTCATGGCCGGCATTTGGGAGATTTGGGAAGGCGCCGATGGCAGCGAAATCGAGAGCTGTGCGATTATCACCACGGCGGCCAATGATGTTTTATCTTCCGTGCATCACCGAATGCCGGCGCTGATTGCGCCCAGCGACGCGCACGCTTGGTTGTCGACGCCCGAAACCCAGGCCGCAAGCCTATTGCCTCTTCTGGGCGACGCCGCGCAGGCTGATTTTACAGCAACGCCGATATCGACACGGGTCAATAAAGTTAGCGAAGATGATGCCGCCCTATGGGACGAGCATCGCGTCCCCCCGCCCGAGGATTTGGCGGCCGACCAGATGGATTTATTTTAAAATCACCTATTTTATAACCAATGGGTTTTTAAAGGAGAGATTATGACCAGTATCGTCGACCATATAATTATCGCGGTGGAAGATTTAGCCCAAGCGACAGATGACTATTCCTTGATGCTCGGTCGGGCGCCAAGCTGGCGCGGCACGCATCCAGATTATGGCAGTGCCAATAGTTTGTTTCGCATCGATAATACGTATGTCGAATTGCTGGCCGCCGATGGCGAAGGCTGGGCGGGCGACATGGTGCGCAACGTGATTGCCAGCCCTGGCTCCAATCTATGCGCCTTGGTTTTTGGCACGCAAGACGCGGCCGCCTTTTTGAAAAACGCCCGCGCCCAAGGGCTCGCGGTGGCCGACCCGGTTACCGGCCATGGTATCGATACAGACAGTGGGGCGACGCGCACATGGCAGTCGATGCATTGGGATAGCGCGGCCGCGCGCGGTATTTTTTCGTTCTGCATTCAACACGATGACCTCTCGGCCTTGCCAATGGCACAGATACAAGGGGCGGGCGCCATTCACGCGGTCGACCATGTGGTGGTGCAAACCCAAAGTGGGGCCGCGGCGAAAAAATTCTACGGCGACCAGCTCGGCATTCGTCTGGCGCTTGAGCAATCGAAACCCGATTGGGGCGGCGAGATGTTGTTCTTCCGCACTAATTCTATGAGCATTGAAGTGGTGGCCTCTGAGAAAACCCCCGACACCGATAGGCTTTGGGGGTTGGCGTTCAAAAGCCAAGATATAGAGGCGACGCAAAAACGCATGCGCGAGGCGGGCATTGAGGTCTCCGAGGTGCGCGATGGCCGCAAACCCGGCACGCGGGTCTGCACGGTCAAATCGCACGCTGGCGGCGTGGCGACGCTGATTATCGAACACGCAAAATAGGCTTAATTTTGCGCCGCGCGGGTTAAGCGATCGTTGATGGCTTCGCCCAGCCCTTGGGCGGGAATGGCCATAATGGCAAGGCGCTTGCCTTGCGCTTCGGCCAGCCCATCCATGGCGTGGAGGGTCGAAAACAGCTGCGCCGCCGCTTCGGCCATATCGCCCGTGGGGCTCAGGTTGGCGGCGCAAGTGTCTGGCGCGTGAGGGCCAAACCCGATGAGCAATTCGTCCGCCTCGGCGGTTTTTGCGTTTAACCGGAGCGGCGCTTGGGGCGCATAATGGCGCGCGAGCCGGCCGGGTGCCAGCTTGGCGCTCGCGTCTTGGGTTTCGGGCACCTCTTGTAAGGTTTGGCCCAAACAGGCCTCGACTTGGGCGCGCGAAAGCCCGCCCGCGCGCAGCCAAAGGGGCGCGCCCTCCAGGCAGCCGACGATGCTGGACTCGAGGCCAATGGCGCAAGCCCCGCCGTCTAAGACCGGAATATCGGGCAGCATGGCGGCGACATGCGCTGCTTGGCTGGGGCTCAATCGGCCAGATGGATTGGCACTGGGCGCAACTACGGGGCGGCCAAACGCACGCAATAAATCTTGCGCCACGCGGTGGGCGGGCACGCGAATGGCCAGTGTCGGTAGACCCGCCGAAGCCAAAGCATGCACCGGTGTATTTTCGTGACGCGGCACAACCAAAGTCAGTGGGCCGGGCCAAAATTCATCCGCTAGTTTTTCTGCCGCCGCATTGAACACGCCCAAGTGGCGAGCGCTCTCGAGGTCGGGCACATGGCAGATGAGCGGGTTGAACTGAGGGCGATTTTTCAACGCATAGATTTGCGCGATGGCCGCGCCTTGGGTGGCGTCGGCCGCCAGTCCGTACACCGTCTCGGTGGGCATGGCCACAGCCAAGCCTTGGTGTAATTTGGCGGCGCAAAGCGCGAGGCCATCGGCATTGGCGGTTATCACTTGGGTCATGGGTCGTCGCTCCCTAATTGCGCTTCGCGCACAATCACAATATGGTGTTGGTAATTAGATAAATCAGAGCCAAGTTGATTGCCAGTTAATTACCAAGTGGCACGCGTTCAAATTTTGGCAGATAGGATGATTGTGAGCGATAGAAAAACGGGTGCCGGGCAGGCGCATGGTCTGCGTTACCCCTTTGAAGACATCCCTGAAGAGGGTAAACCGATAGAAGTGGCCGATGGCATTTTTTGGGTGCGCATGACGCTGCCCTATTCGCTCGACCATATTAACCTCTGGCTGCTGCGCGATGGCGATGGCTGGTCGATTGTCGATACGTGTGTCGATACGCCCAGCTCGCGCGCGCATTACGAAAACTTGTTCTCTGGCTTCATGCAAGGCAAGTCGCTGAAAAAAGTTATCGTCACGCATTTGCATCCCGACCATGTGGGCCTTGCGGGCTGGCTGGTCGAGCGTTTTGAGGCCGAGTTTTATATGACCCGAACCGATTATCTGATGTGCCGCACTATGGCCGCAGATACTGGAAAAACCGCGCCAGAAGACGGCATAAGATTTTATCGGGCTGCTGGATTTGACGAAGAAGCCATCGGGCGTTACCGCGAACGATTTGGCGGTTTCGGCTCGCATATTCACCCGCTGCCGCAATCGTTTCGGCGCATCCAACAAGGCGATAGGTTACAGATTGATGGCCGCGACTGGCATATTGAAATCGGCTCTGGCCATGCGCCCGAACATGCGTGTCTTTATGCGCCAGATTTGAAAGTGCTAATATCGGGTGACCAAGTCATCCCGCGCATTTCGTCGAATGTGTCGTTATTTCCAACCGAGCCGATGGGCAATCCTTTGCAAGACTGGATTGACAGCTGCCATCGGTTGAAGGCGGTGTTGCCAGACGATCTATTGGTTCTGCCGGCTCATAATGAGCCATTTTACGGGCTTCATGCGCGGTTGCAGGCGTTAATTGATGGGCATGAAAAATCTTTGGTGCGTTTGCTCGACGTGTGCGCTGAGCCGCGCCGTGCCATCGATGGCAAAGTGTTTTCTGTTTTGTTCAAACGCCGCATTGGCCGCGAGGTGTTTTTCATGGCCTCGGGCGAAAGCATGTCGCATTTGATGTGTTTGGTGCATCGCGGCAAATTAGAGATGAATTTCGACGAAAACGGCGTATGTTATTATCAGCAGAAAGTCGCTTGACGTTTACTCGCCCGCAAGCGAAACGAAAGAGGATTTGGCATGTCTCAAGACCCAAAAATAGATATCGCGGAAGATATTTTAGCGCTCAGCTTCGAGCAAGCTTTGGCTGAATTGGAGGGCATTGTCGACCGTTTGGAAACCGGCGATGTGGCGCTGGAAGAATCGATTGAGATTTACCAACGCGGCGCCCAATTGCGCGCCTATTGCGACGATAAATTAAAAACCGCTCAAGCCCGTATTGAAAAAATTACTGGCGGGGTCACCAGCCCGCTGGACGCTGATTAGGCGCGGGTCAGGCATGTCCGAAAATGTGCCTCCAAATGACTCTAAAAGTGCATCTGCGTTCAACAGCGCGCGCCAAACAGCGGTCGCTCTGGTTCGCGCGCAATTAGATGATTTCCTGAACCCCCCCAAGGGGCCGGAAAAGCGGCTCGTCGAAGCGATGCGCTATGCGGCGCTCGACGGCGGCAAGGGGTTTCGCCCGTTTTTGGTTTTGGCCACCAGCGCTATGTTCGGCGTGCCGCAAGCGCAAGCCGTGCGGGTGGCGGCGGCGCTGGAGAGCGTGCATTGCTATTCGCTGGCGCATGATGATTTGCCAGCCATGGACGATGATGCTCTGCGCCGCGGTCGACCCAGTTTGCACAAAGCCTATGATGAGGCCACGGCGATTTTAGCAGGTGATGCTTTACTGACGTTAGCCTTTGAAATTCTGGCCGATGGCGCCACTCATGCCGATGCCAATGTGCGTTTGGCCTTGGTCGCCAGCCTAGCGCAAGCGGCGGGCCGCCAAGGCATGGTGGGCGGGCAGACGCTGGACATTCTATCGCCTGATTTATCGCTCGATATGGCTGACTTAAGCCGCTTGCAAGGGCTCAAAACCGGTGCGCTGATTGGTTTTGCCGTTGAGGCAGGGGCTCTTTTGGGGGCAGCCGAGGCGGCCCAAACAGCAGCCCTTAAAGCCTATGCGCAAGAGCTGGGCTTGGCGTTTCAAATTGCCGATGATGTGTTGGACGTAACGGGAGCCAGCCAAACCTTGGGCAAAACCGCGGGCAAAGATGTCGCCGAGGGCAAAGCCACTTTCGTCTCGCTTTTAGGGCTGGCGGGGGCGCGCCAAGAGGCCGAAAATCGGGCCGCCGCCGCGCTGGCTCATTTGGCTGCCTTTGGCTCCGAAGCCGAGCCCCTGCGACAAGCGGCCCAGTTTGTTATTCATCGAAAGAACTGATAAAACACCGTTGAACAAAAAAGGATTTGGTTTATGACCACGCCATTGCTCGACCGTATTCAGCGCCCTGCCGATATGCGCCAATTAGCCAAAAGCGATTTGCGACAATTGGCCGATGAATTGCGGGCGGAAATGATTTCTGCCGTGTCGGAAACCGGCGGCCATTTGGGCGCCGGTCTGGGGGTTGTCGAGCTGAGCGTGGCTTTGCACTATGTGTTTGAGACGCCAGACGATCGCTTGATTTGGGATGTCGGTCATCAGGCTTACCCGCATAAAATTTTAACCGAACGACGCGAGCGTATGCGCAGTTTGCGCCAAGAGGGGGGTCTGTCAGGCTTTACCAAACGCGGCGAAAGCATTTATGACCCGTTCGGGGCGGGCCATAGTTCCACCTCCATTTCGGCGGGTCTGGGCATGGCGGCGGCGCGCGATTTAGCGGGCAAAGACAATCACGTGGTCTCCGTCATTGGCGATGGCGCCATGAGCGCGGGCATGGCCTATGAGGCGATGAACAATGCCGGCGCCATGGATAGCCGCATGGTGGTTATTCTCAATGATAATGATATGTCCATCGCGCCGCCCGTGGGCGCCATGAGTGCCTATTTGGCGCGCATTCTATCGGGCACAACCTATCGCTCGTTCCGCCGCTTGTTGAAGGATTTGGTAAAACATCTGCCAGACGCGCTGCAAGAACGCGCCCGCCAAATGGAAGAATACACCCGTGGGTTTATGACCGGCGGCACTTTGTTTGAGGAAATGGGGTTTTATTATGTTGGGCCCATCGACGGACATAATTTGGAACATTTGCTTCCGGTTTTGGAAAACGTCAAGAAAATGAAAAACGGCCCCGTGATGGTTCATGTGGTGACCAAAAAGGGGCACGGCTATGCGCCTGCGGAGGCCTCTGACGATAAATATCATGGCGTGTCGAAATTTAATGTGGTGACGGGCGAGCAGGTAAAATCGAAACCCAGCGCGCCGAGCTATACAGGTGTGTTCGCCGAGAGCCTTATCGAAGCGGCAACCGACGACGAAAAAATCGTCGCCATTACCGCCGCCATGCCATCTGGTACGGGGCTCGATAAATTCGCCACCGCCTTCCCCGACCGCACGTTTGATGTCGGCATTGCCGAACAACATGCGGTGACTTTTGCGGCCGGTCTGGCGACCGAGGGGTTTAAACCTTTCGCCGCGATTTATTCTACTTTCTTGCAACGTGCCTACGACCAAGTGGTGCATGATGTGGCCATTCAAAACCTGCCAGTGCGCTTTGCCATTGATCGCGCGGGCCTTGTGGGGGCCGATGGCCCAACGCATGCGGGTTCCTTCGATGCTGCGTTTCTTGGCACTTTGCCGAATATGGTGCTGATGTCGCCCGGCGATGAGGCCGAGCTGAAACATATGGTGGCCACCCAAGCCGCCTTTGACGAACACCCGACGGCGCTGCGCTATCCGCGCGGCGAAGGGGTTGGCGTGGCGCTGCCCAAGCGCGGCATGGTTTTGGAAATTGGCAAAGGCCGCGTTATTCGCGAGGGCGGGCGCATTTGTCTGTTGTCTTATGGCACGCGGCTTGGCCAAGCCGAATTGGCGGCCGACCAATTAGACGCGCAAGGGTTTCGCACCAGCGTGGTCGATGCGCGGTTTATGAAACCTCTGGATGAAGCGCTGATTTTGCGCATGGCGCGCGAGCATGAGGTTTTACTGACCCTCGAAGAAGGCGCGATTGGCGGCTTTGGCAGCCATGTGATGAACCTGCTGGCCAGCCATGGGTATCTGGATGGCGGCTTGAAATGCCGTAGCCTGACGCTGCCAGACACCTATATCGACCATGGCAATCCGGCCGCTATGTATGATTTGGCAGGGCTCAATGCGGCGCAAATTATCGAGACCGTGCGCCGCCTTATCGGGGCCGATGAAACCCAGCTAAGGGCCGCGCCGCCTAAAGCTGGCGAATAGCGGCTTGCGAGTTGGGCCATGAGTAGCGCCAATAAAACGCGCCTCGATCAGCATCTCGTCAACCTCGGATTATTCGACAGCCGCGCCCAAAGTGCGGCCGCCATCCAAGCGCAACAGGTCAAAGTCAATGGCGCGCCAGCCCGCAAAAATTCGCAAATGGTATCGACGCAAGATGAGATAATTGCCGCGCCCGCGCATGGCTATGTTTCGCGCGGCGGGCTAAAGCTGGAAAAAGCGCTGGCGCATTTTGCCTATCCCATGCAAGGCAAAACCGTGCTCGACATTGGCGCCTCCACCGGCGGCTTTAGCGATGTGGCCTTGCAAAATGGCGCCGCTCATATTCTGGCCGTCGATGTGGGGCGCGACCAATTGCACGCTAAATTGAAAACCGATGCCCGCGTCACCAATTTGGAAGGGCTGAACGCGCGCCATATCACGCCCGAGACTTTCGACCGACCCATTGACGCTTTGGTGTGCGACGTCAGTTTTATCTCGCTCGAGCTGGCTTTGGACAGCGCGTTGAATATTATCGCGCCGGGGGGCTGGGCTTTGGCGCTCATCAAGCCGCAATTTGAAGCGGGCAAAGATAAACTTGGCAAAAACGGCGTGGTCAGCGATCCGGCGCTCCATGCGCAAATATGTGCGCGCATCGAGGCTTGGGTCACCGCTCATCCCTCTGGCTGGCAGGTCGATGGCATCATCGAAAGCCCGATAAAGGGGCCGCAAGGCAATGTCGAATTTTTAATCGGCGCGCGTAACCCCACGCGCCCCTAAACCACCGCGCATAAAAAGACCCGCGTCGGTTTCCCCACGCGGGTTCTTCTTAAAGGTTTCGGCCTAGCCTTCTAGCGAGGCGTCCCATTTTCCTTGCGCCGCCAAGCCGTTCATTTTCGCCCGATGGGCGAAAGCCGCTTGGGCGGCAGGCACATTGGCGGTTTCACCACTCCAAGCTTTCAGCGGGGCGGCTTGCAACGCGCGACCATAAGAGAAGCTGAGCTTCCAGGGCAGCCCGCCGATTTTATTCATCGCATCCAAATGCGCCGTCGCATCGACATCGGATTGCCCGCCCGATAAGAACACAATGCCAGGCACCGCTTCGGGAACGCATTTATGGAAGCAATCCAAAGTCATTTCAGCCACTTGCGCGACACCCGCTTGGGTGGCGTTTTGGCTGCCGGAAAGCACCATATTGGGCTTTAAAATCGTGCCTTCCAAATGCACATTCTGCTCGGCCAAATGCGCGTAAAGCTGGGTCAGTGCCGCGCTGGTGACCTCATAGCAACGCTCAATCGAATGGCTGCCGTCCATAATCACTTCGGGTTCGACAATCGGCACAATTTCCGCTTCTTGGCAAAGCGCTGCATAGCGCGCCAAAGCATGGGTGTTGGCGGTTAGGCACCCTGCGGAAGGGTGTGCGTCGGTGATGTTGAGAACCGCCCGCCATTTGGCAAATCGGGCGCCCAAGCCATGATATTCGGCCAGTCGGTCGCGCAAACCATCGAGGCCTTCGGTGACCATTTCGCCTGCATGGCCAGCCATATCTTTGGCGCCTGCATCGACTTTAATGCCGGGCAGGGCGCCCGCGTCGAGCATGATTTGGGTGAGCGGTGTGCCATCGGCGGATTTTTGACGAATGGTTTCATCAAATAAAATCACGCCAGAAATATTTTCCTGCATCGCCTGTGTGGTGCGGAACAGCATTTCGCGATAATCGCGGCGGCTGTCTTCGGTGGAAGCCACGTTGATCGTGTCGAAACGTTTTTTAATGGTGCCGGTGCTTTCGTCCGCCGCCAGAATGCCTTGTCCGTCTGCCACCATGGCTTGGGCAATCGCCTCAAGAGCCTGTTTGTTCATGTCTACTCTCCTCTAGTTCTTTTGAAGGGCTGTGACGCCAGGCAAAGGTTTGCCTTCCAGCCACTCTAAAAATGCGCCACCTGCGGTGGAAACATAGGTGAAATTTGGGCCGGCGCCCGCATGGTTGAGCGCGGCCACTGTGTCGCCGCCGCCGGCTACAGAAATCAGCGTGCCCGCTTGGGTGCGCTGGGCGGCATGTTGCGCCGTCTGATTGGTAGCCCTATCAAAGGGCGCTATTTCAAAAGCCCCCAAAGGCCCATTCCAAATTAATGTGGCGGCGCTATCAAAGGCGGCGCAAATTTCTATTACCGCCTCGGGCCCCGCATCCAAAATCATTTGGTCGGAGGGCACGGCGTCGCTGGCCACAATCTCAGGGGTCTGGCCAGCTGCAAATTCGGGGGCTACGGCTGCATCACATGGCAGCAAAATACGACAACCGCGGGTTTCGGCTTGCGCCATAATTTCGCGCGCCGTATCCAGCATCGCGGTTTCGCAAAGTGATTTTCCCACGTCATGGCCTTGCGCGGCCAAAAACGTATTGGCCATGCCGCCGCCGATAACCAGTACATCGACTTTGGCCGATAGATTGCCCAGCAAATCTAATTTGGTAGAAATTTTAGCGCCGCCAACCACGGCCACAAGCGGGCGTTGGGGGGCGCCCAGGGCGGCCTCCAAAGCTTCTAATTCCGCCTGCATGGCGGCGCCGCAATAGGTTGGCAAATGCTGAGTAATGCCATGGGTCGAGGCATGGGCGCGGTGTGCGGCCGAAAACGCATCATTGACATAAGCCTCGGCACAGCCGGCAAGCGCTTTGGAAAATGCCGCGTCATCGGCTTCTTCGCCAGCATGAAAGCGGGTGTTTTCTAGGACGCAAATCCCCCCTTCGGGCAAAGCGGAGAGGGCGCTTGCGGCCGTCTCGCCAATGCAATCGGGGGCA
This sequence comes from Rhodobiaceae bacterium, assembly GCA_018660505.1. GTDB lineage: Bacteria > Pseudomonadota > Alphaproteobacteria > RS24 > RS24 > UBA8337. The sequence continues at coordinate 37,513 of JABJKE010000027.1, read as the reverse complement.
AATGCCACCGCTTGGCCCATCCGCGCGCTGAGGGCTTTGGCGACAGGCGCGAGGCTCATGGCGTCCACCACGTGCCCTTTCGGGCGGCCAAAATGCGATAGAATGCCGATGCGATAGCCCGCTTGGCGCAGCTTTTGCAAGCTTGGCAAAAGCCGTTCTAAGCGCGTCGCATCGCGCACGCCTCCGGTCTCATCCAGTGGCACATTTAAGTCAGCCCGAATGAGAACAATGGCCCCCGCTGGCGTTTGCGCCGTCAGGTCATCGAGTGTTTTAAAACCGGTCATGGGTTTTTATCCCTCGTCTGCGGAATTAAAGTTTGCCCATTGCCACGGCCGTATCGCTCATGCGATTGGCAAAACCCCATTCGTTGTCATACCAGCTCAACACGCGCACCAATTTGCCATCGACAATTTGGGTCTGTGTCAAATCAAAGGTCGACGAGAACGGGCTATGGTTGAAATCGATAGACACCAGCGGCTCGCTGCACGTGCCCAACACGCCTTTCAGCGCGCCATTGGAAGCTTTCAAAATCGCTGCATTGACTTCTTCCACCGTAGTTTTCTTTTTCGCTTCGAACACCAAGTCAATCATCGAGACATTGGGGGTCGGCACGCGAACGGCGGTGCCATCAAGGCGCCCTGCCAGTTCTGGTAACACCAGACCGACGGCTTTGGCAGCCCCGGTTGAGGTTGGAATCATCGACAGCGACGCCGCCCGGGCGCGGCGTGGGTCAGAGTGCAACGTATCGACGGTGCTTTGGTCGCCTGTGAAGGCGTGAATGGTGGTCATATAGCCACGGGCGATGCCGCAGGTTTTGTCGAGCACTTGGGCAACCGGCGCCAAGCAATTGGTGGTGCAAGAGGCGTTCGAGACAATTTTATGGCTTTTTCTGAGTTTCTTATGATTGACGCCATAGACGACCGTCAGGTCAGCACCCGAGGCGGGAGCCGATACTAAGACGCGTTTGGCGCCCGCAGTAATATGTTTGCCAGCGGTTTCTTGGCTGGTGAAAAGGCCTGTGCATTCGAGAGCAATATCGACGCCCATTTTTTCCCAAGGCAGATTGGCTGGGTCGCGTTCGGCGATGACTTTAATCGCTTTGCCATTGACGTTAATGCCAGTTTTGGTGGCTTTTACTTTGGCCGGAAGCGTGCCGTGCACACTATCGTATTTCAGCATATGCGCGTTGTTTTCAATGCTGCCCAAATCGTTGATGGCCACCACATTAATGTCTTTGCGGCCGCTTTCGATGATGCCGCGCAAGACCAAACGTCCGATGCGGCCAAAACCGTTGATTGCTACATTCACTGCCATTTTATAATTCCTCTCGTATGACTATTCGTATGACTATTACTTAAGCCAGCGCGTCGCGCGCTGCGGCACAAACGGCGTCTGCCGTAATGCCAAAATGTTGAAACAATTGGGGCGCGGGCGCACTGGCCCCGAAATCATCCATGCCGATGAAAATATCTTGCGGGCGCAAATAACGATCCCAGCTCATTTGCATGGCCGCCTCAACGGCAATGCGAACCGGCGTGTCGCCCAAAACATCGGCCTTGGTGGCGGCCGATTGTTGCTCAAATAATTCCATGCACGGCACAGAGACCACACGCGCGCCAATGCCCTCGGCTTCCAGCGTGGCGCGGGCTTCCATGGCGACAGAAATCTCCGAGCCAGACGCCATAAGCGTCACTTGCGGGTCTTTGCCACCCGCAGCCAATTCATAAGCGCCATGGGCACATACATTGCGCTCTTCATAGGTTCGCACCGTGGGCAAACCTTGGCGGGTCAGGGCCAAGACACTTGGCGCCGTGTCTAATTTCAAAGCCAATTGCCAGCACTCTAAAGTCTCAATGGCATCGGCAGGGCGGAAGACGAAGGTATTGGGGATCACCCGCAAGGCCGATAAATGCTCCACCGGTTGGTGGGTCGGGCCGTCTTCGCCAAGGCCAATGCTATCATGGGTCAGCACATGAATGGTGCGCTGTTTCATCAAGGCGGACAGACGAATGGCCGGGCGCGAATAATCGGAGAACACCAAAAATGTGCCCGAATAAGGAATAAATCCGCCGTGCAAAGTCATGCCGTTCATGGCCGCTGCCATCCCGTGTTCACGGATGCCCCAATGGATAAATTGTCCGCCATAATTATCGGCCGAGACCGCAGCTTGCTCTGGCGTGCGGGTATTGTTGGAGCCCGTCAAATCAGCCGAGCCGCCAATCATTTCGGGCACATGTGGGACAATGGCTTTCAACACTTCTTCCGAAGATTTGCGCGTCGCCCAGCCTGGTTTTTCATCGGCCAGATGTTTTTTATAAGCATCGACGGCTTCGTCGAGACCCTCTGGCAAATCGCCAGCAATCACGCGTTCCATGCGGTTTTTGGTTTCCGCGGGCTGGCTGTTCAGCCGTTCTTCCCAGCTTTTGCGGGTCGAGGCATGGGCGCGCCCTGCTAAGCGCCAAGCATCAAGCACATGCGATGGAATTTCAAACGGCTCGGCCGACCAGCCCAAAGCGTCGCGGGTCAGGGCAATTTCTTCGTCGCCCAAAGGCGCGCCATGCACGCCGCTGGTGCCTTGTTTGTTGGGCGAGCCATAGCCAATGGTGGTTTTACACGCAATTAAGCTCGGCTTATCGGTTTCGCGCGCGGCGGCAATGGCCGCTTCAGTGGCGTCTGTGTCATGGCCGTCAATGCGAACCGCGTCCCAGCCGGCGGCTTGGAAACGACCCAAAGCATCGCCCGACTCGGTCAGGTTCAACGGGCCATCGATGGAAATATCATTGTCATCATAAAGCACGATGAGGCGCGATAGTTTTAAGTGGCCTGCAATCGAGATGGCTTCATGGCTAATGCCTTCCATCAGGTCGCCGTCGGAGGCCAAAACATAAGTGAAATGGTCGACCAATTCATCGCCAAAGCGTGCGTTCATCATGCGCTCGGCCAGAGCCATGCCCACTGCGGTCGAAATACCTTGGCCGAGCGGGCCGGTGGTGGTTTCAATGCCGCTGGCGTGGCCATATTCAGGATGGCCTGCGGTGCGCGCGCCCAATTGACGGAAGTTTTTAATTTCTTCCAATGTCATATCGGCAAAACCGAATAGATAATGCAGCGAATATTGCAACATTGACCCATGGCCCGCCGATAGCACAAAGCGGTCGCGGTCTGGCCAATTTGGCGCCAGTGGGTCGATTTTCAAAAACTTTGTATAGAGCACCGTGGCAATATCGGCCGCGCCCATTGGCAATCCGGGGTGGCCAGAATTGGCGGCTTGAACGGCGTCCATCGACAGGGCGCGAATGGCATTGGCCATTTCAGCCAAATCATTGGCTGGCGTGGAAGTCGCAGATTTCACTTTGGTTTCGGCGGCGTCAGACATTCAAAATCCCTCATAATTGTCTCGCGATAAAGGCGAGACATGAACTTCATAAAACCTCTGCAAGCATGCCCGAGATGGCCTATGAATTACAGATTGACCCAAGATTTGATGGTCGCAATATGAGGCGCACAATGCCCTCGAGACCCGTCAGAGTCAACGTCAGAGTCAATCCCAGAAGCAATCCCCGAACCGACCTCCGAACCAATGCCAGATTCGAAGCGCAGAGTCTCGTTTTACTTGTTGCTATTGACGCGCAATCCCCCCTGTCCCTATGTTGGGGGAAGAGGGATATTATGCAAAAAATTCGTCCTGCTTTAGAACGCCTCAACGCGGCTCTGGATCGGCTAGAAGACCATCAGAAAAAAACCACGGCAGACGCGGTGGCGGGCGTCAGTCAGCTCGGCGCGCTAGACGAGCAATGCGCGCATTTGCGGGCCGAAGTGTCGCGTTTGAAAAAGAAAAAAGCCGACTTGGAAGCCAGCCAAACCAGAGCGGGTGCGCAAATCGACAAGGCCATGCGCCAAATCGACGATGTGCTAGGAGATGCTTAAATGGCCGAAATGACCGTATTCATTAATTCACGCCCCTTCCAAGTGGTCTGCGCCGATGGCGAAGAAGCGCAAGTCTCGCAATTGGCCGAAGACTTAGCGGTGCGCGTGGCGCGGCTGAAGGAAGGCAATGAGAAAATCGGCGATAGTCATTTGCTGGTGCTCTCGGCTTTGACGCTATGCAATGAGTTGCGCGACATGAAGCACGAAATTGAAGCCATCCGCCAAGACGTGGCCAAAGCCAGCGCCGCGCGCGAGACGCTGGGCGGAAAAATGGATGATATGGAAGCGGCGCTCTCGGCAGCGCTGGTGCTGGCGGCCGAAAAAGTGGAAGCCATGCTGCCACCCCCCGAAACACCTGCAAGCGAAACGCCAAAAGCCTAGCCCCCCAAAAGCTTAACCCCCCAAAAGCTTACCCCAAAGTAAAGTGGCGCCCCCGCTCAATTAAGTGTAAGGGTGGAGATGGAACTGCCCGACGCGATACATGCTTATAACGCTCGGGACCTTACGATCCTTTAGGGAGCTGTCCCTGAGGCGGGCCGTGGCCTGTTTCATACGGTGCCCACCTACTTATGTAGGTCTCCGGGGATTACGCATAAACCGGTTGTGGCGGTTCCGCCTAGAGATTTGCCAATGACAGATAAACAGACCCTTCGAAAAACCCTCTTGGCGGCGCGCAAACTTCGCCACGCGCAAGCGCCTGAGCTGGCGGCGCAAAACCTCGTCGAGGTTACCAAATCGCTCGAGTTTGCCACCGCGCAAACCATCGCCGCTTATCTTCCCTTTGGCGGCGAGATAGAGGTGCGTCCCTTAATGCAGTTTTTGGCAAGCCAAGGCCATGCGCTTTGCCTGCCGTTTTGCGAAAGCCGCGAGGCCGGGATGGTGTTTCGCCATTTCGCGTTTGGCGACGCGCTGGCTGCCGATGGCGTGGGCATGCACGCGCCTTTATCTGGCGCGCCGACGTGTCGCCCGGATGTTATTTTCTTGCCGCTTTTGGGCTTTGACCGCCAAGGCAATCGACTGGGGCGCGGCGCGGGGCATTACGACAAAGCGCTTTTTGCGCTGCGCCAAAGCGGCCCACTTGCGACCTATGGCGTGGGCTATGACATGCAAATGGTTGACAAATGCCCGAGCGAGCCGCATGACCAAGCCATAGACGGGGTGGTTACAGAGGCCCGCCTTTATCTGGTTTAACAGTGGATGCACTATGCGAATTCTTTTTCTAGGCGATATCGTTGGCCGCGCCGCCCGCGAAGCGGTGCTCCGCCAAGTGCCGGTTTGGCGCACGCAATATGAGCTCGATTTTGTCATTGTAAATGGCGAGAACAGCGCTGGCGGCTTTGGCATTACCCCCGATATTTCAGAAGCTTTTTTCGAGGCCGGCGTTGATGTGGTGTCGACCGGCAACCATGTTTGGGACCAGTCGTCGATAAACGGGTATATCGCCAATGAGCCGCGGCTTTTGCGGCCGGTTAATTTCCCCCCTGGCACGCCAGGGCGCGGCGTTGGCTTGTTTGAAGCGGGCGACAAGCGCGTGCTGGTGATTAATGTGATGGGGCAATTATTCATGGAATCGCTCGACGAGCCATTTGCCGCCATCGAGCGCGAGCTGGCCGCCTGTCCTTTGGGCGAAGTGGCCGACGCGATTATTGTTGATATTCATGCCGAGGCGACGTCTGAGAAAATGGCCATGGGGCATTTTTGCGATGGCCGCGCGTCGCTGGTGGTTGGCACGCATACGCATATCCCCACGGCAGATGCACAAATTCTGCCCATGGGCACCGCCTATCAAACCGATGCGGGCATGTGCGGCGATTATGATAGCGTCATCGGCATGGAAAAAGACGAGCCGGTCAACCGCTTTGTCACCAAATTACGCGGCCCCCGTTTTGGCCCCGCGCAAGGCACGCCGAGCCTATGCGGCGTGATTATTGAAACCGATGATAAAACCGGATTGGCCAGTGCCATTCATCCGCTGCGCGCGGGCGGGCGATTGTCGTCGGCGGCACCAAACTTCTAAGCGCCAAAAGCGGCGCGGGGCGGCGTTAAATATGCGGGCAGGGCTTTCTTCTGCGCGGGCAACCTTGTAACCTCACTGTATGATTCGTTTTCGGAGCTGATTAATGGCAGGCCATTCTAAATTCAAAAATATTCAACACCGCAAAGGCGCGCAGGATAAAAAACGCGCCAAAATTTTTGCCCGCCTGACCAAAGAAATTATGGTTGCGGCCAAAATGGGCATGCCAGACCCAGATGCCAATCCGCGCCTTCGCACGGCTATTTTGGCCGCACGTGCGCAAAACATGCCGAAAGATAATATCGAGCGCGCCATTAAAAAGAGTGCTGATGACGCCGATACCAATTACGACGAAGTGCGCTACGAAGGCTTTGGCCCGGCAGGCATTGGCATTATCGTCGAAACCTTGACCGATAATCGCAATCGCACGGCCGGTGATGTGCGTTCTACTTTTTCTAAAAACGGCGGAAATTTGGGCGAAACAGGCTCGGTTTCTTTCATGTTTGATAAAGTGGGCGCGATAGAATTTGATGCCGATGTGGCCGATTCCGAGGCGGTTTTTGAAGCCGCCATTGAAGCCGGTGCTGACGATGTAGATAGCTCTGACGACGGCCATGAAATTATTTGCGCGGCCGATGAATTACATGCCGTGATGGGCGCCTTGCAAACTGCTTTGGGCGAGCCGCGCGGCGCCACGATTGTCTGGCGGGCGCAAAATGACATTGCGGTCGAAGGCGAAGCAGCCGAGAAACTATTAAAGCTGATAGACGCGCTCGACGATGTGGACGATGTGCAAAATGTCTATGCCAATTTTGATATTTCCGAAGAGATATTGGAACAATTATCGTCTGATTAATGCCGCCAAGATGAAGGATTAAATGTGAACTCGCCAACACGACGCCTTATCGGTCTGGATCCGGGTCTTCGGTTTACCGGCTGGGGGGTTGTGGATTGCAGCGGCACGAAATTGAAACATATCGCTAATGGCGCGGTGCGCTCGGATGCCAAATTAAGCTTGGCCGAGCGCTTGCTGCAATTAGAGCAGGGACTGGCCGAGGTGTTCGACCACTATCAGCCCGAATATGCGGCCGTGGAACAGACTTTTGTCAACCGCGATGGCGCGGCGACGTTAAAGCTCGGCCAAGCCCGCGCGGTCTGTTTGCTGGAGCCAGCGCGGCGCGGCCTATCGGTGGCTGAATATGCGCCAAATTTCATCAAACGCAGCGTGACCGGCGCCGGCCATGCCGATAAAAACCAGATTAAAGCCATGGTCTGTATGCTTTTGCCGCAGGCCGAGATTGAAAACGAACATGCCGCCGATGCTTTGGCGATTGCCATTACGCTGGCGCATGCGGGCGATTTTAGCGGCAAATTGCAAGCCGCCATTGCCCGCGCCGATGCTAAGGGAGCGGTTTTATGATTGGGCGATTGCGCGGACGCGTCGATGGACACGGCGATAATTGGGTGCTGATTGATGTCGGCGGCGTCGGCTATATGGTCGAGGGGTCGCCGCGCATGATGGATCATTTGCCCGCCGATGGCGAGGCCGTGAGCTTGGCCATTGAAACCTATGTGCGCGAAGACCAATTGCGCCTCTTCGGCTTTTTAAACGAAGAAGACCGAAGCTGGTTTCGCCTGCTGATGAGCGTGCAAGGGGTGGGTGCCAAAGTGGCGCTGGCCATTCAGGGCGTGCTATCGGGCGCCGAATTATCGCAAGCCGTGGCGGCGCAAGATAAAGCCATGGTGGCGCGCGCGCCCGGCGTGGGCCCCAAAGTGGCGCAGCGCATTGTCACCGAATTGAAAGACAAAGTGCCAGAAGCGCAATTCGCCGTGCCCCAAAGCGGGGCCAGCGAGGGTGGCCAAGCGAGCGAAGTCAGCAAAGCGCTGGGCGAGGCTTTATCGGCTTTAACCAATCTTGGCTATCCGCGCGCCCAAGCCAATGCCGGATTAATGGCGGCGCGGGCGAAATTGGACGACGAGCAAAGCAGTGTGGAAGCGCTCATCAAACAGGCCCTGAAGGAGCTGGTATAATGTCAGAACGCCTGCTCGACCAAAATGAAATCGCCTCGGATGGCGCCAGCGGCGGCGAGACAGACCATGCCCTGCGCCCGAAAACCCTGGCCAATTTTGTCGGCCAAAAAAAAGGCCGCGAAAACCTGGCGGTGTTTATCGAGGCAGCCAAAAAACGCGGCGATGCGCTCGACCATGTGCTGTTGGCGGGGCCGCCCGGCTTGGGCAAAACCACTTTGGCGCAAATCGTGGCGCGCGAGCTGGGCACGGGCTTTCGCTCGACCTCTGGCCCGGTGATTTCGAAGGCGGGAGATTTGGCGGCGCTGCTGACCAATCTCGAAGCGCATGATGTTTTATTCATCGATGAAATTCACCGCCTCAGCCCGGCCGTGGAAGAGGTTCTCTATCCGGCGATGGAAGATTTTGAGCTGGATTTAATCATTGGCGAAGGCCCGGCTGCGCGGTCGGTGAAAATTGATTTGCCGCCATTTACTTTGGTCGGCGCCACCACGCGTTCGGGCCTGTTGACCACGCCCTTGCGCGACCGGTTCGGCATTCCGATTTATTTAGGCTTCTACACGCATGAAGAATTAGAGTTCATTGTGCGCCGCAATGCGGAGCTGATGGGGCTGGAGATGAGCGATGATGGCGCCAAAGAAATCGCCTCGCGCGCGCGCGGCACGCCGCGGGTGGCGGGCCGGCTTTTGCGCCGCGTGCGCGATTTTGCCAATGTCGAAAACGCCGCCATTATTGACGCCAAATTAGCCGATGCGGCGCTCACGCGGTTGGAAGTCGATGGTCGCGGGCTGGACAATTTGGACCGCCGTTATTTGGTGGTTATGGCCGAAAAATTCATGGGCGGCCCCGTGGGCATTGATACAATGGCGGCCGCTTTGGGCGAGCCGCGCGATGCTTTGGAAGATATCGTTGAGCCATTTCTCATCCAGCTCGGGTTTGTCAATCGCACGCCGCGCGGGCGGGTTTTAATGCCCGCCGCTTTTGCCCATTTGGGGCTGGCGGTGCCCAAAACGGCGAAAGATGCGGCGGCCGATTTATTTGATGGCCCAAGCGATGCGGGGGCGACATGACAGAGTTAAGGACGCGCGAGGCGGCGCTGGCGCAACTGGGCTCACAGGCCGCCCTCCAGGGCGTGTTTTGCAAAACCGAGACAGGCATCCGCCACATGATGCAAGTGGTTATGCAATATGAAGACACGGATTTTTCGGGCTTTGTGTATCACGCCAATTATATCAAATTTGCCGAGCGGGGGCGCTCGAATTTTCTGCGTCTGGCGGGGGTCGAGCATTCGGCTTTATTGCAAATGCAACCGCCTTTGGCGTTTGTGGTGGGGCGTATGGAGATGGATTTTCTGGCGCCCGCGCGCATTGATGATTGCCTGCTGGTGGAGACGGTTTTCACGCAATTTCGCGGCGCGCGACTTTTGGCCGAACACGCGATTTCGCGCCAAACCGCGTCGGGCGATAGCGAGCCGATTTGGCAAGCCCATGTATTGGCGGCTTGCGTCGATTTACAGGGGCGCGCCAAACGAATGCCCAAAACCATGCTGGCAGATTTAACGCCCTATCAGGGGACGGCTATTCTGGCGCCTCCTAAATAGGGCAAAATGCGACAAACTTTGGTCACATTTAAAGCTTAATCAAAACGCAAGGCTCAACCCCGAGGCCTGCCATGTAAAGGTGAGAAGAATTTATGGATCCGGTTCTCGTGCAACAAACGGCGCAACTTGCAGCCTCTGATTTTTCGCTTTCGGCGCTTTTTTTGCGGGCCGATATCGTCGTGCAATCGGTGATGCTGGGCTTGGTGCTGGCCTCGGTTTGGTGCTGGTCGATTATTCTGGAAAAAACAGCGACGCTGCGCCGCGTGCGCGTGCAGGCAGATGAATTTGAAGCTTTGTTCTGGTCGGGCGAGACTTTGCAAAAAATTTACAAACAAGTTTCGACCAATGATGGCAGCCCGTCGACGCGCGTCTTCAATGCGGCGATGGGCGAATTTGCCCGCGTCGAAGGCGCTCAAAACGCCAGCCAAAGTTTCTCTCTGGTACAATTTGTTGAGCGCGCTCTGGGCGCGTCTGTGGCCCGCGAAATGGAAATTTTGGAGCACCGGCTTTTGGTTTTGGCAACGGTTGGCGCGGTGGCGCCTTTTGTCGGTCTGTTTGGAACCGTCTGGGGCATTATGAATTCGTTTCAAGCGATTGCCGTCAGCCAAGACACCAATTTGGCCGTGGTGGCACCGGGCATTGCGGAGGCGCTATTCGCCACAGGTTTAGGCCTTTTGGCGGCCATTCCGGCGGTGATTGCCTATAATAAAATCTCACATGATTTGGCTCGTTTCGGGGCGCGATTAGACCGCTTTGCTGATGATTTTGTCGCCCTCGTCGCGCGCCAAACGCCGCGCGGAAAAAAGGCTTAACCCATGCCTCCCATGCCCCCGCCAAGCCGCGCCAAGCGCCAACGCTATCAGCCGATGGCGGAGATTAACGTAACGCCGATGGTTGACATTATGTTGGTTTTGCTGATTGTCTTCATGGTGGCCGCGCCTTTGTTGAGTGTTGGCGTGCCCGTCAATCTACCCAAAGCAGGCGCCAAACCTTTGCGCGGCGATGAAGCCCCGCTGGCGATAACCGTATCGGCGCAAGGGCAGATTTTTTTGCAAGATACAGAAATTGCGCTGGAGAGTTTAGTGCCGCGGCTAAAGGCGATTGTCGGCACCGGCTATGAGCAACGTATATATGTGCGCGGCGATGAAGCGGTTTCTTATGGCCGTGTTGCCAATGTGGTGGCGCGCGTCAATGCGGCTGGCTTTGCCCGGGTGGCGCTGGTGACAGACACCCCGAAGGGCGCGGCTGCGCGCCAGGATAGCGGTAAATGATTTTGCGCCCCGATGTGTTGGGCTCTTTGGCTTTACATATAGGGCTGGCTTTGCTGGTGACCCTATGGACGCCAATGCTGCGCGATATGGATTTGCTGGACCAGACATTGCCGATTGAGATTATCACCATCGATGAATTTACCCAATTGATAGAAGATACCGCCAAGCCCCCCGACCCGCTAGACGCGCCAGAGCCGCCACAAGCTGCGGCGCCAGAACGCGCGGCACCCGAGCCGGTGGCGCCGCCGCAAGAGGCTTTGCCGCTATTGGAGGCCGAAAAGCCAGCCGAGAAACCCCCCGAAGAAGCGGTTAAAGAAACCCCTTCGCGGTTTAAAGTGGCGCAACCAACGCCTTTTGCGCGCCCCGAAATTAAGCCCAAACCGCTGCTGGATATTGGCCAGGCCCGCGCTTTGCTGAATAAAATTCCGGATGCGCCGAAAGTGCAAGACGACCGAAAAGCCGACGATAGCCAAGCTTTGGCAGAGCGGTTAACCTTTAGCGAAGTGGATGGGTTTCGGGCGCAGATGCGGCGCTGTTGGTCGCCCCCGTCGGGGGCGCGTGAGGCGGCGAATTTAGTGGTCCATATTCGCCTTTCGCTAACCCCCAATGGCATGATTTCGGCCGGCCCCATTGTGGTCAACCGAAGCCAATTGGGCGACCCGTTTTTTAGAGCGGCGGCCGAAAGCGTGCTGCGTGCCATTCGTCGTTGCCAGCCGTTTAACATGCCCGTTGAAAAATATAAAAGCTGGCGCGATATTGAATTGACCTTTGACCCGCGTAAGATGTTGGGAAGCTAGGAGACTTGAAGATGAGATATGTAAGCAAAGCGAAACGCCAGTTTCAAAAAGCGCTATGGGCCTTGGCGATTTTTGCCCTCTTGCCGATAGGCGCGCAAGCGGCGCTTAAAATTGACATCACGCAAGGCAATGTCGAGCCGCTTCCGATTGCGGTTCTCGATTTTGAGAGCGAGGACGGGGTCGGGCAAGATTTGGCCAAAGTGGTGATTGCAGACCTCGAACGCTCGGGCCTGTTTCGTCCGGTTGACCGCGAAGCATTTATTGAAACCCAAGTCGGGGTCAATGTTCGCCCCAAGTTTAAAGATTGGCGCGTGGTCAATGCGCTGGCTTTGGTGACGGGGCGCGCGGTTTTGCAAGGCGATGGTCGTTTGCGGGTCGAGTTTCGCCTTTGGGATGTGGTCGCGGGGCAGCAAATGACGGGTTTGCAGTTTTTCACCAAACCCGAAAACTGGCGCCGCATTAGCCATCTGGTGGCCGATGCGATTTACGAACGTCTGACCGGAGAAACCGGCTATTTCGATACGCGCATCGTCTATGTGTCGGAATCGGGGCCGAAAAACCAGCGGGTGAAAAAACTAGCGGTGATGGATCAAGACGGGTTTTCGCAAAGCGAATTAACCAGTGGCCGCGCCTTGGCTTTGACGCCGCGGTTTTCGCCCACCGCGCAGGAGATTACCTATCTCTCCTTCGCCAATAATAAGCCGCGGGTCTATTTGCTGAACATTGAGACGGGTCAGCAAGAAGTTGTCGGGGATTTTCCGGGCATGACTTTCGCGCCGCGTTTCTCGCCCGATGGGCAAAAAATTATTCTGAGCCTAGAGCGCAATGGCAATTCGAATATTTACACGATGGATTTACGGACCCGCGAAACGCGTCGCCTGACGTCGTCTTTAGCGATTGATACGGCCCCGTGTTTTGCCCCCGACGGCAGTCGCATTGTGTTTGAAAGCGACCGCATGGGCAGCCAGCAGCTTTATGTCATGGAAGACGATGGCTCGAACGTGCGGCGGATTTCTTATGGCGAAGGCCGTTATGCGACGCCGGTTTGGTCGCCGCGCGGCGATTTAATTGCTTTCACCAAGACGTTGAAAGGGCGGTTTTTAATCGGGGTCATGAAGCCAGATGGCTCTGGCGAGCGCATTTTGACCGAAGGATTTCACAACGAAGGCCCCGCTTGGTCGCCAAATGGGCGCGTTATCACCTTTTTTCGGGAAGGAAAAGGCGCCGATGAAGGTTCTACCTTGTGGACGGTTGATGTTACGGGTTATAATGAACGACCGATTTCGACCCCCGGGTGGGCATCCGACCCTGCTTGGTCGCCGCTTATTCGTTAAGTAAAAATGAAGGTATTTTGCGTTATCATGTGTTTCAGTTCAGCAAAGCATTGCAATTGAGCTGTTTTTGGGTATTTTACAATCATAATTCAGGCAAAACGTCTGAGAGAAGTCTTGAGGAGCATTCAATGGGACCGTCTTCAAAATCAAAAATCATCCTATCCATGGCGTTGTTAGGCCTGGTAATTTCTGGCTGCGCCTCGACTACGGACGGCCGTTTGCAAAATTCATCTGCGCCTCAAAGCGCAGCCACAACAAGTTCTTTGAACGAGGATGCGCAAAATCTGGTTGCCAATGTTGCTGACCGCGTTTTCTTTGCTACCGACCAGTCGAATATCGACGGGTCGTCTCGCGCGACTTTGCGCGACCAGGCAGCTTGGTTGAACCAAAACGCCTCTATTCGTTTGACGATTGAAGGTCATGCGGATGAGCGCGGAACGCGCGAATATAACTTGGCCCTTGGCGCCCGTCGCGCCAATGCTGTGCGTGACTTCCTCATCAGCGAAGGCGTTTCCGGCGACCGCTTGCAAACCATTTCTTATGGTAAAGAGCGCCCTGTATCGCTTTGCTCGGAAGAAAGCTGCTGGTCGAAAAACCGCCGCGCCGTTGCCAACATCCGCTAGTCTAAGCGGCATAAAATGAGTTTAGGGCGCCTTCGGGCGCCCTTTTTTCTTGCTAGAGGCCCGCAGGCTCAAAGCATTTGGGTTGCCCTAATTTTGACGTGATTAAAAGGCATAGAAACGACATGAAGTTGCTTGCAAAAATACATTTCCGCTCGGCCCTATCCTTTGTCGGGCTCATGGCTTTGGCCACGCTTGCGCCAGCACAGGCGCAATATGGAGCGTCGGCACCGCCGCAAGGCGCGCGCCCAACGAGCTTGTTGACCCCGCCCGATTCTGGCCGCGATGGATTGCTGGATGCCTCTAGCCAAGAGCGTCTGGAGATGTTGGAGCTGAAGCTGATGCAGATGGAGCAATTGCTGAATGCGCAAAATAATCTGCGGGCGCGCAATCAATCCAGCGAGCTGATGAAATTGCGCCAACGCATTGCCTATCTCGAGGCCCAAACGCCGGGTTCGGCTTCCACCCGTCAAACCGGAGATGGCGCCGCGGCAAATGATTTGACCGCCAGTGGGGCGGCTGAAATGCGCATGCGGTTTAACGATATGGCCGAGAGTTTAAGAGCCCTGCAAGCACATACCGACACGTTGCTTTTGCAAGTGCGCGCCTTGACCCAACGCGCGGAAAATAGCAAAGCCGATAATGAATTTCGGTTTCAGGCGCTAGAAAGCGGGGTGCGACGCGCCAATACGGGCATTTCGTCGACGTCTGGCCAGCCCGAAGTCATTGGCTTTGTGCGTCGCGCGGCTCCCGTCGAAGCCTTGAAGGGGGCTTCCGTAGCCGCCTTGACAGATGCCGCCGCGCCCTTGGTGGGCGAGGGCGATCTATCGGCCATGCAAGATTTTGGCCGCCAAACCCGCAAACCCTTAAAAGACCCAAAAGCGCTGTACGACCGCGCGCTGAAAGATTTGCAAGCCGGAGATTACGGCGGCGCGGAAGCGGATTTCACGGCTTTGGTTTCGCGCTTCCCAAGCCATAAATTGGCAGGCAATTCGCAATATTGGTTGGGCGAGACGTTTTATGTTCGTCGCCAATATAAGCAAGCGGCGGAAGCCTTTTTGGCTGGCTACACCACTTATGCCCAGAGCCAAAAAGCCCCCGATAGTTTGCTGAAATTAGGCATGACGCTGAACGCGCTGGGCGAAAAGAAAACCGGCTGCGATGCGCTGGCCGAGCTGGGCGCTAAGTTTCCCGATGCGTCGAGCGCCATTAGCAAGCGGGCGCAGATTGAGCGCAAACGAGCTGATTGTGGCTCCTAGAACAGCCGCTGGATTTTTAAAAACACTTTCTCGCCTAAAAGCCGGTGCGCATGTGGCGCTCGGCGTCTCTGGCGGCGGCGATAGCTTGGGGCTCTTGGCGCTGGCAGCCAAGGCCCAAAATCTTAAAAAAGCGCCTCAGTTCAGTGTGTTAACCGTTGACCACGGACTGCGCCCAGAGGCGCGCGCCGAGGCCAAACGGGTGGCAGCAGCGTGCAAAAAACTTGGCTTAAAACAAGTCACTTTGCGGGCCAAAGAAAAGCTGTCGGCCAGCGATGTGCAGCAACAAGCGCGTCTTTTGCGCTATCGTTTGATGGCCCAATGGTGCGCGCGACATAAAGCCGAGGCTTTGGTTTTGGCGCATCATCAAGACGACCAAGCCGAGACCGTGTTGATGCGTCTGGCGCGCGGCAGCGGCGTCAACGGCCTGTCGGGCATGGCGGAAAAACAAATTCTGAGCACGCCCGCCGGAGACTTGGTTTTGCTACGCCCGTTTTTAACTTGGCGCGGCAGCGATCTAAAACGCCTTGCCGAAAAATCGGGCTTGCTGGCCGAACAAGACCCCAGCAATCACGATCGCCAATTCGAACGGGTAAGATGGCGCCAAGCGCTGCCCAAATTGGCGGAAGCTGGATTAAGCGTCGAGGCTTTATCGGCTTTGGCCGAGACGATGCGCGAAGTGCGCACGACGCTAGACGCGCAATTGCTCACATGGCTAGAAACCCACGCGACTTGGCATGAATATGGCGTTTTATGCCTGCCGCGCGCGCCTTACACGCGCCTTGGGGATGCCTCTCGAACCCGCCTTATGGCAGCTTTTGTGCGCTATTTCGGGGCGCATGCGCACCCGTTAAAGCGGGCGCAAATGCACGCATTTGCCGCGCGGCCTTTAGATAGCGCAAGCGGCGGCGCGACTTTGGGCGGTGCGCAAATGCGCTGGCGGCAAAAAACCGTGTTTATCGGCCGCGAGCTTGCCGCGTGCCCCGCGCCCATGCCAATCGGCAGCCAAGCGAGCCTATGGGACCATCGATGGTTGCTCAAAAGCCGAGAGAAAGGTCTTTTTGTCGCGCCATTGGGGCAGGCGGGCTTGCAGGGTTTGCGCGATGGGGCGGAGAAAAATTCGGGCCAAAGGACATTGGATAAAGCGCTTCCAGCCTGCTATGCCGCTGCTTTGCCAGCGTTTTTCAAGGGCGAGCGATGGATGGCGTGCCCCACGATTGCGCCGAAAACGGGATTTTCGGCTACTCAGCTTGCTGCAGAGGGTCTGTTTTTACGTATTTTGAGAGGCGGGCAGCACTGGTAATGTGGCCAAGGCGCCCCTATATTAAGGTTAATCAAACGCGCGGAGTTTCGCGCGACGTGAAGTTAGAGAATGAAAAGGTGATGCCGTGAATGGTATGAGAAACATAGCTGTCTGGTTGGTCGTTGGCCTAATGCTGATTACCTTGTTCAACGTATTTCAAGGCCCTAGCGCGCAAAGCTCTGGCCGCAGCATTAATTTTTCCCAATTTGTCGCGGAAGTCGACGCGGGCTCCATCGCCGATGTCACCATCGAAGGCGATGCGATTACCGGGCATTATTCCGATGGCAGCGCATTTGCCACTTATTCGCCGCCCAATGACCCCAACCTCGTGCAGCGTCTGCAAGAGCGCGGTGTCTCGATTACCGCCAAGCCGGATAGCTCCAATTCGCCAACTTTCCTCGGCGTGCTGATTTCTTGGTTCCCGATGTTACTGCTCATCGGGGTCTGGGTGTTTTTCATGCGCCAGATGCAAGGCGGCGGCAAAGGTGCCATGGGGTTCGGAAAATCGAAAGCCAAGCTGCTCAATGAAACCCATGGCCGCGTGACTTTCGACGATGTGGCCGGCATTGATGAAGCCAAGGATGATTTGCAAGAAATCGTCGACTTTTTGCAAGACCCAACCAAGTTCCAACGCCTCGGCGGTCGCATTCCCAAAGGCGCGCTTTTGGTCGGCCCGCCTGGCACGGGTAAAACCCTTTTGGCACGCGCCATTGCGGGCGAAGCCAATGTGCCGTTTTTCTCTATTTCGGGCTCTGACTTCGTCGAGATGTTTGTCGGCGTGGGCGCCAGCCGTGTGCGCGATATGTTCGAGCAAGCCAAAACCAATGCCCCTTGCATCATCTTTATCGATGAGATTGACGCCGTCGGTCGCCATCGCGGTGCCGGTCTGGGCGGCGGCAATGATGAGCGCGAGCAGACATTGAACCAATTACTGGTCGAGATGGATGGTTTTGAAGCCAATGAGAGCATTATTCTCATCGCTGCCACCAACCGTCCCGATGTATTAGACCCAGCGCTCTTGCGCCCGGGTCGGTTTGACCGCCAAGTCGTGGTGCCCAATCCGGATATTATTGGCCGCGAGAAAATTCTCAAAGTCCACATGAAGAAAACCCCTTTGGCGGCAGACGTCGATGCGCGCACCATCGCGCGCGGCACGCCTGGTTTCTCGGGTGCTGACTTGGCCAATCTGGTCAATGAGGCGGCTTTGCTGGCGGCGCGGCGCGCCAAGCGGTTGGTCTCCATGCAAGAGTTTGAAGACGCCAAAGACAAAGTGATGATGGGCGCCGAGCGCCGCTCGATGGTGATGACGGAAGACGAGAAAAGTCTCACCGCCTATCACGAAGGCGGCCACGCTTTGGTGGCGATGAATATGGAAGCCTCGGACCCGGTGCATAAAGCGACGATTATTCCGCGTGGCCGTGCTTTGGGCATGGTGATGCGCCTGCCAGAACGCGACCAATTATCGGTCACGCGCGGCAAAATGAAAGCCGATTTGGCCGTCGCCATGGGTGGACGGATTGCGGAAGAGCTGATTTTTGGCCATGAAAAAGTAACCTCAGGCGCCTCGTCAGATATTCAAATGGCGACCAGTATGGCCAAAGCCATGGTCACCCAATATGGCATGAGCGAAGAAATGGGCCCGCTGTCTTATAGCGACAATGAGCAAGAGGTTTTCCTCGGCCATAGTGTGGCGCGCACGCAAAATATGTCGGAAGACACGCAGCGTCGTATCGATGCCGAAGTCCGCAAGCTGGTGGAAGAAGGCTATGAAATGGCCAAGAAAATTTGCCAAGAGAAAATGGATGATTTGCACAAAATCGCCAAAGGCTTGTTGGAATATGAAACGCTGAGCGGCGATGAAATCGCCGGTCTGCTGAAAGGCGAGCTGCCGCACCGTCCCGACGATGATAATAAGCCGCAAGCGGGTGGCCCGTCCTCGCCATTCCCGACAACGGGCGGCGCTGGCGTGGGCGGGGCAGAACCCCAAGGCACATAAACCGATGACGGCGTCTGCTGCGACGCAGATTTTTGGCATCGTCAATATCACCACCGATAGTTTTTCGGACGGCGGCTTATACCTAAAGCCCGAGGCCGCCCTGTCGCATGCGCGCGATCTCGTGTCGCAAGGGGCGCATGTGTTAGATGTCGGGCCCGCCTCCAGCCACCCCGATGCGGGCGATGTGTCGCCCGACACAGAAATCGCTCGTCTGGAAACGGTTTGGGACGACCTCAAAGCCCTTGGCGCGCCCTTAAGCGTAGATAGTTTTCAGCCCCAGACGCAGCGTTGGGCGATCGCGCAAGGTGCTAATTGGCTCAATGATATCAATGGTTTCCAAGACCCGAGCCTGTATGACGAGCTGGCCGATTATCGCGGACGATTGGTGGTTATGCATGCCGTGCAAGCCAAGGGCATCGCGACCCGCACGGCCTCGCCAGAGGGTGACATATGGCCGATTATTTTCCGATTTTTTGAACAAAAACTCGAAGCCTTTGAGCGCGCTGGCATCGCGCGCGATAAGCTGGTGCTGGACCCGGGCATGGGATTTTTTCTCGGCAATCGCGCTGCAACCTCGCTGGCGGTTTTGGCGGGGTTGCATCGGT
Source organism: Rhodobiaceae bacterium (assembly GCA_018660505.1). Lineage (GTDB taxonomy): Bacteria > Pseudomonadota > Alphaproteobacteria > RS24 > RS24 > UBA8337. Next base: position 18,762 of record JABJKE010000027.1, on the reverse strand, counting down.
TGAAGCGCGAATTTGAGGTGCCCGTCTTGGTGTGCGTGTCGCGCAAAAGTTTTCTGCGCGCGCTGGCTTCGCCCAATGACACACCGATTGCGGTGGAGCAATCTGGCAGCATTTCTCTGGCTGGCGAAATTATGGCGTTGGAGCAACAGGTCGATTTTATTCGCACCCATGCGCCCGCGCCTTTGGCGCAAGCCATTCGGTTGCGCGCAGCCATTAGCAATGCGGGCGGCAAGGCGGGCGGCAAGGCGGGCGGCGAAAAGTAACATATTGCAACAGCTTGTGATTTGGGTGCGCCGCAGAAATTAGCGATAACCGAGCATGAGCAAAAAATATTTTGGAACCGATGGTATTCGAGGCCGTGTGAACGGCGAGATGATGAACGCGGAAACGGCGTTGCGTTTGGGCATGGCGGCGGGGCAGTATTTCCGTTGTGGCGAGCATCGTCACCGCGTGGTTATTGGCAAAGATACCCGCCTTTCTGGCTATATGATTGAGCCTGCTTTGGTGGCGGGGTTCACTTCTATGGGCATGGATGTGTTTTTATTCGGGCCGATACCGACGCCCGCCGTGGCGTTTCTGGCGCGCTCTTTGCGGGCTGATTTAGGGGTGATGATTTCCGCCTCGCACAATGCCTTTGAAGACAATGGCATTAAACTTTTTGGCCCCGATGGTTTTAAATTATCGGATGCGATTGAGCAAAAAATCGAACAATTGATGGACGCCCCGGCCGATGACTTAGTGCCATCTGCCGAGCTTGGCCGCGCCAAACGCATCGACGACAGTCAGGCGCGCTACATCGAGTTCGCCAAGCGAACCTTCCCGAAAGACCTGACGCTGGAAGGCATTAAATTGGTTATCGATTGCGCCAATGGTGCCGCCTATAAAGTGGCGCCCACGGCGCTTTGGGAGCTGGGGGCAGAGGTTATTTCCATGGGCGTTGCGCCCAATGGCATCAATATTAACAAAGGCTGCGGCTCCACCGATACGGCGGCTTTGGCCGAGCGGGTGCGCGAAACCCGCGCCGATATTGGCATCGCGCTAGATGGCGATGCCGACCGTCTGATTATTTGCGACGAGAATGGCACGGTGATTGACGGCGACCAAATCATGGGTCTGGTGGCGCGCGATTGGCAAGCGCGTGAGCTGCTTTCGGCGCCGGGCATTGTGGCCACGGTGATGTCGAACCTCGGCCTTGAGCGGCATTTGCAAGACAATGGCCTGAGCTTGGCGCGCACGCAAGTGGGCGACCGCTATGTGGTGGAACATATGCGCCAACACGGCTTTAACCTTGGCGGCGAACAATCGGGCCATATGGTGATGTCAGATTTCTCGACCACAGGCGATGGCCTTATCGCGGCGCTGCAAGTTTTGGCGGTGATGAAAAAAACCGACAAGCCGGTGTCCGACCTCTGCCGTGTGTTCACCCCGGTGCCGCAAATTCTAGAGAATGTGCGTTTCAGCTCGGGCGCGCCGCTTGAGCATGCGGACGTGAAGGCCATCATTGCGGCTTGCGAGGTGAAGCTTGGCAATCAGGGGCGTTTGCTCATCCGCAAAAGTGGCACGGAGCCGCTCATTCGGGTTATGGCCGAGGGCGATGACGCGGCTTTGGTGCAGCAGCTTGTGTCTGAGATTGTCGACACCATTCAAACGGTTGCTGCGTGAGCGAAGCGAAGTTTCGGCCCGGAAAAGTCATGGTCGTGGCTGGCTCAGACAGCGGCGGCGGAGCCGGCATTCAAGCCGACATTAAAGCCATTATGGCGCAGGGCGCTTATGCGACCACGGCGATTTCGGCTTTAACGGCGCAAAACACCCAAGGCGTGCAAGATATCTTCGACGTGCCGCCGGCTTTTGTGGTCCGCCAAATGACCTCTATTTTGTCAGATATTGACGCCGATATTTTAAAAACCGGCATGTTGGCCAGCCGCGCCACCATCGAGGCGGTGGCCGAGGCGCGCGATCGGTTGAAGCCGCAATTGCCGATGATTATCGACCCCGTGATGGTGGCCACCTCGGGCGACCCGCTGCTGGCCGAAGACGCGATGGCCGCCCTTCATTCGCTGCTGGTAAGCGAGGCGCTTTTGGTGACGCCCAATTTGCCCGAAGCCAGCCTGCTGGTGGGGCGCGACACAGACACGCTGGACGACAGAAAACGCGCCGCCGATAAATTAATGGAGGGCGGGGCGCATGCGGCCTTGATAAAGGGCGGCCATGCCAGCGCGTCGGGAAATTCGGTCACGGATTTATTGGCTTTGCAATCGGGCATGCATGTGTTCGAGCAAGCCCGCATTGAGACGAAAAACACGCATGGCACGGGCTGCACTTTGGCCAGTGCCGTGGCGGGTCAATTGGCTAAAGCGATGGGGCTTGCGGGCGCGCCAGCGGACGCCAAAGGCCACCCGCCCGACGCCATGCTTTTGGCCGCCACCGAGGCGGCGGTCACTTACGTCCACCGCGCCATAAAGGCGGCCCCCGACATCGGCCAAGGCCATGGGCCAATTTGGCATGATGTATAGGCGGGTTTAGGCTTCCTTTACGGTTGTCAACGCGGCGGCTTGTTTCTAGTCTGGGGGCTCAATAAAAATAACGCGTCCAGCGGCCTGTCGTCTTGTGTCGTCTGCGTTTGGGGAGAACCCGATGAGCGAGAAAAAACCTCACTTTCGAAAATTAAAATACGACGAAATCGACGAGCTTCACTCGTGGTTTAAAAATCAAACCGATAGGGTGCTTTGGGCGGGGGCGTCTTTTTTGCGGCCTTCGGTGAAAAGCGAAATGCAACGGCTGATGACAATCGGCGAGGCCAAGGGCTGGAAAAGAGAGTTCTGGGCGATGCTGGCGCCCGAGACAAAGGGCCTCATCGGCACGTTTCAACTGGCGTTTTATCCGCCCGCCCGCCAAGCGACGCTGGGGCGGGTGGCGATTAAACCCGAAAGGCGCGAGCAAGGGCTGGCCAATCCTCTGGTCGGTTTTGCGGTCGAGCGCGCTTTTGGCCACAAGGCGGTTCATCGCCTTGAGCTGAATGTCTATGACTTCAACAAGCAGGCGATTGCCAGCTATCAGCGCCATGGTTTTAAGATAGAGGGTCTGCGCCGCGACGCGGTTCATATCGGCGGTGAGGCTTGGAGCTCACTCGTGATGAGCCAATTGCGCCACGAGTATGAGGCGAGGGTGGGGGCGTTGGATTGATAAACACTATTGAGAATTTGTGACAACGCGTTTCGCGGTCAACACGTCAACCTTTGGCGGAATTTTATATTCAAAGTTGGTTAAGGAATCGATCAAAATATCCATGTCTTTTCCGAATGCATAGACTACTTGGTCGATGCCTAGAACCGAGCCATCCTTAATTTTGTTGTTTACTGAAATCGCTTCTTTTTCATTTGCAGTTATCAAATAACTCAGTGCCTTTCGGTGGACTTGCCGCAGCATCATCCCTTCTAAATCAGCTTGCTTATAACGTTCGCGCAAGCTCGTTTTTACGGAAAGAATGATTGGTCCACACTCCTTGGTATACAGTACTAAGTCGAAAACAATGTTGGGAATAAATGTAATTTGAGTTTGTACGAAAATGGGGGTGATTTGATTTCGAAAAAGCAAACAAGAAACAAGAGTTTCAAATACGCTTCCATTAAGCGCAGAGGTGCCCCGCATATATTCGCCCCAAGCCTTTTGTAAGAATGTGCTTGGAGTAGACATTTGCCGCGTTAAAATATCGCTGTATTGCCGCTCGAAAATTCTTGAAGTATCGGATGTCTTCGACGGAAGAAGTCCAGTTTCTCTCAAATCGGTCATAGCGATGCCAGTATTTCTTTAGCGTAATCTTGAATGGCAGGTATGGCGACAGAATTCCCCAATTGTTTCATGGCTTCCTTTTGTGAGTTAGGAAACACAAAATCCTCGGGAAACCCTTGCATGGCGGCAGCTTCCTTTATCGATAATCGCCTAGCCTCACCGTCTACGATATAACCATCCCAATTATGGCGCCCAGTAATAGGCGAATGACGTCCACCGACACGGAGGGTAAAGCCGATATCTCGCGGGCACTCGCCGCCCAAAATATCGCTCATTGTTTTTTCTAGCTCACGTCTCTTAGGTGGGGAAAATTCTTGTCCGTTGGCGAAGCCCACCATAAAACAACGAGGGCGATGCTGGGGTAACCCATGGTCACTAGCCCGCACAATGAAACTATGAAAGGAATAACCAAGCTCGGTAATGCAACTCTCGATTATCTTCATCGTGTTGCCACCATCATGGTTTTTAATGTGGCGCACGTTCTCTAAGAAAAACGCTTTTGGTTTTTTATGTTTGAGAATTTGATGAATATTAAAAAACAGAGTTCCACGAGTGTCGTGGAAACCGCGCTTAAAGCCGCCCTGACTAAATGGTTGGCAAGGAAAGCCAGCACATAATAAGTCGTGGTCAGGAATGGCATCTAGCTCAAGCGTTGTGATGTCTTCATGCATCATTTCTGGGTTATGATTAACCTTGTAAATGGTTCTCGCGGCTTCATCGATTTCGCAAGCCATGACGCATTTTGCACCAAGATTAGATAGGGCAATATGAAACCCGCCAATACCTGCGAATAAATCAATAAAGGTAACAATTGGCTCTTTTTTTTGTTTTCTAACACGCGCCATTTTCACCCCTTTTGTTTGATTTTATTAGTAGGTGTATCCAGACGTGCCGGAATTCGCCTAGGTCAACAAGCAACCTAGGGTTGTAAAAAATCAGGTGTGTTTGCTTTAACCCACCCCCTTCCGTCCCCCAAAAAATTCTGCTAGCCTCAATTCATCAACGCGCGAATGGTGCGTTGCTGGGGTCACTAGCCCCTGTTCCAAAGCCGCAATTTGTATTGCGTATGTGGCTTAGCGCTTTTGCGTTAAGCCTTTTTTTATGAATTGCTGAAAAAATCCGTTCACTCCGCTTTGTTGGGGTGACGGCGGAATAAGGTTTCGACTGAATACGTCGTAGCCATTCTTTGGACTGGCTTAGTGCACCCCGACACCTGCGAAAGCGGGTGTCGGTTTTTGCGTTTCGGTTGGGGGTAAGGGTTGAATAAGGAGGTTTCTACGGAGGCACGCCGAATAGACCCTAGGTGAGAAAGGCGCAAACTGCCGTTAAGAAGCACGCGCGCTGGCCTCGCTCTGTTGCGCCCCCAACACCAAACCCAATCGACCCTCAGACATTTGCTGTCCCCCCCTCACCAGCTTGCTTGACGACTCTATCCATCCCCCCTATATCGATAAGTGGGACACCTCTCCCCAACGAGAGGCAATAATCTGAAAGGGTTACCAAATGACAGACTTGACCAAGCCAGACGTGCGTCCGGCCAACCCCAATTTTTCTTCCGGCCCCTGCGCCAAGCGCCCCGGGTTCTCCTTACAAGCTCTAGAAGGTGCCGTCTTAGGCCGTTCGCATCGCTCGAAACCGGGCAAGGCGAAACTGGCCGAAGCCATCGATCGCACTCGCGCGGTTTTGGGCGTGCCAGATGACTATCACATCGGCATTGTGCCGGCCTCCGATACAGGCGCCTATGAAATGGCCATGTGGAGCCTGCTCGGCCAACGCGGCCTCGATATTCTGGCGTGGGAAAGCTTCGGCTCCGGCTGGGTCACCGATGTGGTGAAACAATTAAAACTAGACGATGTGCGCGTCATGGAAGCCGACTACGGTCAGCTGCCAGATTTAAGCGGTGTCGATTTCTCCCGCGATGTCGCCTTCACTTGGAATGGCACCACAGCGGGCGTGCGCGTGCCCAATGGCGACTGGATTAGCGAGACCCGCGAAGGCCTGACCCTATGCGACGCCACATCCGCCGCTTTCGCCATGGATTTGGCGTGGGATAAATTAGACGTCACCACCTATAGCTGGCAAAAAGTGCTGGGCGGAGAAGCCGCCCATGGCATGTTGATTTTGAGCCCGCGCGCGGTCGCTCGCCTCGAGAGCTATACGCCCGCTTGGCCGCTGCCGAAAGTGTTCCGCCTCACCAAGGGCGGCAAGCTCATCGAAGGTATTTTTAAAGGCGAGACCATCAACACGCCCTCCATGCTGGCCGTGGAAGATTATCTCGATACCCTAAAATGGGCCGAAAGCACCGGCGGCTTGGCCGGCCTTTTGGGTCGCGTCGCCGACAATAATAAAGCCCTCAATGATTGGGTGGCCAAAACCGATTGGGTCGCCAACCTGTGCCAAGATGAAGCCAATCAGTCGACCACCTCGGTCTGTTTGCAAATCGTCGATGCCGAAGTGCAGGCCATGGCGCCAGACGCGCAAAGCGCTTTGGCCAAAAAAATCGCCAGCCTTCTGGATGCAGAAGCCGTGGCTTACGACATTGGCGCTTATCGCGATGCCCCGGCGGGCTTGCGCATTTGGGCCGGCGCGACGGTCGAAGCATCCGACCTCGCCGCTTTAACACCGTGGCTCGATTGGGCCTTCGAAACCGCTAAAATGGAGGCACAAAATGCCTAAAGTACTAATTGCCGATAAAATGAGCCCTGCCGCCGAGCAGATTTTTAAAGACCGCGGCGTCGAAGTTGACGTGATTACCGGATTGGAACGCGATGAGTTGATCAAGATTATCGACCAATATGACGGCCTCGCCGTGCGCTCCTCCACCAAGGCGACACCGCCCGTGCTGGAAGCCGCAACCAATATGAAAGTCATTGGTCGGGCGGGCATTGGCGTCGATAACATCGACCTGCCCACCGCCACGGCAAATGGCATTGTGGTGATGAACACGCCGTTCGGCAATTCCATCACCACGGCAGAACACGCCATCGCCATGATGTTTGCCTTGGCGCGCCAAATTCCCGAAGCCAATGCCTCCACACATGCGGGCAAATGGGAAAAATCGCGCTTCATGGGCGTGGAACTGACGGGCAAAACGCTGGGCGTTATCGGCTGTGGCAATATTGGGTCCATCGCCGCCAGCCGCGCTTTGGGCTTGAAAATGAAAGTGGTTGCTTTTGACCCTTTCCTCACGCCCGACAGAGCGCTGGAAATGGGAGTGGAAAAAGCCGAGCTCAATGAGCTTTTGGCGCGCGCCGATTTCATTACGCTGCACACGCCTTTGACCGATAAAACCCGCAATATTTTAAACGCCGACGCTTTGGCGAAATGCAAAAAAGGCGTTCGCATTATCAATTGCGCCCGCGGTGGTCTCATCGACGAAGCGGCCTTGAAGGCAGCGCTGGAAAGCGGCCAAGTGGCTGGTGCCGCCTTGGATGTGTTCGAAGAAGAACCCGCCAAAGCCAATGCTTTGTTCAACATGGAAAACGTCGTCTGCACGCCGCATTTGGGCGCCAGCACAGCAGAGGCGCAAGAGAACGTCGCCCTGCAAGTGGCCGAACAAATGGCCGACTTTTTGATGACCGGCGCGGTGAATAACGCCATTAACGTGCCATCCATCTCGGCCGAAGATGCGCCGCGTTTGCGCCCCTTTGTCGCCTTGGCCGAACAGCTGGGTCTGTTTGCCGGTCAATTGACCGAGAGCGGCATTGAAGGCGCAGAGATTGAATATGTCGGCGATGTGGCGGGGCTCAATGTGGCGCCGCTCACCTCAGCGATTATGGCCGGATTATTGCGCCCGCTTTTGGCCGATGTGAACATGGTCTCGGCCCCCGCCATCGCCAAGGAGCGTGGCATTACCGTGTCGGAATCGAAGCAAGACAGCAAAGGCGCGTTTGATAGCTATATTCGCCTGACGTTGAAAACTGAACGCCAACAGCGCTCGGTGGCGGGCACGGTGTTTTCGGACGGCAAGCCGCGCATCATTCAGGTGAAAGGCATTAACATTCACGCCGAATTGGCGCCCAATGTTTTATATGTCACCAATACCGATGAGCCAGGTTTCATCGGCGCTTTGGGCAGCGCTTTGGGCGAGCACGGCATAAATATCGCCAGCTTCCAATTGGGCCGCGAAAAGCCCGGCGGCGATGCTATTTCGCTGGTCAATATTGATAATCAAGCGAGCCCAGAAGTGCTAAAACAACTCGAGGCACTCGATCAAGTGGTGCAAATTCAACAGCTCAGTTTCTAAGGCTGCAAATATCAGACCCCGGGTGGGGCGAGAGGAAAACGCATGGCCAATGTAGTGGTAGTCGGGTCGCAATGGGGCGACGAAGGAAAGGGCAAGATTGTCGACTGGTTGTCGGTGCGCGCCGATGTGGTGGCCCGCTTTCAAGGCGGCCATAATGCAGGCCATACGCTGCTTATCAATGGCGAGGTCTATAAATTGTCTCTGCTGCCGTCGGGCATTGTGCGCGAAGGCAAATTATCGGTCATCGGCAATGGCGTGGTCGTTGACCCTTGGGCTTTATTGCACGAGATGAAAACCCTGCGCGAGCAAGGCGTGACCATTGGGCCGGATAATCTGAAAATCGCGGAAAACGCGACGCTTATTTTGCCGCTGCATCAGGAGCTGGATGCGGTGCGCGAAAACGCCAATGGCGGCGTTAAAATCGGCACGACGAAACGCGGCATCGGCCCCGCCTATGAAGATAAAGTTGGGCGTCGGGCTTTGCGCATCGCTGATTTGGCCGACCCCGATACGCTGGATGGTAAGATTGAACATCTTTTGGTGCATCACAATATGCTGCGCCGTGGGCTCAATTTGCCAGAGTTTGATGCGGCCGAGCTAAAAGCGAAATTGGTTGAGGTGGCGCCCCATATCACGCCCTATGCGGCGCCGGTCTGGCACCTGTTGGATGAGGCGCGGCGCGACCGTAAGCGGATTTTATTCGAAGGCGCGCAAGGCATTTTGCTGGATGTCGACCATGGCACCTACCCTTATGTTACCTCGTCGAACACGATTGCGGGCCAAGCGGCCATCGGTTCTGGCGTCGGGCCTTCGGCGCTCAATCATGTTTTGGGCATTACCAAAGCCTATACCACGCGCGTGGGCGAGGGGCCGTTCCCGACCGAGCAAGACAATGAAGACGGCCAGAAATTGGGCGAACGGGGCCATGAATTTGGCACGGTCACGGGCCGCAAGCGGCGCTGCGGCTGGTTCGATGCGGTATTGGTGCGCCAAGTGGTTCGCACGGCAGGGATTAACGGCATCGCGCTTACCAAGCTGGATGTGCTGGATGGTTTCGACGAGATTAAAATCTGCACGGGCTATAAATTAGACGGCAAAGACATTGATTATTTGCCGACCAATGCCGCCGAACAGGCGCGCATTGAGCCGATTTATGAAACTTTGCAAGGGTGGAGCGAAACCAGCTATGGCGCGCGCTCTTGGGCAGACTTGCCGGCCGAAGCGGTGCGTTATGTGCGCTATATCGAAGAGCTCATCGGCGCGCCGGTGACGCTGCTCTCGACCAGCCCAGAACGCGACGACACGATTTTAGTGCGGGACCCGTTCGAGGATTGAGCGACGATATTTTAATGCGGGGCGCTCTCGCCATCGATGATCAACTCGTTTTCCGAAGCCATGGCCGACGCCATAGCGGCTTTTAATTTTTCAAAAGCGCGGGCTTCGATTTGGCGAATGCGCTCGCGGCTCACCTCATGGCGATGGCTCAAGACTTCCAAAGTTTCGGGCGGGTCGGTGAGGCGCCGCGCCGTTAAAATTTCGCGTTCGCGTGGGTTGAGGGTCGCCATGGCTTGCATCAAAACCGCGCGGCGCGTGTTGGTTTCGTCTTCTTCGACAATTTGCGTTTCTGGGTCGGGGCTTTCATCTTCCAGCCAATCTTGCCATTCGCCGCCGCCTTCCTCGCCATAGTCGCCGCCGCCGCGCAAGGGCGCGTTTAACGATTGGTCGCCGCTGAGGCGGCCTTCCATCGACATCACTTCGTCTTCGCGCACGCCGAGGCGCTCGGCAATATCGCTGACTTGCGAGGGGTTGAGCGTGCCGCCGTCGATGGCGTTAATCTCGCCTTTGAGACGGCGCAAATTAAAAAACAATTTCTTCTGCGCCGCCGTGGTGCCAATTTTCACCAAGGACCAGCTGCGCAACACATATTCTTGTATCGAGGCGCGGATCCACCACATGGCATAGGTCGCCAAGCGGAAGCCGCGGTCGGGGTCAAATTTTTGCACGGCCCGCATCAAGCCCACATTGCCTTCCGAGATAACTTCGCCAATCGGCAAGCCGTAGCCGCGATAGCCCATGGCGATTTTCGCCACCAGGCGCAAATGGCTGGTGACCAATTTATGCGCCGATTTGGTGCTGCCAGATTTGGCATAATCTTTGGCCAGCTCAAATTCTTCTTGCGCTTCGAGCATGGGGAATTTGCGAATATCGGTGAGATAACGCGACAGGCTGCCCTCCGGATTGGGCGCAGGCGCAAGGGCGACGGCTTTCGATTTAGAGGCCGATTTCACTGCCTTTTTAACCGGCTTTAGGGCTGTTTTTTTATCGCTCATAGTCTTCATATAAGAGCGATTTATGGCGATTTAAAGACCGAAATGAGAATTTAAGTCGCCAGTTTTACTTCGGTGCTTTCCAAATCTGCCACCAATTGCTGCAAATCGGCTGGCAGCGCCGCTTCATAATAATGTGTCTCGCCGGTTATCGGATGTTCAAAGCCCAGCGCGGCGGCGTGTAGCGCCTGCCTATCGAGGGCGGTCAGCGCTATTTTTTGCGCTTCGGTGAGGTGAATAGCGCGGCTTTTCATCCCGCTGCCATATAATTTATCGCCCAGAACCGGATGGCTCATATGCGCCATATGCACCCGAATTTGATGCGTGCGGCCGGTTTCCAAACGACATTCTACGAGGCTGACTTGCCCATTGGCGAACTGGCGTTGGCGACGGTAATGGGTCACCGCATGGCGCGCGGTTTTGGATCTGGAGATGGCAATTTTTTTACGATTATTGGTGGCGCGCGCCAAAGGCATATCGACCGTGCCCGCGGCGGGCAGGGGCACGCCCCAGACCAGCGCCTTATACAAGCGTTGCATACGCCCGTCTTGGCCATGGGCGGCAAATTGTTCGCTCAACCCCCGATGCGCCTTATCGTTTTTGGCCACCACCATAATGCCGCTGGTATCTTTATCGAGCCGATGGACAATGCCCGGGCGTTTTTCGCCGCCAATGCCAGAGAGCGTGTCGCCACAATGGGCCAGCAGCGCATTGACCAGCGTTTGGTCGGGGCTGCCGGGGGCGGGATGCACCACCATGCCGGCCGGTTTATTGACCACCAAAAGCGCTTCGTCCTCGAAAATAATATCCAAGGGAATGGCTTGCGCCTTGACGCGGGTGTCGATAGGCGGGGGTAAAATCAATTCGACGATATCATCTTGTTTGACCCGCCAAGACGGGTCTTTTATGGTCGTCGTAGCCTGTCGGCGCGTCACGACACATTGGCCTTCTTTAATAAGCTCTTGCACGCGCACACGAGATAAATCTTCGCTAGCCATCGCCACACGGCGGTCAAGGCGCGCGCCATCCGAGGCGTATTCTACGGCGAAAGCCAATTTTTCAGGGAGTTCAGTCATGTCTCAAGATACCGCCATGTCGCCAAATAAGGCAAGTCGTGGAGAAGCCAAAAGCGCTTCCGAAGAAGCTATAGCACAGCCTTCGCCCACTTATGTGCGGGTTTTGCTGATTACCGTCATCGGCCTTGGTGTTTTAATGGTCGGCGGCGCGGCCGTGGTGATCGGCACGGTTATCAAACGCGTGTCGAACCCCGAGGCGGTGCCCAGCAAACCAGGCTTTGGCGAGACCGAGATTAGCATCCCCGCCGATAGCCAAGTCATCGGCGTCGACAATGGCGACACCCGCATTATCGTCAAATTACAAGATGCGGAGGGCCCTTTGCTTCTTCTTCTGGACCCGCGCAAAGGCGAAGAAAAAGGGCGCATTCGGTTGCGTCCACAAGCGCAATAATTTTCTCCGAGAGGTAAGCATGACCCAAATATCGATAGCCGTAAGCGTTATTTTGGCCGTTCTGGTCGCCATGGTGCTGGTCTATCAGGCGGGCAATCGCGAGACCTTAAGCGCCGCCCAATTTCGCGCCGACAGCGGCTATAGCGAGGCCAAATTAAGCCATGGCATCACCGCCTATCAAGTCCACGGGCCCGAACAGGGGCCCGCGCTCATTATCATCCATGGCGGCACGCTGGGTTCTTTGGCCTATCAAGCCTATGTGCCCCCTTTGGTAAAGGCGGGCTATCGGGTGGTGGTCTATGATCAATATGGCCGCGGCTTTTCTGACCGCCCCAAAACCTCTCTATCTATCGATTTAATGCGTCATCAATTGGGCGAGCTGATGGATGATTTGGAAATTCAACGGGCCAATTTATTTGGCGTCAGCTTTGGCGGGGCTATTTTGGCTCGCTTCGGGGCGATGCATCCCGAGCGCGTGTCGGCTTTGGCCTATCAAGTGCCGGTTATTGAAGGCGCTAGCGTCGGGCAGGCTGGCACGCTGGCGGCCATGCCAGTGGTCGGGCCTTTATTGTCTCGTTTCGTGGCGATACCGTCGATTATTGCGCGCGGCGAGAGTTTTGGCACCGACACCGAAGAGGCGCGGCGGGTGGTGGCGCATTTTACCAAGCAGTTTAACGTGCGCGGCACAGAACGCATGATGCGCGACTTGCTGCTCGGCGATGCTTTGTCGAACCGCATGGCGGACCATCAAAAAATCGGCGCTAGCGGCGCGCGCGCCCAATTTGTTTATGCGATAGATGACCCAGAGATTAAAGCCGAGCAAGTCGAGGCCGCTCTGGCTCTTTATGCCTCGCCCGATGTGCATAGCTACACTGGCGGGCATTTTTTCTCATCGGGGAAAACGCAAGAATTGGCGGCCAAGCTAGATGATTTCTTCAGTCAGGCAAAATAACCTTAAAAGGGCAGCCAACTGCGTTTCGGGCTGTATTTCACATAGCCGAGGCTGATGCCCACTTGATAGCCAACCCCCACCCGCATGGGGGCGACGATGGTGCTGCCGCGCCGCAAATAATGAAACGCCACGCCGCCAACGGCGATGAGCGACCCATCGACCCCGGGCAGGCGCTTGTGCAAATCTTCGGGCCTATCGACATTATACACCAGGGCGAAGCTTTTCGATCCGGTGGCGCCCATATCGAGGCCCAGCGAGGGCCCGCGCCAGTAAATTGGCTCTTGTCTGCCATCTTTAAAAATCAGCGTGCCGCGCCCATAGCGCACGCCAAACATGGCAGAGACCGACATTTCCTCGCCGCGAATAATGGCGCTGGGCATGCCATAGCGAGAGAAAGCATGGTCGACGACTTGCGCCATCGCTTCTGCTGTCGCGCCCAGATATTTGGCCGAGGCGACGACCAGACCGTTTTCAGAAAAATCTTCGATATTGGGGGGCTGTTTGGTTTCGGGCTGCGCCTGGGCTGCAGGCACGGCGAGGCCGAGTGCAAGCAAGAAGACACAGGCATACAATCGATACTGCACCATTTGCTCCCCCCTAGGTGACTATTTCAAAGCATCCTGCCAGTTATCGGAAGCGGCTGCAATGAAAGAAGGATTGTCGAGCCCGCGGTCTAATTTGGCATAGGTAAAGCGGCTGCCGTCTTGAAAGGTGACGACGCCGCCGGCTGCTTCTAAAATCGCTTGTCCGGCGGCCGTGTCCCATTCCATGGTGCGGCCATAGCGCGGGTAAAAATCGGCGGAGCCTTCTGCCAAGAGGCAAAACTTGTAAGACGACGCCGTGGCGATGGTTTTGGTGACGTGCAATTGCTCGATAAGGTCTTCGGTTTCGCTATCGCGATGCGAATAGCTGGCGATGACTTTCACGCCTTTTTCGGTAATTCTTTCGGTGCGCAGCCGCGTCGCTTGGGTGATGTCCAGCTCGCCGTCTGGCGCGATATCCAGCCGATAGGCGGCATCTGTGCCGCTAAAATAAAGTTTTTCATGCACCGGGGCATAAATCACCCCGGCCACGGGCACGCGGTCGAAGATAAGGCCGATGTTCACGGTAAAATTATCGCGTTTGGCTACAAAGTCGCGCGTGCCGTCCAGCGGGTCGAGCAAGAAAAAAGCGTCGTCGAGCTTATCGGGGGTTTTGGTTGCGCAAGCCTCTTCGCCGATGACTTGCACATGGGGCGCGATTTTTGCCAGCGCGGTTTCCAATAGAATTTCCGCGTCGCGGTCGGCTTGGGTGACGGGTGATTTATCGGCTTTGGTTTCTTCTTTTACGCCGTTTTTAAAATGCGTCATAATAAGCGCGCCAGCTTGCAAAGCCATTTGGCACATGGCGGTCATAAAGGCGGGCGCATGGGGGTCGAAGCCCAGCTTCTGGATGGTCTTATCTGTCATAGGCCTGTGCTTAGCACAGGCCTATCCAAACAGGAAGTTAAACCAAACCGCTTTACGCCGAGCATTGCATCTCGTCTGTATTGACCCGATAGCCGCGTCCCCAAACCGTTTGAATCAGCGGTGTCGATGCGCCCGATTTTTCAATTTTCTTGCGCAGCTTACAGTTGAACACATCGATGATTTTCATTTCGGGCTCATCCATGCCGCCATAAAGATGGTCGAGAAAGCTCTCTTTGGAAACCACATTGCCTTTGCGCAAGCACAAGAGCTCGAACATTTGATATTCCTTCGACGTTAACTCGACCCTTGTGTCGCCAACGCTGACATCGCGGGCGGTTAAATTCAGGGTCAAATCGCCAAATTGCAAAACATTTTGCGCGTGGCCATTGGCACGGCGCACCAGCGCTTGCAGACGCGCCACCAGTTCTTCCATGTTGAAGGGCTTGATTAGGTAATCATCGGCCCCTTTGTGCAAACAAGAGAGGCGCGATTCGACTTGCGTATCGCCCGACAGAATGAGCACTGGCATATCGGTATTTTGTTGTCGTAGATTTTGCAAAACTTCATCGCCGCGCATATCGGGCAGACCTAAGTCTAAAATCATCACTTGATATTCGTAAAGCTTGGCTAACTCCAGCCGGTCTTCACCACAGTCAGCTTCATCGACTTGAAAGCCTTCGGCCTCCAGGGCATCGGTTAAAGATTGGGCGAGTAATACATCATCTTCGATTAACAAAATTCTCAATTTGAACTCCTACGTTACGGCTACGGACAGATAAACAACTAGGCTCCACTAAGCGCGAAAGGGGGGTCACAGACAAATCAACTTTTCGTGAACGCGCGTGAACGCTGTGTGTTCTTGTGGCTATGGCTTGAATTTTGCAGCTATTGCGCCCAAAGCCGAGGCTTGCGAGTTGCCCATCCATGCTATAGTGAAGCTGTTATGAAGACACAAGATGCCCTTTTTGCGCTCGACTCATTGCCCGATATCGACCTTCATATCGGCACGGTTGAGCAACGCAGCCAGCAGCGCGTTGTCATTGCCATGTCGGGCGGTGTCGATAGCTCTGTGGCCGCCGCGCTGGTCAAGCGTGCGGGCTATGATGCGGTGGGCATTACGCTGCAATTATACGACCACGGCGAAGCGATACGCCGCAAAGGCGCGTGTTGCGCCGGACAAGATATCCACGATGCGCGCTCGGTGGCCGCTTGTCTGGATATGCCGCATTATGTTTTGGATTATGAATCGCGTTTTAAAGAAAGCGTGATGGATGAATTTGTCGACGGTTATCTGGCAGGCCACACACCCATTCCATGCATTCGATGCAATGAGACGGTGAAATTTCGCGACCTGCTTGGCATGGCGCGCGAGCTGGGCGCGGTGGCCATGGTCACGGGGCATTATATCGCCACGCGCCAAACCGATAGCGGATGGGAAATGCATCGGCCTCTCGATTTGGCGCGCGACCAATCGTATTTTCTGTTCTCGACCACGCAAGAGCAGCTGGCGTTTTTGCGTTTTCCCTTGGCGCATTTGAGCAAAGAAGAAATTCGAGACTATGCCGCCGCCTTGGGGTTGATGGTGGCGGATAAACCCGATAGCCAAGATATTTGCTTCGTGCCAAATGGCGATTACGCCAGCGTGATAAAGCGCCTGCGCCCCGATTGCAGCCTGCCGGGCGAAATTCGCCACATGGACGGCACGCTTTTGGGCACCCATCAGGGGGTTTTGCATTATACGGTTGGCCAGAGACGCGGGCTTGGCGTTGCCACGGGCGACCCGATTTATGTGGTGGCGATTGACGCGGATAAACGCGAAGTGATTGTCGGCCCGCGCGAAGCTTTGGCGCGCGCGCGTGTGCATCTCGATGAGGTTAATTGGTTGGGCGATGCCGCCAGCGGGCCGATTGAAGTTTTGGCCCGTATCCGCTCGACCGGAGATCCGGCGCCAGCGCATTTGCATTTGGGTGAAAACGGCCAAGCCGATGTTGTGCTGTCGCGGCCCGAAGAGGGCGTCTCGCCCGGCCAAGCGTGCGTGTTTTACGCCAAAGATGGCGACCGCGTGCTGGGCGGGGGTTGGATAAAAAGCGCCTCTATTTCTTAATATGCAAAAAACGTGCCATTTCGGTGCGCTATAGGGTAATCTTGCGTCACAGGAGATTTCTATGGTGCTCGCGCCGCGTATTGAAATAAAGCAGTCGCAAAAACTGATGATGAACCCGCAGATGCAGCAGGCCATCCAGCTGTTGCAACTGACCAATGTTGAATTGCGCGATATGCTGGCCCGCGAGATGGAACAAAATCCGTTTTTGGCCTTTGATGCCCAACACTATCGCGAGGCGGGAGGCGCTACAGAAGGGAAGCCAGACGCTGCACAAAAACAACGCGCGGTGACCGTGCAGGGCACAAGCGGGGTTGGATTGGGGGCCGATGTGGTGGCCGTGCGGGTCGATTTTTCGGCCAGCGAACCAAGCGACACCGTGCAAAGACTAGAGCAAACCTTGGCCGATACCCCCAGCCTATCGGCGCATCTCATCGGGCAAATCGGCGAAGAGGTGAAGTCTCGCGCGCAAGCCGCTTTGGCCCTAGAGCTGGTGGGCTGGCTAGATGACGACGGATATTTGCGCGAGAGCGATGCCGAGATTTGCGCGGCTTTAGAGGTGGAGCCGAGCTTGCTAAGCCAAGTTTTGGCGCAGGTACAAGGGTTTACGCCAGTTGGCGTGTTCGCGCGCAACCTTGCGGATGGCTTGCGCTTGCAGCTTCTGGCACAAGATGGCCTCACCCCAACCCATGCGGCTTTGCTGGAAAACCTAGACCTATTGGGGCGTGGCGATTTGGCGGCTTTGGCGAAAGCGGCGCAAATCAGCCCGGAGGCTTTGCCGCCTTATTTGCAAACCATTCGGGCATTGGACCCGCGCCCGGCGGCCAGTTTCGACGGCCAAGATGTCGGTGTGGCCCAGCCAGATATCGTGGTGCTGGAGGGCGAGAGCGGGTGGCAGGCTTATTTGAACGAGGCCAGTCTGCCCAGCGTTTTGGTGTTGGAGCGCGATTGGGAAGAAATGGCGACCCGCAAAATTACCGACGACGAACGCAAATTTATGAAAGCCAATGTGCAGTCGGCGCGCTGGCTCCAAAAGGCCACGCAACAACGCGCCGCCACTTTATTGCGGGTGGCGCGTGCGGTTATCGGCCATCAGCAAGGTTTTTTAAACCACGGCATGATGGCGCTCGAACCGCTGGTGCTGCGCGATATCGCGGAGGTTTTAGAATTGCACGAAAGCACAGTCAGTCGCTCGGCCAACGGCAAGCTGGTGCAAACCCCCAAGGGGGTGTTTTACCTGAAAGACTTATTCTCGACGGCGCTGACGGGCAAAAGCGACACAGCGGGGAGCGGCGCGCGCGGTCGCAATAGCAAGACGGTTTCTGCGGCGGCCATTAAGGCACGCGTGGCGCAGGCGGTGAGCGAGGAAATAGCCCATGTGGCGCCCTTATCGGATGAGGCGCTGGTGGCGCTTTTAGCCGAGGCGGGCATTGCGGTGGCGCGTAGAACCGTGGCCAAATATAGAAAATCATTACATATCGGCTCGTCAGCGCAGCGCAAGCGCGCCGCCAAGATTGCGCGTGCGGCGGGTAAACCTGAAGCCAAATCAGAGGCGAAGCCTAGCTAAAAAGGGCAATTGCCAGTCTGTCTAATTTGGTCTATATCAAGCTCTCTCTTATTGAGGTTTTGCCCGTCAAAGCCTTCTGGAGCGGAGTAGCTCAGCTGGTTAGAGCAGCGGAATCATAATCCGCGTGTCGGGGGTTCGAGTCCCTCCTCCGCTACCAAAGCCCACCTCAAGACACCTTAGGCAACCTCAAGAAAACAGCCGATTTGCTCAATGATTCTGCACTTGTGTGGACTCGAGGTCAAGCATGGGGTTGATGGCGGGGTGGCATTTTACGCCAATCCACTGTGACACAGTTGTGACAAGCGTCATCATTGGGACAGGGCACAGGGGGAGAATCCGGAAGAGGCGTGATAGTAATCTCGGCTCGGATTTTTATAGCGCTAATTCTTTGCGGTTCTTCTTTTTCAGCTTGAAATCAGAAAAGAAACGTATACAACAACGAAAGTTTTTCTTGGAGTTTTGTATGCGTTTATTTTTCGCCCTTATGGCCAATTTTAGCACTTTGATTTTCGTCGGGCAGGCTGGCGCGTCGGACGCGCAAAAAGCTGAAGCCTTTTTTAAAAACAATCTGGCGCAATCGGCTGAGAATTATGTTTCAGCCCGCATTGAGCAGTCTTTGTCAGAGCGCTTTCGCAATGTCGAGATTGATATTACCGATTTGGATGGCGAAGATACGCGCTATTCCATCTTCACCGTGCAGCCGCTTTATGACAATCCATCAGCCGGTCGCGCCACCTTCTTTCAGGGCGGCATCATTGCGACAGATAATGATGACACGTTCAATCTCGGCCTCGGCCAGCGCTGGATATTGAATGACGGCAAGGTCATTGCCGGTCTCAATCTCTTCTATGACAATGAGTGGGAT
>JABJKE010000021.1 GCA_018660505.1 Rhodobiaceae bacterium | reverse complement strand
AGTGGATCAATCGCAATCTGGCCACGATTGCGCGCGAAGTGATTACCGAGGCCATCGGGAAAATTTCGGATGTGCGCCCAAGCGGAACCCCAAGACGGCCAAAGTAAAATTCGACACGCAGCTTAGGTTGCACGGGTAATAAGTAAGGTTGAGACGAGGAAAGTTTTTTGCGTAGTAGAAAGTCAGGCTGGAACCAATTCGGGCGTATCGCGATTGTCGCGATATTGTGCCTCGATGTATATGCCTGCGGCAATCGCACAACGCGCGATTTATCGATGTCGGGCGCCGTGCAAAAATTCGATGACCGCCGCGCCGCCATTCGCGCGCAAAACGCCAGAGTAGAAGCCGAAGCCAATGGCGAAGGCCCGTTTGCCACCCCCGTGAAACCCCTGCCACCGCGGCGCGAATTATTGCAAGTGCGGGTGCCAGAAACCATTGCGGTAAGCGATATTGTCGATGGGGTGGTTGCAGCCAGCATTTCTGGCGCGCTGGACGCGCAGCCCACAGGGGCGGCGGCAAACCCGAGCGAGCGCAATCTTGTCTCGCAAATTCGCGCCCTAGAAAAACGCATCGAAGTAAGCCAGCGCGACCAACGCGTGCGCCAGGCGAGCTATGACCGAGAAAAACTATTGCTCGATCAATTGGAGATGCGCCACGCCAAAGCGCGCGATTTATTGCTGCAAGAGTTTAAACTCTCCTATGAAACCAAATTGCAAAAAATCATGGCTGGCCTCGATAAGCAGCATAATGAGGCAGAGCCCGCCACAGTATTGGGGCTGACGGAAAACAATGAATTTGGCGCGCTGGCCTTATTTGGCCGTAATGAATTGGCGCGCCCGGATGAATATGTGTCGCTGCAAAAAAGCTTCTTATTCGTTGGCAATGATGTCACGACCGGCGTCTCCTTGGGGCGGATGGATGATTTGGCCGAGGAAGTGGGCTCGCGCGCCTTGAGCGTCAATCTGGTTGGGCTTCGTTTGCCGACCGCGCTGAAATCGCTGGCGCGTTCGATCAATATGCAAATCTATCTATCGCCCAACGTCAACGCCAATGCGAGCGAGGTGAACTTAGATATCTCGCGGGCCGATGCGCTGGATATTTTTGATATCCTCATCGATAATTATGGGCTGGCCATGGCCTATGACCGCAAAATGAGTGTGGCGCGGTTTTATACGGTCGAAGAATTTAACGAGCGGGTAGAGAGCGCTTTGGCGGCGGCCGAAGTGCATAATCGGCGGGCGCAGAAATATCGTAAAATCAATGCTTTTGAAAATGACAGCGCCGCCATTCGCCAAATCTATCAAGCCTATTTCCAGCACCCAGATGATGCCGGTCGCGCCCGGTCGCTGACCAATGATGCGATTGTGGAGGCCGAGCATTCGCCGCTCATTGGCGCGGCGATTGTTGATTTGAAAACCACGGCTTTGGCCAATGAACGCAGTTTGGATGCGCTGGATTTAGAGCAGGCGAGCGCCCGCCAAACCCAAGCTAGCGCCACGCAGACCGCGCGGTTTGCGCTGGATGATATCAATCAGGCCATCGCGGTGATGAGCCAAGATAAAACCGATAAGGCCGGCGTGCTGGCCCAAGTGCAAACGGCGTCGGCCGACATGGCGAAAGCGAAATTGGCCTCAAAGGCGGCCAGCGATACGCCAGCTGCGCCGCTGGCGCCCGTGCCCGCCAAGCCGACGCAAGTTGCGACGCTGATGGCCGGGCCGAATGCCGACCAATTGCGCGGACGGATTATTCGCGATGCGAATTTGAAAACCAGCGAGCCGATTTACACCGAAAAATTCACTATTTTTAATAGCGAAGGGGCCAATAGTTGTAACGCGGCGGACGGCGGCGACCGAACTTCGGAGATTAAAACCGAGTTAGAAAATTACTTTGGGCAATTATATCCAGATGCCCTAGTGGCAGCCGAGCGTATGGCGGATATCGCGCGCCAACAAAGCGCCAGCGAAACCGATGAGATGGCGCTGGCGGCAATTGCGCAAACCGCTATTCCCATTGAAACCTCTGCCGCTTCGGAGCCCGTTGCTGAACCCACACCAGAACCGACAGCAGAGCCCACAGCAGACGCCACAGAGACCCCTTCAGTGGATCCAGTGGCGGCCAGCAGCAACATCAATGGCTTTACCAATGCCAGCTTTCGACGCCCGACCGTCAGCTCGGTGGCCGACACGGTGATTGTGACGGGTTTCAAACATGACGTCGACCTTGCCGCTTCGTTGATTGAGAGCTTAGACAAAGCCGATAAACAGGTTTTGGTCGAAGTGTTCATGGTCAATGTGGTGAAAGATTGGAAACGTCAATTGCAGGGACGGTTGCAAAATGCTTTGCGCACGCCCGCCAAAACCGACAGTAGTTTCTCTGATTTGCCCAGCGATGTGCGTACCACTTATGATGACCTCGTGGAGGTTCGCGAAAATGGATTGATAGGCGTGCGCGGCGCGCTTAATTTTGCCAATCGCGCGGCCGATGCCAATAGTTTCACGCTGAATAATTTCCGTCTTGGCCTCGGCTGGACCATTGATTTTATGGAGAGCAATAGTCTGGGGCGCAAGGTTTCGAGCCCGACGATTTTGGCGCTCAATGGTTGCGAGGCGCAGATTGAAAAATCGGAAACCCGCTATCTGCCCATCATCAGCACGTCGGCTCCGGTGGTGACGCCGGGCGGGCAAACCGTGCCGGGTGAGGCCACCACCACCTATCAAGAACGGCAAGCCAAATTGAGCCTTGTGGTCACCCCGACGATTAATTCTTTGAACGACCATGTGCGCCTGAAGGTCGATTTCAACGATGATTTCTTTGTCACGGCGGATGCCAACTCCGATAAAATTCAAAGCAAAATCAATACAGAATTTATTGCCGCGCCGGGCGATGTGATTGTTCTGGCCGGATTGTTTACCGAAGATAATTCCAAAACCCGCAACGGCCTGCCGGGCACCACTAGTTTGCCGCTGGTCTCCTCTTTATTAGGCAGCAGCTCGGACGCCCAAAACACCCAAGAAATGGTTATTTTCTTGGCGCCGGAAGTGATTACGCCAAAGGCTGGCGAAATGCCCGTCAACTCGGCAGCTTTTTATGACACGCGATAAACCAACCTCGCAAAGCGGTTTTTCCCTCATCGAAGTGATGGTCGCTTTGACCATTATCTCCGTTGGCATCATCGGCACGCTGTCGATGGTGGGGGCCAATCGCGCCATCATGGAAAGCACATGGGCGCTATCGCGCATGACGTTAATTGCCGATGGCGTGATGACCGAATTGGCGGTGCGCGCGCAACGCAATGAGGCTCTGCCAAGCCTCGGCGTGTATGATTGGTCTAGCGATGGGCAAGGGCTCGCCGTGTTGTTCAGCGACAATGGCTATAGCGCCTCGGCCTCGACGTTAACCGTGTCGTCGAGCGCTTTGGCGGGCGCGGAATTGGCCGCGACTTTGGTGGTAAGAAACCCGAGCGGGCGAACCCTGACGCGCAGTCGCACGTTCTTCAATGATTTAAAAACGCCTTAAAAAGCCTAATAGCGGCGCGCCCGCACCAGGGCGAGGCTGGTGCCATCATCCAAATATTCCGCATAGGCGACCCGCACGTTGTCGCCGTCATAGCCACAGCCATACAGGCGATAGCGATTGCCATCCCGCTTGGCAAAAAACCGACGATAGCTCTCGCCGCTCACGGGCGTGCGGGTGTATTTTCTATATCCGGTGAGCTCGCTCTCATGGGCGCTGACGCAGGCTGAGAAATCGGCTTGCACGGCGGCATCGAAAACCTCGCTATGGCCGGCCAAATAAAGCGGCGTGACGGCGCGGTCGAAATTACTGCGCAGCTCATACCAGGCTTCGGCCAAGGCCATTTCGGCGGTGTCGAGCGTGGCGCGGCTTTGGGTGGCGCGGGCCTCTCGAACGGCCGCCAGATTTAAATTCGTGCCAATGGACCCCGCCAATACGCTGATTAGCACGACAAAGCCGATGGCCAAATATAAGGCGAACCCCGCTTCTGGCTGCGCCGGGGCGGCCTTGGGGGCGATTGGCGTTTGGGTAAAGACAGGGGGTTTCATGGAGCGGGTCTCAATATCGAGTCTCAATATCTAGTCATAGAAAACAGGTTTATGCGTTTGCGCATTTTCACCGCGGTTATTTCATCCGTGCCCGGCACAATGCGTTCTAGCTGCAAAACCACATCTAAAGAATAGGCGCTTCCGCTGGCACGGGTAAAGGTCAAACCGCCGATAACTTGGTCGGTCAGGTTTTCCCATCCGGTGTCTCCGCTATCTGGCGTGCAATTGGCATCTATGCGGGTGCGGGTTTGCAGGCGTTTGTCGGCCAAGCGAAATTGGCGCAGCTCGCGCTGGCTGGCGGAGGCATCGAAACAAATATTCACTTGGTCGGCGCTTGGAATAGCCAAAGCCTCAGCGGCCGATAGAGCGCTGCTGCTTTGCACATCGCCCGCCAAAGCGACCCAAGGCTCGACCATGGCGAACACTTGGGCGCCCGTCGACAAAAGGCTGGTTTGCGCGTTCATCCGTTCGCTTTGGGTGTTGAGATTGTTCATCACGGCATATAGGGCGGCGGTGATCAGGCCAATAATCGCCAGCGTTGTGGTCAGTTCGGTAAAGGAAAATCCAGCCTCGGCTTGCGCCCGTTCAGGGGCACGCCAGCGCCACTTGCAGACGGCGTCTTTATCCAACTTGAGCGGCAAATTCTCGCGCTTTCAAAACATAGACTTCGGGCGCGATGAGGCCGGCTTCATATAGCTCGCGCAAGGCCATGAGCTTGCGTTCAATTTCTGCCAAGCGCGCGCATTCAGAGGCGGCGGCGCGTATTTGGCTGTCTTCGGGTGCGCTTTCATCGCTCATGGGGGCGCCCGATGGGGGCACGGGTTTGGTTTCTTTGTGCAGCCATGCGGCGCTGAAAAACCGAGATTTTTGCGGCGGCGGCGCTTGTCCTACTTTAGGAATGGTAATGTCATCCAAATCGTCAACCGCATCGAGGCCGTCGCCCATATGCATATCGGGCCCTTTTGGCGGCGAGGTATCCAATTCGAAGGGGACAATTTCTTCGCCATTTTCTGCCAATACATTTGTGTCTGACGGCAGGGCGCTTGGGGTCTCGTCTAAAGCCATATCGATGTCATCGTCGATGATGGTTTTCGCGCCCGTCCCTTTGCCGTGTTTGGGCTCTTGCGCGCCAGCCTGAAGTTTGCCTTTGCGGCGGCGCGACACGACGACCAAAAGCAATAAGACAAAAACGGCCGACAGTCCGCCCGCATATAATGCGCCATTCTGTTCCATCATACCGGCAATTATTCTGCCAATGCGGTCGAAATCCATAGATTGTGCTCCTGTGATTCCAAAATAGGCGAATTCGCCCTGATTCTCACGTCTAAAGTTATATCTTCAAGTGCATAAAATCTCGGGTTACCAAGCTTTGCGGTAATTGGTGTTGCGCTTGTTTTTCAATTTCCATCAGCGCTTCATCGCTGCGCTCGGGTTCGTGATGAAAAATGCCAAATTTTTTCACCTGCGCCGCCTGCGCTAACCGCAAGCCCTCTTGCCAAGTCGAATGCCCCCAGCCTTGGCGATGTTCAAATTCGCTATCGTCGAACGTGCAATCGTAGACGGTCATATCGGCATCACGCATAAATGCGATAAGCGATTGGTTGGCCTCGCCAATCGTATGTTCGGTATCGGTGGCATAGACGAAGGTTTTTCCATCGGCTTGTGCTTTTAGCGCATGGGCGCCGCCCGGATGGGGAATTTCCAAGGCGCTAATCTGCAACCCGCCCAACTGCGCGCCCGCCCCATCGGGGTGATGGATAAATTCTATTTTGGCTTGAAAGTCATCTATGCTGATGGGGAAAATTGGTCGGCTTAAATAGCTGGTCAAAGCGTCATAGAGGGTGGCTTCGGCCACGCCAAAACTATGCAAGCGCACGGTGCAATCTGGGTCGAAAAAAGGTTTGAAAAACGGCACGCCACAAATATGGTCAGAATGAAAATGAGAGAAACAAATATCGACTTCGCGGACCTCCTGTTCGGCCATTTTTGAGCCGAGGTGAATGAGGCCAGAGCCCGCATCAAAGATGACCGAATGCTCGCCCGCGTGAACGCTAACACAAGATGTATTGCCGCCAAAAATGCGATGCGCTGGCGTATTCATCGGCAAAGAGCCGCGGGTTCCCCAAAAAATCAATTCCATGTTTCAACCTCTTTCGTGCGAGCGATGGCTATTTGCTCAGCGCAATATAGTGACCGTCCCAATCGTCTCCGGGCGGCGTGGTTTGATAGGTTTTCATGCGCTGGCTTAACATTTCGTAAAACGCGCGCATCTCGTCATAAGTGTCGCCCAGCGTCTGCGCCAAGCTTTGCGCCGCTTGCCAGTCTTGGGCGCGATAGCGCTCCAACAGCTCAATATGGCCAGCCTGCAATTGTTGAAAGCGCTCGGAGGCGGCATAATCAGGGTCGCCCATCACGGCGTAAATGCGCTCGGGCAGGGTTTTGCCTTTCAGTGCAATCAGGTCTAATTCCAACAACGCGACCTCTGGTTTGCCCGCCGCGATACTGGCCGTGGCTTGTTGGTAAGTGGCCTCGCCAATAAGGGTCAACACGCCATAGTCTTTGGTTTGGCCCTCTAGGCGGGCCGAAACATTAACCACATCGCCCATCACGGAATAATTAAACCGCTGGTCAGAGCCAATATTGCCGACCAATGTGGCGCCCGAGTTTAAGCCAATGCCGATACGAATTTCGCCCTGCCAGCCATCCAATAAAGGGTCGGCTTTTAAATCTGCATTGACGCTGGCCAAGGCGGTTTTCATTTCCAGCGTGGCGCACACGGCGGCATAGGCATGGTCGGCCACATCTGCGGGCGCGTTCCAAAAGGCCATAATATTATCGCCAATATATTTATCGATGGTGCCAGAGCGCGCCTGAATGACCTGCGACATGCGGGTTAGGAATATATTGATAACATGGGTCAGTTTTTCGGGCGCGGCGGCAAATGTTTCGGAGATGGTGGTAAAGCCGCGAATATCCGCGAATAAAATAGTGAGGTTTCGGGTCTCGCCCCCGAGGCGCAATTTCTCGGGATTGCTGGCAATTTGCTTCACCATGTCGGGCGCCAAATAATATTGAAATGCATTTCGTACTTCGCGGCGTTCGCGGGCGGTGTCGAGAAAGTGCAAAAAAGCGGCGGTTAAAAACGTCATAAATGCCGTGAAGCTCGGCGTGGCGGGGTCGATGAGAATTTGCTCGGTTGAAAATTGCTGCCAAGAAAACGCCGCGCCCGCCGCAAGACAGGCGAGCAAAAACACCGTGCTGGGAATCAGGGAAAACCGCTGCACCATGAAAATCAACAGGCCGCCGAGAACCAAAGTGGCCAGCGCTTCTAAGGTTTGCACCCAGACGGGGCGGGTCAAAAACGTGCCGGAAATTAATTGCTGCACGGTCTGAATATGCACTTCCACGCCGGCCGTGGCAGGGTTCAGCGGCGTCGCGCGAATATCTTTCAGCCCGGCGGCACTGGTGCCGATGAAAGCAATTTTGCCCGTCAGTTTCTGGCTGTCAAAATTAGGGTCGAGAATTTCATAGGCCGATAATTTGGGGATGGCCTCACTGGCCGCATAATAAAGCCGCATGCTGCCATCGGGTTCTATGGGGGCGATAATTTGCCCGACTTTCAAGCGCGATAGGCCAAAGCCAGAGGTATAGGCGCCTTCGCCGCGCACATCCGAGGCGCGCAACGCAATCGAGCCCGCCCCTTGGGCCACCCGAAGCGTCTCGAGCGATAAGCTGGGGTAGATATGTTCGCCCGCGCGATACAAAAGCCCCGCGCGGCGGATAATGCCATCTTTATCCATCCGCGCATTAATGGCGCCCAGCCCCACCGCGCTATTATGCAAAACCTGTCGATTGGCAATGGCAAATTGCGCGCTCGGCACGCCGCGCATTGGGTCGAGCGCCTCTTGGGACGCGCCCCTGCCTTGGGCGCGCACCGCAATGCCCGCTTTGGGGGAGGGCAGGCTTCGCACATCGTCGCTTATCATCGTGGCCAAAATGACGGGCGCTTGTGTCATGGCACGCCCCAGCGCATCATCGGGGTTGGAGATATGCGCTTGGATATCGGCCTGCAAGCTCTCCCAAGCTTGCGCGTCGTCGCCTTGGCGCAGGGTTTGCCAGACGGGCAGAATTTCACTTGGGGCGGTGCGGTCGGGTTCGGTGAAGAGAACATCGAAAGCGATGGCGGCACTGCCAGCGGCCGACATTTTGTCTACCAGCTCAGCGAAAACACTGCGGGGCCACGGAAATTGCCCAATGGCGTCGAGGCTGGCCTCATCAATATCGACAAATACCACCAGCTCATTTTCGTCGACCCGCGGTTGCCAGCGGTTATATTGGTCGAACACGATATTGCGGGTAAATTCAATTGGATAGGGTTGCAGCAATTGCAAAGCCACGCCGAGCAAAAGCACGGCTAAGGGCCATAGATAATTCTGCAAACGCAACAAAAACCGCACATTAAATCCTCAAAATACCCAGCCATCTTATCATTAGATGGCGCGGGTTTCAGCCTAATTCGGTTGCGCTTGCGCGGCGTGTTATTTTTCCCACGGGTGGTTTTGCGGTCTTATTTGGTGGGGTTTGCGCCCGCCCACTTGCGGGATATGCGGGGTGACGCTCTGCACTTGAAACGCGCGGCTGACCGGTTTGGCAAATAATTTCACATGCGGTTTTTTGAAAAAAGGAATAAGCGCCATGCCCGCAATAAAGCCGCCAATATGCGCCCAATAAGCCACACCGCCGCCGTCGCCCACTTGACCCAAGCTCATAAATTGCAAGCCAATCCAACCGCCAAGAACCAGAAAAGCGGGCACATTTATCATTTTGAAAAACACGAAAAACCCAATCAGGCAGCGAATATTGGCGCGCGGATGCAGCAGTAAATAAGCGCCAAGAACGCCCGCGATGGCGCCGCTTGCGCCAATCATCGGAATATTGGAGCGCACATCGACAAAAGCCTGCGCGAGAGCGGCGGCGATGCCGCAAAGCAGGTAGAAAATAACGAAGTTTCGCCGCCCAATACTGTCTTCGACATTATCCGAGAAAATCCACAGATACAGCATATTGCCCGCCAGATGCATAAAGCCACCATGGAGAAACATCGAGCTGATGAGGGTCATCCAAGCGGGAATCACATGGGGCAGGCCATAGGCGGCCTCGGGGAAAAACAATCGCACGGGCACCATGCCGAAAGCCAAAACGGCCTCGCGTTGCGCGTCGCCCAATGAGATTTGCCAGAAGAAGACACTCATGCAAAGCGCCAGCAGAATATAAGAAATAAGCGGCCGCGCGCGCGTGGGATTATCGTCTCGAATGGGAAAAAAGAACATGGCCGAAAGGCTAAGGCGTTTATGGCTTGCTGGCAAGCGAGGGCGCGGTTTGCCCAACCGAAACCAGCAGCAACTCATCGGCCAACAAGCGTTGCGCTGCCGCTTTGACGTCTTCGGCCCGCACTGCATTTATTTGCGCATTGCGGGTTTTGAAATAGGCGATCGGCCAGCCAGAAAGCTGCACGCCGATGAGCTGTTTGGCAATTTTGGCGCCACTGTCGAAGCGCAAAGCATAGGCGCCCGTCATATAGGTTTTGGCCGCTTCGAGGCGTGCCGCATCGACGCCCTCTTTGGCGATGCGGCGCATTTCGGCACGAATGACATCCAACGCCTGCTGCGTGGTTTTATTGTCGCTGGCCACCGAGCCCAGCCATAAGTCGCCATGCTGGAGGTTGAGAAAATAACTATAGACCGAATAAGCCAACCCGCGGGCTTCGCGCACTTCTTCCGTCAAGCGCGATGAAAACCCAGAGCCGCCGAGAATGGAATTCATCACAAAGGCCGGGAAAAACAGCGCGTCGTCATAGCCGATGCCACGATGGCCAAAAACCAGACTGGTCTGCGGCCCGCGCCTCTCGATATGTTTGGTTTTGGGCCCTGAGGTGACTTGGGCATCTGGCACTTTTGGCAATTTGGCGCGGGCGGGCAGGGCGGCAAAAACATCGCGCATCAGGCGCCGCGTTTCGGCGCGTGTCATGTCTCCCACCACGGCGAGTTTCATATTATCGCGGGCAAAACTGTTTTGATATTGCGTCTTTATATCGTCGCGAGTGAGCCGCGCCAGCTCCTCTTGGCTGCCGTTTTTAGGCTGGCCATAGGGATGGTCGCCAAAGGCCAAATTTAAAAAAGCCTGATTGGCCAGCGCGTTGGGGCTTTGTTGGGCCCGCAAAATAGCGCTGCTTTGTTCTTGCTTCATGCGCGCCACCGCCTCGGCGTCAAAGCGCGGGGCGGTGAGGGCTAATTTCAACAGCCGAACACAAGTGTCTTGATAGCGTTTGAGGCAGCGCAATTTTCCGGTTATTTCATCGCGGCTCACCTGAAAGCCCAGTGAGATGGCTTTATCGGCGAGGGCTTGCTGAAAGGCTTGGGCGGGCATGTCGCCGGCCCCTTCGTTCATCAAGCGCGCCATTAACATAGACAGGCCGGTTTTTTCGGGCGGGTCGGTCGCCGCGCCGCCTTGCCATGCCATTTCTAGGGTAAATATTGCCAAACTATCGTCGCTGACCAACCAAGCCGACATATCGCGCACGCGCACCTCTTGCACGGGCGGCGTGGCTAGAGCGGGCGAAAGCGCTAAAAACGCGGCGGTTAGGAGGCTGGCAAACGTACGAAACATTATCGGCTCTCCTTGGCGCGCGCGCCCGACAAATGACCCGACAGACTATGTTCCACGCGCAATAATTCTTGTGCCGCACGGCGCACGTCTTCTGGCGTTACCGCTTCGATAGCGCGGGTCCAATCGATAACCTCTTGCGGGGGCAAGCCCAGCATGGCGGCGCGGCCAAAAATATCGGCCATGGTTTGCTGGCTGTCGCGCGCAAAAATGGCGCTGGAGACCAATTGCATTTTCGCCCGAGCGATTTCCGCCTCGCTTGGCGGGTTTTGTTTCAAGCGCTCGATTTGGGCGTCCACGCCAGCTGCGATATCGTCAAACCCAGCCTTGGGTGCCAGACTTGCGTAAATCATCACTTCGCCATTATCGAGCCGCGCGCTATCGACATAAGCGCCCACGCCGCTGGCCAGTTTTTGCTCGACCACAAGTGCCTGATACAGCCGTCCGGTCAGCCCGCCGTCTAGCACGCCCGCCAGCACATCGGCGGCGGCAAATAAGGCGCGGTTTTCAGGCGTGCTTTGCGGCAAGCGATACAAACGCCGCCAGCTATCTTGGCGCACGCGCGCATCTTTCAACACTTGCGGGGCGGCATAATCGGCCACCGTTAAATCGGTTGCGACACGGCGTTGATCGCGCGGCCTTTGGCTCGGGTTTAACGGCCCGTAATAGGTCTTGGCCAAGGGCAAGACATCGGCCAAAGTCACGGCTCCCGCAATGACCAAAACCGCATTATCGGGGGCGTAATATCGATCGTAAAAGCTTTTGGCGTCTTTGGCATTGAGGGCGGCAATCTCGTCGCGCCAGCCAATCACTGGCACGCTATAGGCGGTGCCGGCATGCAGACGTTTACGCATTTGCTCGCTCAATAAGCGGCTCGGGCGACCATCGACGCGCATCGAGCGCTCTTCCAAAATCACATCGCGCTCGACCGCCACAATATCGGGATTGATAATCAGCGCGCGCATCCGCTCGGCTTCCATTTGCATCATCACTGGCAATTTATCGCGCGCGATGCGCTGAAAATACGCTGTGTAATCATAGGAAGTAAAAGCATTGTCTTGCCCGCCGAGGCGCGCCACGGTTTTGGAAAAATCGCCAGGGGCTATTTTTTCCGTGCCGCGAAACATCAAATGTTCAAAGAAATGCGCGATGCCAGATTTGCCTATCGGCTCATCGGCCGAGCCCACCCGGTACCACAACATATGCGTCACCACATCGGCGCGCGCGTCTGGAATGACGATAATTTCGAGGCCATTATCCAGTCTGGCGGTTTCGACTTTCGGGCCATCGGGGGCGGGGGTGCAAGCGGCCATAAGGGCGCTAATGCATAGCCCGGCAAATAATCTGGCCCATTTATTCATCGTGTCGGCCTATTGGCCGGCTTCCGATTGGTCTTTGGTTAAAGCCTCTACGGCGGCGGCGGTTTCGCTGGCTTTGCCAGACGCGCTATTGCTCATTTCTTCGCGAATGCCATTGCCAAAAGTGCCGCCACGCGCCGCTTTGTCTAATAGGTTTTGTTCGCTCGGCGGTATTGGGGTTTGCGGCGCATTGGGCAAAACAATCAGCCGTGCCAATTCCGCGCCCGAAGGTGTTATGGGGCGGGCGCTATTGCTTGAAGGCGGACGCAAATTGAAATCGGGCGGCAAAATAAGCGGGGCTTTGCGCACGACATTAAATTCGTCGGGGGCGTTTTTACTGTAGCCCAGCGCCTGATTGTCGCCGCCACATGCTGCCACGCCTGCGGCCAGACCGAGGGCCATCATCATTTTAAAACAAGATGACACAACAGATAGGGTTTCAGTTTTCTTAGTCACAAAGTTCTCCTAAAAGGCCCTCGAAAGAGGGAGGCATATCTATAGCCGAAATTACTATGGGCGCAAACTAGTCTGCCGCTTTTTGTGGCCAAATTAAGTCATAAATCAGCACAGCCACGCCCAAGCTAATCCATACGTCGGCGAGATTAAACACATACCAATAAAATCCGTTCCAATGCAGCGAGACGAAATCGACCACGGCGCCATACCAAAGGCGGTCAACCAAATTGCCCAAAGCGCCGCCGGCCAGAAGCGCGTAAGCCAGCCCTACACGTATGGTTTCGCCAGCTTTCAACATCCAAATAAAATAGCCGATGGCCAAAACCGCCAGCAAGCTCAACAGCCAACGCCCCGCATCGCCGCTGCCGTCCAAAAGGCCGTAGCTCATGCCGGGGTTCCAAATAAAAGTGAAGTCCAGAAACGGCAAAACCGCATAGGGCTCGCGCTCGGCAAAGCCAAAGCCATGCACAATCGCCCATTTGCTGGTCTGGTCGAGCGCGGCCCAAATGGCGGCCCAGCTCAGGCCTTGAGCGACGCCAAAGGGTCTAGGCGTTTGCGTCATAATCGGCCACCGCTGCGGCATCGCGCGGGCTTAAATCTGGATAGCCTTCCACCGAGCCGACGTCGGGGGAGATTTTCCACGAGCGCTGGCATTTTTGCCCCTCGGCCATTTGCGGCACCACGCCAACATCGGCCACATCTTCGAGGCTAAAGGCATCGGCGGGCGGCGCTTCGGCCCGAATATCAATTTGGCTGGTGATGCAAATATCGGCCATATTTTGCCCCACGGTGACGGCAAATAAATCGTCCGACCCGACATAGACAATCGGCGCTGCTTCCAAGCTCGAGCCGATGCGTTTCTCGCGCCGTTCAATTTCCAAAGCGCCCGTCACCACCCGGCGCAGGGTGCGAATTTTTTCCCATTTGCTGGCCAAGCTTGCGTCCAGCCAAGTTTCGCCCACGGGGTAGAAAGTTTGCAAATGCACGCTGTCTTGGCTTTGGCCAAAGCGCGATTGATATACTTCTTCCATAGTGAAACATAAAATCGGTGCCAGCCAGCGGGTAAGGCAATGGAAAATCGCATCCATCACGGTGCGTGCCGCGCGCCGCTCGAGGCTTGCATGGGTGTCGCAATAAAGCGTGTCTTTGCGAATGTCGAAATAAAAGGCGGATAAATCGACCGTCATGAAAGTGAACAAGGCTTGATAGATTTTGCGGAAATCAAAATGATTGTAATTATCGCGAACCAAAGCATCCAGCTCGGCCAAACGATGCAAAATATAGCGTTCCAATTCAGGCATATCGGCGACATCGACTTTTTCGCTCTCGTCAAAATCAGCCAGATTGCCAAGCAGGAAGCGGAAGCCATTGCGCATTTTGCGATAGGCATCGGTATTGGCCTTAATAATCTCCGGGCCGATGCGCTGGTCTTCCGAATAATCGCAAGACACCGTCCACAGCCGAATAATCTCCGCCCCTGATTGCTGAATAAGCTTTAGGGGGTCGACCGCATTGCCGATGGATTTGGACATTTTTTTGCCCTTCTCATCCATTGTAAAGCCATGCGTGATGACGTTTTTATAAGGCGCGACGCCGCGTGTGGCACATGATTCGAGCAAGGAAGATTGAAACCAACCACGGTGCTGGTCAGAGCCTTCGAAATAAACATCGGCTGGCCAATGCAAGTCCTCGCGCGCTTCCAAAACAAAAGCATGGGTCACGCCGCTATCGAACCAAACATCGAGAATATCGCTGACTTGGTCAAAATCTTCGGCCTTATAGGCGTCGCCCAGAAAAACTTGCGGGTCGGTGTCAAACCAAGCGTCGGCGCCTTTTTCGGTCACCGCATCGACGATGCGTTGGTTCACCTCGGCGTCGCGCAAAATGGCGCCATCGGCTTTGGCGGTGAAAATAGTGAGCGGCACGCCCCAGGCGCGCTGGCGCGAGATAACCCAATCGGGTCGGTTTTCCACCATGGCATGAATGCGATTGCGCCCGGCTTTGGGATACCAATGAACCTCATCAATGGCTTTCAAGGCTTTGTCGCGCAAACCGGTTTCGCTCATGGAGATAAACCATTGCGGCGTATTGCGAAAAATCAGCGGCGCTTTGGAGCGCCAGCTATGCGGGTAAGAATGGCGCAATTTGCCCTTGGCCAAAAGCCGCTCGGCCGCCACCAAAGCACCGATAACGCCGCCATTGGCATCGCCGTCTTTGCCCTTATCGGTGAGCACGCATTGGCCAGCGAACAGCGGCACATGGTCGTAATAGACGCCGGCTTCATCGACGGTAAAGGGCACTTCGATATTATGTTTCAGGCCCAGCTCAAAATCATCTTGGCCATGGCCAGGCGCAATATGCACCAATCCGGTGCCCGTTTCATCGGTCACGAAATCGCCCGCCAAAATCGGCACATCATAGTCATAGCCTTGGCCGTGCAAAGGGTGATGGCAAATCAGACCGGCCGGGTCGATATCGGACACGCGCGAATAGTCTTCTATTTTGGCCGCCCCCATCACCCGCTCGGCCAGCGCATCGGATAAAATAAGCTTGTCGCCATTGGCCTCATAGAGGCCATAGGTCAGGCTTGGCGCGAAAGCGATGGCCCGATTGGCCGGAATGGTCCACGGCGTTGTCGTCCAAATGACCGCATAGGTATTGTCCATGCCTTGCACGGGAAATTTCACGAAAATCGTTGGCGAGACATGTTCTTCATATTCCACTTCGGCTTCGGCGAGGGCGGTTTTTTCGACCACCGACCACATCACGGGTTTCGAGCCGCGATATAGCGAGCCATCCATGAGGAATTTTTGAAACTCTCTAACAATCGTCGCTTCGGCGTCAAAGGCCATGGTCGTATAGGGGGTTTCCCAATCGCCTTGCACGCCGAGGCGCTGGAATTGTTCGGATTGGACGTCGACCCATTGTTTGGCAAATTGCCGGCATTGCTCGCGAAACTCGCTGGCTGGCACATCGTCTTTATTCAGGCCTTTATTGCGATATTGCTCTTCAATCTTCCATTCGATGGGCAGGCCGTGGCAATCCCAGCCCGGCACATAGACGGCATTTTTGCCCATCAATTGTTGCGAGCGCACAATCACGTCTTTCAAAATTTTATTCAGCGCGTGGCCAATATGAATATCGCCATTGGCATAGGGCGGGCCATCGTGCAGCACAAAGCTCTCGCGGGTTTCGCCTTGCGCGCGAATTTTATCGCGCAGGCCAATCTTGTCCCAATGGGCCAGCAAATCGGGTTCGCGTTTTGGCAGGCCGGCTTTCATCGGAAATTCGGTCTGCGGCAAATTCAGCGTGTCGCGATAATCGCGGCCATTATTTTCGGTATCACTCATTTTTCAGTCTCACTCTCGCCGCTTTGTAGCAATCTCGCGCGGGGCTGCCAAGCGAATTGGGGTCAGCGGATGGGCTGGTTCATTGGGTTTGTTTCATGTCGCTTAAATGGCGCTTCGCGGTATCGCTATCTTTGGCAATTTGCGCGGTTAGGGCTTCCAGCCCATCGAATTTTTGTTCGGGTCGAATAAAGCGCAATAAAGAGACGCGCAAATTGGCGTCATAAATATCGCCGTCGAAATCGAACAAATGGGTTTCCAGGCGCGGCTTGTCCGTGCCCACGGTGGGGCGCAGACCCAAATTAGCGACGCCGCCCAAAACCTGTCCGGCAAAGGCGCCATCTAAAATTTCGGCCTGCACGGTGTAGACGCCGAATTTCGGCAGCACATAATCTTCTAGGGCCATATTGGCCGTGGCAAAACCGATGGTGCGGCCGCGTTGGTCGCCATGTTGCACGCCGCCCTCCACCGCAAAAGCATGGCCCATCAGGGCGGCGGCTTTTTCGGGTTCGCCGTCGCGTAAAAAATTGCGAATCGCTGAAGAAGAATAAGGCGCCGTGCTGTCGGGCTGCAAAACCGCATGGGTCGAATGGGTTTCAAAGCCCAGCTTGTCGCCATAGGTTTCCAACATGGCGAAATTGCCTTTGCGGCCTTTGCCAAAGCAAAAATCATAGCCCACACAAACCGCTTTCACGTCCAGCTGCTGGCATAGAATATCGGTGATGAAATCTTCCGCCTCGCAAGCCGCCATTGCGGCATCGAACGGCAAGGCGAGGGTAAAATCGACGCCCAATTGCGCCAATAAGGCGGCGCGGGTCACCAGTCGGGTGAGCCGAAACGGGGGCGCGTCTGGGGCAAAAAACTGCTGCGGATGCGGGTCAAATAACATCACGCCAAGCGGTGCGCCCAATCGTTCGGCGGTGGCGCGCGCTTGCGCGATGACTTGTTGATGGCCCAAATGAACGCCGTCAAAATTACCAATGGCCAGCACACAGTTTTTCACTGTGGGGGTTTGGGGGAGGTCAGCGAGGCTGCGGTAGAGCGCGGTCGGTTTGGCAGGGGCGTTGGTCATGGACAAACCCTAAAGGCAATGCGGGGAAGAGACAAGCGGCTCACCAGATCAAATGACGCATGGCATAGCGCGCTTGTGTGTTTTCGTCGCGCAGCAAGTGGGCCACATCTTCGGGCGTATCGACTTTGGCACCCGAAGCGCCAGCCAAGCCGCCGCTAATAAATAAAGCATCGACGTCGGCTTCTTGCGCGCCCGGAATATCGGTTTTAGGGCCATCGCCAATGGCCAGCAGCCGCGGCGCCTTCAGGCCGGTCATCTCGCTCAACATGGTTTTGGCGCGGGTGTAAACGGTGGGATAGGGCTTGCCCATCCAAATTACTTCGCCGCCCATGGCCTCATAGACTTCGGCCACGGCGCCGGCGCAGAAAATAATTTTATCGCCCATTTGCACTTGCCGATCTGGGTTCGGGCAAATCAAGGGCAGTTTGCGGGCCAAAATATCGGCCAGAAAATCGGCGTAATCATCGGGGGTCTCATGGGCGTCATGATACATGCCAGAAAACAAAACAACGTCGGCGTCTTCTATCTCGACCACATCGATAGCTAGACCGGCCACTAAATCGGCATCTTTTGCGGGGCCTATGTGGTGGCATTTTTTGCCTTGTGCGCCCAGCTCGCTCAGGCGGGTGCGCGTGGCATCGCCAGAGGTTAAAATATCGTCGTAGGAGCTACGCGCATTGCCAATTTCGTCGAGCCGATTGAGCGCGGTTTGGCCCGGGCGCGGCGCGTTGGAGAGCAGCAAAACTTTGCCGCCGCCGTCGCGAAAATTTTTCAACGCGTCATCGACGCCCGCAAATGGGGCGCGGCCATTGTGCAGCACGCCCCAGATATCACAAATCACGGCGTCATAATTTTCGGCAATTTGGCCAAATCCGGTCAGCATTTGCGGCAGCTGGAGGGCGGTAGATTGGGTCATGGTACAGGCAACCTTTGGATATCAATGGCACTGGGCGAATGGGCGCAATGCAGCGCGAAGCTGCCTGTTTCCAGCGCTGGCGTCAAGCCCTTCGTCGGTGGAGCTTGTGCATTCAAAAGTTGACGCAAGGGCGATATCTGTTAGTTTTTCGTCCAACAAACGTCCCACAAAAAAGGAGCAGACGATGACACTTTTTAATCTTGAAGGAAAAACCGCTATTATCACGGGCGCCTCGCGCGGCATTGGCGAGGCGATTGCGCGCCAAATGGCCGACCATGGGGCCAATGTTGTGGTATCGAGCCGCAAAGCGCCAGCCTGCGATGAGGTCACCAATTCCATCAATGAAAAACACCCCGGCAAAGCGCTGACCGTTGAGTGCAACATTGGCGCCAAAGACCAATTGCAAAACTTGGTCGACACGACCAAAGCGCATTTCGGCCAAGTTGATATTCTGGTTTGCAATGCGGCGGTAAATCCGTATTTTGGCCCAAGCCTCGATTGCCCCGATGATGCTTTCGATAAAATCATGGCCAATAATGTGAAATCCAATCACTGGCTCTCCAACATGGTATTGCCAGACATGATTGAGCGCAAAGATGGCGCGATTATCATTATTTCGTCCATCGGTGGCATTAAAGGCTCGCCGATGTTGGGCACTTATGGCATTTCCAAAGCGGCTGATTTCCAGCTGGCGCGCAATATTGCGGTGGAACATGGTGCGAAAAACATTCGGGCCAACGCCATTGCGCCGGGCCTGATTAAAACCTATTTCGCGCAAGCCCTCTGGGACAACCCAGATATTCTGGAGCAATCGACCGCCACAACGCCGATGCGTCGGATCGGCATGCCAGACGAAATTGCGGGCGCGGCGGTGTTTCTCGCCAGTCAAGCCGGCGCCTATATGACTGGCCAGCAAATGGTTATCGATGGCGGCCAAACCATCGCTTAATTGGCGACAAGCCTGTTGAGCTGACTTTAAAACCTGCCGTTTCCTCTGGAATCGGCAGGTTTTTTACGTTTTGTGGAATGTCATTTAATGCCCTTAAAGTCTTTAAATAAACTCGATGTATTTTATTTTAAACCATTGAAATAACTAAAAAAAGCGCTCTTGCAAGCGGCGTTTTATTCCTAGAAATAGAATGTGCAACGTAAGAAGTGCGCTGATTCAAATAGCCTGTGGGAAGGCGTGCGGTTTATCCCACCTACCGTATGTTTTTCTCCGCCCGGGCTGTAATTGGTGGCCGACAGGTTAAACTGTCGGCCCTTATTTTTTGCGCTTCCTTTGCCTTGCCCTTGGCTTTTTTTCTTACTTTTTTCTTGCTCTTTTTATCGCTTTTTTTGTTCTGAGCCTTGACAGTTTGTGGGCTTCTCCCTATCTGAACTATGCGTAGTGGAACTCCCGACAGGTGAGTGCCCCTTTACTTTTCAAGGAAGCTCCATGGGGAGCCCTTAACCTAGGAGAAAGAAGATGAAATTTCGTCCTTTACATGACCGTGTATTGGTTCGCCGTGTTGATGAAGATACGAAGACCAGCGGTGGTATTATCATTCCAGACTCGGCTCAAGAGAAGCCTTCGCAAGGGATTGTGGTTGCTGTTGGCAGCGGCACCCGTGGCGACGATGGCAAATTGGCGCCGCTCGATGTGAAAGCAAAAGATAGTGTGTTGTTCGGCAAATGGTCGGGCAGCGAAGTAACCATTGATGGCGAAGAACTGCTCATCATGAAAGAAAGCGATATCCTGGGCATTATTGGCTAAGGCCAACCAGGTTGGATAGGAGAATATCATGGCTAAAGAAGTAATTTTTGGCGCCGAAGCCCGCGATAAAATGATGAAAGGGGTCGACATTCTTGCCGACGCCGTCAAAGTAACGCTGGGCCCTAAAGGGCGTAATGTTGTGCTCGATAAATCTTTCGGCGCGCCGCGCACCACAAAAGATGGTGTGTCTGTGGCAAAAGAAATCGAGCTGGAAGATAAGTTTGAAAACATGGGCGCTCAAATGGTCCGCGAAGTGGCTTCGCGCACCAATGATGTCGCCGGCGATGGCACCACAACCGCAACTGTGTTGACCCAAGCCATCGTGCGCGAAGGCCATAAAGCGGTCGCTGCGGGCATGAACCCAATGGACTTGAAACGCGGTATCGACCTTGCGGTCAGCGCGGCTTTGGCAGACCTCGACAAACGGTCGAAAAAAGTGAAGTCGAACGAAGAGATTGCCCAAGTCGGCACCATCTCGGCCAATGGCGAAGCGGAAATCGGTCAAATGATTGCCCAAGCGATGGAAAAAGTCGGCAATGAGGGCGTCATCACCGTCGAAGAAGCCAAAGGCTTGGAGAGCGAGCTGAACGTCGTGGAAGGCATGCAGTTCGACCGCGGTTACCTGTCGCCTTACTTCATCACCAATGCAGATAAAATGACCACCGAGTTGGAAGACCCGCTGATCTTGCTGCATGAAACCAAATTGACCAACCTGCAAGCCATGGTGCCTATTTTGGAAGCAGTTGTGCAATCGTCGCGTCCGCTGCTGATTATCGCTGAAGATATTGAAGGCGAAGCGCTGGCGACTTTGGTGGTTAATAAATTGCGCGGTGGCCTGAAAATTGCTGCCGTGAAAGCCCCCGGCTTTGGCGATCGTCGCAAAGCGATGCTGGAAGACATTGCCATTCTTACGGGCGGCCAAGTCATCTCAGAAGACCTTGGCATTAAATTGGAAAATGTGACCCTCGATATGCTGGGCACCGCCAAGCGGGTGAACATCACCAAAGATGAGACGGTTATCGTTGATGGCGCCAGCAAGAAAAAAGACGTCGATTCTCGGGTTGGCCAAATCCGCACGCAAATCGAAAACACCACCTCCGATTACGACCGTGAAAAACTGCAAGAGCGCGTTGC
The DNA here is from genome assembly GCA_018660505.1 of Rhodobiaceae bacterium. Lineage (GTDB taxonomy): Bacteria > Pseudomonadota > Alphaproteobacteria > RS24 > RS24 > UBA8337. The sequence goes on along the minus strand of JABJKE010000021.1, from coordinate 39,686 downwards.
CAAATTGGCTGGCGGGGTTGCGGTTCTCAAAGTCGGCGGGGTGACGGAAGTCGAAGTGAAAGAACGCAAAGACCGCGTCGATGATGCGCTCAACGCCACCCGTGCTGCTGTGGAAAGCGGCATTGTACCGGGCGGCGGCACATCGCTTCTGCTTGCCACATTGGCCATTGATAAGCTGACAGATGAAAATCCAGATATCCAAGCGGGGATTAAAATCATCCGTCGCGCGCTGGAAGCTCCGGTTCGCCAAATCTCTGAGAATGCAGGGGTCGAAGGCTCTATCGTGGTCGGCAAAGTGTTGGACGGCAAAGGCAAAATTGGCTTTGACGCCCAAAACGAAGTCTATTGCGACCTCATCGCGGCCGGTATTGTGGACCCTGCGAAAGTGGTTACCACGGCGCTTCGCGACGCGGCTTCTGTGGCCGGTCTGTTGATCACCACTGAAGCCATGGTTGCCGATAAGCCAGCCCGCGCCGGTGCAGCAGCCCCGGCCATGCCAGACATGAGCGGCATGGGTGGCATGGGCGGCATGATGTAGCCTATGAGACTGCTCTGAGATATTTCTTTGAGATATTTAGAGCCAATGAAATAAGCAAAAGGGCTGTTCTTTGGAGCAGCCCTTTTTTTGCGGGGTTGAAAGCGATGCCTTTTGGCCTTTGGGGGGGGGCTTGTATTGAGCGCGCGAAGCCCAAATCTACTATCTATGCTTCTCGCTAGCCATGCCGACAGGTTCTTGCTAGTTTGCTCCCGCCTGAGAGGGCAAACCGAATAAAAAGAAGAATGATGGAACCGGCAGAAAAACTGCCAAATCATTAACCAAATAGTAACGCCTCCAAGCCTAATTTGGACATCTGTTGGTTGTGTTCCAGAGAGGGGGTTTGTATGAGATTGATCGTTTCCAGCGCTCTGTGCGCAAGTTTTCTGCTTTCCGCCCCCAGCCTCATGGCTGCGAAGGATATACCCTCCTTGCCGGAAGTAATTAGCCAAGCCGACACACCTCTAGCCCCTTCGAATGACGGACCACCGACGGTTGCGGCCCCAGTAACGCAAGTCGACGTGACGCCGTCCCATATTGTCGACTTGCAGCAAAAATTGCGCGACCACCCAAGTCAGCAGCGCTCCGAACAACGGGTATGCGACGCTAAATGGGGAATTATGCTCGGCAAGTCGAATTATTATCCGCGCCTCAACGCCTCGCTTTCGGGCGGAACCAAATGGATTGACCAGACCTCGAGAGCCGATGAGTTTGGTGGCTCTAATTCTAGGGAATTTGACGGCAAAGGCTTGAACGCGACCTTGAGCTTGCGCCAACATATCTATGATTGGGGCCGCAATGCCTCGATTATAGCGGGTCATCGCGAAGATCGTTTCGCGGCTCAAATTGAGCGTAGCGCCACTTTGGAAGAGCAGCTGGGCAACTCCGCCCGCCTAGCGCTGGATTATGTCTGAGGATATTGGCAGCATTTTCCCCGGCCAGGTCGCGCAAGTGGCGCTCTCCGCCTATGATGTGTCGTGCTATGGCAATCTCGAGGGCAGTGTGCAGCGCATTGCGCCCAATACGACGCAGGAAGAAAATATGCCGCCTTATTATGAGACGATGATTTCCGTGCCAGTCGCCAAATTATCGAAAAGCGATGAAGAGGTCGACATTGTGCCGGGCATGACGGTGGTGGTCGATATTATTGGTCAAAAACGCTCGGTGTTGAACTATATTCTGACACCGCTCAATCGTGGCTCGGGTGTGGTGTTTAGAGAAAACTAGATGCGGATGCGGGCTGCTAAATTACGCGCCAAACGAATGGCCGTGACGCGGCGGCGATGCCTGCGGTTTAGCCCTGCCAAAGATACAGCGCACGGGCAATCAAAACCGCGCCCACGCTCAGCAGAATCCTCTGCGTCCAATTAAAAAACGTCGCGTCTTGCATATTGTCCAGCACCCGTTTGCCGGCGCGCGTGCCCAGCACAGAAGCCGCCATGGCGGCGCCCAATAGCCAGAGGCTCGGCCAATCTTGTCGCGAGGCGGTGGCAACCAGCCCGCCATAGAAAATAATTTTCGACAAATGCCCAAGACTTTGCGCCACGGCTTTGGTGGCCACCACTTGATGGCGGGTGAGAAGGACGCGCTGAAAAAACACATCCAAAAGCGGCCCGCCGACCCCTGCCAAGAGGTTGGTGGCAACCACCACCATGCCCGCGAAAATGCCAATGGGTTTGCGCGCGACATCCAAGGCCAAGTTTTTTGGCAAAGCCCAGGCCACATAGGGCAAAAGCCCCAGCGCCAATAACACGCTGGTGCGCTCTGGCGAAAATGAAACAAAGGCCAGACCTCCCAGCGCGATGACATTGCCGATAAACAGGCTGGCGACAATCGGCCAGACGATATCGCGACGGTTCAGCCAAGCGCGATAGCCATTGGAGGTAAGCTGAATGAGCCCATGTAAAACCATCGCCGCCCCGATGGGCAAAAGGCTGGCCAAGAGCCCCATGAGAATAAGCCCGCCCAACATGCCAAAAATACTCGACAAAAAGGCGGTGCCGAGGCTGGCCAGCACAATCATCGCAGCGATAAGTCCCATGGCTTACAATACGGCGCCGAGAAGCCGTTCGTAAAGCGCATTGCGGCTTTCATAAACAAAGTCGAGCTTCGACACACTGGCTTGCGAAAAGCCTTTTTGCAGCATCGCTTCAATAAACCCATCTTGGTTTTCAAGCGGCAGTTGGAAGCCATAAAAACTACCGCCCGTGGAGGTGGCGCCGGCAAAATAATGGTCTTCTACGGCGCCAAAATCTTGCCCCAAAGCGGCGATTGTATCGCTTTGAAGCACAGGCTCTGCCATGCCGCGTTTGGCGGATATCGTAACATGCACTAATTCTTGCGCCCGATTATAGGCGGCCAAACGCGACAGCAATCGCTTGCTGGTGGCACGTGCGGTCTCGTCCCAATTGGCTTTCAGGGAGGCGGCCAAATTGGCTTCGCTTTGCAGCATCACGCCGTCGTCGGGGATGCGCAATTGATTGGCCACCAGCGTGGCACCCGTCGAGGTGATATCGACAATGGCTTCAGCTGCGCCGGAATTGGGGGCGGCTTCGGTGGCGCCAAAGCTTTCGACCAATTTATAATCGGTTACCCCGTGCTCGGCGAAAAAATCTGCCGTGAGATTGGTATATTTAGTGGCGACCCGCAGGCGCTTGGCGTGTTTGGCGCGAAACTCGGCCGCCACTTCGGCCAAATCCGCCATCGTGCGAACATCCACCCAGCCATCGGGAATGGCCACCACCACATCGGCGCGGCCAAAGCCCAAGCCCAGCACAAGCTGCACGGCGCTAACCAAATCGGGCACTTCTTCGCGCAATAAATCTTCGCCCGTAATGCCAAAGTGAATGGAGCCATCGGCCAGGCGGGCGGCGATTTCCGAGGCCGAGAGATATTGCACCTCGATTTGTTCGATGCCTTGGATGGTGCCGGTATAGCCGCGCGCGCCGGCGCGGTTTAACCCGATGCCCGCCTTGGTAAATAAAGCGGAGGCGCTTTCTTCGAGGCGACCCTTCGAGGGCACGGCGAGGATAAGTTGGCTCATGGGCGCGCCCCTTTTTGCAATTGCGCGGCCGCCTCGACGCGTTCGAGCGCCAAAGCGCCGCCCACGGCACCCAGTGGGCGCGCGGCGCCCAAGGCCTGCAGTAAATCATCATAGCGCCCGCCCGCCGCGATGACGCTTTGCTGGCCGAGGGCGGGCACGAAAAGCTCGAAGGCGAGCCCCGTGTAATAGGCCATCTTGCGCCCGCCCGAGAGGGTGAGCGTGGCCGGCAATTTATCCAGGGACAAGCTCTCGCCAAGCGCCCGCCAATAATCAGTGACGCTGGAGAGATCGGCGTCGGGAGCCAATTGGCGCATGTCTTGCAGCACTTCTTCCAGCGGGCCGGTTAACTTCAAGAACCGCAGTATCGTGCCGGCCTGCGCTTGGGTAAGGCCGCCATTGGCGTCTTCGCGCAAGCGGTCGATGCGGGTTTGAATGTCTTGCGGCGAGCGGCCCGCAATAATCGGTCCAGCTAAATTGACCGAGGGGCTTGTGTCTGCAGCCAGCGGGCGGGCCTCTTCGTCGACCATCAGGGCGATGACGGTTTCAAAATTGGCGCTCTGATGATAGGCGCGCGTCAGCCGCGCCACGGCGCGGCTTGTGAGGCCGAGGCCTTGTAAAAACAAGGGCAGCATGGCGAAATGATTGAGGCGAATTTGGTATTGGGGCACGCCCAAGGCTTCCACCGCGCGCATCACGTCGCGCAATATTGTGGCGTCATCGCTATCGCTTTCAGGCCCCGACATGGCGCCGCCGATAATCTCAATGCCCGCTTGGGTAAACTCTTCAGGCTTGCCCGCGCCGCGCGATTGATAGCGAAAGGCGATGCCTTCATAGGCGTATTTTTTCACGCCGCCTGTGCTGCCGTCTTGGGCTAAGTAGGCGAGGGCGGTTGGAATGGTCAAATCGGGCCGCAAGCAAAGCTGTTCCCCGGCCGGGTCGGTGAAGGTAAACAAACGACGGCGCATTTCTTCGCCCATCCGATCGATAAAGGGCGCGGCGGGCTGCAAAACGGGCGTAGCCAAAGGCTTGAAGCCCTGACGCGTCAAAATATCCAAAGCCTTGGTTTGCGGCACAGCCGCGGCCGCGCGCGCGCTGGCAAGCGGGGTTAGTCGAATGCCGCCAAAAACCGCATCCGCCACATCCAGCCCGCGCTCGGCGCAAAGTTTCGACAAGATGAAGTGACTGCGGGCGGGAAACCCCAATTTTCGATAATTGGAAACCGATGATTGCCCGACGCCCAATATATCCGCAACGGTTTTCGTGCCGCCCAGAGCGTCAATCACGCCGCTAGCGGAGCTTAAGCGGGTTTGGGAACGGGTGGGGGCAGCGCCCAAATTGGCTTGTGGTTTCTCTTCCATAGGCCAAATTTAGCGATATGAAGTTCATATGTCAATTAAAATGAAGTATATTTTATATATTTACTAAAAATGAAGTTCATTTTGAATAAATACTAGACTAAAAAGGCATTAAATCACAATTTATGAAGTCAGCTCTTTCAGTCGGCTCGCTAAATCGTCGCGCGACACTTGCTGCTGCGCGTGTTCAGAGGCGCGCCATTCGGCGTTATCGTCAATTTCGGCCGATTTTTCTTTGCCCAATTGCAGGTCTTTAATGGTCACTTCGCCAGCGGCGCGTTCGTCTTCGCCTTCGATGACGACAAATCGCGCGCCGCGCGCGTCGGCATAGCGCAATTGCGCTTTCATGGCGCTATCGCCCATATAAAGCTCGGCGCGCAGGCCTTGCTGGCGCAATTCGCGCACCAAAGCCATCAGCTGCGGCCGGGTTTCTTTATCCATCACGGTCACGACAATTAAATCATCCGGCTGGCCCGCCCCGGCTTTGCCCAATAGGGTGAGTGCGGCCGCCAAACGGCTGACGCCGATGGAAATGCCAGTGGCAGGAATTTCAATGCCTTTAAATCGTTTGACCAAATCATCATAGCGCCCTCCGCCGCCGACCGAGCCGAAACGCGCCAGCTCGCCGTTCTCATCGTGGGCTTCAAAAGTCAGTTCAATCTCGTAAACCGGTCCGGTGTAATAGCCCAGCCCGCGCACAATGCTGGGGTCAATCGCCAAGCGGTCTTCGCCATAGCCAAGCGTTGCGAACAGCGTCGCCATATCGCGCAATTCCGCGAGCCCTTGTTGCCCCAAATCCGTATCGCCCACGAGTTCTGCCATGGCGTCGAGCGCGTGGTCTCTGTCTTTGGCGTCGATGGCGACCATTTGCGCCACTTTGTCGATTTGCTCTGGCGTCAATTGGGCGCCCTTGGTAAAATCGCCGCTGTCATCTTTGCGGCCATCGCCCAAAAGCGCTTTCACCGCGTCGAGCCCAAGCCGGTCCATTTTATCCATGGCGCGCAAAATCGTCAGCCGCGTGGCCTCATAATCTTCTGCTGCGGGGTCAAGCCCGATGGCGACCAACAGCCCATCCATAATTTTACGATTGTTAATCCGCACCACATAATCGCCCCGCTCGAGCCCTAGCGCTTCCATGCAATCGGCGGCCATCATGCAAATTTCGGCATCGGCGGCCTGGTTGGCCGCGCCCACCGTGTCAGCATCGATTTGCATGAATTGACGATAGCGCCCAGGGCCTGGTTTTTCATTGCGCCAGACGGGGCCGAATTGAAAGCGGCGCAGGGGCTTGGGCAAGCGGTCATAATGCTCGGCCACATAGCGCGCCAGTGGGGCGGTCAGGTCATAGCGCAAGCTCATCCATTGCCCGTCGTCATCTTCGAGCGAAAACACGCCTTCATTGGGGCGGTCGTCATCGGGTAAAAATTTGCCCAACGCATCGGCATATTCAAAAGCCGATGTGTCCAGCTCGCCAAAGCCATAGCTTTCATAAACTTGCGCGATGGTGGCAATCATGTGGTTTTGCAGGCGCAGCTCATCGCCCGCCATATCGCGAAGCCCGCGGGGGGTGCGCGCCTTGGGCTTGAATTTTTTCTGCTTTTTGGCTTGCCGCTTGGAAGGGGCTTGGCCGGGTGATTGCTCGCTCATGTCTTCTTCCTACAATGTGGGGTTTGTCGCGTCAATCGGCGCTCAAAAATCAAACGGCGAGAGCCCGCGCACATGTTCATCGAGCCGCAGCGCCCGATGGATCGACGGCGTGGCGCGTTGGTTGCAATCGCGACGCTCGCAAAGCCGACAGTTGACCCCGATGGGCGTGTCACCCGTCGGGTTTTGCGTATTCATGCCGCGCGCATAAATCAGCTTATCGGCATGTTTAATCTCGCATCCCATGGCAATGGCAAATTGATTATCGGGCACGCCAAAGCCCGAATTATCGCGGCTCACCGTGCGGGCAATCGACAGATAGCGCGTGCCATCCTCCATCTGCACGGTCTGGGTGTTAATCTGGCCCGGAATGCGAAACGCATCATGCACATGCCAGCGCGGGCAAGTGCCGCCAAAGCGGGCGAAATGAAAACCGCCGGCCGAAAAGCGTTTCGATATATTGCCCGCATTATCCACTCGGATGAGAAAAAACGGAATGCCGCGCGCGCCCGGGCGCTGCAAGGTGGTGAGCCGATGGCACACTTGCTCGAAGCTGGTGCCAAAACGGCGCGCCAATAAAGTGATGTCATATTGATTGGCGGTGGCGGTTTTTAAAAATGCCTCATAGGGCATCAGCGCGGCGGCGGCGAAATAATTGGCCAGCGAAATGCGCGCCACCGTGCGCACTTCCTCGCTCGCCATGCCAGAGCTGACCAATATGGTCTCAATATTGGGTATCTGCTCAAAATAGGCCAATTGATAAGCCAGCTGAAACGAGCGTCCCGGTTGGTCGAGCAGTTCGGATAGAAATATCGTCTGGCGATGGCGGTCGTAGCGGCGCAGCGTATTGTCCATCACCTCGACGGGGGCGATGCGGGTTTTCACATTATGGCGCTGCTCGAGGCGCGCCCGCAACGCCAAATAGGGCTCGTCATATTCCGCCATCACGGCTTCATGCAGGGTCTCGGCTTCTTCGTCGAGGACGGGGAAATAATTATTCTGCGCGACAATGAAATCGCGCACTTCATCGAGCGCCATGCCAGCGCCTTGCGTTTCGCTGGCGTCGCTACCCTCTAATTGCTCGGCCAAAAGCGCGTTGGAAGCGCGGCTTTGCAGCATCTCTTGGTAGAGCCGCGCCACCGCATCGGCGGCAGCCGGGCTGGCGGCGGCAAGGTCTTTCAGCTCGGCTTTCGATAAAGGGGTGTCTCGAAACATCGGGTCCGAGAAGACTTCGTGTAATTGGGTTTGGGCGCGGGCTTCTTCGTCGCCAGCCAAGCCGCGCGGGTCAATATCGAAGACATCGACCAATTGCAAAAGAATCTGTGCCGAGATGGGGCGCTGGTCGCGTTCAATCAGATTGAGATAGCTGGTGGAAATGCCCAAAGCCTCGGCCATGGCGGCCTGCGTCAGCCTCTGCTCGCGGCGCAGACGGCGCACGCGGGCGCCAGCAAACAGTTTTTTCTCAACTAAGCGACCGGAATCGACCATGCGCTATCCTCTTTATAAATCAACGGCTTATCCCTAGTTTAATGGGCTATAGCCGGCTCAAAAGTTTACAAGGTTTACATATATTACAAAAATTATGACAATTTGTGTAAACTTTTTTACTTTAATATTTTCAATAGCTTGGGATTCACTCGACAAGCCGGTGTCATGGTTGTATGTCACTTTCACCGAAACCCTTTTATGAGGATAGTGTGATGACGAAATATAGTGATTTGGTTGCGCAAAAAGCCGCAACAATCAAAACCGGTGGGTCTGCTTGGGCCGCCATTAACCCAGAATATGCCGCGCGCATGGAAGTTCAAAACCGCTTTAAAACCGGTCTCGATGTGGCGCGCTACACCGCCGATATCATGCGTAAAGATATGGCCGATTATGATGGCGATAGCAGCCAATACACCCAATCTTTGGGTTGCTGGCATGGTTTCACCGCGCAGCAAATGATGATGGCGGTAAAGCGTCACCGTAAAACCACCGATAAATCTTACGTCTATCTGTCCGGTTGGATGGTTGCCGCGCTGCGCTCAGAATTTGGCCCTCTGCCAGATCAGTCGATGCATGAGAAAACATCGGTCGCAAGCCTCATCGAAGAAATTTACACGTTCTTGCGTCAGGCCGATGCGCGCGAATTGCGCCATCTGTTTGTCGACCTAGACGACGCGCGGGCCAATGGCGGCGACGTCGATGCGGCGCTGGCGGCCATCGACAATCATGAGACGCATGTTGTGCCGATTATCGCCGATATCGATGCCGGCTTTGGCAATGAAGAAGCCACTTATTTGCTGGCCAAGAAGATGATTGAAGCGGGCGCTTGCTGCATTCAGATTGAAAACCAAGTGTCGGACGCCAAACAGTGCGGCCACCAAGATGGTAAAGTGACCGTGCCGCACGAAGACTTCCTCTCGAAAATCAACGCTGTGCGTTATGCGTTCCTCGAGCTGGGTGTCGACAATGGCGTCATCGTTGCGCGTACCGATAGCCTCGGTGCGGGTCTGACCCAAAAAATTCCTGTGTCGCACACGCCTGGCGATATGGCCGACCAATATAATGCTTTCTTGCAACTCGAAGAAGTCTCTGACCTGTCTGGCATCAAGCAAGGCGAGACAGTGATTACGCAAGGCGGCAAAACCATGAAACCGGTTCGTCTGCCAAATGGTCTTTATGCGTTTAAAGACGGCACGGGCGAAGATCGTTGTGTCTTGGATTGCATCACCGCTTTGGAAAACGGCGCGGACTTGCTGTGGATTGAAACCGAGAAACCAAATGTTGCCCAAATCGGCGGCATGGTCTCGCGCATTCGCGAAGCCATTCCAAACGCCAAATTGGTTTACAACAACTCGCCAAGCTTTAACTGGACACTGAACTTCCGCAATCAAGTGCATGCGGAATGGGTGGCGGCTGGCAAAGACGTCTCGGCCTATCCAGACCCAGCTTCCGAGCCAAATGGTCTGATGAACGTGAAGTTCGACGATAGCGAATTGGCAGCAGAAGCCGATGCCAAAGTGCAAACGTTCCAAGCCGATGGCGCTCGCGAAGCGGGTATCTTCCACCATCTCATCACTTTGCCGACCTATCACGATACGGCTCTGGGAACGGATGTTCTGTCGGAAGGCTATTTCGGCGATTTGGGCATGTTGGCCTATGTGCGCGATGTGCAGCGTAAAGAAATCCGTCGTGGCATGGCTTCGGTCAAGCACCAAGATTTGGCTGGCTCCAACATTGGCGATGATCACAAAGAGTATTTCTCGGGTGACATGGCGCTCTTGGCTTCGGGCGAAGACAATACGATGAACCAGTTCTAAGCTTGTCATTCTTTTTGAAAAGGGCTCGTAGGCAAATGTGCTTGCGGGCCCTTTTTAGTTTATCATTATGAACGTAAAGGAGCGCCACGATGACCTCAGATGTTATGACCGAAGATATTATGACCACAGACCTATCCGATGCCCATGAGGGCGCTTTGCGCTATCTGGCTCCGGGCTATCAAGATTTCGGCGGCCGCTTGCGGTTTCATGGGCCTGCAAAAACCCTGCTGACTTTTGAAGACAATACCAAAGTGCGCGCGGCCGTAGAGACTGCTGGCGAAGGACGCGTGTTGGTGGTCGATGGCGGCGGTTCGATGAATTGCGCTTTGTTTGGCGGCAATCTGGCTAAATTAGCGGCGGACAATGGCTGGGCCGGCATACTCATCCATGGCTGCGTGCGCGACCAAGGTGAGCTGAAAGCCGAAGCCGTGGGCATTAAAGCTTTGGCCAGCCACCCGAAAAAAAGCGAGAAGCGCGACCTTGGCACCTATGACGAAGTGCTAGAATTTTCTGGCGTCACCATTCGCCCGGGCGATTATATTTACGCCGATGAAGACGGCGTGGTGATTGCCGAGACGGCTCTGTCGGTTTAACCGACCTGCCTTTTGCCTCTGGTTGCGAGGCGCGGTGTTTGTTAGGCTTTGAGAAATAGAAAATAGAGCTCGGCCCCATGTATATCCCACCGCAATTTGAAATCACCAACCCAGAGACGATCGCCTCGGTCATTCAGCAAAACGGTTTCGCCAGCCTTGTGTCGCGAGATGGCGAGGCCATGTGTGCCAGCCATGTGCCTTTACTGCTTTTTGGCGCGGCCGCAAAGGGTGGCGAATTGCATGGCCATTTGGCGGCTTCCAATCCGCAGCTCGAGCTGTTGGACGGGCAAAATGCCTTGGCGATGTTTCATGGCCCCCATGCCTATATTTCGCCACAAGCCTATGCCGTAGCCTCTGTGCCGACTTGGAATTTCGTTGCCGTGCATGTTCATGGCACGGCGCGGCGATTGCACGAGCGCGCGCGCCAAGATGAAAATCTGGCACAGCTTGTCGCTCACTATGAAGGGGCTGCCCCGCAACGGGCATTGGCGCTGAAACAACAGGCGGCTTTGAAAGCCGGCATTGGTCATTTTGTCATCGATATAGAAACCGTGCAGGCCAAGTTCAAATTGAGCCAAAATAAATCAGCCGAAGACCGCGCCCGCATTATAGACGATTTGCGGGCAAGAGACGATAGTCTGGCGCAAGCGATTGCCGATGAAATGGCACGGCTTCCCGAAAACGATTAAAGCAGCGCCCGCGAGACGAAGAGATAAAGCCCAAAAGCGGTGAGGCCGCTGGCGGCAATATCGCGCCAGCGCAGGCGATATTTCGACAGGCTGGGAAGCTCTTCGATAAGTATTGGCACGAAAATAAAGGCTGGGATGAGCACCAATAATTGGCCAAATTCGACGCCCAAGTTGAAGCTGAACAGACCCGCCACCAAATGCCCGCTCGGCAGGCCGATGTCGGTTAGCAATCCGGCAAAGCCAAACCCGTGAATAAAACCAAAGGCCAAAGTCATCGTGGGAGCATAGCGTTGCAAGGCGGCAGGGCCGTCGATGAGCCATCCATAGCTCAAACAAAACAGCATTAATCCAGCCCAAGCGCCCAAAGGAAAAGCGCTGCCGCTCCCTAGGCTGATGCCCGAGGCGATGAATAAAACCACGGCCGCAAGAATGCCCGTGCGGGCCATTAAATTACATCGGGTCAATATGGGTTCTGCCGCGACCAAGGCGATGGAGGCGCCGATGAGCGCCTCGACCACCTGATTATTGGGCACCACCCAGCCCAAAGTGGCCATGGCCAGCGTGGCGCTATGGCCGAGGGTAAAGCCGGTTACCAACCACAGCGCGCGCCGACGTGTGGGGGCCACCAGAAGCAAGCACAGCACGAAAGCCAAATGGTCATAGCCAGTTAAAATATGGCTGACGCCGAGCCAGAAATAATTTTGAAACACCTCGCCAAAGCCCATCTCATCGACCAAAGTGCCCGTCTCATTGGCCCGAATAAAATGTTGGCGTTGGGTGGCGGTGAAAAGGATTTCCGTGGCCTCGGCTTGGCCAGCCTCGCCCTCTAGCCCAAAGCGGGCGAAATGCACATGGCTGCGGGCCAAGTTGAAAAACGCATGGTTCTCGACGCGAATGGCGGCGCTGGCATCAAAACAACGAAACCGCCCGGTCACTCGAATATAATTAGCCCCCGAGGGGGCTTTGGTGAAAGGCACGCTGATTTTGCACGGCGTGTTCATTTGGCTAAGGCGCAAAAACTGACTGACATGGGCCGCCAAAGCATCACTTAAAGTATCGCTGGTTTGCACATTGGGCAAAAGCGTCACGTCGCGCGCTGGCGCGGTAAAACTGACCGAGAGGCTCTCGCCCGCCCAAATGAAATTAGAAAAGCTGAGGCTTTTATTATGCGCCTGCAAACCAGCTGGCGAGAGCCCAAGTGCCAAAACGGCGAGCCACAGAAAAGCTTTCAAGCGCCGGGTCATTCCCGCGGCTCTTCTGGCCCAAGCGGGGCGTCGGGGGCCAGCACAATATCGGCGCGCGCGCGCAACCAATCGAGATAATCGCGCAGCACTTTATCATCGCGTTCATGGCGCACGGCATCGACGATTTGCGAGCGGATGCTCTCAAACGCCGGCGGCTGGCCCGGTTGGTTGCGGATAATTTTCAAAAAATGCCAGCCCGTCGGGCCCGCCAAAGCATCGGAAATGGCCCCTTGCGGCAAGCGGCTGGCCGATTGGGTTAGCTCGGGCCCCAGATAATCGGTCATTTTCGCAGGCGTCAGCATAACCCGCGGTAGGGCGGGTAAAATCGGCGTCCCGAAGGTCTCGTCGGCTTGCTTGAAATCCATACCGCCGCGCAAAGCATCGCGGATGGCATCCAGCTTTTCGGTCATCTCGGCCGATTGGGACGGCTCGCCATAGGGCACGAAAAGACGCGCCACTTGCAGCCGATTGGCAGGGGTAAAACGGGCTTTATGGTCATTGTAAAAACGCCGCAAATTGGCTTCGCTGAGCGCGTCTGAGCCTTTTTGCGCCAAGACAAATTCAATCACCGCCATGGCCACGGCTTTGCGCACGCTGGCATCGCCCTCCAGCAGACCAATTTCCAGGCCGCGCTGCACCAAAAGTTCTTCTTCGATGAGGCGGTCGAGGACGAGTTTTTTATCGGCCTGCGTCGGGGCTTTGTTTTTATCGGCGAGCAAAGCTTGATAGGCGCCAGCAAATTCTGTGCGGTCGATATGCTGTTCGTTCACCTTGGCGATGGCGCCGTCTTGCGATAGGCGTTTTCGGTCGCTTGGCGTGGCGGTTACCACGGCGATAAACAGCCCCAAAATAGCGCCGCCCAGCAAAAGCCGTTCGGCCCATTTTTGGCTCGGCTGGGGGTCTGTGTCCGTCCCCTTTGGGGCGGGCGGTGATTTGCTCTGCTTACCTGACGTCATGGCGCACAATTTAGCGATTGGCGCGCGAAGTGCAAGGCTTGCCTGTGCGGCCCCTCTTGAGGGCGCGCGCTTGGCCATTGGTAAAAGGGCGAAGGGCTGATAAGATGGCGCCTCCAAGGCATTTTAATGGCGGGTATACCTCGATGCTCCAGCACCTGACTTCTGCGCTATGCGCCACCACCACACCGCTTTATGAGGCGGCGCTGGCCGCTTTGGCCCCCCATCATGGCACTTATCAAAAAGCACCCTTGCCGCATATGGCATTGGCCGAAAAGCAAGACGATGTGGCCGCCATGCACCAGATGGCGCGCGCTTTGGCGCAAGATGCGCAACGCATCGTCATTCTGGGCACGGGCGGCTCTAGCTTGGGCGCGCAGGTTTTGGCGCAAGCCCAGAGCCGTTCCCTCGGCCCGGATTTAATTTTTGCCGATAATCTCGACGCCACAAGTTTTGCCAAAATTTTGCAAGGCGATATGGCCAGCACGCGGTTTTTCGTGGTCTCTAAATCGGGCGGCACGGCCGAGACGATGATGCAATTGGGCGGTGCGCTTCTGGCGCTCGAGGCGGCAGGCGCCAAACCGTCGCATCATCTGGCAGGCATTGCGGGCGGTGGCGATAATGCGCTGAGGCGCTTGGCACGGGCCTATGAGTTTCCGCTGCTGCCACATGAAAGCGATATCGGCGGGCGGTTTTCCGTGCTCAGCAATGTCGGCCTTTTGCCCGCCATTTGGGCTGGCTGCGACCCCGAGGCCGTGCGTGCCGGAGCGCAAAAAGCGATGGCTGGCCTGCAAGGCGCGCCGCAAGATTTTGAGCCCTTAAAAGGCGCGGCGCTTCATCTGGCGCATATGCAAGCGGGGCGAAACGTCCATGTGATGATGCCCTATGCCGACGCGCTGGAGCGTTTGGCCTTTTGGCATCGCCAGCTTTGGGGCGAGAGCTTGGGCAAAGGCGGCCATGGCTCGGTGCCGGTCAATGCGCTGGGCCCGGTCGATCAGCACTCGCAATTGCAGCTCTATCTAGATGGGCCCGATGACAAGCTGTACACGCTCATCACCCACGAGACGCGCGGCCAAGGCGCGGGCGTGCCGGATGATTTTTCGCAAGACCCTGATTTGGCCGCTTTGGCTGGCCATGCGATGGGCGATTTGGTCGACGCCGAAGCGCGCGCCACCCTCGATGTACTGGCCGAGGCCAAACGCCCCGTGCGCCATATCGAGCTTGGCGCGATAGGCGATGAGAGCCTTGGTGAAGTGCTGATGCATTTACAACTCGAGACGATTTATACGGCCGATGGATTGGGCGTCGATGCGTTTTCGCAACCCGCCGTCGAGGCCGGAAAAATTCGCGCCAAACATTATTTACAAAATGGGGAGCGTAAGCCATGAGCCGCATTCGTCGCTTACTCGAAGATACCATCAACCGCATCGCGGCGGGCGAAGTGGTCGAGCGCCCAGCCAGCGCGGTGAAAGAATTGGTCGAGAACGCCATTGACGCCAAAGCTACACAAATTGACGTGAGCTTAGGCGCGGGCGGCAAGACACTTATCCTCATCGAAGACAATGGCCACGGCATGGATGCCGATGAATTGAGCCTGGCGGTCGAGCGCCATGCGACGTCGAAATTACCCGAGGGCGATGGCGGCGATAAAATGTTCCGCATCGCCAGTCTTGGCTTTCGCGGCGAGGCTCTTCCGAGCATTGGCGCGGTGGCGCACCTGTCGATTGTCAGCCGCACGGGCGAGGGGGATACGGCGCATGAAATTCGCCTGGATGGCGGCAAGCTAGGCCACGTTAAACCAGCGGCGGGTCAAATGGGTACCCGCGTGGAAGTGCGCGATTTATTCTATGCCACCCCCGCGCGGTTGAAATTTTTAAAATCCGACCGCGCTGAGACCACAGCGGTTAGCGATATTTTGCGCCGTCTGGCGATGGCCAATCCGCACATTGGGTTCAGCCTAACCAGCGATGGGCGCAAGAGTTTTGCTTATCCGCCAGAGCAGGGTGATACGGCGCAATTGAAACGCCTCGGCGCCATTTTAGGGCGCGATTTTGCCGATAATGCGGTGCCCGTTTTGGCCACACGAGAGGGCGTGCGCCTATATGGCTTTGCGGGTCTGCCGACGTTTAATCACGCGACCGCGCAGAAGCAATATTTGGTGGTCAACGGACGACCAGTGCGTGACAAATTATTAAACGGGGCGGTGCGCGGGGCCTATCAAGATTTTCTGGCGGGCAATCGTCATCCCGCCTTGGCGCTGTTTATCGAGCTGGACCCGAGCGAGCTGGACGTCAATGTGCATCCGGCCAAAACCGAAGTGCGGTTTCGCGATGCCGGGCTTATTCGCTCGATGATTGTCGGCGGCTTGCGTGCCAGTATGGCCGAGGCGGGGCATCGCGCCTCCACCACGGTGGCCGAGCAGACCATGTCGGCGTTTCGCCCCGGCGGCATAGGCACGGGACAGCCAAACCCGCAAGGCAGTTTCGTCACGGCACAGCGTTTTCAAGCCCCGATGGAGGGGCAAGGGGAAGGGGAAGGGGAAGCTATACGCGAAGCGGCCGCCGACTGGCTTTCCACACCGCAGGCAGCGCACTATGCGGGCGAGCCGGTGCCGACGCATCTGCCTTTGGGGCTGGCACGGGCGCAATTGCACGAGACTTATATTTTGTCGCAAACCCATGATGGCTTCGTCATCGTCGACCAGCACGCGGCGCACGAGCGCTTGGTGTATGAGCGGATGAAGACGCAAATGGCCGAACGCGGCATTGCGCGGCAAATTCTTCTGGTGCCCGAAGTGGCCGAATTAGAACCCGAGGAAGGCGATTTGATTTTAAGCCGAGCAGCCGAATTAACCGAGCTGGGCTTTGTCATCGAGCGCTTTGGCCCGGGCAGTGATGGCCGCGTGGCGGTCTTATTGCGCGAAGTGCCTGCCATGCTTTATGGCGCCGATTGCACGGGCCTGTTGCGCGATATGGCGCAAGAAATGTCCGAGCTGGGAGCCGGACTGGCGCTCAAAGAACGGCTGGAAGAAATTGCTGGCACGCTGGCGTGTCATACTTCGGTGCGGGCGGGGCGTCGGTTGAACGGCGAAGAAATGAACGCGCTGTTGCGCGATATGGAAGCCACGCCCAATTCGGGTCAATGCAACCATGGTCGCCCGACCTATGTGGAATTAAAGCTGGCCGATATCGAACGCTTGTTCGGTCGCCGCTAAAAAAACCCCGCCGCTGGAAAGCGACGGGGTTTCTTGAAATCCAAATGACTATTGAAAATTAGCCACGCGGGACGTCGAGTGTCTTCATGCCATCTTCATTGGCTTGCGACAGGTCGGCGTATTTTTTCATTTCCAAACGCGCGATGGTGCGATTGTGCACTTCATCGGGGCCATCGGCCAAGCGCAGGGTACGGATACCGGCATACATTTTCGCCAGACCGAAGTCTGTCGTCACGCCGCCGCCACCATGGGCTTGAATGGCATCGTCGATGATTTGCAGCGCAATGCGAGGGCCTGCCACTTTAATTTGGGCAATCTCACTCTTGGCCACTTTATTGCCAACCGTATCCATCATATAGGCAGCCTTCATGGTCAAAAGACGGCTCATTTCGATGTTGGTCCGCGCTTCGGCGATGCGTTGTTCCCAAATGCTATATTCAGAAACCCGCTTGCCAAAAGCGACCCGGCTCATCAGACGGGTAATCATTTTCTCCAGCGCGCGTTCGGCAACGCCGATGGTGCGCATGCAGTGGTGAATGCGGCCAGGGCCAAGACGTCCTTGGGCAATCTCAAAGCCACGGCCTTCGCCGAGCAAGAGATTTTCAACCGGCACGCGAACATTGGTGAGGCGCACTTCGGCATGGCCGTGGGGGGCATCATCATAGCCAAACACAGGCAGCATCCGCAGCACTTCAATGCCTGGGGCATCGAGGGGAACCAAAACTTGGCTCTGCTGTTGGTGACGCGGCGCTTCTGGATTGGTTTTGCCCATCACGATAGCAATTTTGCAGCGTGGATCGCCAACCCCCGAAGACCACCATTTCGTGCCATTGATGACATATTCGTCGCCATCGCGCTCGATGCGGGTTTCAATATTGGTGGCATCCGAGGAAGCCACGGCAGGTTCGGTCATCAAGAACGCCGAGCGAATTTCGCCGTTCAGCAAAGGCACCATATATTCTTCTTTATGGCGGTCATTGCCGTAGCGTTCCAAAACTTCCATATTGCCGGTGTCTGGCGCGGAGCAGTTAAACACTTCCGAGGCAAAACCAACGCGGCCCATAATTTCGCACAACGGGGCATATTCGACATTGGAGAGGCCAAAACCGCGTTCGCTTTCTGGCAGGAACAGGTTCCACAGGCCTTCTTCTTTGGCTTTGTCTTTCAACTCTTCCAAAATCGGCACAACTTGCCACGGATTTCCGTCTGCGCGGAAAGCGTCCATTTGCTGATGATAGGTAATTTCATTCGGATAAATATGGGCATCCATAAATCCTTCGACGCGAGCAATCAGCTCTTTCGTGCGGTCGTTGTGTTCGAAAATCATTTTTCTTCTCCCTAAGTTTCAACGCAAACCCTAGAATAAAGCCTGAGGCAGTGCCACCAAAAAAATGCTTTAAACAGGTTCATTTCGCCGCAGGGCAAAAAAACCTTTCAGAAGGGCCGCACATTCGGCTTCGCGCAAACCGCCGATGACCTCTGGCGCATGATGGCAGGTGTCTTGGGCAAAAAGCGCGACGCCATTGTCGACCGCGCCGCCTTTTCTATCGCTGGCGCCATAATATAGCCGCCGAATGCGGGCGTGTGCGATGGCGCCAGCGCACATGGGGCAGGGCTCAAGGGTGACATAGAGGTCGCATTCGAGCAGGCGCTCTTGGCTCAATTTGGCGCAAGCCTCGCGAATGACGCTCATTTCTGCATGTGCCGTGGGGTCGTTTTGGCTGCGCATTTGGTTTTGGGCGCTTGCCAAAACCTCGCCATTGGGCCCCACCAGCACGGCGCCGACGGGCACTTCGCCTTGCTCGGCGGCCGCTTGGGCTTGTTCGATGGCCAATTGCATATAATCCATAGCGCTTCCCCTATCGCTTGTTGAAACGACACTAGCACGCGAGGCGCGGCGCGTGCTACAGGGGAGGGATGAGTGATGAAAAAACCTCCCAATTTGAAGGCGACCGTATCGCCAAAGTGCTGGCCCGGGCGGGCGTGTGTTCGCGCCGCGATGCCGAGCGCATGGTGGCCGATGGCCGCATTGCGGTGAATGGCCGCCGGCTCGACACACCCGCTTTCAATGTCACCGCGAAAGACAAAATCACCGTCGATGGCAAGCCCGTCGCCGAGCCCGACCCGCCCCGCCTCTGGCGCTATCATAAGCCAGCAGGATTGGTGACCACGGCGCGCGACCCGCAAGGCCGCGATACGGTGTTTCAAAAATTGCCAGCCAGTCTGCCACGGGTCAATGCCGTGGGTCGGCTCGATATTAATACCGAAGGCTTGCTGCTGTTGACCAATGATGGCGGCATGAAGCGCTTGCTAGAATTGCCCAGCACCGGTTGGCTGCGCCGCTATCGGGTGCGCGCCTTTGGCAAGGCCGATGAGGCCAAGCTAAAAGAGCTCAAACACGGCATCACCATTGATGGGGTCAATTATAAATCCATCGACGCCACACTGGAGCGCCAGCAAGGCGGCAATGTTTGGCTGTCTATGGCGCTGCGCGAAGGTAAAAACCGCGAGATCAAACGGGTGCTAGAAGCGCTGGATTTGAAAGTGAACCGACTTTTGCGTCTCTCGTTTGGGCCGTTTCAATTGGGTCAATTGGACGAGGGCAAAGTCGAAGAAGTGCCACGACGTGTGTTGCGCCAGCAATTGGGCAAGAATTGGCAATCGATTGTCGATGGCACTGTGCGCGGCGCTTCGATGGACAAGCAAGAGGATGCCACAGCCGAAACGACACCGCGCTCGCGCGCCGACAAAGGGGGCTCGCGCGCCGACAAAGGGCGCGGAAAGCCCCGCGATACCCAAGAGCCGATAAAAGCGCATAGCGCGAAACGTAAAAATTCGAAACCGTCGGGCAATAAGCCTGCCGCTCGAACCCCTTCCTCTCGAACCCCGTCCTCTAGAAAAGGCTCGCCCGATGCGCGTGGTCGGCGGTAAGTGGCGCGGCAAACCTTTGCGCGCGCCCAAAGGAACGCAAACGCGCCCCACCACAGACCGCACGCGCGAAGCTTTGTTTTCCATGCTCACCTCGCGGCTCGATTTAACTGATTTGCGGGTGCTTGATTTATTCGCCGGCACAGGTGCCTTGGGGCTAGAGGCTTTATCGCGCGGCGCCAATTTTTGCCTTTTCATCGAAACGCAAAGCGCGGCGCGCGGCGCCATTCGAGACAATGTAGAGACGTGTCAGGCAACCGGACACAGCAAGATTTTTCGTCGCGATGCCACAGATTTAGGGCCCTGCACGGGCGGCGGCGTTTATGATTTAGTGTTCGCCGACCCGCCGTATCGTCAGGGGCTTGGCGAGCGCGCCTTATCTGCTTTGCAGCGCGGCGGCTGGCTGGCCGAAGAGGCGCTGATTGTCGTCGAAGAAGACAAACGCGCTGTTTTTCAGGTCCCCGATGGGTTTGCTGAAGTGGAGCGTCGGCTAAAAGGCGATACGGAATTAATTTTCTGTACGCCGCTGTCGCGATAATCCCCGCTTTGGGCTAAACCGCGCCGGCTTTGAGAGCAAATTCCCAGCCCATATCGGACAGCGGTTTCACGCGGTCTGCCATGGCTGCGGCATGGGCGTTGGAGGCCGTGCCATCGCGCACGCGACCGACGATGCCTTGCAAAATACCCGCCAAGCGGAACATATTATAGGCGATATAATAATCCATATTCTCAATGCCATCGCGTCCGGTATGCTCGCAATAGGCACGAATATACTCATCTTTATCGGGGATGTTCAGCTCGGCGAAATCGCAGCCCAGCAGCGTGTTGGTGCTGCCCGCATCATTGGGCATATACCATTGCATTAAGTGATAGGTAAAATCGCCCAGCGGATGACCCAAAGTCGATAGCTCCCAGTCGAGAACGGCGGCGACTTTTGGCTCGCTTGGGTGCAGCACCATATTGTCGAGGCGATAATCGCCATGCACAATCGACACTTCCTCATTGCCCGGAATATTGCCCGGCAGCCAATCGATGAGCTTATTCATACTGCCGATTTCTTGCGTTTCGGAGAGCTGATATTGTTTCGTCCAGCGCGAGATTTGGCGGGCGAAATAATCGCCCGGTTTGCCAAAATCTTCTAAGCCGATGGCTTTGTAATCGGTGTTATGCAATTGCGCCAAAGTTTTAATCTTCGCCTCAAAAATAGGGCGGCGGCCTTCGCGCGGGATATCGGGCAATTGCGGGTCCCATAAAATGCGCCCCTCGACCATATCCATAATATAAAAAATCGTGCCAGTAATGCTTTCGTCTTCGCACAGGCAATAGGTGCGCGGCACAGGAAAACCCGTGCTGCCCAAAGCGGTAATCACTTTATATTCGCGATCGACAGCGTGCGCCGAAGGCAGCAATTTGCCGGGCGGCTTTCGGCGCATGACATATTTTTTATTGGGGGTGATGAGCTGATACGTGGGGTTGGATTGCCCGCCCTTGAACTGGCGCACTTCGAGCGGGCCTTCAAAACCCTCCACATGTGCGAGCGCATATTGTTCTAGCTTGGCTTGGTCAAATTTATGCGTTTCCGCAATATCTTTCGTGCCGCCAAAGCGTTCAATACCCTCATCTTTCATCTGTTTGTCTCCCTCATCTTTTGCTTTTTTCGCCCTTTGGCCTTTAGCCTTCGCGCGCTATTTCTTTATGTCCGATATCGCGACGGCAAAACCCTTGCGGCCATTCAATCCTATCGACGCCAGCATAGGCATTTGCTTGCGCTTGCGCCACCGTTTTGCCAAGCGCCGTGACATTTAAAACGCGCCCACCGATGGCGCGCAGGCTACCATCTTCCGCGCGCGTGGTGCCAGCATGAAACACGGTGGCGGCGCTCACTTTATCCAGCCCCTCAATCACGCTGCCCTTCTCATAAGACCCCGGATAGCCATTGGCGGCCATCACCACGGTCATCGCCATATCTGGGTGCCAATCCAGCGACAGGCCAGCCAGAGAGGCGCTGCCATCGGGGCTGGCGCAAGCCTCTAACGCGGGCACAATATCGCTGGCCAGGCGCATCATCAGCACTTGGCATTCGGGGTCGCCGAAGCGGGCATTATATTCCACCAATTTGGGCCCATCGGGTGTCAGCATCAGGCCGGCATATAACACGCCGCGATAGGGCGTGCCGCGTTTGGCCATGGCTTGCAAAGTCGGGTAAATGACTTGCTGCATGGATATATCAATCAGCTCTTGGGTCATAATCGAGGCCGGCGAATAGGCGCCCATGCCGCCCGTATTGGGGCCCGTGTCGCCATCGCCCACGCGTTTATGGTCTTGGGCGGTGGCCAAGGGCAGCGCGTTTTCGCCGTCGCACAGCACGAAGAAACTGGCTTCCTCGCCAGTCATAAATTCTTCGATGACCAGCTCGGCCCCAGCCGCGCCAAATGCGCCGTCGAAAATATCGGCCACGCCATCGCGCGCTTGTTGCATGGTCTCGGCAATAATCACGCCTTTGCCGGCTGCCAGCCCATCGGCTTTCACCACGATGGGCGCGCTTTGGGTCTCTAAATAGGCCAAAGCCTCGGCGGCATTATCGAAGCGGCCATAAGCGGCGGTGGGAATATCGGCTTCGGCGCAGAGGTCTTTGGTATAGCCTTTCGAGCCCTCGAGTTGGGCGGCCTCGCGGCTGGGCCCAAAGGCGGCGATATTGGCGGCGTGTAAATCATCCCCAAGCCCTGCCACAAGGGGGGCTTCCGGGCCAATGACCACAAGGTGAATGTTTTTCTCTTGGCAAAATTGGATGACGGCCGCGTGGTCGCTCATCTCGAGCGCCACATTGTGGGCGACGCTGGCGGTGCCGCCATTTCCCGGCGCACAATAGAGCGTGTTCAGCAGCGGGCTTTGGGCTATTTTCCAACATAGAGCGTGTTCGCGTCCGCCAGAGCCCAAAACCAAAATATTGCGTTTTGTCGAAGTATCTATATCGGTCATCTTTGTCTCTTATCGCGAAGCGTGTCATGCTTGGGTTAGGTCTAGATAGCGAGAATCGCTAAAAGTTATTTGTCATATCATAAACACTCGATAAGTTAAAATCACATGGCCTTGCCCAAAGCGCGGCTGGAAAACAGGAAGCGTAAACCCGAAATGAGCCTAACAGGTGACAATCTTATAGAGCTGAGCGTCTCGGAGCTTTCGGGGCAAGTGAAGCGACTGGTCGAAGATAGTTTCGGCCATGTGCGCGTGCGCGGCGAATTGGGCCGCGTGTCGCGCCCCGCCTCTGGCCATGTTTATTTTGATGTGAAAGACGAAAAAGCGGTTTTGGCAGGCGTCATGTGGAAGGGCACAGCGCAAAAATTAACCATGCAACCCGAGCAAGGGCTCGAGGTGGTGATGACGGGCAAGCTGACCACTTTCCCCGGACAATCGCGCTATCAATTGGTCGTCGAGACGATGGAGCCAGCCGGCGAGGGCGCCTTAATGGCGCTTTTAGAAGCGCGCAAAAAACAATTGGCCGCCGAAGGTCTGTTCGAGGCAGAGCGCAAAAAACCTTTGCCGTTTTTACCCGAAACCATCGGCGTGATTACCAGCCCCAGCGGGGCGGTGATACGCGATATTTTGCATCGCCTGAGCGATCGGTTTCCCCGCCATGTCTTGGTCTGGCCGGTGCGCGTGCAAGGCGAAACCTGCGCCGAGGAAGTGGCCAAGGCCATCGCTGGCTTTAATGCTCTGCCCGTCGAGGGCGCCGAGGGCGATATCGCACGCCCTGACGTTCTGATCGTTGCGCGCGGTGGCGGCAGTTTGGAAGACCTTTGGGGTTTTAATGAAGAGATTGTCGTGCGCGCCGCCGCGCAATCTGACATTCCGCTCATCTCTGCCGTGGGCCATGAGACCGACACGACGCTGCTCGATTATGCCGCCGACCGACGCGCCCCAACGCCGACAGCGGCGGCCGAAATGGCGGTGCCCGTGCGGGCAGATTTAAGCGCGCAAATAGAAGATTTGGGCCTGCGGTTGCGCCGCGCCCAAGGGCGCGAGCTGGAACGCCAAAGCGCGCATCTTGCGGGGCTTGCGCGCGGCTTGCCCAAGCTCGAAGATATTCTGGCACTGCCCGCGCAACGATTAGACACATTTTCGCAACGCCTCGGCGGCGCTTTGCAAAACCATATTCAGACGCAGGGCGCGCGCTTTAGCCAAGCCGCCGCCCGCTTAACGCCTATGGCCTTGCAAGTGCGCTTGCGCCATGAGGGCGAGCGCATGGCGGGCCTCTGGCAACGTGCCCAAATGCAAATCCACAGCGGGTTGGAACGACGCGCCGCCAAAGTGCAATCGGGTGCCCGCCAATTGCGCTTGCTGAGCCACGAAAGCATTTTAGAGCGGGGCTTTGCGCTGGTGTTGACCGAACAGGGAAAACCCGTGCGCCAAGCCAGCCAAGCACCCGAAGGCACGCGGCTCGACATTCGTCTGGCGGGGGCGCAAAATCTTGCGGCGCGCGTGGAAGGCGGGACAGCCACCAAAGGGGATGCCAAGGCGCGCAAAAAACCAGCTTCGAAAAAGCCTAGCGATGGCAATCAGGGGCAATTATTGTAATGTCTGAAAATCAGACCAGAAGGAAATCATTATGAGCGGTGGGGAAGCCAAGATTAAATATCTCGATGGAGATTTTGACGTCGTCATGCCCGGTGCCTTTGTTAGATGCGCCATCACCGGCAAGCAGATTGCGCTGGAAGATTTGCGCTATTGGAGCGTCGATCGCCAAGAGCCTTATGTCGACGCCGATGCGTCGATGCAAGCCGAATTGGCGCAAAGATAAATGCTTAAGCTGGCGTCTTTGTTTTTGCTGCTGTTCGTGGCTCTGCAAGTAAATGTGCAAGCGCGCGAGCTGTCGTCTGACTTCGTGAAAAGCCAAAGCGGAAAATTTAGCCAAGGCGGTCTGGTGGTCTTGCAGTTGACCGAGGGCACAAAAGTTAGCCTCAATGGCGCGGCGCTGCCTGTGGTGGATAATTACACGGTGTTGGGGTTTGGCCGAGACGCGAAATTGCGCCAAGAAATTGCTTTCACGCGGGGCAAAAAATCGGCGCATGTGCCGCTGACCTTAACCAAGCGCCGCTATTCTATTCAGCGCATCGACGGGCTGCCACCCACTATGGTGACCCCGCCCGAAGCGGCCATGGCGCGCATTATCGCGCAAGGCAAATTGAAACGCCAAGCGCGCGCAGGTTTGCGCCGCGAGGCTGATTTTTCGCAAAGCTTCCGCTGGCCCGTGAAAGGGCGCATTAGCGGCGTTTATGGCAGTCAGCGATTTTACAATGGCGAGCCGCGTCGGCCTCATTTCGGCATTGATATTGCAGCACCGCGCGGCACCCAAGTGGTGGCGCCCGCGCCGGGCAAAGTTACCTTGGCCGAGCCGGATATGTATTTCGAGGGCGGTTTGATTTTCATCGACCACGGCCTCAAAGTCATCTCCGCCTATATGCATTTGGATAGTTTAAACGTGAAGGTCGGCGACCAAGTCGCGGCTGGCGATGTCATCGCCACGGTCGGCTCCACCGGTCGCTCGACGGGCCCGCATTTAGATTGGCGGATGTTCTGGGGCGGCGCGCGCATCGACCCTGCCTTGGTGGTCACCGGCTCGCCCAGCCGATAATTTCAATAAGATTTGTAAATTTGGCTGGCTTGTTTATCGGCCAGAGCTTTTTGTATGGCGGTTTGCAAGGCGGCTTCATCGGCAATGTGCAAAGCGATGGGCAGCGTGTTGGCCGTTTCGGCCAGACGCGCCAGCGCTGAGCCTTCGGGGGAGCCTTGCAAGCGCGCCATATCTTTTTGCGTGGTCATTAAGGTTAAACCCGAAGCCAAAAGGCGCTCGGCTTCGGCTGCCGTGAAGCCGTGGTGGTCGCCAAAGCTTGTGACTTGTGCCACCTCATAGCCATGGCCGCGCAGGCTGGCGATAAATTTTTCCGGCTTGGCAATGCCGCAAAAAGCATGCACGCGGGCGGCCGATTTTTTGGGCCGCGGGCTTTGTGGTTCTATCTGGCCGAAAAAGATTGGTTTGCCCATGGCCTCCACGGCTTTTCGCAAAGGGGCAAGACTGGCGTGGCTGGGCGCGCCGATGATCAGCAGGGCATCGAGTTTTTTTAAGGCCACCGAGAGCGGTTGGCGCAACGGCCCGGCTGGCAAAAGCCGTCCATTGCCGAGCCCAGTGGCGCCATCCACGACGATTAAATTAAAGTGATGCGCCATCGCGGGGTTTTGAAATCCGTCGTCCTTCACCATCACCTCATGGCCATCTTGCGCGGCCAAACGCAGGCTTTGGTGGCGGTCGGCGCCAATATAAACCGCGCAAGCTTCGGCCAACATGCGGGGTTCATCGCCCACTTGCGCGGCCGAATGCTGCGCCGGGTCTACTTTCAAGGGGCCTTTCAGGCTGCCGCCATAGCCGCGCGATAAAACCGCAGGCGCGCGGGTCTCTTGTGTCAGCCATTGGGTGAGCCATTGCACGGTCGGGGTTTTGCCCGCCCCGCCGGCGGTTAAATTACCAACGCAAATAACCGGTTTTCCCGGGTGCTGCGCTTGCGTGACCTTGCGGTTCAGCGCCTCCAGCCCGGCATATAAAAAGCTCACGGGCGTCAAGGCTAGCGATATGGCCAGCGATAGGGGATGCGCCCTAGATTGCCAAAACCGTGGTTCAGCCATCATGCGCCTCCCGCATCTGTGGGCGCGGCGTGGGCGCATCTTGAGCGGCCAAATAGGGCGCTAGCAAATCCACAACGCGGGCGCGTGTGCCGGTCATTTCCTCGGCAAAAGATAGCGCCGCTTCCGACATTTGCTTTACCGTCGCTGGATTTTGCATCAGCGCTTTTACTTGTGCCGCCAAAGTGGGCGTATCGGCTATGGAAGCAATGGCTTGGCGCGCCTCTAGGGCCTCGAAAATTTCTTGGAAATTTTCAATATGCGGCCCGTGCAATATCGCGCAGTGAAGGCGTGCTGCCTCAATGGGGTTTTGCCCGCCATGGGGAATTAACGTACCGCCCATCAGCACGATATCGGCCAGCCGATAAAACAATCCCAGCTCGCCCAAAGTATCCAGCAGATAAATATCCGTATCGCCATCGGGCAGCTCGCCATGGCTGCGCTGCGCCAGCTTGTGGCCCGCGTCGCGCAATTGTTTGGCCAGCGCATCGCCTCTATCGGGGTGGCGCGGGGCGATGAGGGTCAGCACATTTGCGACGCTGGTTTTAATCATCCGATGCGCTTCGCCCAAGCGCACTTCCTCGTCGGCATGGGTGCTGGTACCCAACCAAAGCGGGCGCTCGCCGAAGCTTTTTTGCAAGGCCGATAGCTCCGCAGGCTCGACTGGCAGGGCCGGCGCATCCAGCTTTAAATTACCCGGCGTCTTAATATTCGTGAGGCCCAAGCCTTTTAGCCGCTCGGCCGTGGTGGCATCTTGCGCCATCAGCAAAGAAAAAGCCCCGAGCAGGCGGCGCGCCGTGGCGGAGATTTTTTGCCAACGCGAAAAGCTTTTCGGCGATAGACGGCCATTGATCATAACCAGCGGAATATCGCGTTGGGTGCAGGCGAGAATTAAATTCGGCCATAATTCGCTCTCTACCCAAAACGCGGCATTGGGCTGCCAATGGTCGAGAAAAGCGGAAACATAAGGCGGGCGGTCTAGCGGGGCGAACTGATGCTTCAGGCGCGGGCGCAAATCGGGATGGGTGGTTTGAAATTTAGCCACCAAACGCGCCGAGGTAAGCGTGCCCGTGGTAAGCAAAACGCTCTGGGCGGGGCGGCTGGTTAAAATATCTTCGAGCAGCGGCAAAACCGATAGGGTCTCGCCCACGCTGGCCGCATGCACCCAAACCAAATGCCCCAAGGGCCGACGCACGGACGCGCGCCCCAAGCGTTCGCGCAAGCGGGTTTTATCTTCGCGTCCCTTGGCGGCGCGGCGCGATAAGCTGAGGCGCAAAAACGGCGCCGCCAAAAAAACGATAATTTGATAAAGCCGCAGGGCGGCCATTACCCGTTTCCATTGTCAAACTGGCGCTCATAGAGGTCGGCATAAACGCCGCGCTTGTCGAGCAATTGCGTGTGCGTGCCATGTTCCACCACTTGGCCTTCGCGCATCACAAATATTTCATCGGCATGCATAATCGTCGATAGGCGATGGGCGATAACCAGCGAGGTGCGCCCTTTCATTAACTGCGTCAGCGCCGTCTGCACTTTTTGTTCGGAAGCCGTATCCAGCGCCGAAGTGGCTTCATCGAGCAGCAAAATAGGGGCGTCTTTGAGCATGGCGCGGGCGATGGCAATACGTTGTTTTTGCCCGCCCGAAAGCCGCAGCCCGCTTTCGCCCACACGGGTCTGATAGCCCTCTGGCATATCGACGATAAACTCATGCGCGGCCGCTTGTTTGGCGGCTTGTTCGATGTCGGCTTGCGAGAAATCTTGCTTGCCGTAAGAAATATTGTTGGCAATCGTATCGTCGAATAAAAACGGGTCTTGCGTCACCAAGGCGGTGGCACGGCGCAGACTATTGAGGTCGACCGAGCGGATATCTTGCCCGTCGATTTGAATTTGCCCGCCGCTGACATCAAAGAAACGCAGCACGAGGTTCAGCAAAGTCGATTTGCCCGAGCCCGATTGCCCGACCAAAGCAACGGTCTTGCCCGCGGGCACATGAATGGAGACATCGTTCAGCGCCGGAATATCGCGTCCCGCATATTGGAAACTCACTTGGTCGAAGCTAATTTCGCCGTTTTCGATTTTCAACGGTTTGGCATTTGGGGTGTCGAGGATGGCGTCTTTTTGGTCGAGGATGGAAAAAACTCGTGTGCCGGCGGAGACCCCTTCTTGCAAAATCGTTTGAATATTGGCCACCGAGCGCAGCGGCTGATAGACCGCCAGCAGCGCGGTGATAAAGCCCATAAATTCGCCCGCCGTTAAATTGCCCTGCATCGATTGATAGCCGCCGACGTAAATAATCGCGCCCACGGCAAATCCGGCCAGGCCTTCAATGGCGGGGCTGGCGGCGGCGCGGGCGCGCAAGGCCCGCATGGTGTAATCGAGAACGCGGTCGATGGTGGCGCGGGCGCGGCTAATCTGCTGGTCTTCTTGCCCATAGGCTTTGACGATGCGCAAACCGGTTAAGCTTTCGACGATGAAGGTCGATAATTCGCTGGTTTCCTCGAGCCCTTGGCGCGAGGCCGAGCGGGTGACTTTGCCCAAACGGCGCATCGAAACCAATCCCATGGGCACCACAATAATTGTGTAAATCAGCGCCAAATGCCAATTGATGGTGAACATGAAAGCGATGAGCGCGACAATGGTTAACAAATGCCGCGCGAAAGCAATAATCGTGCCCGACACAGTATCGCGCAGGCGGGTGGCGTCATTCATGAAAATGGAAATATAGGCGCCGCTATGTTGGGTGGAGACATAGGCCAGGTCGCCGCGCATCAGGCGGGCGAATAAATCGCGCTGCAAATTAGCGGTGGAGCCTTGGCCGACGAAATTCATAATCACATTGGAGGCATAGGTGGCGAGGCTTTTGATAATCGAAACCGCGATGACCCCGACGGGGATGAGCAGCAACATGGTTTCATTTTTGCCGTTAAACACTTCGTCGATGGCCATTTGAATAAACCATGGCAGGGCACCAGTTGTGGCCGCGACGATAACATTGGCAACAATCGAGAGCCCCAAGAGCGGCAGATAGGGACGCAAATAACTGCGCAACATCCGCTCGATAAGCGCCAGCGAGCGCGACCGCCGCGCCTGATAGCTGGCTTGCACGTCGTGACGCTGATTATGCGTGACATTTAAACTGTCATGGACATCGCTGGTTTTGCTCACGTGGCTCTCTCACTGTTTCTGATTCTGATGTATACCATATTGAGGCGCGCTTTCATGCCCTCGAATGGCGATGGCCTAAAGTCCGGCCAGCGACATGCCCTCGACCAAGAGCGTGGGCGCATTTATGCCATGGCGGAATTGCAAATCATCGGCCGGGGTCATGTGCAAGAACATATCTTTCAAATTGCCCGCAATGGTCATCTCACTGACCGGAAAACTAACCTCGCCGTTTTCAATCCAAAATCCAGAGGCGCCGCGACTATAATCGCCCGTCACCCCATTGACCCCCATGCCGATAAGCTCGGTGACATAAAACCCAGTGCCGATGTCTTTCAGCAGGGCCGCAACGCTTTGGCTGCCGGCTTGCATATATAGATTGGTCGCCGACGGGCTGGGCGGTCCGCCAATGCCACGCCCCGCGCGACCATTGGTTTCCAGCTCCAATTGACGCGCCGAGGCGCTGTCTAAAAACCAGCTTTGCAAACCCCCCGCCACGACCGGATTGAAGGCTTGCGTCACCACGCCCTCGCCATCGAAGGCGGCGGAGCGCAGGCCGCGTGGGCGCAGCGGGTCGTCGCAAATGGTAATGCTGTCGGACATGATTTTTTGGCCCATTTCTTCGCGCAAAAACGATGTGCCGCGCGCGATGGAAGTGCCAGTAATGGCCCCCGCCAAATGGCCGAGCAGCGAAGAGGAGACACGCGGGTGATAGACGACATTGGTTTTGCAGCTTTCCATTTTGCGCGCGTTCAAGCGCCCGATGGTGCGCTCGCCAGCCCGTATGCCAATGTCGGCTGGTGCGTCTAAATCTTCTAAATGGCGCGCCGTATGGCTGGCGTAATCGCGTTCCATCGCTTCGCCTTCGCCGCCGATAACGGCGCAGCTGACCGAAAAACTAGTGCTGGTATAACTGCCCGCGAACCCATCGCTGGTTGCCAATGCGGTGGTCGAGCGACCCCAGCCGGCGCCGGCGCCTTCGGAATTGGTAATGCCCGCAACGCCGCGCGCGCTGTCTTCGCAGGCCTCGGCCATGGCTTGCAGCTCGGGCGCGCTTGGCTCATAAGCGTCGGCAATATCGAGGTCGGGAAAATCATCGGCCAATCGGTCTTTGGGCGCGAACCCGCAATAGCGGTCTTCGGGCGTGGCTTGCGCCATATCGACGGCGCGTTGGGCCAATTGGGTGAGGGCGGTGTCATCGACGGCAGAGCCCGAGACGAAAGCTTGCTTCTGGCCAATCATCGCGCGCAGGCCGATGTCGCGACTTTCGGCGCGTTCGCAATCTTCCAAGGCGCCCATGCGGCACGAGAGGCTAAGCGACGCGCTATCGCTTACCAGAGCATCGGCTTGGGTGGCGCCGAGTTTGAGGGTGAGGTCAATAATTTTTTGGGCCAGGTCGAGATTGGCATCTGACATTTAATATTCCGTTTCAAAAGAAAAACACAAAAGAAAATAAGCCGATAAAGCGACTTGTTACGAGGCGGCAGGGTCTTGAGAAAACCCGTCCGTGAAATTACCTTTCAGCCGATTGCGGCCATTATGCACGATATCGCCCGGCCCGTCTTCGCTATCCGAGCGAGAGGTGGCGCGGCGTAAAACATTGAAATATCCGGGCGCCGTTTCGCGTTTTTCGGCCAGCCCCGCCGCGGCCAGAGTTTTTTCAAACAGCGGCAAACGATAGCACGGCACATGCATTAGCAAATGATGCTCGACATGATAATTCACCCAATAGGGCGCAATGAAAATACGCGCCAACCCATTGGCCCTTGTGGTGCGCGAGCTGCGAAACGGGTCATCATTGTCTGGCACAATCGCGTGTTCGGCAATATTGCGCAGCCGCGTAATCGCCATGTGATAGGTCAAAAACGGCAGCAACCAGAAGATTAAATAATAGCTCCAATGAAACACCGCGCTGCAAATGGCCAGAATAATCAGATTGGCCAGCAACGCCCCGCCGAGCATGGTGTTAAACTGTTGCAGGCTGGCAAAAAAGCCAAGGCCCTTGGGCCCAAACGCCTGAATAATCTGCGCTTTTCTTTGCTGATATCCGGTTTGTCCCGTCAGGTCTCGAATAAGCTTGCGGCGCAGGCTTTTGCGGGTGATGGGAAATGGTTTCGACAAAATCAAATCCGGATCGCTATCTTGTTGGGTGTTCATATGATGCACCAAATGATAGCGCCGATAGGCATCGGTGCGCGCCATCATCGGGTGGCCGCAAAGCGCATCGGACAGCCAATTATTCCAGCTCAGCGTGCGAAACAGGGCGTTATGGGCGGCGTCATGCATTAAAATGGCAAGCCCCAATTGGCGCGCGCCGATAATGGCGATGGCCAATAAAAAGGTAATCGGGTTGGGCAATACATAAAACAGCGCCATGGCGCCAAAAATCATCGCCCAACTATGCGCCACAAGCGCCAAGCCAATGAGGTTGGAGCGGCGCTGCAACTTATCCAGCACTTTCGGGTCGCGGACCAATTCGCGGGCGCTATAGCGCAGCTTTGGCGCAGCTTTCGAGCTTAAATTTGGCGACGTCTTCATTCCCTATATATAGGGCATTGCCCCGCGGTTTTAAATCTAAAAGACACCCAGCAAAATACTGGCCCCAATAATCAGCCCGGTATCTCGATTGAGCCGGAACAAGCGCAGGCAAGTTTCGGGGTCATCGATGTTCAGCTGATAAATTTGCCAAGCCATATGATAAGCCACCACGCCCAGGGCCGGCCAATAAAGCGTCGTCATGCCGCCCAGCAGTCCAGCCGCCGCCAAGCAGGCCAAACTAGCCGCGTAAAACACCACAAGGGCCAATTTCGTATGGCGACCCAGCGCAAGCGCCGAGCTTTTGATGCCAATAAGCGCATCGTCTTCGCGGTCTTGATGGGCATAGATAGTGTCATAGCCCAAAGTCCAAAACACCCCTGCCGCATAAAGCCAGACGGCGGCCTGACTGATATTTCCATGCACGGCGGCATAGCCCATTAAGGCACCCCAGTTGAACGTCAGGCCGAGGAAAAACTGCGGCCAATAGGTAAAGCGTTTCATGAAGGGATAGCTGGCCACCAAAACCAAAGAGGCCACGCCTAGGCCAATCGTCAGCTCGTTAAATTGTAGCAAAATGGCCAAACCAACCAGCAGTTGGCCGATTAAGAACCACCAAGCTTGGCGCAAGCTCACCTGCCCAGAGGGCAGAGGCCGCGCCGCTGTGCGCGCCACTTGCGCGTCGAAATCTCGGTCGACAATATCGTTAAATGTGCAGCCCGCGCCGCGCATCACCAAAGAGCCGAGCGCAAATAAACCCAGCATAGACAGCGGCGGATAAGAGTTAACTTCTGAGGCGGCCAGCGCCAGCCCCCAAAAACACGGCCAGAACAATAGCCATGTGCCAATGGGGCGGTCGAGGCGCGCCAGCCGCGCATAGGGCAATGCCGCCTTGGGCAGGGCGCGCATGAAAAGCGTTTCGCCCTGTGTATCAAGTGTATCCAGAGTCTCGGGCGGCTGGTTTTCTTCTGTTTGTGGCATTGAACTGGTCGGCCCTTTCGTGGCACAAGCAAGACAGCGAAGATGACTTAAAATGAAACGAGCTTGAAAATGACACGAGCGACCTCATCCGTCCAGCGCCTTCATGTCGAGGCCGATTTGCAGGCCGATGCGGCCATCGAGATGGCCCCCAAACAGGCGCATTATGTGCGCAATGTCTTGCGCCTAGAGGCTGGCGCCGAGCTATGGCTGTTCAATGGCCGCGATGGCGAATGGCGCGCCACTTTGGAGGTGGTGTCGAAAAAATTAGTGGTGGCGCGCGCCGTCGAGCAATTGCGCCAGCAAGATACACCCAGCGATATTTGGCTTTTGGTGGCCCCCGTCAAAAAACAACGGCTCGATTATCTGGCACAAAAAGCCACGGAGATGGGAGCTGGCAAGCTGGTGCCGATTATCACCAAGCGCACGCAAGGCGGCCGTGTGAACCTCGAAAAACTGGTCGCCAATACGATTGAGGCGGCCGAGCAATGCAATATTATGAGCCTGCCAGAAGTCGCGGACCCCATTCGCCTCGATGTTTTGCTCGCCGATTGGGCCAACCAAGGCGCGGCAAGGCATATCGTGTTTTGCGACGAAGCGGCCGATAGCGGCACGGGCGCAAGTGAGCTGGCGGCCTTAAAAGGTAAAAAACTGGCTTTGCTCATCGGCCCCGAGGGCGGCTTTGATGAGGGGGAGCGAGCCGATTTATTGGCGCGCGCCGACAGTTTACCGATTTCGCTGGGCCCGCGGATTTTGCGCACCGACACGGCGGTCGTGGCCGCTTTGGCGCTTTTGCAGTCGCAACTGGGCGATTGGTAGGCTGGGGTTTCAAAAAAATCGTCTCGAAAATAGCCAGAAAATAGAAAGTGACGCTCGCGTCATCTTGTTGTTTATTGCAAACGAGACTACATAAGAGAAGCCACGCTGCGATGAGCGTGTGAGGAGAAAACACATGTCCGACACGCCCGCCATAATGCAAACGCCCAATGATTTGAAAGATTGGATGGCCGCTGGCTGCAAGCCCCGCGAGGCATGGCGCATTGGCACGGAACACGAGAAATTCGGCTATCGCAATTCCGACCTATCGCCGCTGCCCTATGAGGGCCCCGATGGCATTCACGCCATGCTGACAGGTCTGATGCAATTTGGCTGGCAAGGCAAATTCGAAGGCGACACGCTGGTGGGCCTTGTGCGGTCTGATGCAGCGGGCGGTGGCTCGGTGACCTTGGAACCAGCCGGGCAATTGGAATTATCGGGCGCGCCGTTAGAAAATATTCACCAGACCTGCGCCGAAGTTACTGGCCATTTAAAAGAAGTGCAGGCGGTGGCTGAAAAATTAGATCAGTCCTATATGGGCATTGGCTATTCGCCTTTATGGGGGCTCGACGAAGCGCCGCAAATGCCCAAAGGGCGCTATCAATTGATGAACCAATATATGCCCAAACAAGGCGGGCGCGGGCTAGAGATGATGTATCTCACGTCTACCGTGCAGGTAAATCTCGATTTTGGTTCGGAAGCCGATATGGTCGAAAAACTACGCATTGCCTTGGCTTTGCAGCCTTTGGCGACGGCGCTTTTTGCCAATTCTCCGTTTAAAGATGGCCAACCAACGGGCCATGCCTCGGAGCGCTCGCTGATCTGGCTAGACACCGATGGCGCACGCACGGGCATGTTGCCGCAAGCTTTTGAAAGCGGTTTTGGCTTCGAGCAATATGTCGATTATGCGCTCGATGTGCCGATGTATTTTGTCATGCGCGACGGCAAATTTGTCGACGCGCTAGGCATGAGCTTTCGCGATTTTATGGCTGGCAATTTGCCCGCCCTGCCAGGCGAAAAACCCACGGCTGCGGATTGGGAAGACCATTTAACGACGCTGTTTCCAGAGGCACGGGTAAAGCGTTTCATCGAAATGCGCGGCGCCGATAGTGGCCCATGGTCGTCGCTTTGTGCGCTGCCTGCGCTTTGGGTGGGGCTTTTATATGATGCGGCGACGCAAACGCAAGTGGCCGATTTTATTGCCGATTGGACGCAAGCCGAGCGCGATGCTTTGCGGGCGCAATCGCCGCTGCTTGGTTTGCAAACGCCGTTCCGCTCGGGCACTTTGCTCGATGTGGCGCGCGAGGTTTTGCAATTGGCCGAGCAGGGGCTGAGAAATCGGGCCCGCTCAGATGGCGCGGGCGGCGATGAAACGCAATTTCTCGCCTATCTGCAAAAAGTTGTGGCCGATGGGCAAAGCCCGTCCGCAGCCTTGGTGAAAAAATTCCACGAAGAATGGAATGGCGACGTCAGAGCGGCCTATCAAGAACTCGCCTTTTAAGCGGCGTCTGGAATTTTGCCGTTAAGCGGTGCCGCCAACCGTAAGCCCGTCAATTCGCAAGCTTGGTTGCCCCACACCCACGGGCACCCCTTGGCCGGCTTTGCCGCATGTGCCAATGCCTTCGTCCAATTGCATATCATTGCCAATCATCGAAATCCTCTGCATCGATTCGGGGCCGGTGCCGATAAGCGTTGCGCCTTTCAGCGGCGCGCCCAATTTGCCGTCTTTGATTTCAAAAGCCTCGGTGCAGGAAAACACGAATTTACCGCTGGTGATATCCACTTGCCCGCCGCCAAAGGAGGTGGCGTAAATACCGTTTTTCACGCTGGAAAGAATTTCTTCTGGTTCGTGGGTGCCGCCCAACATGTAAGTATTGGTCATGCGCGGCATCGGCTGGCAGCTAAAGCTCTCGCGCCGACCATTGCCGGTTGGCGCCATGCCCATCAGGCGAGCGTTGAGGCGGTCTTGCATATAGCCTTTTAAAATGCCGTCTTCGATAAGCACCGTCTCCGAGGTTGGGGTGCCTTCGTCATCCATGGTCAGCGAGCCGCGCCGATTGGCCAGCGTGCCATCGTCGATAACGGTAACGCCCGGAGACGCCACGCGCTCGCCAATGCGGTCAGAGAAAGCCGAGGTTTTCTTGCGGTTGAAATCGCCCTCCAACCCATGGCCCACCGCCTCATGCAGCAAAATGCCGGGCCAGCCGGGGCCCAAAACCACATCCATTTCGCCCGCGGGGGCGGGGATAGAGTCTAAATTGGTCACCGCTTGTTTCAGCGCGCTTTGCACTTGGCCTTGCCAGTTTTCGGGCGCCAGCCATTGTGCGTAATTGGCCCGACCGCCGCGGCCCGAATGGCCTGTTTCTTGCCGCTCGCCTTCGCCCACCACGACCGATACATCGAGGCGCACGAGAGGGCGCA
Organism: Rhodobiaceae bacterium; assembly: GCA_018660505.1. GTDB lineage: Bacteria > Pseudomonadota > Alphaproteobacteria > RS24 > RS24 > UBA8337. The sequence goes on along the minus strand of JABJKE010000021.1, from coordinate 3,599 downwards.
CATCATATAGCGGCCCGGTGTCAGGGCGCACGATGCAAACCGCTTGCCATTCGCCCGCCAAAGAGACGGAAACTTGACGCACCCGATTGTCTTTGGCGCGGGCATAGGCGTTAATTTCTTCCAGCAATTTCACTTTATCGGTGAAAGCGGCGCCATCGAGCGGATTATCGGCCATATAAAGCGGCGCGCCTTTGGCGGCGGGTGCCCCCGCCCAGCTGTTGGCCGCCGTGCCAGTGTGACCCGATAAAACCGGCGACAGACTGGCAGAGGCGCGGGTTAACGCGGGCATCGATAATTCTGTCGCATGCGCGAAACCAACCGCTTCGCCTTTCACGGCGCGCAGGCCAAACCCGTGGCTCGTGTCAAAACTGGCGGCTTTTAGGCGGTTATCGTCGAAAGAAAAAGCTTCCGATAAGGTATATTCGAGAAATAATTCGCCATCCTCGGCGGCGGCCAGCGCCTGTTCGGTAAAGCGATGGGTCTGGTCGAGGTCCAATCCAGCTTGGTTGAAAAATAGCTCTTGGGGGGTGTGGCTCATATCGCTCATGCGCGGGGGCTCCTGTAAATCATCTGTGCCTAATATGTGGCCTGTCTGGCGCAGAAGCAAGCGCTGTCATGCCGCCAAGGCGGAGAGGGGGGTGTTTCGGTCATAAAGTCGCATCCGCCCTGCGAGCAGTGTTCTTCTGTGCGAGAATTAGGTATATAGTGACCACGATAAAAAGGGGTCCGCCCCCACGCATCTTTACTGGAGACAGAACATGGGTCTTTTGAAATTTATGACACAGCGTTGCGCCGCCCTTATGGCCGCGTCGGCCGTTTCGCTTGGGGCCAGCACCAGCGCTGTTTTGGCCAATCAACCAAAACCGTGGCAGCTCGGCTTTCAAGACGCCGCGACTGAAAACATGGCGATGATTACAGATTTTAATAATTTTCTTCTGTATCTCATGACCGCCATTTGCATTTTGGTTTTGGGCCTCATGCTCTATGTGATGGTGCGCTTTAACGCCAAATCCAATCCAGAGCCAAGCAAGACCACCCATAATACTTTGGTGGAAGTGGTGTGGACGGTGTTACCGATTCTTATTTTGGTGGTAATCGCCATCCCCTCTTTCCGTCTGTTGTATTTCCAGCGCGAAATTCCTCAAGCCGAAGTCACCGTGAAAGCGGTCGGCTACCAGTGGTATTGGGGCTATGAATATCCCGACCACGGCGATTTCGCTTTCGATAGCTTAATGCTGAACGACGAAGAGCGCGGCGACCAGCCCCGCCTTTTGGCAACCGACACCGCCATGGTGGTGCCAGTGGATACGACCGTACGGGTTATCGTCACGGCGGCCGATGTGCTGCACGCATTCGCAATGCCAGCCTTTGGCCTGAAAATGGATGCCGTGCCGGGTCGTTTGAACGAGACTTGGTTCAAGGCCGAAAAAACCGGAACGTTTTATGGCCAATGCTCAGAGCTATGTGGCATCCGTCACGCCTTTATGCCGATCCGCATTGAGGTGGTCTCAAAAGAACAATTCGCCGCTTGGGTAGAAGAAGCCAAAGCCGAATATGCAAATTTACAATCCAGCGACGGCATGTATGCCAACGCTGCCATTACAGACGCAACGCGTTAATTTAGGGAGAGCGAAGGCATGGCAAACGAAGCAGCCGCAGCAGGACACGAAGACCACCCTACGGGATGGCGTCGTTACGTTTATTCAACCAACCATAAAGACATCGGCACGATGTATCTGATTTTTGCGATTATCGCAGGGGTCATCGGCGGGGCCATGTCTGTGGTGATGCGCATGGAATTGCAATCGCCAGGCGATGGCGTCTTGGATGGCAATTTCCATCTCTATAATGTGTTGGTGACAGGCCACGGCCTGATTATGATTTTCTTCATGGTGATGCCCGCAATGATTGGCGGTTTCGGCAATTGGTTCGTGCCGCTGATGATTGGCGCGCCCGATATGGCTTTCCCGCGAATGAACAATATTTCCTTCTGGTTGCTGCCAGCTTCTTTCGCTTTATTGGTGGCCTCTATTTTCGCGGAAGGCCCTCCGGGTGCCAATGGCGTTGGCGGTGGGTGGACGATTTATCCGCCGCTCTCGACCAGCGGTCAGCCAGGACCGGCCATGGATTACGCGATTTTGTCTTTGCACGTGGCGGGTATCTCGTCGATTTTGGGGGCGATTAACTTCATCACCACCATCTTCAACATGCGCGCGCCGGGAATGACTTTGCACAAAATGCCATTGTTTGTATGGTCGATTTTGGTCACCGTCTTCTTGCTGCTTCTGTCGCTGCCAGTTTTTGCTGGTGCCATTACCATGTTGCTTACCGACCGTAATTTTGGAACGACTTTCTTCGATCCAGCTGGCGGTGGCGACCCGATTTTGTATCAGCACTTATTCTGGTTCTTTGCCCATCCGGAAGTTTATATTCTTATTCTTCCCGGTTTCGGCATGGTCAGCCAAATCGTCTCGACTTTCTCGAAAAAGCCCGTCTTTGGCTATCTCGGCATGGCCTATGCCATGGTCGCCATTGGCGGCGTCGGTTTCGTGGTTTGGGCGCACCATATGTATACCGCGGGTTTGAGCGTCGATACGCAAGCCTATTTCGTGGCGGCCACAATGGTTATCGCGGTGCCAACGGGAGTGAAAATCTTCTCTTGGATTGCCACCATGTGGGGCGGCTCGATTGAGTTTAAAACGCCAATGCTATGGGCCTTGGGTTTCATCTTTTTGTTCACCCTTGGGGGCGTAACGGGCGTGATGTTGGCCAATGCGGGCATTGACCGCGCTTATCACGATACCTATTTCGTGGTGGCGCATTTCCATTACGTGCTGTCGCTGGGCGCTGTGTTCGCCATTTTTGCGGGCTGGTATTACTGGTTCGGCAAAATGTTCGGCTATACTTATTCCGAGTTCATTGGCAAATTGCACTTCTGGGTGACTTTCTTCGGCGTTAACTTGCTGTTCTTCCCGCAACATTTCTTGGGCATGGCGGGCATGCCGCGGCGCTATGTAGATTATCCAGATGCCTTCGCGGATTGGAACTATTGGTCTTCCATTGGCTCGTATATCTCCGCCTTTGGGGTGCTTATCTTCTTGTTCGGTGTGGTTCACGCTCTGGTGCGCAAGCAACCAGCAGGCAACAACCCATGGGGCGAGGGCGCCAACACGCTGGAGTGGACTTTGACGTCGCCTCCACCGTTCCACCAATTCTCTGATCTGCCTAAAATCAAATAGGCAGCCAGACTATGAAGGAGCCTTCATGTCTCAAGACTATGAAGAGACTTTAGCGAAAATGCAGGGGTCAGCGTCACTCGACGCTGGCTCCGCAGCTGATTATATCGCCTTGATGAAACCACGCGTGATGTCGCTCGTGGTCTTCACCGCTTTGGTGGGCATGATTATGGCCCCCGGCGGATTTGGCGAGACTGGATTACACCCTGTTTTGGCTATTGCGGCTTTGGCGCTCATCTCGGTAGGCGCGGGCGCTTCGGCGGCTTTGAACATGTGGTATGACGCAGATATTGATGCCATTATGAGCCGCACGAAAGAGCGCCCCATTCCAAGTGGGCGCGTGTCCAAAGGCTCGGCTCTTGT
>JABJKE010000002.1 GCA_018660505.1 Rhodobiaceae bacterium | reverse complement strand
GGGCAAGTTTTTTAGCGCGGTGACATCTTGCAGTTCGCCATCGTCATTTGTGCGCGCGGTCGTTATGTCGGCGAGCCCTTTGGATTCAGTTGGTGTTTCGGTGCTTTTTAGCGTGCCATTTATCAAAATACCGCCAGCGACATTGGCCGCTACATTGACCGCCGAACCGCCGCGGAGTCTTTCGTTATTATTGGCCGTTTGCTGATCTGCGGTAAGCGCGCTCTCATCGACCCCTCGTTGAGAGCTCTGCTCAATTGAAAAGCCCCTCGCATTTACCAGCGCTTCAATCATCAAAGACCCGGAAATGGCGCCATTGATGTCAATACCAACGCCACCCTCACCGCGCACATCGATATCGCCGCGCTGGCGGTAATTGCCCGCGACTGTGTCATCAATATCGACCCCGCGCGCGTAATCGCCAAACATAGAAATATCCGTCGATAAATCGAGATTACTCTGCAGCTCGTCGCCAATGAGAACACCCGCGACGATATTCGACCCATTGTCTCCATTGCCCTCAATGGTGATGGACGAGCCGCTCTCGCCGATGAGCGCCTCCGCGATAGTGGCATTCACCCAAAGGCCGATACGTTGATTGACGCCGCTTAAAGCCGGCGAGCCCTCAAGGATTCCATCCTCATCGGTATCGAGATCGGCGAAGCCATCGTCGTCACCATCATATTCGGTGCCGCGAACTTCATCGATGGTAATCACCCCGTTATTCTCGAGCCGCAGATGGCTGCCTGCGCCTTGCGCCACATCGACTTTAATGCCAATACCGTCAGTTAGCGTGTAAGTGGCATCGTCGTCTCCGGTGCCGGCGCGGTCGCGCAAAGTGATGGCGCCATCCACGGTGACATCCGTATCCGAATTTATCAAAACGCCGGCATTGCTGGCATCCGTGGGCGTGCCATTCACGATGATACTCTCACCGGCTGCCGGCGTATCGCCGGTTTTTACCGTGTCTGTATATTCACTCGCGTCTTCTTCGCCCGACAGGTCGAAGGCGGCAGCCGGGGTCACGCTCCCATGAGGGGCGACAACCAAAACTACCGAAAGTGCCAGTGCCGAAGCACTCGCAGATGTTAATAAGCGGGTATTAAAAGCCACGCTTCCCCTCAATCTTGCCGCTTGAGCGGCTTTTGTTAGCTGGCGTCCGCTGGGTCCAGCGTGTCGCGCAATTCGCGTTTCAAAAACTTGCCACTGGCGTTGCGTGGTAATTTTTCAGTTCGCAACCAGATATACCTTGGAATTTTGAAACTTGCCAATAGTTTAGAGCAATGCGCGCGCACGTCATCGGCGGTTAGTGTTTCGCCTTCTGCAACCACAATCGCGATGCCCACTTCTTCGCCAAGGCGCTCGTCTTCGACGCCAAACACTGTGCATTCGGCCACCGCGTCATGTTTAAACACCGCGCTTTCGACTTCCGCACAATAAATATTCTCGCCCCCGCGCAGCACCATGTCTTTGGCGCGATCGACGATGAACACAAAGCCATCTTCATCAATGCGCGCGATATCTCCGGTGCGCAGCCAGCCATCTTGAATGGATTCGGCTGTCGCTTCTTCGCGGTTCAAATAGCCTTTAATGACGTTGCCGCCTTTCACGCAAAGCTCGCCCACCGACCCTTCGGGTAAATCATTGCCATCGGCATCGATAACTTTGCCAATCATCGTTGGCACCAGCGGGCCGCAACTGTCTGGCTTATCGAGGAAAAATCGGCCAACCACGGCGGTAATCAAACCGCAGGTTTCGGTCATGCCATAGCCTGTGTTGGCTTGGCCGTTTTCGAGCGCTTCGTCAATTTTGCCCACCAAGTCTGGCTGTAATTGCGCGCCACCGCCGCCCAAAGTGACCAAGGAAGACGTGTCATATTTATCAAAATCAGGATGGGCGATAATTTCGCGCGCCATAACCGGCACACCGCTGAGATTGGTGACCTTATGTTTGGCGACGATTTTAAGCGCTTCGCCCGCATCCCATTTATACATGAAAATCAGCGTGCCGCCGCCCATGGTGCAGGGCTGCGAAACACAATTATTTGCCGTCACATGAAACATCGGCGTGGTTACCAACATCGTTGGCCCGGGGGCTGTGCCTGGCTCGGGAATTTGATCCGTCGTGCCGTCGACAATTGCTTCTGCCATGGCCGAGGCGGCCGACATAAAGGCCACGCTCATCAGGTTCAAAACACAGCCGCGCTGGGTTAGCTGCGCGCCCTTTGGACGACCGGTTGTGCCGGAAGTGTAAAAAATACAGGCATCTTCATCGCCATCAATGCTCACCTCTGGCATCTCGCCAGCATGGTTTTTCACCTCAGCATAATCGATAACGCCGTCCATCGGCGCGGGCAACCGCAGACCGATTAATTTCATATCGGGGAATTGATCGCGAATCGGTAAAATACGTTCGAGGCGCTCGATATCGCCGATGAAAGCTTTCGGCGCGCTGTCTTCGAGGCCATATTGCATCTCGTCGGTGACCCACCAAGCGTTCATGCCCACCACGGTAATGCCAACAGAGGTCAGCGCCCAATAGAGAATCATCCATTCTGGATAATTGCGAAACGCCAAAGCCACGCGGTCGCCTTGTTGAATGCCATTGGCAAACATCCAAGCCGCAACCCGCGCGCTTTCGGCATAGGCTTGTGTGTAGGTCCACGTCTCGTCTTCATAAACCAGATAGGTTTTATCGGCGTGACCCATGGCAGAAAGCGCCCAAACCTCGCGCAGCGATGGCGGCGCATTGGTGAAGGTTTTCAACGTTTGACCGCGAACCTCAATCTCGCTGACAGCAAACATGCTGTCGGGGGCTGTCATTTGCTCGCGTGTCTGTTTTAATTCTGCATACATGGTTGGATGTCTCCCTTAATCGAACCTATTGGCGTCGAATATTATCCACTCGCCTGCTAGCGGCAAGCAGAATCTCACCCCGCCCACAATTTTATCCCATTTAGCGCCCCATCAAGGCGCTAGTCAGACGCCCATGGATTGTTTAAGCTACGGCCATGACCCAATTTTCTCTGAACGCGCTAGACCAGTCTGCCATTGTTACCAACGCCAGCCCGGCCCAAGCGGTGGCCGAAACCGTGGCTTTGGCGGAACATTTAGACACATTAGGCTATTCGCGCTTTTGGCTGGCCGAACACCATAATACGTCTTCTTTTGCTGGCGCTGCGCCTGAAATTCTCATCAGCCATATCGCGGCACGGACGAAAAATCTTTCCATCGGCTCGGGCGGCATTATGTTGCCGCACTACAGCCCGCTGAAAGTGGCCGAACAATTTCGGATGCTGGCGGCTCTCGCGCCCGGGCGTATTGACCTTGGTTTGGGGCGCGCGCCAGGCGGCGATATGCGAACCGCCGCCGCTTTGCAACCCGGCCCAAAGGCTTGGCCACCAGAGGTTTTTCCGCAGCAATTAGAAATGCTGCTGCAATTTTTAGAAGACGCCAATGGGCTATCTGGCCAAGCTGGTGGTTTTCCCGATGACCATCCCTACCAAGGCTTGCACGCGCAGCCGATGGGTGACGAACAAGTTCCGGTTTGGATGTTGGGCTCGGGCGGCGATGGCGCCATTCATGCGGCGCAACACGGGCTGCCTTATGTTTATGCGCATTTCATCAATCCAGATAATTTGGATAGCGCGCTGTCTGCCTATCGCACGCATTTTAAGCCCTCGCGCCAAAACCAGACCCCAAGAGTGGCTTTGGCAGCCTCTGTTTTGGTGGCAGAGACGCAAGAAGAAGCCGATTATTTTGCCCGCCCGCGCAATATTTGGGCCAGCCAATTGATGCAAAATAAAGCCGGCCGATTCCCGACGCTGGACGAAGCCCAAGATTGGCCAGTAACGCCGCAAGACGCGCCCCTTTTGGCGCAGCTCGAAGCCCGTAGCCTGACCGGCACGCCCGATAAAGTCATGACGCAATTAACCGCCATGGTGGAAGCCCATAAGATTGACGAAATATTTGCTTTGACGCTGATCCCAGATTTGGAGGCGCGCAAACGCTCTTATGAATGGCTGGCCAAAGCGGCCGGGCTGCAAGGGCAAACCAGCGCGCCCGAAAGCCTGACGGCGGCGCAATAAACAGCCCACGAAAAAGCCGCCAAACTCGCTTGACCCAAAGCCGCCTGTGGGGCACAACAGGGCAGGTTTTTTTCCATTTTTAGGAGACGAAAATGAGTTTGGATTTTACCGATAAGGTTGTGATTGTAACCGGAGCAGGCGGCGGACTTGGCAAAAGCCATGCGCTGGATTTTGCTCGCCGCGGCGCAAAAGTCGTGGTCAATGATTTGGGCGGCACGATGGACGGCTCTGGCGGTTCGTCAGATGCGGCCGAAGCGGTTGTGGCTGAAATTAAAGCCGCTGGCGGCGAAGCCATCGCCAATGGCTCCAGTGTGACCGACGATGACGGCGTGGCCAATATGGTTCAACAAACCATGGACGCTTATGGCCGCATCGACGTATTGGTCAACAATGCGGGCGTCTTGCGCGACAAAAGCTTTGCCAAAATGGAATTTGGCGACTTTAGTTTTGTCGTCGACGTGCATTTGTTCGGCACCATGAAGCCAACCAAAGCGGTTTGGCCGATTATGAAAGAACAAGGCTATGGCCGCATTGTGGTCACCTCTTCTTCTTCCGGTCTTTACGGCAACTTTGGCCAGTCCAATTATGGCGCTGCCAAATTGGGCGTTGTTGGTTTCATGAACACGCTGAAGCTGGAAGGTCAAAAAGACAATATCCACATTAACGCTTTGGCGCCTGTGGCCTGGACACGGATGACCGAAAACCTCATGCCGGCCGAAATGGAAGACATGCTGACACCAGAACGCGTAACCCCTGCGGTTGTGTTCATGTCGTCAGAAGACGCGCCAACGGGCAAAATTATTTGCGCTGGTGCGGGTGCCTATACCTCGGCTGCGATTGTCGAAACCAAAGGCATGTATTTGGGCGAAAACCCAACTGCCGAAGACGTGGCCGCCAATTGGGACACAATCTCGACGGTGAACGACGATGCCAAAGCCCTGTTCCAGGGTGGCGAGCAGACAGGTCGTATGTTTGAGCTTATTCAAGCTGCAAGCAAAGCCTAGAAAGTGTGAGGGCGCGTGGCAACACGCGCCCTTTTTTCTCATGCGTCAGATAGCTCTATCCACTGCTCTTATGTTTGGCCTTTGGCTCTTGCTATCGGGTCATTACACGGGGCTATTGATAAGCTTAGGGTTTATCAGCGCGCTGGGCGTCTCGATGATTGCCCATCGCATGGGCGTTTTAGACGAAGAAGGGCTGCCCATGGGCGTGCTCTTGCGCCTGCCCAAAGTCGCTATCTGGCTGACTTGGGAAATTCTCAAATCAAATTGGGCCGTGGTGAAAGTTATTTTCAACCCCGCCCTCGCCGACCCCCATATGACCCGCGTTTCCGCCAGTCAGAAAACCACGGCGGGTCTGGTCACTTATGCAAATTTCATCACTTTGACGCCCGGCACTGTGTCGGTAGATGTCGATGAGGCGGACCATAGTATTCTGGTCCACGGGCTCACGGCAGAGTTTGCCGAAAGCCTCGCCGACCCGGAAATGGACGCGCGCGTGAGCGCCTTAGAAGGGCCCGCCTCATGAGTTGTCTCGCCGCCGCCCTCCTCGCGCTCGGCGTGGGTTTTATTTTAGCCATCACGCGCGCCACTTTGGGCCCCACCCCTTTCGACCGCGTCTTGGCGGTGAACACGGTTGGCACGCTGGCCGTTTTGGCGATATCGGTTTACGGGTTTTTCGATGGCCGCCCCGCGTTTCTAGATATTGCCCTGCTCTATGCACTGATTAATTTCATCGGCACGATTGCCATTTTAAAATATTTTCGCTTCGGCACGCTGGGCGACCACGCGCTGCCAAACTCAGACGAGGATGGCGCATGACTTGGGCCGCCCCCCTCATCGAAGCCATCGCCTATATCAGCCTTGGGCTGGGCAGCCTTGGGGTCATGATAGGCGCGCTGGGGCTATTGCGTTTGGGCGATATTTATCAGCGCATGCATGGCTCTGGCATTGTCGATACCGGCGGCGCGGGGCTAATTTTATTTGGCCTCTTGTTGCTGTCGCCCGATTGGACGGTGAGCGTGCGCTTGCTGCTCATCGGCTTTATCTTGGGCATAACTGGCCCCACGGCCACCCATGCGATTGCCCGCGCCGCACGCGTTTCCGGCGTTGAGGGCCAGATGAAATCGAAACAGGGGGGAGACACATAATGTCTGGTTTCCTCGTCAATGCCTCGCTCATCGCGCTTCTGGCGTTGATTGCCATTCTGGCTTTGCGGCTGCATCGCTTGTTTGCCGTGGTCATGTTATCGGGCGCTTTTTCTTTGGTTGCCGCCGCGCAATTCGTGGTTCTGGATGCGGTGGATGTCGCTTTTACCGAGGCGGCCGTAGGGGCCGGTATTTCTACGGTTTTGGCCTTGGCGACTTTATCCCTCGTGCCAGCCGAAGAAAAACCGCACTCGATTTCTCTCGTGCCGGCTTTTCTCGCCACATTAACGGGCTTGCTGCTGGCCGTGGCGGTGACAGATTTACCCAATTTTGGCGACCCGAAAGCACCGATACATAATCATGTGGCGCCGGAATATATTATCGGCAGCGAGCAAGCCATCGGGGTGCCCAATATTGTCACCTCTGTGCTGGCCAGCTATCGCAGCTTTGATACTTTTGGCGAGACGCTGGTGGTTTTCACGGCGGCCATCGCCGTCTTGCTGATTATCGGCGGCTATACACGCGCGCCACGGCGCGCCAAAGGCAAGCGGAAGGGGAGCCAAGATGCAGGATGATGTGGTCATTCGCGTCGTCGCGAAAGTGATGATCCCCGCCGTTATGTTGTTTGCCCTTTATGTGCAATTTCATGGCGATTATGGCCCCGGCGGCGGCTTTCAGGCGGGCGTGATATTCGCCTCGGCTTTTGTTCTCAATGCCGTGGTGTTTGGCCTCAACAAAGGCCGCCATGTTTGGCCCGCCCATTATAATCTGATGGGGATTTGCGGCGGCGTGCTGATATATGGCTTCACGGGCGTGGCGGGCATGGCGTTTGGCGAAAACTTTTTGAGTTTTAACGTCCTCGCCGACGACCCAATCGCCGGGCAACATTTAGGCATTCTCTTGGTCGAATTTGGGGTCGGTCTCACCGTGGCGGCGGTGATGGTGATGTTGTTTTTCACTTTCGCTGGCCGCTTGAGCCACAATCGCCTGCTCTCGAAATCAGACGCGCATGAGCGCCGTCTTGCGCCCAAAAGCAGCCCCTCCAAAGAGGTGACAAAATGAGCGCGTGGATGGACCCGATTTTGGGGCAGTGGAATTATTATCTGGTCATCGCGCTGATGATGATTGGTTTTTACGCGGTTATCGCGCGCGGCAATATGGTGAAAAAAATCGTCGGGCTGAATATTTTTCAGACCTCCGTCTTCATGCTTTATATCTCCATGGGCAAAGTGGCCAATGGCACGGCCCCTATTTTAACCGGCGAGCCGAGCACGGTTTATTCCAACCCTTTGCCGCATGTGCTTATTCTTACCGCCATTGTGGTGGGGGTTTCGACCACTGCCGTGGGCTATGCGCTCATCATCCGCATTCAAGAAAGCTTCGGCTCGATTGAAGACGACGATATTATCGCCATGTTGGACGATGAGGAGGCGCCAGCCTCATGATGCAACACCTGCCTATCTTGCAAGTGCTTCTGCCGCTTTTGGCCGCCCCTTTCGCCGCTCTTTTGCGCGGGCGCGAGCTGGCTTGGGGGCTCACGTTTCTGACCACGGGGGCCGCGTTTTTAATCTCTATCGCGCTTTTTCTGGAGCAGCGCGCGCTGGGCACAACCCTGGTTTATGAACTGGGCAATTGGGCGGCGCCCATCGGTATTGTCTATGTCATCGACGCTGCCAGCGCGCTGGTTTTGCCAGTGATTAGCGGCATTGGCTTTATCGCCACTCTGGCGGCGCGCCAATTGGTGGCAGCCGAAATAGACCGGCGCGACCATGGGCTTTTTTATGCCGCTTGGCTGCTGACGATTGCGGGCATGTTGGGCCAAGTGACCACGGGCGATGCGTTTAATATTTTCGTCTTCCTCGAAATTTCATCGCTCTCGGCCTATGCGCTGGTCGCCATGGGGTCGGGGCGCGACCGACGCGCTTTGCCGGCCGCGTTTAACTATCTTATTCTCGGCACCGTCGGCGCCACATTCTATGTCATCGGCATTGGGCTTTTATACATGTTAACGGGCACGTTAAACCTCGCCGATTTGGCCGAGCGCCTGCCTCAAGTCGAAGAAACCCGCGCCGCTTTTACCGCCATGGCGTTTATCGCGCTGGGGCTGTTTTTGAAAATGGCGCTATTCCCCTTACACTTCTGGTTGGTGCCCGCTTACGCCCATGCGCCTTCGGCGGTCACCGCCTTGATGGCTTCTACCGCCACCAAAGTTTCGGTCTATGTGCTCATCCGACTGATTTTTGGTGTCTTTGGCATCGAGTTCCCGGGGCTTGTGGATGGCGTGGGGCTTTTGGTTTTAACGCTGGGCATTGCCGGCGCATTCGTCGGCACTTTGGCGGCCATTGTCGAGACCGATTTGAAAAAGCTCTTCGCCCAATCCTCCATCGCCCAGCTCGGCTATATGGCCATTGGCATTGGCGCCATGAGCGCCACTGGGCTGGCGGCTGCGTTTTTGCATTTGTTCAATCACGCGCTGATGAAAGGCGCTTTGTTTTTGGCCATCGGCATGATTGCCGCCCAGGCGGGACGCGCCACCATGGGCACGCTTCAAGGCGCCGGCAAACAAATTCCCATCACCATGACAGCCATCCTGTTCGGCGGCTTAGCGCTTATCGGTGTGCCGTTAACGGCTGGGTTTATTTCGAAAGTCTATCTCATTCGCGCTCTGCTCGAGCAGGACTTCTGGCTGCTGGCCGGGCTTACTTTCGTCAGCTCCGCTTTGGCGCTGGCCTATGTCTGGAAAATCATCGAAGCCGCCTGGCTGCGCCCGCGCCCCGAAGGCGCGCCTGAGCTGAGCGAGACACCCAGCCAATATATGCCAGCTTGGATTATGGTCATCGCCACGCTCGGCTTTGGCATTTATGCCACGCCCTTGGTGGACGCAGCCTTTGCGGCAGCCCATGTATTTATTCCCGCCACCGTGGGAGCGCCATAATGTCGGCTGAAACACTAATATATATGCTCTTGGGCCTGCCGCTTTTGGCCTCGGCTCTGGTTTTACTGTTTCGTCATCAGCCTAATTTGCGCGATGGCCAAGCGGTGGGACTGGGCGTGGTTAGCGCTTGGGCGGCCTTTCAGCTTTACCTTCTACCGACCGGGGCCAGCGTTACGCTGGTGGCTTTAGCGCCCGGCTTGACGCTGAGCTTTACACCCGAACCTCTGGGCAAATTATTCGCGCTGGTTGCGGGCACGCTTTGGCCTTTGGCGACGCTCTACACCATCGGCTATATGCGCGGTGCCAAAGAGAAAAACCACACGCGCTTCATGTTCTTCTATGCCATCGCCATTCACGCCACTATGGGCATTGCGCTATCGGGCAATTTATTAACCCTCTTTGTGTTCTACGAAATGCTGACTTTCTCCACCTACCCGCTGGTCACCCATAAGGGCGACGAAGCGGCGCTGAAGGCGGGGCGGGTGTATCTCGGTATTTTAGTGTCCAGCTCCATCGTGTTTTTGCTGTTTGGCGTTATCGGCGTTTGGGCTCTGGCGGGCACGCTCGACTTTGTCTCTGGCGGTATTTTGGCGGGCAAAATAGACCCGTTTTATGTGCCTGCTTTATTGGCTCTATTTGCTTTCGGCATTGGCAAAGCAGCGCTCATGCCGCTGCACCGTTGGTTGCCAGCCGCTATGGTGGCGCCAACGCCCGTCAGCGCTTTGCTGCACGCTGTGGCTGTGGTGAAAGCGGGCGTGTTTACCGTGTTGAAAGTCAGTGTTTATATTTTCGGCATTGATTTCTTGCAACAAACCGGCGGCAGCGACTGGCTGGTTTGGGCGGCTAGTTTTTCCATTCTCGCCGCCTCGATTGTCGCCATGACCAAGACCAATTTAAAAGCCCGCCTGGCTTATTCGACGGTGAGCCAATTGGGCTATATCGTTATGGGCGCGGCGCTGGCGACCCCGCTCGCCGCCTCGGGCGCGGCTTTGCACATTGCGGCGCATGGGGCGGGCAAAATTACTTTGTTCTTCTGCGCGGGCGCGATTTATGTGGCCCATCACCTCACCGATATTAAAGATATGAACGGGCTCGGCCGCACCATGCCGATTACCTATGGCGCTTTTGCTTTGGCTGCTTTGTCGATTATGGGTGTGCCGCCACTGGCCGGAGCGTGGTCGAAGTTTATGCTAATGGGCGGCGCGCTCGACAATGGCTATCTCGTGGTGCTGGGCGTGTTGATGGTCTCCTCGCTTTTGAACTTGGTTTACCTCGGGGAGATTATCCTTCGCGGCTTCTTTGCCAGCCCAAGCCATAAATGGGACGGCGTCCAAGAAGCCCCCCTCGCCATGCTCATTCCCTTGTCGATAACCGCGCTTTTATCGCTGCTGCTGTTTTTCACCGTCGACTTTCTGATGATAGATTTCGGAGGTTAGGCATGGCGAAACAGACAAAACCAGACGCTAAATTCATGCCCATCGGCTGGCTGCGCGCGCTGATAGCGGTTTGTGTTTTGCTGGCTGTCGCGGAATTTATAGTGCCGCGTTACGCCTATTTTGCGCTGGAGGCGATGCCTTTGTTCTTTGCCATTTTTGGCTTTCTCGCTTTCGGGGCGCTTATCGCTGGCAGTTGGCTGCTGGGCAAAATCGTCACGCGCGCCGTCGATTATTACGACACGCCAGAAGGAGACGCATAAATGTTAGATATGCTGGTTTCCATCCCTGGGCTTAGCCTCATCCTCGGCGCCTTGCTGGTGCCTGTGCTGCCCCATGGCGCCCGCCAAGCCTATATGTTGGCGCTTATCGCTGTCTCGGGCTATCTGACTTTCGGTATAGAGACGGGGGTTCATACCACGGCGCGTTTGGGCGGGCTGGATCTCATTCTGGTGCGCGCCGAAGCGATTACCAAACCTTTCGCTCTGGTGTTCCACTTGGCCGCGGCCTTAAACGTCGTCTATGCCCTACACGAGACCCAAAAAACCACGGCGACCGCCGGGCTGGCCTATGCGGGCGCGGCCATTGCCGCTCTGTTCGCGGGCGATTTTTTGACCCTCTTCCTCTATTGGGAGCTGACAGCGGTGACCTCGGTGTTCTTGGTTTTGGCTGGCAATCGGGCCCGCGCGCTGTCTGCCGCCATGCGCTATTTGCTGATGCAAGTTGGCTCGGGCGTCATTTTATTGGCGGGCGCGGTCATGCTCTGGCGCGATGGCACGGGGCTTTCCATTCAAGCTATCGACGCGCTAACCCCCGCCGGCTTATGCGTGCTTCTGGCCTTTGGCATTAAAGCCGCCTTCCCCTTGGTCAACGGCTGGCTGCAAGATGCCTATCCAGAAGCCTCGGTTACCGGCACGGTGATGCTCTCGGCTTTCACCACCAAATTAGCGATTTACATGTTGGCACTGTGCTTTGCAGGCTTTACGCCCTTGATTTACATCGGCGCGGTGATGGCCGTCTTGCCGATATTCTTCGCCGCCCTAGAAACTGATTTGCGCCGCGTGCTGGCCTATTCGCTGAACAATCAGCTTGGCTTTATGGTCATCGGCATTGGCATTGGCACGCAATTGGCCATCAATGGCACGGTCGCGCATGCTTTCGCCAGCACGATTTACCAAGGGCTCTTGTTCATGGCGCTCGGAGCGGTATTGCATCGCACCGGCACGGTGAAGGCCAATGAATTGGGCGGGCTTTGGAAAACCATGCCGCTGACCGCCATTTTTTGTTCGGTGGGCGCCCTATCGATTATCAGCTTCCCCTTATTCTCTGGCTTTGTGACCAAATCTTTAACGCTGGGGGCGGTGGCCAAAGAGGGTTATTTCTGGGTCTGGTTGGCCATGGTTTTTGCCACGGTCGGCGCCGTGCAACATGTCTTCATCAAGGCGGTCTATCTGCCTTTCTTCGGCCCCGACCGCAAATTAAAAGCGCAAGAAGCGCCGCTTGGCATGTTGATTGCCATGGCCGCCGCCGCCGCGCTTTGCTTGGGGCTTGGGGTCTATCCAGAACCGCTTTATGCGCTGCTGCCCTATGCGGCACGCTACGAGGTTTGGAAGGCGGGCTACGTCTTGGGCGAGTTACAATTATTAACATTCGCTGGTTTGGGCTTTGCCATTTTATCCCTGCGCGGGCTGTATCCGGCGGCCATCGACACCAGCGTTTTAAACACCGATTGGCTCTGGCGGCGCGCTTTGCCGCGCCTCACACTGGCCCATGCCAGACCCGTCTTGAGCTTGTGGTTTGTCGTTCTGGGCGCCTTGAAACGAGGCGTTTTGCGCGCCCTGAAAATTAGCGAAGAAACCAGCCGCGAAAGTGGATTGGTATCGGGCGTGGCCTCCATTGGGTCGGCCGCTGGCATATTCCTCGCCATGTTCGCCCTAATGCTGTTACTTCGCCAAGTTACGTAAAAAAGTCACATAAAAAAGGGCGCTCCGAGAAGCGCCCTTTATCTTTGGGTGCTGGCTGCCGGGCGCTATAGGCCCAAAACAGCCTTGGCAATAATATTGCGCTGAATTTCGTTCGACCCTGCATAGATGGAGGTTTTGCGAACGTTGAAATAACGCGGCGTAATCGGCGCGACACCAGCCATGCCGATATCGCTCTCATTGGTCGAGGCCAATGTATCTTCCACGAAAGGCAGGCCATATTGACCAATGGCTTCCATGGCCAGCTCTGACACGTCTTTTTGCAACTCCGTGCCACGGGTCTTCAGCATGGACGAGGAGCCCGGGCCAATGTTATCGCCCGCACTCACATCTGAGAAGATGCGCAGCTCGGTTGCTTCCATCACCATGACTTGACGCTCGAGGTCGGCCAATTTGGCACTGAAATCGGCGTTCTCGAGAAGCGATGCGCCATCGGCTTCAATGTCGCCCGCCAACTCGCGCAACTTATCCAACGTGCGATGCAGACCGCCCGAATAAGGATTGCCGCGTTCGAACTCAAGAAGATATTTGGCACAAGTCCAACCTTCGTTGAGATTACCGACGAGGTTTTCTTTTGGCACTTTCACATCTTCAAAAAACACTTGGTTGATCTCTTGCTGGTCTTTGGCAGGACCATCCAAGGTAATCAGCGGCGCCACGCTGACGCCCGGTGTGTTCATGTCGATGAGCAGAAACGAAATACCTTGCTGACGCTTGCCTTCGTTCGAAGTACGAACGAGACAGAAAATCATGTCGGCATGTTGCGCCATAGAGGTCCAAATTTTCGACCCATTGCACAGGAAATGATCGCCCTTATCTTCGGCTTTCATTTGCAGCGAAGCCAAATCAGAACCCGAACCTGGCTCTGAATAGCCCTGACACCACCAAACATTGGAGGCCAGAATATCTGGCAGATATTGCGCCTTTTGCTCTTCGGTACCAAATTTCATAATCACCGGCGCGACCATCGTCATGCCAAATGGAATTGTATGCGGGGCGCCCGCGGCTTCCATTTCATGGGTGTAGATGAATTTTTGCGTTGGCGTAAAGCCAGCGCCGCCGTGTTCTACTGGCCAGTTGGGCGCAGCCCAACCTTTTTCGTACAAACGCTTTTGCCATGTGATGTGCAAGTCTTTCGAAATATAACCGTTTTTCGAACGCTCGCATTCGCGCCGGATGTCTGGCGTGAAGGCTTCTTTAATAAAGGCACGCACTTCCTCGCGGAAAGCATTGTCTTCTGCACTATAACTGAGGTCCATAACTGTCTCCTAACCAATCATTTTCACAGGCACAACGTCTGGCGCGCCTGCCATAACACCAGCACCCAAAGGCGCGGCAGCGGCGCCAAAGGCGGCCGATTTACCATGCACCTTACGTGCTTCTAAATTTTCATATTGCTCCATCACCCGATAGGTGGTGGCGTCGGCTTCGTCTTGGCACAAGTCATATTGCAAAGTGCCAGGCTCGTCGGCTTTGACGGCTTCTTGCATCTTGGCAAAGGCGGTTTCAAACTCTGCCTGTTTTCCGTCTACCACTTTCAGGGTGGCTATATATCCTACTTTCATCGGTCTCTCCTCTTGGTGTTACGATTATTTATCTTGATATTCGGCCGGCCGCTTTTCGAGCATGGCCGACACGGCTTCTACATGATCTTCGCTCACATGCATGAGCGCTTGCGCATTGGCTGACATTTCCATAACCGTCTCAAACCCGCTGGTTTGGCCGTGGCGCATAAGACGCTTGGCGGCCCGCAAACTCTCGCCGCTTTGGCGAATAATGTCATTTGCCATATCATGCGCGGTTTCCAGTAATTTGTCATCCGAAACCACTTGCGACACAAGACCCCAGTCTAACGCCGTGGCGGCGGAAATCGTATTGCCCGTGAACAATAATTCAGCAGCGCGCGCACTGCCGATGATGCGCGGCAATAACCAAGCCCCGCCATCGCCAGGGATGAGGCCAATTTTTAAAAAAGTCGCGCCGAAAATCGCTTTTTCAGAAGCGATGCGCATATCACAAAGACACGCCACATCATTGCCAAGGCCTATGGCTGGGCCATTAACGGCAGCAATGGCCGGCACTTCTAGCCCCCATAAGCTTTTGACAATTTGGTGAATGCCGCGCCGATAGCCATCGGCCACATGCATGGCGGGGCCTGCGAAAGGTCCATCTCGTTTTTGCATGGCTTTGATATTGCCGCCCGCCGAAAAGGCTGAACCGGCGCCCGTTAAAATGACACAACGGATGTTTCGGTCAGCGTTGATTTTAGCAATGACGTCAAAAAAAACCTGACCATCGCCCGGCTCGCCCAATGCGTTGCGCATATCGGGCCGGTTGATGGTCAGGGTAACAATGTGTCCCTGCTGGGAAACGTCCAGCATGGTCATTTATTAGGCCGAAGCAAAACGCTTCAGATGGTGATCGACGTTCCCGAATTGGGTGTCGATAACCGTCAGGCGTTTAAAGTAATGACCGACGCTCAGCTCTTCTGTCATGCCCATACCGCCGTGCAATTGCACCGCTTCTTGACCGACAAAACGACCGGATTTACCGATTTGAACCTTGGCACCCGAAGCCGCTTTTCTGCGCTCTTCTTCGCCTTCGCTCAGTTTCATATTGACCATATAGGTCATGGAAACCGACTGCTCATATTCCATGAACATATCGACCATACGGTGCTGCAACACTTGGAAGCTGCCGATGGGCACGCCGAACTGTTTGCGGGTTTTGCAATATTCAACCGTGGCATCATTCAGCGATTTCATGTGACCCAAGCTCTCGGCGCAAATGGCGCCAATGCCGTGGTCCAAAGCTTCTTCCAAAATGGACAGGCCAGTTGTGGCATCGCCGATGAGGGCGTCGCCCGATACGGCTACATTTTCAAAGGTTACTTCGCTGGCGCGATTGCCATCGACGGTTGGATAATCTTGCGTCGACACACCGCTCGCCGATTTATCGACGATGAACAGGCCAATGCCGTTGCGGTCGCGTTGTTCGCCAGAAATACGGGCCGACACAATGAACTTATCCGCCCAAGGCGCAGCGGCAACAACAGCTTTCGTGCCGTTCAGCACAAAGCCTTCGCCGTCCGCTTTGGCAGAGGTCAAAACATCGCCGGCATTGAAACGGCTTTGCGGCTCGCTATAGGCCAAGGCCCAAATGTGCTCGCCACCCAGAATACCTGGCAGATTGGCTTCTTGCTGCGCCGCAGAGGCGTGACGGCTCAAAATGCCACCGCATAAAACAACGGTCGGCAGATAGGGCTCGACAACGAGGCCGCGGCCCAGTTCTTCCATAATCACCATAATGTCGATGGGGCCGCCGTCGAGGCCTCCCATTTCTTCGGAAAACGGCGCCGCCAAAAGACCCAATTCAGCGAATTGACCCCAAATTTCACGGCTCATGCCTTCTTCGCTGCGAACGATTTTCATCCGACTATCGAAATCATAATTATCTTGAACGAAGCTCTGCACCATATTGCGAAGCAGGGTCTGTTCTTCTGTAAAGCTAAAATCCACTTTTTTATTCCTCTCTAAATCTGCGCCGAGACTAGAGCCCCAGCACCATCTTTGCAATAATATTGCGCTGAATTTCGTTCGAACCCCCATAAATCGAGGTTTTTCTCGTGTTAAAGTAGGTTTGCGACACGCCTTCCGCGTGATCGGGGCCAATCGCGCGATAATTATCGCCACGGTCGAGCTGGGGCACCCATGGCGAGGCGTAATTGCCAACCGCTTCCATGGTCAACTCGGTAATCCTTTGCTGGATTTCCGTACCTTTAATTTTCAAAATCGAGCTTTCGGGGCCCGGGCCTTGTCCCTTGCTTTCCGAAGCCAATGTGCGCAGCTCGGTATATTCTAGAGCCGTCAAATCGATTTCCAGCTCGGAGATTCTGCGAGCAAAATCAGAGGATTCCAAAAGCGGCGCGCCATCTTCCAATTCGCCGCGCGCAATTTCACGCAACCGATCAATGGCTTTTTTCGAACGGGCCACGCCAGCAATGCCAGAGCGCTCATTGCCCAGCAAGAACTTGGCAATCGTCCAGCCTTTGTTTTCTTCGCCAACCAAATGTTCGGCCGGCACGCGGACATCTTCGAGGAACACTTCATTGACTTCATGGCCGCCGTCGATGGTGATAATCGGGCGCACGGTAATGCCCGGTGTTTTCATATCGATGAGCAAGAAAGAGATACCCGCTTGCGGCTTGCCTTCGGCGCCTGTGCGCACGAGGCAGAACATCCAATCGGCGTGTTGCGCCAAAGTGGTCCAGATTTTATGGCCATTAACAATGTAATCGTCGCCATCGCGCACGGCACGGGTTTTTAGGCCCGCAAGGTCAGAGCCAGCGCCTGGCTCGGAATAGCCTTGGCACCACCAGGTTTCGCCTGATTTAATGCCGGGCAAGACCCAATCTTTTTGCGCTTGGTTGCCGAATGTGTAAATCACTGGGCCCAACATCGCGATGCCAAAGGGCAGCGGAGGAATGGTGCCAAAAGCAGCACTTTCTTCGTTCCAGATATATTTCTGGGTCACCGTCCAACCGGTGCCGCCAAATTCTTCTGGCCAGCTTGGGGCAACCCAACCTTTTTCAGCCAAGATTTTGTGCCAGGCCAGAAAGTCTTCTTTGCTCAAATCGCCACGGTCGGCGCCGATGAGGTGCTTTGGGTAATTGTCTTCAATAAATTTGCGCGCTTCGGCACGGAAGGCCTGATCTTCGCTTGTGAATTCCACATCCATGGTTTCGTCTCCTCTATGTTTGACCTAAATCTAGTCGATATGGTCGCTAAATCAATCTCCCAATGCAGAAAAAATGCCGCAGTCGGTATTTTAGGTGGAAAACCGCGCACCCAGCGCGCCGACTTGCCATTTGCGGCCCAACCCGTTAATTTGAAAGGATGACACAACCGCAGACGATAGACAGCCAATCGCCAGCCTCGCCTTGCATCCGCCTTTGCGCGGTTTCCGCACGGGCTGGCTTTTGCATCGGCTGTGGCCGCAAAATGATCGAAATCGGCAGTTGGACTGGCTATAGCGATGCGGAAAAAACAGCCGTGCTCGAACAATTGCCGGCCCGCCTCGCGACGCTCAAAAAATCCTAAGCGGGCTTGCTCCCAAACCAATTTAACGTCTCGGCTAAATCCACCACGCCGCCAATGACGATGATCGATGGCGGCTCTAACTCATGTTGCTGAGCCAAATGCGCCGCTTGCGACAGCTGACCCGTGACGACCCGTTGTTTGGCGGTCGTGGCATGGGTGACAATGGCGACCGGCTCTTCTGCCTTGCGCCCTGCCGCCATTAACAAATCAGCAATCACGGCCAAGCGGCTCATCGCCATGTAAATGACAATCACCGGAGAGGCTTTGGCAATCGCCTGCCAGTCGAGCAATTCAACTTGCGCCGCCGATGATTTGCCCGCCAGATGCCCGGTTACAAAAGTCACCGCATGGTTGACCTCGCGGTGGGTGGCCGGAATGCCCGCATAGCCCAAGCCGCCGATACCCGCCGAAATGCCCGGAATGAGGCGGAAAGATATATCCGCCGCCACCAAGCTCTGGGCTTCCTCGCCGCCGCGCCCGAAAATAAACGGGTCGCCGCCTTTCAACCGCAAAACGCGTTTGCCGTCGCGCGCCATGTCAATCAGCCGATTGGTGATGTCGTTCTGGTTCCAACTCGGTTTGCCGCCGCGTTTTCCAGCATAGATGAGCTCGGCGCTTGGGCGCACCAGAGACAAGATATCTTCGGACACCAAAGCATCGTAAACCACGCAATCGGCTTGCTTTAGCGCGTTGACCGCGTGCAGCGTCAACAGGCCCGGGTCGCCAGGGCCTGCGCCGGCCAGCCATACCCAACCGGGTTCGAAAATCGGCAGGCCTTCCATTTGGATATCGGGCATTTGTATATCTGGAACTGGCTGGTCGCTCAGCGTCAGACGCACGATTTCTTGGGCTGCGGTCTCGTCATTCGACATTTGTTTTCCTCATGCAGCATCTATAGGCGGTTTTATCGAAAGGGTAAATCATGCTATGCCCTTCGCTCCGATGAATTATTTTTCCGAGGCCCCTATGTTGTCCAAACCCCGTGCTGATTTAACGCCCAATACGCTAGATTTTGAAAATCAAGCTTTGGTGAAGCCGACCGGGTTTCGCGAGTATGACGCCCGCTGGCTGTTTCCCGATGAGATAAATCTCTCGGGCATTCAAGCGCTCGGCTTTGGACTTGGCAATGTGCTTTTCGAGCTTTTGGGCGATGCCAAACAACCCCGCATCGCTGTGGGGCATGATTATCGTTCTTATTCGCAGAGCATTAAAATTGCGCTGACCACGGGGCTGATGAGTGCGGGCGTGGAGGTTTTGGATATTGGTCTGGCGCTCTCGCCGACCGCTTATTTTGCGCAGTTTCATCTCGATGCCCCCGCGGTTGCTATGGTGACGGCGAGCCATAATGAAAACGGTTGGACGGGCGTTAAAATGGGCGCGGCGCGTCCGCTGACTTTCGGGCCCGATGAAATGTCGGCCTTGCGCGAAACCGTATTAAACAACACCGGACGCTCGCGCGCCGGCGGCAGCTACACGCGCGTCGAGGGCGTGGCGCAAGCCTATATGGATGATTTGAGCGCGCGGGCGCCGTTTCAGCGCAAGTTAAAAGCCGTGGTCGCTTGCGGCAATGGCACGGCCGGCGCATTTGCGCCGCAAGTTTTAGCCAAATTGGGGATCGATGTGGTGGAGCTGAATTGCGACCTCGACCATAGCTTCCCCAACCATAACCCCAATCCCGAAGACATGAAAATGCTGCACGCCCTGCGCGATATGGTTTTGCAAACGGGCGCCGATATCGGATTTGCTTTCGATGGCGATGGCGACCGGTGCGGCGTGGTGGATAATGAGGGCGAAGAAATTTTCGCCGATAAAATGGGCGTTCTGGTGGGCCGCGATTTAGCGCGCCAGCATAAAGACGCGGTGTTTATCGCCGATGTTAAATCAACCGGCCTATTTGCCACCGATCCCGAACTCTTGGCGGCGGGCGCCGTGACCCATTATTGGAAAACCGGACACTCTTATATGAAGCGCCATACCCATGATATGGGCGCGCTGGCCGGCTTTGAGAAAAGCGGCCATTTCTTTTTCAACGCCCCCATTGGGCGCGGCTATGATGATGGGCTGGTCACCGCCATTGCCATTTGCGATATGCTCGACAGAGCGGGCCAAGATACGATGGCAGATTTGCGCCGCTCTTTGCCCGTGACCTATGGCTCGCCGACCATGTCACCCTATTGCGATGATTTGAAAAAATACGACGTTGTCGACCGCGCCATTGCCCATTTTGAAAAGCTTGCCGCCGAGGGCGGGCAAATCATCGGCCAAGATATTCGTGATTTAGTGACGGTAAATGGCGTGCGCATCACGCTGGCCGATGGCACTTGGGGATTGGTTCGCGCCTCCTCCAATAAGCCGGGTCTTGTGGTGGTGGTCGAAAGCCCTACATCGGAGGCCAATATGCGAGCGATTTTTGCCGAGATAGATTCGCTTCTGGCGTCTTATCCCGAAGTCGGCGAATACGATCAGAAAATTTAAAATAAAATAGCCAGCAGCATTCTGCCGCCGCTGATAAATAAGAAGCTGGCGAACACAATGTTGAGGGTTTTTTTGCTCATCCGATGCGCCAGACGCACGCCCAAAGGCGCGCCCAAAGTGCTGGCCGGTATCATCATGGCAAAGGCCAAAGCGTTGACATAGCCAAAGGCGAAGGGCGGCAAATCTGGCAGTGACCAACCGCCGATGACAAAACCCAGAGCCGCCGGCACCGCAATGAGAACGCCAATGGCCGCCGAGGTGCCGACCGCGCGATGCACATCATGGCCCGAGGCGTTGAGCAAAGGCACCGATAAAGTGCCGCCGCCAATGCCCATCAATGCGGAGAAAAATCCGATGAGGCTGGAGAGGGCTTTTTGCAGCCCTTGCGAGATAGAATTGCGGCTGGCCTCGCCTGCGGTTTTCGAGAAGGCCATGCGAAACGCCATGGTGAGCACCAGCGTCGCGAAAATAATTTTCAATCCCGCCGGCGTTACAAAACGCGCCGCAATCGCCCCCGCCAAGGCGCCCACGGCGACAAAGCCGCCCCAGCTTTTGAGAACGCCGACATCGACCGCGCCTTTTTTATAATGGCTGCGCGTCGATTGGCTGGCGGTAAAACAGATAATCGCCAGCGAGGTGCCGACCGCCATATGGATTTGCAAAGGCTCTGGAAAGCCGAAAAACACGAAAGTTTGAAACAAGACAGGCACGAGAACAATGCCGCCACCCACCCCCAAAAGCCCGGCGATGAGCCCGGAGACAAACCCCGCTGACAGCAAGACCGCCGTCAAAAACCAAAGTTCGCTGGCGCTGCCCATATCGCTGAAAGCTTCCATCGGTTAGCCTGCTTCCTGCAGCGCGCTTTTGCGGGCTTGCTGCTCTTGAACCAGTGCCAAAGCCTCGGTTAAGACGCTCGGGTCGTGGCCGCGCTGAGGCGCGTTTTCGCTTAAATGGCGGCGCCATAACCGCCCGCCCGCTTGGCCTTGAAACAGGCCCATAAGATGCCGCGTCAAAGCAGGTAAGCGCGTGCCCTTGGCCACCAGCTCTTGCGCGTAAGGCAGCAATTGATGAACAATTTCTTCGCGCGAGGCAGGGGCTTGCGTCTCGCCATAAAAATCGGCATCGACCGTGGATAATAAATAGGGGTTTTTATACGCCGCCCGGCCCAGCATCACGCCATCGACATGGGCCATATGCTGTTGCGCCTCTGGCAGGGTTTCAATGCCGCCATTGATGGAAATCAACAAATCTGGATGCGCCGCTTTTAACTGATAGACCAGCGCATAATCGAGCGGCGGGATATCGCGATTTTCTTTCGGGCTCAAGCCCTCCAACCAGGCTTTGCGCGCATGGACAATAAAATGCGTGACGCCCGCGCTTTTGCATTTTTCCACCAGAGTAAACAAAGCCTCGTTCGGGTCTTGGTCATCCACGCCAATGCGGCATTTCACCGTCACTGGAATTTGCACGCTGTTTTTCATGGCCGCCATACAATCCGCCACAAGGTCTGGCGTTTGCATCAGGCAAGCCCCGAATTGGCCCGATTGCACCCGGTCGGACGGGCAACCGACGTTGAGGTTAATCTCATCATAGCCCCAATCTTCGCCAATTTTGGCCGCTTCCGCCAAAGCCTCGGCCTCGCTGCCGCCCAATTGCAAGGCCAGCGGATGTTCCTCGGCTTTAAAATCCAATAATTTGGCGCGGTCGCCGAAGCGGATGGCATTGGCCGTTACCATTTCCGTATAGAGGCGCGCGCGCCGCGAAATGAGCCGCAAAAAAAAGCGGTCATGGCGGTCCGTCCAATCCATCATTGGAGCCACGGAAAATTTTATCGTGTCAGCGCTTAAGCTCATTCGTTCTTTGTCGCCTTTTTTACGCGCTTCAGCAAGAGACAACAAAGCCTGCGAGGCTTCCCCCGCAGGCTTTTCAATTGATTACAAATCGGCAGGCTTATTTTTTCGCGCTGCTGGCCAATTCGTTAAACGGCACATTTTTATCGACCCGAATATCTTGCGGCAAGCCAAGCACTTGCTCGGAGACGATATTGCGCAAAATTTCATCGGTGCCGCCGGCGATGCGGTAACCCGCCGCGCCGAGCCACTGATTTTGGAACGCCGCGCCCATGGGGCTTTCGTCCGTATCTTGCAAAATACCGCCCTGGCCTTGGATATCCATCGCGAAACTGCCGAGGTCCTGCATTTTGGGACCCGAAACAATTTTACCAATGGAGCTCTCGGCGCCCGGCACTTGGCCTTTCGATAGCGCGGTCAGCGTGCGGAACTTGGTGTATTTCAAACCTTGCGATTGCACATACCAATCGGCCAATTTCTCGCGCACATTGGCATCTTTAATCGCTGGGCCTTCTTCCAACTCGGTTTCGCGAGCCAGTTTCAGCAATTCTTCATAATCGACGCCGCTGCCGCCGCCAATCGCCAAGCGTTCGTTCATCAGCGTGGTCAGAGATACTTTCCAACCTTCCCCGACGTCGCCAAGACGCTGGCTATCGGGCACGCGCACATCATTGAAGAAAACTTCATTAAAGCCTGCCCCACCCGAGATTTGCTTGATTGGGCGAATTTCAATGCCCGGTGTTTTCATATCTAGGAAGAAAAACGTCAGACCTTTGTGCTTTGGCACGGTCGGGTCGGAGCGGGTGACGATAATGCCATAGTCGCAAAAATGCGCGCCCGAGGTCCAAACCTTTTGACCATTGATAATCCAATCATCGCCATCGCGCTCGCATTTGGTGCGCAGGCCCGCGACATCGGAACCCGCCGCCGGCTCGGAGAACAATTGGCACCAGACTTCTTCGCCAAACAAAGCGGGTTTGACGTAACGCTCGTTTTGTTCTGGCGTCGCCCATTTCATCATGGTTGGGATGCACATGCCGAGGCCGATTTCGAAAAATCCGCGTGGCACATCATAATTGGCTTCTTCTTGCGAATAGATAACCGATTGAATGGAGGTGCCACCGAGGCCGCCATATTCGGTTGGCCAGGTAATCGCTGCATAGCCTGCATCGGCTTTTTTGGCCTGCCATTCTTTGGCCCGAACCAGACGCTCGGCCTCTGATTTGGTCGATACGCCGGCTTTGGCATTATTGGGGTCGCGCGGGCGCGCATTGGCTGCCAACCACTCACGAACTTCGCTGCGGAACTTGGCTTCTTCTGGGGTATCGTTAAAATCCATTTTAACTTTCCTTCCTCGGTTTAAACACTTGTGGCGATATTACCTTAGGCCACATTACTTTTTTCAAGCTCGCTCACGAGCCGGTTTTTCCATCGGCTAGCACTGCCCAAAGACAGCGCCAAAAGTTTCGACCGACGATAATGAAATTGCGGATTGGCTTCCCATGTAAAGCCGATGCCGCCATGCACTTGAATGCATTCTTGCGCCGCAAAACGATAGGCTTCGGTTGCCGAAATACGCGCCGAGGCCGCCGCCAACTCGAGGTCAGCGCCTTCTTGCGCCAGCACCATCGCACCATAATAAGCATTGGAGCGCGCCAGCTCGAGCTTCACATACATATCGGCCAATTTATGTTTAATCGCCTGATAGGAGCCGATTTGACGACCAAAGGCATAGCGGTCTAACGAATAATCTTTCGCCATATGGAGCGCCGCTTCCGTGCCGCCCACTTGTTCAAAAGCCACCAAGACAGCCGCGCCCGCTTCGACGCGTTTCATCAAGGCCCAGCCCTCGCCCGTGACGCCCAAAAGGGAGGCATCGACATTGTCAAAGCTAATCTCAGCATGGCCACGGGTTGGGTCGATGGTCTCGACGCTGGAGCGGGTGACGCCATCTTGCGTCAAATCAACCACCACCAGCGATACCGCTTGTTCGCCCGTGCCGCCCGTATTGGCCAGCACAATCGCTACCGAGGCGGTTTCGCCATCGGGCACCGGCAATTTACGGCCGGTTAATTTACCATTGGCAAAACTTGTTTTCGTGTTGCGTGGCGTCGGCGCGGCTGGGCCTTCGGCGGCCGCCAGCGTGCCGATGATTTCGCCACTGGCCAGTTTTGGCAACCAGGCTTGTTTCAAGCTTTCCGAGCCACCGATTTTAATCGCTTCGGCTGCCATATAAATCGACGAGCTGAACGGCACGGGGGCTGCACTGCGGCCGAGCTCTTCGGCGATGACGCATAACTCGAGCGCACCGAGGCCGAGGCCGCCATATTCTTCGGGAATCGCCGCGCCGGTAAAACCGAGGTCGCACAGACCTTGCCAAATGTCATCGTGATGACTGGCGTCGCTTTCTAAAACCGTGCGAACGTCACCATAGCTGCATTTGTCTTCCAAGAATTTGCGCGCTTGGTCCTTCAGCATTTTCTGATCGTCTGAAAAATCAAAATTCATCGGTCTCTTCCTCCCTAGGCTTCGACGTATATGGATATGTAAGTCGCAAGAAAGGTAGGGCAAGGCGACACAGGGGTCAATAACTTGCTGGCTTAGGCATAGCCCGACAGAACTTCAGTAAACAGCGCATCGACGGTGCGTCTATGGTCGCTCAACCGATCGCTTAAACGGCTCATATCCGGCTCATTTAGGGCCTCCAGCAGAACATCTGCCGTGGCGGGCACGGGCGCCGTCTCATTATCTTCAAGGCATAGGCTGCCAATTTGTCGCAAAGCCAAATAGCTCTCTGCCGCCCCCTGAAGCCCCTCATAGGCGCTCGGGCTGAGGATATTCAGCGCCGCCAAATCAGCCAAAAGACGGGGCAGCTCGCGCGGGCCAAGAAGCGAGCCATGGGTGGCGCCATGGCGCAATTGCAGCGCCTGCGCGATAAACTCAATATCCACCAAACCGCCATCGCCGCGCCTTATATCAAAAGGCCCCGCTTGGGGTTGGTGCTGGCGCAAACGCGCGCGCATCTCGATGACATCTTGAAACAGTTTTTGCGGCTCGCGCGGCGCCCGCAAGATATCTTCGACCGCTTGGATGACTTTGGCGCTGAGGTTTTTATCGCCCGATAGCACCCGCGCGCGGGTTAAGGCCATATGCTCCCACGTCCAAGCCTGCTGCGTTTGATAGGCGGTAAACGACGATAATTTTGTGACCAAAGGCCCCGCATTGCCCGACGGTCGCAACCGCGTATCGACCTCAAACAAGCCGCCCTCGGCTGTTGGGGCACTGAGACCACTGACGAAACGGCGCGCCAATCTGGCAAACCACGTGTCGGCCGGAATCGATGTCGGGCCATCCGAAACGGCCGAAAAATCAGGCGCATCGCAAATGATAATAATGTCTAAATCAGATTGCAGCGTCATCTCTTGGCTGCCCAATTTACCCAGCCCCAAGACCGCTATTTCACCGCTGGCTAATTTACCATATTGGCGCTCAATATCGGCTTGGGCGGCGGCCAGCATGGCTTCAATCGAGGTCAGTGCGAGCTGGCTATAGGCCTCGCTCGAGCGGGTGGCCATGACCGGGTCGGCGAGCACGCGCGTGCCGATGCGAAATTGTTCTTCATGCACATAGCGGCGCAATTGGTTCATCGCGGTTTCGAAATTATCCGTGTCTAAAACTAAATTTTGCGGGGTCGCATCCACCGGCTGCACCAGCACATCGACAAGCCCCGAATTGGCGCCCAGAAAAGACGATAAACGCGGCGCCACGGTGACAATATCAATCAGTAATTTCAAAACATGCGGGTTCGATTGGAACAAAGAAAACACCTGCACGCCAGACGGCAAACTCTCGAGAAAATTATGGAACCGAATGAAACCGCCATCGGCATCTCCACCGAGGGCCAACCGTTGCAATATCATCGGTTGCAGGCGGGTTAAAATCTCGCGGCCGCGCTGGCTGCGGGTTGCGCCCATGCGGCCCGCGTGCCAGCCGCGTATCAAGGCCGATATTTCCTTGCCGCGGGCAAAGCCCATATTGGCCAGCGTTTTTAACGTGTCCGGGTCGTCTTCATTGCCGGTGAAAACCAGATTGCCTTCCACCCCGGATAGGCTTTCGGATTGCTCGAATAAAAGCGCATATTCTTGCGTGACTTTGGCCAATTGGGCGGTGAAATCTGCGGCGAAATCTTCCGCCGTGACAAAACCGGCAAAGCGCGCGAAACCTTCAAAAGCCTCTGGCGCTGTGGGCAGGGTTTGGGTTTGTTCATCTTGGCGCATTTGCAGACGATGCTCGAGACGACGCAAATAATAATAGCATTGCGTCAAAGTGGTCGCCGTCGCTTGGGAAATCCATTCTTTTTGCGCCAGCATGGCCAGCATGTCGACCGTGCGATGGCCGCGCAAATCGGGGTCGCGCCCGCCCGCTATGAGCTGTTGGGTTTGCACGAAAAATTCAACCTCGCGAATGCCGCCGCGCCCGAGTTTTAAATTATGTCCCATGGCGGCAATTTCGGCATGGCCGCGCACCGCATGGATTTGACGCTTCATGGAATGCACATCTTCAATCGCCGCGAAGTCGAAATAGCGGCGCCAGATAAACGGTTGCAAATCATCGAGGAAGCGCTGCCCCGCCGCCCTATCGCCAGCCACGGGACGCGCCTTAATATAGACCGCGCGCTCCCAATTCTGGCCCAGCGATTCATAATAGCTTAACGCCGCCGATACCGACACAGTGAGCGGCGTGGCGCCCGGGTCGGGGCGCAGGCGTAAATCAACGCGGAAGACGAAACCATCTTGCGTCACATTTTGCAGCATGGCGGTTAAGTCTTGCACCAAAGTAATGTGGAATTTTCGCATATCGACATCGGCAGCCAACGGCAAAGCATCGGGCGTGTAATAGACGACGAAATCAATATCCGACGAGTAATTTAACTCCTGCCCGCCGTGTTTGCCCAAGGCCAAGACCACCAATCCATCGCGCGAGAATTGCTCGAGACGCTGCTCTCGCACCGCCTCGTGCAACAAAAAATCAAGCGCCGCCGACACCGACGCATCGGCCAATTGGGTGAGCGCTTGGGTGACCTGTTCGACATCCCAATGGTCAGCCAAATCGGCCAGCGCAATCGATAAAGCTGCCTTATTGCGGCTGTGACGCATCTCGGCCATGGCCGCCTCGCGCGTGTTGCAGGCCGCAAGCTTGGCCTGCATATCAGCCACCAGCTGCGCGTGATACTCGGCCGCGGATTGCTGGCTTAGGCTTTGCAAAACATCCGGATAACGGCGCATCAATCGGGTGAGAAAACCGCTGCCTTCGACCACCCAAAGAAAAAAATCTACATGGGTTTTTAACAGCGCCTGAACATCGGGCGAGGCGGCTGTTTGAATATCGGCGAGCAAGGCGCGCGCGTGGTCGGCGTCGAGCGGCTGGCGCCCTTGGCTCGGTTTTATCGCGGCAAATAAAGAGGGTTTGGCGGCGGCCATGGGTTACGCTCGCTTCGGCAGACGAAGGGTTGCTTTGAGGCCGGGGCGCGCCGCGCTCAGCTCTAGCGCGCCACCATGCTGGCGGCAAATCGCGGCCACCAGCGACAGACCCAGCCCCGTCCCATCGCCCGAACGGCTTTCCTCGAGGCGCACGAAGCGCTTTTGCACCTCGGCGTATTTCTCGGCCGGGATGCCCGCGCCGCCATCGGTTAAGGAGATGAGAATATCCGTGTCGGTTTGGCGCAAAGCCAAAGTGACTTGGCTATCGGGCACGCTGGCATGGGTCAGCGCGTTTTCCAACAGATTGGCCACCGCCTGAACCAGCAAAGGCTCATCGCCTTGAAAGCCCGTAACCGCGGCGATGTCTAGCTCGAGGCGCATTTGTTTATCGGCGAAAACCGCCTCGAATAGGTCATGCAAATTGGTCAGCAAATCTGCGACATCGAGCGGCTGGCGGGTTAAAGTCGCAGCGCCGCTCTCGAGACGCGACAAGGCCAAGAGCGCGGTGAAACTATGCAGCAGCCCATCGACATCTTCTAAAGCATCGGCCAATTGATCGCGGGCTGCATCCTCGCTTTGCTCCAATAGTGCCTCGAGGCGCGCTTTCAAACGCGTCAGCGGCGCGCGCAAATCATGCGCCAAATTATCGCTGACTTGTTTGCTCTCCGCCATCAGGCTTTCGATACGCCCCAACATGGTGTTGATATGGCTGGTCATCAACGCCCATTCATCACCGCTGGCATCGACCGATAGGCGGCTGGAAAATTGGCCGCGCATCAGCGGCTGCAAATCTTGGTTGATGGCGGCGACCCGGGCCAAATTACGACGCGCCAATAAAGCCCCGCCCGCCAGTCCAAAAATCGTCAGACCCAAAAGCGCGAGGGCGAAAAACCGCACCATCGTATCGAGAAATTCTTGCGTATCGCGCATGTCTTGCCCCAGAAGAACCACCAAATCTGTGTCTAAGCGCAACACGCGGGCGCGAATTTGGGCGTCGGGCGTGGTGACATAAAACCAGCCGTCTTGCGCGCGCTCGGTGGTTTCCGGCGACGGGAAATCTGGCAAATTACCTGCCAAATAAACCCCCAGAGACGTCGACAAACGAACGACGAAACCTTGATTTAAATCTGATTTTATCGACACAAGTGCGGCTAGTTTTTGCGCCCCCTCTTGCTCGTAAACACGAGAGAAATTGGCCGCCTCGCGCCAAATAGTGCCATCTTGCATGGCCAACAAACGCTGCTCTAAGCGCTGGTATAGCAGGCCCAAAACAACGGCTACCGCCAAGGCTAAGGCCGCCGTATAGGCGGTGGCGGCGCGAAACGAGGTGGCGCGCCACAGGCTCATGTTGTGGCCTCTTTCAACACGAAACCTTGGCCGCGCAAGGTGTGCAGCAAGGGAGTATCAAAGCCTTTGTCGAGCTTGGCGCGCAGGCGCGAGATATGCACATCCACCACATTGGTTTGCATATCGGCTCGATAATTCCACACGTTTTCCAGCAACATGGTGCGGGTGACGGTTTGGTTTTTTTGGCGCAGTAAATATTCCAGCAGCGTAAATTCGCGTGGGTTTAACGCCAGCTCGGCGCCGCCCCGCGTGGCCCGACGCGCCACCACATCCAGCGTTAAATCGCCCAATTGCAAAATCGTTTCGGGCGGCGACGCTTGGCGTTTGGCCAGCGCCATCACGCGGGCTTGCAGCTCGGCAAAAGCATAGGGTTTGACCAAATAATCATCGCCGCCAGCCGTAAACCCTTCGACCCTATCTTCGACCTCGCCCAGACCAGAGAGAAATAAAACCGGCGTCTGAATGCCGCCCGCTCGCAATTGTGTCACCATGTCGACGCCATTGAGTTTCGGCATCATGCGGTCGACCACCAGAACATCAAATGGTGTGGCTTGTGCCGCCGCCAGACCCAATTCGCCGTTGGCGGCATGGGCAACCTCTAGCCCTTGCGAGCGGAAACGCTCTACCAAAAGAGTGGCAGCTTTGAGGTCGTCTTCGACCAGCAAAAGGCTTACGGGCGCGTCCATGCAGCGAGACTAGCGGTTATTGCGGTGGGGTTGAAGTGTTTTGACGCATCAGGCGAAAGCCGAAAAATCCACCTAGCAGCAAAATCAATATTGGCATCGCCCAAAGCAGCGCCGTGTGGCTGGCTAGGCGCGGGCGAAACAAAGCGAACTCGCCGTAACGGGCCACCACCGCGGCGCGAATTTGGGCGTCACTATCGCCCGCCAAAAGTCGGGTCCGCACCATTTGGCGCAAGTCGCGCGCCAAAGGCGCATCGCTATCATCAATCGATTGGTTTTGGCACACCAGACACCGCAGCTCTTGGCTGAGCGCGCGCGCGCGTGTTTCCAGCTCTGGATTGGTTAGCGCTTCGCCCGGGTCGAGCGCCCAAATTGGCGTGACCCAAAAACACGTTAGCAATAAAAGCCGCCCCATCATGCGCGGCGCCGTAATCGGGTGCGCAAGCCAAAGCCCCCGCCTGCGGCCATCAACACAGCGCCCAGCCAGATAAATGCCACATAGGGGTGATACCAAATCCGCAAGACGCGTTTGTCATTGGCCGTCTCGCCGACCACCGCATAGAGATGACCCGTCAAATCTGTGGTGATGGCGGCCTCGGTGGTTTGCGAGCGTTCGGCTTCGTAAAAGCGTCGCTCGGGAAATAAA
This sequence comes from Rhodobiaceae bacterium, assembly GCA_018660505.1. Classification (GTDB taxonomy): domain Bacteria; phylum Pseudomonadota; class Alphaproteobacteria; order RS24; family RS24; genus UBA8337. Next base: position 27,680 of record JABJKE010000002.1, on the reverse strand, counting down.
TGGCTGCCCGCATGCGGGCCGGTGAGATAGCTCAAGCGAGCTTGCTCGGAACGGTAATTCGGCCCGTCGATTTCGCGCAAACCGTCATAGCGCAAAGTGATGGACGCAATATCTATTTCTTGTCCCGGGCTGGCCGCCACCACAATTTCTTCGCGCCATTGCGTCGCCGCCAAAATACCCAACATTAAAACGCCCAAACCGCCATGTGCCAAAGGGGCTGCAAAGGCGGTCGACGGCAGCCTCCAGAAACGCCACAGCTTGGCGCGATGGGGCGCGAGTTTGCGGCCCAAATCGAGGCCCGCGCCCAGCACCAACCAGAAACTCGCGGTGAATAAAGCCAGCACCATAATCGACGCCGCGCCGCGCAGCAGAACCAGAATAAGGCTTAATAATAAAGCCGCGACCGCGCCCATGCCCAGCCAAGGCTTTAACGGCGCCAACTGACCTTGGCGCCAATTGAGCAACGGCCCGAGCGGCACTAAAAGGGCGAAAGGCACGGCGAGGGGCGCAAATACGGCGTTGAAATAAGGCGCGCCGACCGAGATTTTTCCCAGGCCCAAACCATCCAAAACCAACGGATAAATCGTGCCGACAAAAACCGTGACAGTGGCCGTGGCGAGGAAAATATTATTGGTCAGCAAAAGCCCCTCGCGGCTTATCGGCTGAAAGGTTCCATCAGGGGTTAATTTGGGCAGGCGATAGGCATAAAGCGCCAAGGCCCCCGCCGTGAAGCCAACGAGAATGGCGAGGATATAAATCCCGCGCTCAGGGTCATTGGCGAAAGCATGAACCGAGGTCAATACGCCCGAGCGGACCAAGAAAGTGCCCGATAAAGACAGCGCGAAAGTGACGATGGCCAGCAGAAGCGTCCAGCGTTTTAACGTGTCTCGGGTTTCGGCCACTAAAGCAGAATGCAGTAAGGCCGTGCCCGCGAGCCATGGCATCAGCGAGGCGTTTTCAACCGGATCCCAGAACCAAAAGCCGCCCCAACCCAATTCGTAATAGGCCCAATAAGAGCCCAAGGCGATGCCCAGGGTAAGGAAAATCCAAGCGGTTAAAATCCAGGGTCGCATCCAGCGCGCCCAAGCATTATCGCGCCCATCGGCGGCCTCGCCCGCGGTGGCCAAAGCGGCAATGGCGAAAGCAAAGCTCATGGAAAAGCCGACATAGCCCGCATATAGCAGTGGCGGATGCGCGGCCAGAGCGGGGTCTTGCAAAATCGGCGTCAGGCCTTGGCCCGCGAAAGGCGCAGGCAGAAGGCGGGCAAAAGGATTGGAGGTGAACAAGAGAAAGGAAAGAAACGCCGAGCCCAAAAGGCCTTGGGTCGCCATGACAAAAGAAGAAAAACGGGCGGGCATGTTTTTTGCGGTGCTCGCAAAAGCGGCTCCATAGGCCGCCAATATCAGCGTCCATAAAAGCATCGAGCCCTCATGATTGCCCCAGACGCCAGCGATTTTATAAATCATCGGCTTGGCCGCATGGCTATTGGCAAAAACCACCATCAGCGAGAAATCAGACCGCACGAAAGCATAGGTCAGCGCCGCAAAAGACAGGCCGATGAGCGTGACTTGCAAATAAGACGCCCGCGCGGCAAAGGCAACCGCCAAGCCGCCGCTTGGCTCACGGCGCAATAAGTAGAGCGGCAGCAGCGCTTGCGCCAAGGCGACGACCAAGGCCAAGACCAAAACAAAATGACCCAGTTCCGCAATCATTGCGCGCGCTCTTGGGATTTTCCCGGATGCGGCTGATTGTATTTGCCTGATTTTTCGAGCGCTTCCGCCACTTCGGGCGGCATATAGGTTTCATCATGTTTGGCCAAAACCGTATCGGCGATAAATAGGCCCGCACCATTAAACCTGCCCTCGGCAACCACCCCTTGGCCTTCGCGGAACAAGTCTGGCAACATGCCCTCATAAGAGACTTTTATTGTATGGGCTAAATCGGTGACCGCGAAGGTCGCGCGCAAGCCGTCTCTGGCGACACTGCCTTCTTGCACCAAACCGCCGACCCGCATCGCCTCGCCCGGCGTAGCGGGGTTGGCGGCCAATTCGCTTGGCGAGCGGAAGAACACAATATTGTCTTCCAGCGCCGTAAGCGCCAGACCGGCCGCCAGAGCCAGAAAAGCAAAGCCGCCAATAAGCGCCGCCAGTCTTGTTTGTTTGGGAGTGAGTTTCGCCATCATGGCGCCAGTATAGGCTTTTGCAACCGCCCTTGGCTATGGCAATGCAAGCCGTGCAAGGGTGGCTCGTTGCCGCAGGTTTTGAGACGTCTAATTGGCTTTGGAAAGCTGTTGGTCGAGCATTTTAGCCAGCGGCGCATCGTCGGGCAAATGGGCGCGCAGGTTTTGCCAAATCGCGCGGGCTTTATCGCCCTCGCCTTGTTGCACCCAGCTTTGCGCCCGCCAGAATTGGGCCAGCAAATTATTGCCATCCACCTCTAACACGCCATCTAAAAGCGCCACGGCGACTTCATTGACCACGCCGCCATCTTGCTCAATCAGCGCTTGCGCCAGACCGACTTGCGCTTCCACGTCTATCGGTTGGGCGTCGGCTGTGAGCTCGAGCACGCGTTGCCACGCATCGCCAGCTTTGGTGTGGTCGCCAACCGTTGTGCGCAACCGTGCCAGCAATCGCCAGCCTTCGACATCCTTGGGGCGCAGGCGAATTTCATTTTCCAGCCGCGCCATAATCGCCGCCGGCGGCAGCTCCGCCAAAGCGCCCTCGAGGCGCGGCGATAAAGGTTGGTCGGGGGTTTGCGGATTGCCAAGATAGAGGTAAAGCGCCAAAGCCACACTCGGCACGACAAAAAACACCGCCAAGAGCGGCCCTTTTTGTGCGGCTTCGCGAAAGGGTGCAGCCATCCAATAAGCCACCGCAAAGGCCAGCAGCGCGCTGAAAGCCCAGACTAAAATCTCAGCCAAATCATTCCCCTAAAAACCTAAATATTGGACAATTTCATCCATGGGCGCCCGCGGGCTTTCCAGCGTATTCACCGGCGCCTCGGGGTCGGCATAGCCGAGTGCCAGGCCACAGAACAAAGTCATATGGTCGGGAATGTCGAGATAGGCTTTCACGCTCGGCGCCCAAATCGCCCAAGCTTCTTGCGGGCAGGTGTGCAAGCCGCGCTCGCGCGCCAGCAGCATCATGGTTTGAATGAGCATGCCCATGTCTGACCATTGGCCTTCTTGCATGGTTTTATCGAGCGCGAAAAACATGCCGACGGGTGCATTGAAAAACGTGAAATTGCTGGCCAACCAGGCCAAACGCGCCGCTTTATCTTCGCGCGCCACGCCCATGGCTTCATACATTTTCTCGCCCAAATCAAAGCGCCGATCGGTATAGGGCGATTTTAGCTTGGGGGGGTAAATATTATATTCGGAGCCTTCGCCGGCAGGGTTTTCGAGGCCTTTTTCGGCGATGCTCTGAACCAATTTATCGCGCGGCTCGCCTTGTAAAACATAGACATGCCAAGGCTGCAAATTACCGCCCGATGGCGCCCGCGTGGCAGTGTCGACAATATAGCGAACATCTTCTTGCGCGACCGGTTTGTCGAGAAACGCGCGGCAAGAAAAACGGCTGTTGATGGCTTCGCTGACGCTTGGCGCCGAGGTGGTTAATCGTGACATAATATCCTCCAAAATATGCCCCAACATATCACAGCGCTTGCCTATGGCTAGTTGAAAGACACGCCTCGAAGGATGGTGTTATGTCGCGCTGGGTATCGGCAATTGCAGATAGTAAATCGCCACCGCCACGGGCCCGCCGTAAACTCACCGTTTAGCGGCGTCGCCACAATCGGCGTGTTTTGCCAATAGAGCGCGGCGATTTCAGCATCACTCAGCCCCTTCAGAAGGTGGTGGCGCAAGTTCGGCTTGCGCCAACCGGGCCAATCTTTGCTCAATATCGGCGACAAGCGATTGCCGGTTTTGCGGGTCACCTTGAGGTATTGCCTCCTTCTTTTTTTGGTTTTGCAGGCGGCTCATGACCTCCAAAGTTTTGGTCAACATGGTGAAGATGCGGGCATAGCGTTCAAACGCCTCCGAAACCGCTTCGATATCGCTCGGCACGCTGGCCCGCATGTTTTTCCGCATGGCTTCAATATCCGCCAGCAGATTATCTTGCAGGTCCTGTAATGTGTTCTCAGATAAAATCGGGTTCATTTTAATATATCAGCGCCGCGAAGACGGGGACGAAACCAGTCTGCCAAACTCAATTGGCTATTGTTGTTATGACATAAAACTATCAAACCAGCGGGGCGCTGTCAATCGATTTTTCAAAATTTTTATTGTTTTTCAATGGTTTACTTGCTTACTACGTGTATATTTTCGAAAAAAAGCGGCAGAAACAAGCACTTGCGAAAATCGAAAAACCTAATTTTTTTCGTCCCATGGCCAGGCCACAACATGGTTTTCCACGTCGGCCTCGCCATCGCCTTCGGCAATCACACGGCCATGAACCGACATGCCCGCCGCCGCCACGCTGTCGGGCGTGCCGCTAACCAGCGGATGCCAATCGGGCAAAGGCTTGCCTTCGTGCAGCAATCGATAGGCACAGCTCGGCGGCATGAAATCTATTTGCGCGAGATTGTCTTTGGTTAGCCGCACGCAGTCCGGCACAATTTGGGTGCGTCGCGCATAGTCTTTGCAGCGGCACGTGCCCAAGTCCAATTGGCGGCAGGCGAGGTTGGTGAAAGCCAGCTCGCCGGTGTCGTCATCTTGCAATTTCACCAAGCAGCATTTGGCGCAGCCATCGCACACGGCTTCCCATTGGGCGTCATCCATATCGGCCAATGCCGTGGTTTGCCAAAATGGCGCTTGGTTTTTCATTCGTCTTCCTTTTCTCTCCGGTCAAAGCCTGAACTACGAGATTAATTTGATTTCCTCATGCTTCATAGAAAATCCGCTTAAGCATTCAGAGAGACCTTCGGCTTTCGCTTTGGGGGCAAAAGTAAAAAACAAAACGTTAGAGCCAAGAATAACTGGCAAATCTATTCGGATTTCGTGTCGTTTGAGACGTTCATACCATTGACGTCGCCGATTCACCTGTTCTTGAGGTGAACAACGCCATCGATACTGAAAAAACACAGTGATTTTTTCCCGTGCGTAATCAAATAATTCTGTGTCTAGGATATATTTTCGTGCGTCTACGTCGGCACTCTTGCCGATAGTTCTAATTTTTCCACCTGTGTTTGGGTCAAGAAAAAGCAGATCAGTCTGATCTAATTCGGCCTTAGCTCTCCGATGCCATTCTCCCAACCCAATCTTTGTCATCCCCTCGGGAATAGACACATCATAGAAAATTGTGTTTTTGGGCCATATGTCCAATTTTTCTATATTGGAGAGCTTCCGATTCTCTTTGCTCTGAAAATCTGCTGCCTTCAGAGCATCAAAGAGCTTTGCGTCAAGCCCACGCCATTTTTTGGCGTTATCCAAATACCCGCGCTTCTCACCATGGTTTTCATTTGTTTCAAAGCGATACCAATTAACGCCCAATTTTGCTTCAGGCATTTGCTCAGCTAGGTGACGCAATAGAGCGTATTTCACATAATCGCGTTCATCACCGATATATTTTTCCTGCATGGTTTTTCTTATCCTTTTTGCCTAATTGACGCCCCTGCATGGGTCTGTCAGTTTGAGCCTAAAGATGGTTCAAGTTAAAGTGTTAAAAGGGTAACCCGAGAAAGTCTTATTATGGTTCAACTCGCAACCGGTTTGAAGGCTCCATTTATATGGGCTTGCGCCCTGCTCGTTCTGCTCGGCCTTGCGCCGGCGCGGGCGCTCGAGCCCGTTACTTTTGCCACCGATTGGAAAGCCCAGGCCGAGCAAGGCGGGTTCTACCAAGCCAAGGCGCTCGGCCTTTATAAGCGCGCAGGGCTCGACGTCACGCTGCGCGGCGGCGGGCCGGGGGTTAATATTGCGCAATTATTGGGCGCGGGCGCCATTGATTTTGGCATGGGGTCGAACAGTTTCATTCCGCTCAATATGGTGCGCGCGGGCGTGCCAGCCAAAGCGGTGATGGCGGCATTTCAAAAAGACCCGCAAGTGCTCATCACCCATCCGCGCGCCGATGTGCAAAGCCTCGCCGATATGAAAGGCAAGCCGGTGATGATTGCCGATGCTTCCGCCAGCGCCTTTTGGATTTGGCTGAAAGCGAAATATGATTTCTCCGATCGCCAAATCCGAAAATACACATTTAATCTGGCGCCATTTCTGGTCGATGAGAAAGCCATCCAACAAGGCTATGTCACCTCCGAGCCCTATACGATTGAAACCCGTGGCGGGGTGCGCCCGCAGGTGTTCTTGCTGTCGGATTATGGCTACCCCAGCTATGCCGCCATGGTGCTGGCGCAAAATCGGATGATTGAACAGCAGCCAGAGATTGTTCAGGCTTTCGTCAATGCCTCGATAGAGGGCTGGCGCAGCTATATTTATGGCGACCCGACGCCGGGCAATCAGCTCATCCTGCAAGCCAATCCAGATATGACGCAAGACGTCATCGACCAAGCGATTGAGCAAATCCGCGAACGCGGCATGGTGCTGGCACCGGACACACAAGCCGACCCCGGTAAAGTAAGCGGCCGGATGGGCACCATGAACGAAGCGCGCTGGCAGTCCTTTTTCACCACTATGTCTGAGAACGGCGTCTATCCCAAAGACCTCGACTGGCGCGCGGCTTTCACCACCCGCTTCATCGATAGCCACCCGCCAACAGGCGCGCCGCAATGACACGCGCGCCCTCGCTTACGCTAAACCAGCTTGGCCTGCGCTATCCCGCCCACGGCAGCGCGGCGGGGGTTGTGGCTTTGCAAAATATCACAGCGTCTTTTCCTGCCGGCAGTTTTACCGCTTTGGTGGGCCCGTCGGGCTGCGGCAAATCCAGCCTCTTGCGCGTGCTGGCGGGCCTTCAAGCCCCCACACAAGGGGATATGTCGGCCGTGACCCAGAGCGATATCGGCTTTGTTTTTCAAGAGCCTACGTTGCTGGCGTGGCGTAACGTCTATGACAATGTGGCTTTGCCGTTGAAAATCGCCAATCGAAAATCGCGCCTTAGCGCGCAAGAAATCGATGTGCGGGTGAGCGAAGCCCTGACGCTGGTTGGCCTCGAGGCGCGCGCCAAAGCCTTGCCCAGCGAATTATCGGGCGGCATGAAAATGCGCGTCTCGCTGGCCCGCGCGCTGGCCAAACGCCCGCCCATATTATTGATGGACGAACCCTTTGCCGCGCTCGACGAGCTGACCCGCTTTCGCCTCGACGATGATTTGCGCGCCATCTGGCAGCAGCAAAAACCGACGATTCTTTTCGTCACCCATAGCGTCACCGAAGCCGCCTATCTGGCACAACGCGCTTTGGTGATGCGGGCGGGCGAGATAAAATCAGAGATTGCCATCGCCCGCCCCGCGTCGCAAAACCAGCCCGATAATTTTCGCGCAGCGCCGAGCTTTCACGCCGCTTGCGCTGCCATCAGCGAAGCTCTGGCGCAAGGGGAGCGCGCGTAATGGGCGCGGTTTTACAAAAACTCATCCCGCTTGCGGTGGGCATCGCCCTGCTGGGCATTTGGGAGCTATCGGTGCATCTCATCCAAGTGCCGATTTTTGTGCTGCCCCCGCCCTCGGCCATCGGCCATGCGCTGGTCGATAATTTCACCACGCTGATGGGCTCGCTGTGGGTGACGGTGCGGATTACCGCTATGGCGTTTTTCTGGGCCGTGGTCAGCGGTCTGGCTTTGGCGATTGTTTTCACCCGCGCGCGGCTGCTGGAAATGGCGCTCTACCCCTATGTGGTGACTTTGCAAGTCACGCCCGTTGTGGCCATTGCGCCGCTGATTCTCATCTGGGTGGGGTTTGACCATGTCGACCGCGCGCTGGTTATCATTGCCTGGATTGTCGCTTTCTTTCCCATGCTCACCAATGCGGTGCAGGGGTTGCGCAGCACGCAGCCGCAATTGCACGACGTCATGAGTTTGGCGGGCGCGCGCTGGTGGCAAAGACTTTATTACCTCGAGCTGCCCGCCGCCCTGCCCTCTATGCTGACGGGGGCGAAAATATCTGGCGGATTGGCGCTTATCGGCGCCGTGGTGGCCGAATTTGTGGCCGGCTCGGGCGCCAGCACGGGGCTGGCTTGGCGCATTATCGAGGCTGGCAATCGGCTCGAGATTGCCACGCTATTTGCCGCTTTGGCGCTTTTATCGGCGCTCGGCATTGCGCTGTTTTATGCGCTGACTTTGCTCGAATGGCTGGTCTTGCGGCGCTGGCACGATAGCTTTGCCAAAACCCGATAATCGCTCAATATTACACTTATTTTTTGTAAATTAAAATAATCTACATCAAGTTGACGGATAATAGGAAAATATGCATTATCCGGCAGAGTTTTAGAGGATTCTTTCATGGCACAGCACAGCTCCAAGGGCGCCCGTTTTCAGGCCGTCACCGCCAATCGTCTCAGCGACGGCGAGGTGGTTTATCTGACGGCGGATAATCAATGGGCCGAGACTTTTCCCGCCGCGGATATCGCCGATGGGGCGGCGGCTGGCGAAGCGCTTTTGGCGCGCGCGCTGCCAGCAGATTTTGAGCTGCATGTGCTAGAGCCCTATTTGTTCGAAGTGCTGCAAGATGGCGCCCATTTTAAGCCAGCCAGCGTGCGCGAGATTATTCGCGCGGCCGGCCCCACGGTGCGCCTCGATTTGGGCAAGCAAGCCGACGCGAAACAGGAGAGCTAGACGATGTATCGTTATGACGAATTTGATCATCAATTGGTGGGCGAGCGGGTAACGCAGTTTCGTGGCCAAGTCGAGCGCCGGGTCTCTGGCGAGCTGAGCGAAGATGCTTTCAAGCCCTTGCGTTTGATGAACGGCGTCTATTTGCAACTCCATGCCTATATGCTGCGCGTCGCCATTCCCTATGGTACTTTGTCGTCGAAACAACTGCGGATGCAGGCGCATATCGCGCGCAAATATGACCGCGGCTATGGCCATTTCACCACCCGCCAAAACATCCAATTCAATTGGCCAGCCCTCGACAAAATTCCTGACTTGCTGGAAGAGCTTGCCACCGTCGAGATGCACGCCATCCAGACATCGGGCAATTGCATCCGCAATGTGACGGCAGACCAATATGCCGGGGCCATCGATAACGAAGTAGAAGACCCACGGATTATCTCTGAGATTATCCGTCAATGGTCGACTTTCCACCCCGAGTTTACCTATCTGCCCCGCAAATTTAAAATTGCCGTCACCGGACATGACAACGATCGTGCCGCGATTAAGCTGCATGATATCGGCATTGTGATTAAGCAAAATGAGCTGGGCGATATCGGCTATGAAATCCACGTCGGGGGCGGCCAAGGGCGCACGCCTTTCATCGCCAAAAAAATGGCTGACTTTGTGCCGAAAGCACAATTGCTGGCTTATTTAGAAGCGGTCATGCGGGTTTATAATAGGCTGGGCCGGCGCGACAATAGTTATAAGGCGCGGATTAAAATTATGGTTCACGAGACTGGCGAAGAAGAAATGCGCCGTCTCATCGAAGCCGAATTTGCCAAAATTGACGCCTCGCAAATGCTCAGCGTGCCGCAAGCCGAGGCCGACCGCATTAGCGCTTATTTCGCCAACCCCGCCTTTGCCGCCCTGCCCGCCACCAGCGCGGCCATGGAGACGGCCCAAAAACAAGACGCCGATTTCGCGCGTTGGGTGCGCGCCAATATTGTGCCGCATAAACAAGACGGCTATGCCATCGTCAATATTTCACTCAAGCCCATCGGCGGCGTGCCTGGCGATGCGACGGATGTGCAAATGGAAGCGGTGGCCGATTTGGCCGAGCGCTATAGTTTCGACGAAATTCGCGTCACCCATGAACAAAACTTAGTGCTGCCGCATGTGCGTTTGGATGATTTAAAAACCGTCTATGACGAATTGCAAGCCCATGAGCTGGCCACCGCCAATCTTGGCCTCATCTCCGATACGATTGCCTGCCCGGGGTTGGATTATTGCAATCTCGCCAACGCTCGGTCTATTCCGCTGGCGCAAGAAATCTCCGAACGCTTTGCCGACCTCGACCGACAATATGATATCGGCGAATTGAAAATTAAAATCTCCGGCTGCATTAATGCGTGCGGCCATCACCATGTCGGCCATATTGGCATTTTGGGCGTCGATAAAAAAGGCACGGAATTTTATCAAATCTCCTTGGGCGGCTCGGCCGATGAGAACGCCAGCATTGGCACCATCACCGGACGCGCCTTTACCGAGGAAACCATTGTCGACGCCATTGAAACCGTGGTGACGACCTATAAGGACATGCGCCAAGACGGCGAACGCTTTATCGACACCTATCGCCGCGTCGGGCTAGACCCATTTAAGGAGCGCCTCTATGCATAAAGACTATCAGCTGGTTAAAGACGGCGCGCTGTGCCAAGACGAGTGGCACTATAGCGACGATGAAACCGCGCTTTCCGACGCCCCGACGATTATCTCGCTGACGCGGCTCAAGGCCGAAGCCGAGGTTTTACGGGCGCGCAACGCCAAATTGGGCGTGCGCCTCTTGGCAGACGGCAATGGCAAAACCAAACTCGGCGAAGACGTCGCCGAGCTGGCGCCCTATCTCGATATGCTGTCGCTGGTCTCCATCGACTTCCCGACCTATCGCAATGGCCGTGGGTTTTCGGCGGCGCGCATTTTGCGCGAGCAATTTAACTTCGACGGCGAGCTGCGTGCCTCTGGCGACGTATTGCATGACCAATGGGCCATGATGCGCCGCTGCGGCATCACCGCTTTTGAACTGGCGCCCACGGTCTCGCTTGAAGTTTTCACCAAGGCCATGGACGAGCTGAGCGAGGCTTACCAGCCCGCGTCTGACGACCAACGCGGCGCGCTTTGGAAACGTCACGCGTAAAACCCTAAAGGTTTGTGGTTTCTGACGTCGGCGTTTCGATATAAATCGAGCGGCTGGGGAAAGCAAAACCTGTGCCCGCGTCTTCGACGATTTTCTTAATCGCAAACAGCAAGCCCTGTTTGGCATCCAGCCATTCCAGCCAATCGGTGGAGGCGGTAAAACAATAGACCAGCAGGTCGATGGAGCTGGCGTTAAAGCTCTCGACGCGCACTACACAAGAGACATTTGCATCATCGGAGACAAACCGCGGGTCGTCGACAAGCCATTGTTCAATGCCCGCGCGCACCGCTTCTAATTGCGCCGCCGTGCTATTGTATTCCAGCCCAATGGTCCATTTCACCCGGCGCTGCGTCATGTTTGAATAATTAATCAGCGCGTGGTCAGAAAACGTATTATTGGGCACCACCACGGGCACTTGGTCGAAGCGGCGCACGCGCGTGGAGCGAAACCCAATTTGCTCGATAACGCCCTCGACAATCCCCGCCACTTCAATGCGATCGCCGATTTGAAACCGTCTCTCGACCAGAATGGAAACGCCGCCCAATAGGTTTTTGAACAAATCTTGCGCGCCCAAAGCCACGGCCACGCCAAACAGACCAAAGCCAGCCACGATGGGGCCAATTTGAATGCCCCAGATTTGCAACACGGTCGCGCCGCCAGTTAAGCCGACGCCCCAACGAACCAAAGTCATCAGCCAGCCAATGATTTCGGGCGAGAGAATATCTTCGATATTTTTGAGCGCAATATGCGCCGGCGTGATGGCCGCATAGAAAGTCCAGAAAATCCCAACCGCAATCAACGAGCGCATAACCCGGTCGGCCAGCTCGGCTGGCAAGCCATCGAGGGGCAAAGCTTCCAAGGCAAAAAACACGCCCAGAATCAGGAAGAAGAATTTAATCGGCCGCTCCACCGCCTCGCGCAACATATCGTCGATGTTGTTTTTCGTCCGCTTGGTCAATCGCTCCAAAGCGTTCAGCACAAAGCGCGTGAACAGCCCACGCAAAACCGCAAAAAACAAAAATATGCCCAAGGCCGTCAATATCTCCGAGACACTCAACCCAAAGGAGCCAGAGCTCCAAACTTCGCGCACCAGGGCGATAAATTCTTGCATTATCTCTTCACCTTTCGGGCCTCACCTGTCGGGCCTCACCTTTAAGACCAAGTACCGTCTATTTTCTCGTCTAAAAAATGTCGTCCTGCAACATCTTCTATATCTATCACCCAAATATCCGGATCGCGCGTCATTTCTCGCGCCAAACGCGTGTCTATCTCTGGCTCTGGCGTGCCGGGCGGCAAGACCACACGCGCCAAACGCTCGCCATCGAGATTGGTGAACAAAGACAAGACCCCGCCCGTGCCATCCATCCGATTGACGCGAATAAAAATCACCCCCGCATCGGTATCGCCCCTCCGCGCCACATAGGCAGCCGCCAAAGCGCCTTGCACGCGGCGCACCAAGGCTTGCACATAGAGCTCAGATTTAAGACGCATAAACATGTCTGTTTGTATCATGATTGCGCGTCGTCTTTACACACTTGCTTTCCTATATCGCTCGGCTTAATTTTGCGCCACGCCCGCCCCTTTGGTTGGGCGCGATAGGAAATGCACTATGTCGCTTGAAACTTTGCTAGAGGACTTCGCCCTGTTTGACGATTGGGAAGAGCGCTATCGCTTCATCATCGAATTGGGCAACGGCTTGGCCCCGCTCAGCGATGCGGAGCATAATGAAGCCAATAAAGTGCCAGGCTGCGTCAGCCAAGTTTGGCTGGTCACCGAGGCACAAGACGACCGCTTGCACTTTCGCGGCGATAGCGACGCCCATATTGTGCGCGGCTTAGTGGCCATTTTATTGGACCTGTATAATGGCAAAAGCCGCGCCGAAATTGCCGCTTTTGACGCCGAGGGGGCTTTTGCCCAGCTGGGCCTGAGCGATCACCTGACGCCGCAACGCTCCAACGGATTTTACGCGATGGTTCAGCGCATTCGAAACGATGCCGCCGCGGCCGCTGCCGATTGAAGCCCATAGTGCACGGAAAGCCGCATCAGCGCCATTTTGAGCATTAATTTGGCCGAGCGCTTGGGCAGAAAAAAGCCGCGCTCACAATCCTCCAACCCAACTTCGGCACAGCAAATTGCCAGCGCCACATCCGATAATCCGGGCCCCATATAGGCCAAAGCGGCATCTAGTTTTTTGCGCGCATCGAGAAGACTGCCAGCAAAATTTGGCTCTCCGGTCGGCGGCGTGCCATCGACAAAAACCGGCCGCTGCCAATCCATTGTCTGGCGTGGCTGATAGGCCGCATGGTCATAATCTTGAGCGAGGCGATGGCCAGCCTCAAACTCAATATCTTGCAACCCAAAGTGTTTGTCTTTTTGGCGGGCTTGCAACCATTGTAGCGGCGTCGTTTGGGTTTGGGTTACCGCGCTATCATGCGCCGCACAAGCCAGCCCTTTGTGTTGAGCCATAAAGGCGCCGCCAGCCACAAAGCGGCGCAAATGCGCGCGTCCTTGCGGCGATATCTCAAGCGAGATATCGCCTTGCAGCAAATCCGCATTCTGCCAAGCCACCACATCGGCGGCGTCAATAATGGCTTGCGGTTTGCCGGATTTTTGACCCGCGCGAAACAAACCAAAACGACCATCGGCCAGCCCTTCCAGATAGGCCTGCGGCGCCGATAATTTCTTGCCGTGCTGGCGGAATATACGCTCACTCGCCGGAGTCATTAGATGCACTCCAAGTAGTGGCAAATAACTCGGCCAAGGCCAGTTCGGCAAAATGCATGGCTCGGTCAAACTGCGGCGCGTCGCGCCGGTCCTCCGAGCAAGTGACCCCATGCGCAACACTGGTTCGGTCGCGTCGGGTCATTTGGCCAATATGGGTATAACTCATGCCAAACCCCACATGGGAGAGATAGTAAACGATATGGCGCGCCTTCGATAAATGCTGGCTGCCCCGACTGGGCCCCAAAACATAATCGGGCGCAATATTATTGGCGGCCCGAACATAAGAAATAATCAAATTAAATTGCGCATCGCGCCGCACGGCGTCTACCGAATTGGGCGGTGGCGCTGATTTATGGTTGGGCTTGCAGTCTAGGTTTCGACGAGCGGGCATAATTTACCTCTTTTTTTATAAGTATGGACAATCGCCGCCTGCGGAGCATAAGTCTCGATTAGTAAATCCAAGACAAATAGTTAAGACAAAATTAAGCATCTGCATTTACGCTCTAAGCTACCATTCCCGGCTATATTAACAGCAAATGAAAAAAACTTAACTTGAAGCCTGTAACCGAACCTCTAATATAAAATTGACTAATAATAAAAATAAGGGGAATTAAAATGGCTAAACGCCAAAACCATAAATTATCTTCCAAAGCGGAAGAAAAAGAAGTTTTTACGCTGCCAGACCAAATCATCAAACCCATCCAAGGGCTGGAAGATGAGGCGCAAGATTTCATCAATACGTTGTTATTCGGCTATCGTTTCGGCAATCACATTTTCGATACGCAAACTCCCCACCATGAAGACTGGATTATGTTATTTGTCATCCTCACCAATGAGGCAGAGGGACGCGCCACGGTTACCAAAAACATCGTCGAAATTACAGGGCGCGCCTATGGCACCGTTCGCGCCAGCTTGCAGCGTTTCGAAGACCTCGGCTTTATCGAGCCCAACCAACGCATTGGCCGCTCTGAGCTTTATGTGCCAACCCAAAAAATGAAGGAAGCGGTCAATGCCTTTGCCAAAAGCTTTTGGCCCCATGTCGAGCGCGCCCGTACACGTCAGGCGCGGGTGAAGGATCCGGCGTAACCTTTTAAAACCGATTATCTTTTGGTTCCATTTGCAGTTTGTGATAGGGCACATGCATAGCGTTTGATTTATCTCGCCCCAAGAGCGATGGAGTTGGCATGACACAGAAGATAGAAAGTTTAATCCCTCGCTGGGGCATAAACCCGATGTTCGCTTATCTTGGCGGCATCGCCACGTGGTTTACCTCGCATGGACTGCAATTCGTTATGGTGCCAACCTTGGTCATCGTCACGCTGGGCGGCACGGCAACGCAATTGGCGGCGGCGCAAGTGGCTTTGGCTCTGCCGCAAGTTTTCCTCATGCTTTATGCGGGCAGCATCGCCGATAAAAACGATTCTCGTACCATCCTCCTCTGGGTCAATTTACTGGCCGCCCTTCCGCCCATCGCGCTGGGCTGGCTCACCTATACGGGCGCGTTAGAATATTGGCACCTTATCGTCTTCACCCTAATGATGAGCGTTACTTTCGCTTTCATGGTGCCGACCCGCGATGCGCTTTTATCTCGCGTCACCGACACCCATATCCAAGGCGCGGTGATGATGGCGCTCATCGCTCAATTTGGCGCGCAACTTTTGGGCTATGTTTTGGCTGGCACGGCCTCGGCTTTTGCCGGCCCCTGGGCTTTATTGGTGTTGCAAGCCGCCGCACTTTTGGTGGGCTTTGTGTTCACGCTGATGCTGCCTAACTTCCCACCGATGAAACAGCCGGATTTGGCCGAGGGCGAGGTAAATGACCAGAGCTGGCGGGCCGGTTTTACGCTTGTTTGGCACTCGTCCATCATGCGTCCGGTGATTATTTCTTCCATCGGAACGGGCATCTTCTTTATCGGTATTTTCATGGTCACCCTGCCGCTCATTGTGACGCAAATTTTTGGTGGCGGGCAGCTTGAGATTTCTATTTTAAACTTCTGCTTCTGGGGCGGCACGATTTTCTCAACGCTTTTGATGATGATGCGACGCCCGGTCGAGCGCCGTGGCCGCGCCATGACCGGCGCGCTCATCATTGGTTGTTTCGCGCTCATGGGCGTGCCGCTGGCACCCGACTTCACATCCCTATGCGCCATTGCCGCCATTTGGGGCATTGCGGCGGGCGTCAATATGACGATGGCCCGCACGATTGTTCAAATTGAAGCGCCGCCAGAGGCGCGCGGTCGCGTCTTGGCTTTTTACAGCCTCGGCTTCATGGGCTCAGCGCCTGTGGGTGCCACGCTGACTGGCATTTTGACCGAAATGATTGGCCCTTTGATGACCACTTTCCTCTCGGCTTTCTTAATGATGGTGCTGATACTCGCCCTCATAGCGCTGACGCCAGTATGGCAAATCATGCGCCGTGAGGACGAGCTCACGCCCTAAAGCGGTTTCGCTTAGCTATATGTCTTCTCATCCCACCAAGGATAGAAGTCTGGCATATCGCGGCTTGGCTTATTGGCAAATTCAGGCGGGCGTTTTTCCAGAAAAGAAACCACCCCTTCTTTGGCATCCGACTGACGGCCTCGGCCAAACACCGCTTTGCTGTCTACTTTATGCGCTTCCATAGGATGGTCGGCACCCAACATGCGCCACAGCATTTGGCGTGTCATCGCCACAGAAACCGGCGAGCTCATCTGGGTCATTTGCAAAGCAATTTCTTTGGCCCGTGCCAGCAAATCCGCCTGCGGCACAATCTCGCTGACCAGACCGCCATCCAGCGCTTCTTGGGCGTTAAACACCTCGCCAGAATAGCACCATTGCAAAGCTTTCGAGATGCCCACAAGGCGCGGCAAAAACCAGCTCGAGCAAGCCTCTGGCACAATGCCACGACGGGCAAATACAAAGCCAAAACGCGCGTTGTCGGAGGCAATGCGAATATCCATCGGCAATTGCATGGTGGCACCAATGCCCACGGCCGCCCCGTTAATGGCGCCGATGACAGGCTTAATGCTCTCGAAAATGCGCAAGGTTACTCGGCCACCGCTGTCGCGAATATCTTCGCTCGACCAATCAATGGCGCCATCTTCTGAGACAACGGTTTTCTTTTCTCCGGCATCTTCACGTTCGGCATAATCGAACGTCTTATCGCCTTCGGATAAATCGGCGCCCGCACAAAAGGCTCGCTCGCCTTCGCCGGTAACAATAATCGCGCGCACATTGTCGTCGGCATCGGCTTTGTCAAAAGCGTCAATAACTTCGTACATCATCCGTCCGGTAAAGGCGTTCATCACCTTCGGGCGGTTTAAGGTCAGCACAAAAATGCCATCGGCATCTACTTCGGTTTTGATTTGTTGATAATCTGACATTTTTCTCCCCAAAATGTCTAAAATTGGCACATCCGTGACTTGCCGAAACCTCCCATATCTCTATAGTTCCTGCAATAGTCGTTTTTGGGAGAGACAGATGCATCCATATATTCATGCGCAAAATAATCCGCAGCACCCGGCCTTTATTATGGCCGCCACCGATGAGGTTGTGACTTACAAGCAGCTAAATGATTACTCCAATCAAATCGCGCAATTGGCGCGGGCCCGCGGGCTGAAAATCGGCGATGGCATTGCTATCTTCATGGACAATAATATGCATTTCCTAGAGATTTGCTGGGCCGCCCAACGCGCGGGACTTTATTTCACCGCCGTTTCATCGCGCCTCACCGCGTCTGAGGTGGAATATGTGGTGAAAGACTGCGGCGCCAAATTGCTGTTCACCTCGGATTATATGAAAGACACGGCGGTCGAATTATTAGACCTGCTGCCCGAAATGGCAGGCCTGTTCATGACCGGCGACGCCGCTGAGGGGTATGAAGATTATCTGACCGCACGCGACGGCCAACCGGCCGAACCCGTCGCCGATGAAACGCGGGGCATGGATATGCTCTATTCGTCTGGCACCACGGGACGCCCGAAAGGCATTCGCCGCGCCCTGCCAGGCGACGCGATTGACGAAGCCGACCCGCTGTTTAACCTCGTGTCCTTGCTCTATGGCTTTGATGATAAGACCACCTATTTATCGCCCGCGCCGCTCTATCACGCCGCGCCTTTGCGATACAATATGTGTGCGCAGCAATTGGGCGCCACCTGCATCATCATGGAAAACTTCGACCCAGAAGAAGCTTTGGCGCTTATCGAAAAACATAAGTGTAACAAAAGCCAATGGGTGCCAACCATGTTTGTGCGCATGTTGAAACTGCCCGAAGACGTGCAGAAGAAATATGATGTCTCGAGCATGCAAACCGCCATTCACGCGGCCGCACCCTGCCCCGTGCCGATTAAAGAAAGAATGATCGATTGGTGGGGCCCCGTGATTTACGAATATTATGCGGGCAGCGAAGGCAATGGTTTCACGCAGTTAAATTCAGAAGAATGGCTGGGCCATAAAGGTTCGGTCGGCAAAGCGCTGACCGGAATTTTGCACATTTGCGACGAAGAGGGCAATGAATTGCCGACAGGCGAAAGCGGGGCGATTTTCTTCGAGCAACCAATGGATGCGCCGGGGTTTGAATATTATAATGACCCGAAGAAAACCGCCGAAAGCCGTCATCCCGTGCATCCCAATTGGAGCACTTTGGGCGATGTCGGGCGGCTCGACGAAGAGGGCTATCTTTACCTCACCGACCGCAAGGCTTTCATGATTATTTCGGGCGGCGTGAATATTTACCCGCAAGAAACCGAAAACCTGCTCATCACCCACCCGAAAGTGGCCGATGTGGCGGTGATTGGCGTGCCGAATGAAGACTTTGGCGAGGAAGTAAAAGCCGTTGTGCAGCCTGCCGATTGGTCGGCTTCGGGGCCTGAGCTGGAAGCCGAATTAATCGCTTTTTGCAAAGAAAACCTATCGGCCATCAAATGTCCGCGCTCGGTTGATTTCGATAAAGAATTGCCGCGCCACCCAACGGGCAAACTCTACAAGCGGTTGGTTCGCGACCGCTATTGGGGTAAAAAAGATTCAAAGATTGTCTAAACCCTTTAGACATCTAAATTAGACACACGAATTGAAGAGGAGAAACTCATGCGTGTTTTTGAAAATCTAGAAGAATATGCCGCAGCTGTCGGCGAAGAATTAGGGGTTAGCGATTGGGTTCAAATCGATCAAGACCAAGTCAATCTATTCGCCGATGCAACGGGCGACCACCAGTGGATTCACCTCGACACGGAACGCACACAAAAAGAATTGGGCATGGGCACCATCGTCCATGGCTTTTTGACTTTGTCTTTGCTGCCGGTTTTAATGGCGCAAATCTCGGGCGTCAAAAGCGTTACGCGGGGCATTAACTATGGCTCCAATAAAACCCGTTTTGTTTCCATGGTTCCAGTTGGCTCGAAATTGCGCGCCCGCTCGACCCTAAAATCTGCCGAGCCAAAAGCGGGTGGCATGTTGTTCACCTCTGAAGTCACGGTGGAAATCGAGGGCTCGGAAATGCCGGCCCTCGTGTCCGAAAACCTAACTCTATTGTTTCAATAGAATTTCGTTCTACCGATAAAGGATATCCCATGGGCCGGAAAAAAGACGATACGGTTTACCCTGTCAGCAAGACCGAACAGGAATGGCGCGAACAGCTCACCGACGAGCAGTTTCACGTCACCCGCAAAGCAGGAACAGAGCGCGCCTTCACCGGCCCGAATTGGGATGCCAAAGATGAGGGGCTGTATCACTGCGTCTGCTGTGACAGCCCCTTATTTAAAAGCGATACGAAATTTGATAGCGGCACCGGCTGGCCAAGCTTTTGGGAGCCCGTCTCCCCCACCGCCGTGGCCGACCGCCCCGACAATACCTTATTCATGCGCCGCACCGAAACCGTGTGCAACACCTGTGGCGCGCACCTCGGACATGTGTTTCCCGATGGTCCGCCGCCGACCGGCCAGCGCTATTGCATGAATGGCACGGCGATGGTGTTGAAAAATAAAAACGGCGAGACCCTCGGCGAATAATGTCTCATCTCCCATCTGATGTCGCCGCTGGTGCCCCCAAGCCAGACAAAAAACCATTTCAAGACACGCATCACGGCATCACCCGAAGCGATGATTACGCTTGGCTGCGCGACGATAATTGGCAAGCGGTGATGAAACAACCCAGCGCCCTAGATGCCGATATCCGCGCGCATTTAGAGGCCGAAAACCAATATACCGATACAGTGATGGCGCCCACGAAGGGGCTGCAAGACACGCTTTTTGCCGAAATGCGCGGCCGCATTTTAGAAGACGAAGCCAGCGTTCCCGTGCCTCAAGGCCAATTGGCTTGGGCCACGCGTTATGTCCAGGGCGGCGAACATCCGCTCATTTGCTGCGGCCCCCGCGCGGCGCCCGTCGAGGAGATGAAAGTTATCATCGACGCCAATCAGCAAGCGCAAGGCAAAGATTTTTTCAAAATCGCGGCGCATGACCCAGACCCGAATGGCGAATTTTTAGCCTGGGCCTATGACGATAAAGGCTCGGAATATTTCACCATTTGTGTGCGCCGCATCGCCGATGGCACCGACTTGCCAGACACGCTGGTCGACACGGGCGGCAGCTTTGGCTGGTCGGCTTGTGGGCAATATTTATTCTATATCGCCGTCGATGAAAACCACCGCCCTAACCGCGTGTTGCGCCACGCCTTGGGCACGGCACAGGCCGATGACCTCTGCGTTTACGAGGAAACAGACCCCGGCTTTTTTGTCGGCCTCTCCGCCACGACGTCTGGCCGGTTTCTGATTATCTCCGCCCATGACCATGAAACCGCCGAAGCCCATCTACTCGACGCACACGCCCCTTTGCAGCCTCCGATTTGCGTGGCAGCGCGCGAAACGGGCATTGAATATGATGTCGATGACGACGCCGCGCGCGACCAGCTGCTGATTGTCACCAATTGGCAAGACGGCGCGAAGCAAGGGGCGGACAAGGCGCAAGATTTTCAAATTGTCACCGCCCCGATTGGTAAAACCCATGGCGATAAACACGCGTGGCAGGTGCTGCGCCCGCATCAGGCGGGGTGCCTTGTGCTGGAGGCTTTGGCGTTTGAAAACCATATGGCGGTTCTGGTGCGCGAAAACGCTCTGCCACGGATCGATATTATTTCGTGGGATGGCACGCCCATGCAGTCGATCGATTTTGCAGAACAAGCCTATGACCTGCGTTTCGGCGCCATGGCTGAATATGACACGCATGTTTTGCGCCTCACCTATGCCTCGATGACTAGCCCCAGCCGCATCTATGATTATGACATGAACACGGGCGAGCGGGTTTTGAGAAAAACCCAAACCGTGCCATCGGGCCATCAACCAAGCGATTACGTAACCCGGCGGATTTTCGCCACCGGCCATGATGGCGTGCAAATTCCGGTCTCCGTGCTGCACCATAAAGACACGCCGCTAGATGGCAGCGCGCCTGTGCTTCTCTATGGCTATGGCTCTTACGGCATCACCATTCCGGCGGGATTTTCGATCACCCGCCTTAGCCTTGTCGACCGCGGCTTTATTTATGCCATCGCCCATATTCGCGGCGGCAAAGCCTGCGGCCACGATTGGTTCACCCAAGGGCGCGGCCCCAAAAAAACCAATACATTCGCAGATTTTGCCTCCGCCGCGCGCGACCTCATCGCCCGCGGCTGGACGCAAGCGGGCCAAATTACCCTTCACGGCGGCAGCGCGGGCGGCCTTTTGGTGGGCGCCACAATCAATCTGGCGCCGGAGTTATTTCGCGGTGCCATTGCCGAAGTGCCCTTTGTCGATGTGCTGACCACCATGCTGGATGCGAGCTTGCCGCTCACCCCGCCAGAATGGCCCGAATGGGGCAATCCGATAGAAAGCCGCGAGGCCTATGAGCTCATCGCGGGCTATGCGCCCTATGAAAATATTACCGCCAGAGCCTATCCGCATGTTTTGGCCACCGCGGGCCTCACCGACCCGCGCGTGACCTATTGGGAGCCGGCCAAATGGATTGCACGGCTGCGCGACACCCGCACCGATGACGGCCTGTCGCTGCTGCGCACCGAAATGAGCGCAGGCCATGGCGGCAAAGCAGGTCGGTTTAATCAATTGCACGAGATTGCTTTCGTCTATGCGTTTGTTTTGCTCATCCACGAGCGGGCAAATCTCTAAGCGCCGCCAAAGGGGCACCGCAGACAAAGGGGCTCCGCAGGCAAAGGGGCTTTTTCTCTCTCGCCTGCAAAGCAATTTATGCTATGCAAAGGGCCAATTTGGGGAGAGATTTCATGTCGGATTATATTTTTGAAGATTGCGAAAAACTGGGTTTCCAGCGCGACCGCTTAGACGCAATTCCAAAGTTTTTCGAGAGCTATTTGGACAAGAAGAAATTCGCCGGCCTAACCCTCTTGGTCGCCCGCGAAGGCAAAGTGGCCTTTCTCTCGCATCAAGGCAAAACCGCTTTGGAAGACGGGGTCGATGTGGATGACAGTGCCATCTACCGCATTTATTCGATGACCAAACCCATCACCTCTGTGGCGCTGATGCAGCTTTGCGAACAAGGCAAAGTGATGCTGACCGACCCGATTACCAAATTCATTCCGGCCTTTAAAGACGTCACCGTGTTTGAAAGCGGCACCGCCAAGGATTACACCACCCGCGCGCCCGAACGCATGATTACCGTGCACGACCTGTTAACCCATCAATCGGGCATGACCTATGATTTTATGGCCGAACACACGGTGGATGCGATTTACCGCAACAATGGCATTAATGGCGCGCGCTCGGAAAACATGAACTCGGCGCAGCTATGCGCCAAATTGGCCGAAATGCCGCTTCTCTTTTCGCCCGGACAGCATTGGAATTATTCTGTCGCGACAGATGTCGTGGGTCATATCGTAGAGCTGGTTTCCGGCCAGCCTTTAGACGCTTATTTTAAACACCATATTCTCGACCCGCTGGGCATGGAAGATACGTTTTTCCATATCCCCGACGACAAGCGCCATCGCCTGATGAGCAATTATGCTTTCGATGCGATTAGCCGCAAAACCCGTCTGGTCGATAGTCCGGCAAAAACCATATACGCCCCGGGGCGCGAGTTTTTATCGGGCGGCGGCGGGCTTTTATCGACCGTGTCTGACTATTTCAAATTCGCCGATATGTTGCGTCGCGGCGGAACAGGCGCCAATGGCGCGCGTATTTTGGGCCGCAAAACCGTTGAGAAAATGGCCAGCAATCAATTACCCAACAATCGCACGTTGGAAGACCATGGCTTTGGCGAATTTACCGAAGTGGCCTATCCCGGCACGGGCTTTGGCTTGGGCATGTCGGTCATCACCAATCCGGGGGTAACCATTGCCACCACCTCGAAAGGCAATACCAGTTGGGGCGGTTTGGCCAGCACGATTTATTGGAATGATCCGGTAGAAGATATGACCGTGGTTTTCATGACCCAAGTGATGCCGGCCAACACCTACCCGTTGCGCACTCAATTGCAGCAATTGCTCTATGCCGCTTTGGTTTAATCCAGCAACGGCTTGCCTTTGCCTCTAAAAAACCTAATATCTATCCCAAGTTAATCACCCTTATGGAGAATATGAATGGCCCTGCCTGAAGTTTTACAGAATAATTTGCGTATTCCGGTTATCGGATCCCCCCTGTTTTTAGTATCTGGCCCCGAGCTGGTTATCGCTCAGTGTAAAGCGGGCATTGTCGGCTCGTTTCCAGCCCTGAACGCCCGCCCTGCCGCGGTGCTCGACGAATGGCTGACGCGTATCAACACCGAGTTGAACGAATATAAATTGGCCAATCCAGATAAATATGTGGCGCCTTTTGCGGTGAACCAAATCTGCCACGCCTCCAACGACCGTCTGATGGACGACATGGCCATGTGCGTAAAGCATAAAGTGCCGATTATCATCACCAGCCTGCGCCCGCCGGCCGAAGTTGTCGAAGCGGCGCATAGCTATGGCGGTGTGGTTTTCCACGATGTGATTAACGTAAAACACGCCAAAAAAGCGGCCGAACAAGGCGTCGATGGCCTTATTTTGGTTTGCGCGGGCGCGGGCGGCCATGCGGGCGCTTTGAGCCCCTTCGCTTTGGTTCGCGAAGTCAAAGAATGGTTTGATGGCACGATTTTGCTGTCGGGCTCCATTGGCGATGGCTATTGCGTCGCTTCAGCACTGGCTATGGGCGCCGATTTGGCCTATATCGGCTCGCGTTTCATCGCTACCGAAGAAGCCAATGCCGACCAAGGCTATAAAGATATGCTGGTCGAATCGGCGGCCGACGATATCGTCTATTCATCGCTCTTTACGGGCGTTGACGGCAATTACCTCAAGCCTTCCATCGCCAAAGCCGGCATGGACCCAGACAATTTGCCAGATGCCGATAAGTCGTCGATGAACTTCGGTTCAGGCGGCAACACGAAATCAAAAGCCTGGAAAGATATTTGGGGCTCCGGTCAAGGCATCGGCAGCATTAAAGACGTGGCTTCGGTAGAAGATGTGGTTGCCGAAATGGAACGCGACTATAAAGCAGCCGTAGACAGCCTCGTGCAACGCGCGTCTTAGGCCTATGCTCGACTCTACCCTGCGAAAATGGATAGATGCGCCGCTTAATTCGGTTGCTAAGCTCGTTCCGCAGAAAATATCCGCTAATAGTATTACTATTGTAGGATTTTTAATTGGAGTTTTAAGTTTTATTTCAATTATTAAGGGCCAGTTCACGCTGGCCCTTATTTTTTTGGCTCTGAATAGATTTTTCGATGGGTTGGATGGCGCCGTCGCGCGCCGCCATGGCGCCACAGACTTGGGCGGCTATCTGGATATTACGGCAGATTTCTTGCTATGGGCGCTATTGCCGCTCGGTTTCGCCCTTCACAATGTCGAAACAGCGCTGGCGGCGGCGGTTTTGCTCTCCAGTTTTGCCATGTCGATGACGGTATTTCTGGCTTTTGCGGTGCTGGCCGAAAAGCGCGGCGCCCAGACCTCGGCGCAGGGCAAAAAGAGTTTCTTCTATCTGGCAGGCCTCGCGGAGGGTGCAGAAACCATTGGTTTTTTCGCTTTTGTCATGGTTTTCCCGAGCCAGTTCATCGTGGCGGCGCTGATTTTCTCTGCCTTCGTCTATATCTCAGTGCTCGGCCGCCTTATGGTGAGCGTGCAACAGTTAAAGGAACCGACAAATGGACAAAATTGACCTGCATGAGAGCGCCTGGGTGCATGATACAGCGCTTTTATATGGCCATATACGTATGGGGGCCGAAAGCTCCGTTTGGCCCAATGTGGTGATGCGCAGCGAGCTGTATCATATTGAGATTGGCGCGCGCACCAATATTCAAGATTTTGTCATGGTGCATGTCGGTGGCACCACGCCCACGATTGTGGGGGAAGATTGCTCCATCACCCATCACGCCACTTTGCATGGCTGCACGATTGGCGATAAATGTCTGATTGGCATTAATGCGACGATTATGGATGGCGCGAAAATTGGCAATAATTGTATTGTCGCGGGCCATAGCATTGTTACAGAGGGCAGCGAATTTCCCGATAATTCCATCATCGCAGGCGCGCCCGCCAAATTGGTAAAGCAGCGCGACAACGGCAAAGCCAATGCGATGAACGCCATGTTCTATGTGCAAAACGCAAAAAATTACGCCAAAGGCCAGCATCGCTTTAGCGATGATGACCTTAGGAGCTTCGGCTTTTTGCCGCCAGAATAGGGGCTTCCTGCCGACAGAATAGAGGCTTTCTACCGCCTAAATAAGGAGAAAAAACTGGCTGGGGTGGCAGGATTCGAACCTGCGCATGCCGATACCAAAAACCGGTGCCTTACCACTTGGCTACACCCCAACTGAGCGCGAAAATATATAAAACCGAGGCTGCGGTCTAGCCCTTAAATAAACTTTATGGTGCGGCACTTCAGCTTGAGGGCCGTACGACCCCTATAGTTTCAAAAAACCGCCCTTTAAGGGGCGGGTAGAACCCCGATGGCATGATTGGTCAAGCTGCCGAGATACAGCTTTGCGTCGCGCTCCAACACGCTGGTCATCATATAAATATGGCCGCTATCGTCTTCTAGCGACACCAAGGGTTTGCCATTGGCATCCAGCTTCACCGCATAACTATGCTGCTGCGCGGGCGAGCCACCCGTCAGCTGCAAAATCCGCCAGACCACTTTGCGCATAAAGGGGGCTGGCACCAAAGCGTCCAACTCATCGGCGCGCGCCGATACCACGGCCAGCCAGAAACTGCCATTTGGCCCTTCGGTGATATTGTCGATATAGCCAGGCAGATTATCGATAAACACATCCGCCGTGCCCGCCTTCGGGCCATCTAGCCAATAGCGCATAATGCGATGCTCGAAAGTCTCATTGACGAGAACAAAATCCTCGGCTTGGCTGAGCGCCACCCCATTGGCGAAATATAAATCATCCAGCAGCACCGCCAAAGATTTGTCGCGCGGGTCATAAACCATCAAACGCCCGGAAGGGCGGCGTTCAAAAACCTCGATGATATCGCTGCCATAAGCATGGCGTTGCGAGGCATCGGAAAAATAAATCTTGCCGTCGCTGGCAATCGCCAAATCATCGACGAAAATCATGCGTTTTCCCTCAAAATCTGTCGCCAGCGTGGTCACCGTGCCATCGGGTGCCATTGCAATCAGCCCGGCAATGGCATCGGCAATAATCAATTGTCCCTGCGCATCAAAATTAAGCCCCAGCGGTCGCCCGCCCGTATTGCCAATTAGCTCAAAGCCACGCTCTAGCCGCAAGCGCACCACGTCGCCATTGTGCAGGCCGGTATACAAGCGCCCCTCGCCATCAAAGGCGATGCCTTCGGGCCCGTGGCCGCTGTCGATTAATTGCGCTTTTGCCAATTCATTATTTTTCGCAAACACGCCTGTGCCCGCTGGATTGGGCTGGCGTTCTGGCCCCGCAATGGGGTCAAAAGGCACGGGCCACAGCAAAAGATAGCCGAGCGACACGGCCAGCAAGCCAATAAAGATAGATAGAAAGGGGCGTTTTTGAACGCTCTGTAGGCCAGATTGCGACATGGTTCTTCTCCCAGAGTTTAAAACTTAAGTCAGCAAAAATCCTGCCACGCCATCCCCCAAAAGTAAATCGCGCGCCATTACAGCGCGCGATTATTCTGTCTCCATCGGTAAACCCCGAGGCGCGTCTTAAGCTTTCAAGCTACGGGCGTAAGCCAGCAAAATGATTGTGCAGATAATTTCGGGCCCAATCGCCGAGACCAACATCGGCGCATCATGCACCAGTCCGGCCAAAATGCGGAACGTCGCGGCAAAGCCCAATAGCATCGCCGCCGCATAAATGAAATCGACCCGCTTTTTCAAAGCCCCCACCAAGATGGAAACCGTAATCGTCGCGAAAAAAGCCGTGAAATCGCCAACTTGCGTATTGCGACCCAGACCCTCGAGCAGATCCATTTCCAAGCGCTTGCCAGCACTCGCCGGATCCAAAATCCAGCCAATCGTTGTCAGTGCAAAGACCGCGCCCAGCACTAAAACCAAAATATGTAAAACCTTATTCATCAGAAACTCCCTCTCTGTTCTAAGCCGCAGGCTATCCAGATTGCCTTGCAGAAGCAAGCACGCCGGCCGCGGTTTTTCACCGCCGCTTCATCCTCCCGCGTTTGTGTGCTACACAGGGTTTGGTTTTACAGTGAAACGAGGCTTCCATGGGCATACCTTTTGTTACCGAATTTGATTTTACCTATGGCAAAGTCGACCGCCTCAGCCCGCTTATCCGGCGCGTCATTTGCAATAATCCGGGCCCGTTTACTTTCACGGGCACGGGCACTTATATCCTCGGCAATGGCCAAGTCGGCGTGCTCGACCCAGGGCCAATAGACGATGCTCATATAGAAGCCATTTTGGCCGCCCTAGAGCCCGGCGAGAGCATTAGCCATATTATCATCACCCATACCCATGGCGACCACTCGCCGGCCAGCGCGCCGCTGAAACAAAAAACCGGCGCGCCGATTTACGGCCTCACGCCGCCCAAAAGCAAAGCCATATCCGTCGATAGCGACATCCCGCAAATGGAAGAAGACGCCGATGAGGCTTTCTCGCCAGATGTAGAGGTCGCGCATGGCGAT
>JABJKE010000026.1 GCA_018660505.1 Rhodobiaceae bacterium | reverse complement strand
GCGTGTCGAATTTTACTTTGGCCGTCTTGGGGTTCCGCTTGGGCGCACATCCGAAATTTTCCCGATGGCCTCGGTAATCACTTCGCGCGCAATCGTGGCCAGATTGCGATTGATCCACTCCTCGATGAGCGGGCGCGTGACATCGGCCACCGCTTGGCGAATGGTGTCGCGCGAGCGGCCCGTATCAAACACACTCGAATAACGCAAGAACTCAGCGCGCAAAGCCACCGTCGCTTCTTGGGTAATGGCGACATCTAGGCCTTGCATATAGTGCTGCAAATCGCTGTCGGACATGCGCGCATTTTGCTCTTCGTCATGCGTGCGGTCACGTTTTGCCAAATCGGCTTCCAAACTGGATTCCGCTTGGCGCACATGATCGGCAATGGCGCGTTTATAGTCATCTTCCGTGCGTAATGTGTTCATACCCAAACCTTACCTGCTGGCGCGCGGGACGTCGCGGCTCCAAAACGAATCTCTTCTCATCTTTAAGTATAAAGGCTGTTGCAACACAATTGACGCAAAATCGGTGGATGAATTGCAAACTTACAACAATGTTTGCAAGGCCTGTGGCGCAAATAGCAGCCATAAGACCGCCATAGGGGTCAAAAAACAACCAAAGGGCAATTGCGCCGGCGCCGCCTCGCTGTTTTGCAAACGATGAAAGACAATGGCGCCAATGCCAATGACCGCACCGCTGAGACTGGCCGAAAATAATATCGGCAGCAAGCTCACAGGCCCCAGCCAGACCCCGAGCATGGCCATGAGTTTGACATCACCAAAGCCCATGCCATCGTGGCCGCGCCATAATTTATAGACAAAATTAATCCCATAAATCAGCCCAAAGCCAGCCGCCCCGCCAAGCCCGGCGGTTTTTATATCTGGCAGGCCCGGCACGTTTAGCAGGGCCAGCAAGAGCCCTAGCCCCAACCCGCCAAGGCTGGTCCAATCGGGGATGATGAAATCATCCATATCGGTAAGAAAAATCACCACCATTAAAACCAAAAACGGAACAAAGCCGAAAAACACAAAGCTCGGCAATTGCTGCCATGCCAGCACCAAGAGCGCCGCCATGGCCAGTTCGACAAAAATATAGCGGGCGGGCAAGCGTTGTTGGCAGCAGGCGGTTTTGCCGCCATGGCTTAAATAGCCGACAATCGGCAGGTTCTGCCAAAACCGTAATTTTTGATGGCAATGAAAACAAGCCGATGGGGCGCGCACCCAGTCGCGTCCATCGAGACTGCGCAAAGCCGCCACATTGGCAAAACTGCCCAAACAAGCGCCGATAACGGCGACCAAAAAAACCACACTCATAACTCCATTCGCACCAGGGACGCCAAATTCAGGTTTGGCGCTGGAAAACAATTCGATAGGCGAGTATAAAGCGAGGGTGTGCAACTTGTAATGTATATTGTGTAATTTACTCGTATTTGTAAGCGGAACTTAAGGTCAAAGCGTATGTCAGAACCAACCTCACCGACCCATTCGGAAGCTTTCAAGACAGATAACCCGATTTATGGCTATCTCGACAGCCTGCCAAAAGAATATCGTATCTCCGATTTTCATATGCGTTCGGGCAGTGATTTGGCCATTCGGACCAATGGCGAAATTAAAGTGTTGGAAGGCTATGCGGTCACGCATGAATTGCTCGACGATATTTTCCGCGCGGAATTGTCGGAAGAAGACTATGAGAGGTTCTGCCAAACCAAGGATATCGATTTTGCCATCACCGTTCGTGGCGCTCGCTTTCGGGCCAATGGCTATCATACGCTCAAAGGCTGGGGGCTGATTATGCGCACGATTGTGACCGAAGTGCCCAATATCGACCAATTGGGCTTGCCCGCCGCCGTGCATAATATTTTAAAAGAGAAAAAAGGCATGGTGCTGGTGACCGGGGCCACCGGGTCGGGTAAATCGACCTCTCTCGCCTCGCTGATCAATAAGATTAACCGAGAGCGCAGCGAGCATATTATCACCATCGAAGACCCGGTTGAATTTGTGCATACCGAAATTAATTCGATTATTTCGCAGCGCGAAGTCGGTCGCGATACGCAAAGTTTTGCCTCTGCCCTGAAGGGCGCTTTGCGCGAAGACCCGGATATTATTCTGCTCGGCGAAATGCGCGATTATGAGACGATTTCTCTGGCGCTCACGGCAGCCGAAACCGGCCATTTGGTGTTTGGTACTTTGCATACGTCGGGCGCGGCCGAGACCATCAACCGGATTATCGATGCTTTTCCCGCCGACGAGCAACCCCAAGCCCGCTCCATGGTGGCCTCTTCTTTACAATTGGTGATGACGCAGCAATTGCTCAAACGCAAAGGCGGGGGGCGCATCGGTGCCTTTGAAGTGATGGTTTGCGTACCAGCGGTTCGCAACCTCATTCGCGAAGATAAAATTCCCCAAATCGCAACCGTCATACAAACTGGCGCCAATTTCGGCATGATTACGATGGATAAATATGTCGACGAACTGGAGAAGCAAGACCTGATTGTTGTCGAGGACGAAGACTAATCGGCTTGGCGCCGTGATAGAGCGAACGCCTCTTCCAAATCCCGTTGATAGGCCTCTGCCACCTTTGGTTGCAAAGGAGCAATAAAGGTAATGAGCGCCTGCATGGCCGCGACATCCTGGGTTTGGGTATAGGCGCGCATGGCTAAATCCCAAATCGCTTTATTCGAATAATAAGACAGGACATTTTGCTCAAACCTAGGGAGCGCCAAGTGCTGCACGAGATTATCTCTATTCTCATCCAGGGCGCGCGTGAGCAACATTAAGTCTGAGATGGCCGTCATGTGTCGGCCCAATATCGGGTGCTGCCTTTGGGCGGCTGAATAGCGCCGCTCAATATAGACCTCTATGGGCTGGCGCGCGTCTAGCTGCAATTTATAGTTAGCCCGATTGATCTCGAACAGCAGACTGGCGCACAGGTAAATCAAAGCCAGACAGAGCAGCGACAAAAGAACAAAGCTGGCGCGGCCAAACCTTTGGTTTTTGACGATAAGCACCCGTTCCGGCAAGCGCGTGCCTTGCATCGCGACCATCCATCCAAAAGCCAGCAAAATATAATGCCATCCGGAAGCCACATAGGGGTATTCAAACTGCGTGTGCAAAACAACGGGCACGGTCAAAGCCAAAATCAGCCAGATATTCGGGTTTCGCGCCAGAAGGAACCATGCCAGAAAAGCCAGCGGGGCGAGTAAAAACACCACGCCCACAAGCCCCATTTCCGTCAATACATGCATCACAAGATTGTGCGGGAAGGAAGTATTGGCCAAGAAAGATAGCCCACCAGCCAGACCGTAGCGCGCAAAATGGTCGAGATAAGTGGCGCTGAAACTGCCCAAACCATGCCCGAAGAGCGGCGCCTCCAAAAACGAGCGCCAAGCAATGACCCACATGGAATAGCGCCATCGAACGGAACCGCCATCGGGGCTCCAATCTGGGCTGATGATCACCCGGTCGGGATTATAAAATGTCATCGCCCATACCAAAGCATAGGCTATCGATAGGACGATGAGGGCTTGCCCAAAACGACGCCTGACGTCCGCCCCCCCGCCACCTCTGTTCGAGACCTGGCGGACATGCAGAGCCATAAACCCCAAGCCAAAACCAGCCGACAGCAAAGCGGTTTTGCTGCGCATCATGGCAAAATCAAGCGCATAAATCGCCAGCAGAGCAACCAGCGCGAGGCGTTGCCAGCGGGTTAGCTTGACGAAAGTAAAAGCCCAAATAGCCAGCAATATGAGGCTGACCAAAAAGGTTCCGAATAAATTATATTGAGCAAATCCGCCAAATTCTTGCACTAAAAAACTAGGTAGAGACAGGGAGACGTTGAAAAAAACTAGCGGGTTGGTGGTCACAAAATGAATCAGATACTGCGGTAAAAAAGCCACTAAGACGAGGCATAAGAGACCGGCAGAACGCTCGGCACTTAGCGGGTTTTGCGCCAGACCAAAGGTAAAAACAGCGAAAGTCAGCACCATGCCGGGGAACAATAAATGGCCGCCTTGCAACGCGTCGAAAGCGCCAAGAATATTGCCCGCGACAAGCATAAAGGCGCCCGCCACGGGAATAAACAGGCCTGCCAACCAGACGCGGGACCAGCGCATCTGCCCGGGTTGGCCGTCCGTCCCCCATAGGGGACCCCAGAATAGAGCTGGAATTGCGATGCCCATGCCGAGCCATGCCAAAATATTACGCGACACATATGTGCCGCCAAAATCGGGCACATGAAAGTTGAATCCGACGAGGAGGCACCCAAAAACCGTTAGAATTTTAAGCCATGGCGGATAGGTCATCTAGGTTTTCCCAAAAAAAAGAGCGCTGTGGTATGCACAGCGCTCTTTCAAATCTCAACGGAGAAACGATTAGAAGTTTTTAATCGTTGTATCGCGTTTGGTCAGTTTGCCATCGTCGTCGCCTTCTTTGGCGCAGATGTAAACGTCAATGTGATTGGCGCCAGCGCCACTTACACGAATAAGAATGTCACCATTCTCCGCGCTGGAATCCAGATCTGTGCAATCTGTCGTGCCGTCAGTAACGGCGGTCGAGTTATCGGCGACCGCGCGAATGGCATCCGCTCCGGTGCGGGTTGTGCTGTATGCGTTCTTGAAGCTCTCAAATGGATTGCCAGCAGTCGCCAAGGCGCCAAAGCAACCGGTAGAGGCAACGGCGTCAGCGGCTGTTGTCGTGCTGGTCAAAGTCGCGGCTTTACAAGCAACTGGATCTGTGTCGATGCCAGCGGCGCGAACCGTTTTGGTGTTGATCAACCACTGGTGCACGGCTTTCGCGTTTGCATCGGTAACTGATTTCTTCGTGCTGTCGATATAGCCTTGGTAACCAACGACGCCAACCGCCGCAAGCACACCAATAATGGCAACAACAACTAGTAGTTCGATAAGGCTAAAGCCTTTTTCGCTTTTTGCGCGAATACTCATGGGAACTCTCCTCTTTATATAATCGCGCATTTGCGCGGCCCAACTAGGGGAATTTAGCAGGAAAAGCCTCTCCCTTGCAATAGTTAACTGAAGTTCCTAATGTGTTATGACCTTTAAACATCTAGCATTATGAGCAGGTTAAGGATTAGGCGATATGGCATTTCAATTTAAACGCGATAAAAATGATAATATATCACTTATAATTGCAGGGGATATTGACCTCGAGGTAACCCCCGACATTAAGACGCAATTGGCTGGCCAGCTCGACGGCGCGCGCGGCTTGACCATTGATGCCGCCAATGTGAGTTATCTCGACAGTTCGGGTGTCTCTATTTTAATCATTGCCATGCAGAGCTGCAAACAGCGGGGCATTGCGCTGAATATCGTCAAAATGAGTGATGAGGCGGCGCGTGTTTTGCAACTTGCCAAATTAGACAAAATTCTGCCGATTGAAAGCATAAGCGGGCCATCGCAACTGGTGGGCGTGGACGTCTTTTCTCCGGCCGGTGCCGCCGATGATGAAATAGCTGGCGCAATAAGTGAAGATAATGTGAGCCAAGCCACCTCGGACGAAGATTTGATCGCCGAGCTGTCGGCCGCGCAAGCGCCGTCTCCTGCGCCGCAAGTTGCCCCAAAACCAGCCCCCGAACCAGCCCCCGAACCAGCCCCGATAGAAAAACCGGAGGCGCCTCGCCAAGCCGCCCCCGAACCGACCCCCAAAACACCCCAACCCACAAAAGAGCCCACGGAGGCGACCAATCAAAGCGAGGGTGACGCAGACGCTGGGGGCAGCTTTACCCCGGGCACTTTCTAAGCGCTCGCGATGAAAGACCTGACGGAAGAGATTACCCAACCGCTCGATATTATTTATCGAATGATGTCGGCCTTCGCTTCCAGTGCCGACATACCGCAAACCCTATATGAGGGGCTGGATTATATTCGCGCCCAAATTGGAGCCGAAGCCGCCAGCTTTTTTTACCTGCATGAAGAGCGCGGCATTTTGAAATGCGAAGCCTGCATCGGGCCGAGTGATATTACCGGCCTTGAAATTCCAGCCAACGCAGGCATTGTCGGGGCGGTGACCCAAAGCGACACCGTGCGTTTTGTCGCCGACACCGCGGCGGATGAAGATTTCACCGGGGCCGTGGATGCCCAAACCGGATTTGAAACCAAATCGATGATTTGTGTGCCCGTGTCCGGCAATGGCCGAAGCTACGGGGCCCTGCAATTGATCAACCGAATGGATGGCAAATTATTCAGCGATGAGGATGCCGCCTTGGTTTCGGTTTACGGCAAAAGCGCGGCCCTGGCTCTGGCCAATTCGCAGATGGCCACCCGCATGGTCGAAGCCGATGGCTTTCAACGCGATCTGGTGATGGCTTCGCGGGTGCAAGAAAGCCTGTTTCCCGACCCGCAATATGCGTTCGTCCATGGCATTAATATTCCAAAAAAAGGCGTCTCGGGTGACCTTTATGATTATGTCATGCGCGGGCCCTATTTATATTTTTGCATGGCCGATGTCTCAGGCAAAGGAACCGACGCGGCTTTGGTGATGGCGAAAACCATCTCGCTGTTTCGCGCCATGAGCCGCACGCAACCCGATGTCGACGAGCTGGCCGCACAGATGAATATGGAATTGGTCGAAACCGCCTTCAACGGTATGTTCGCCACTGCCATTATTGGCCGCTATCATCCCGAAACGCATATCATGCAATGTTGTAACGCCGGCCATGAGCCCGGCCTTTTGTTAAACGCCGACCAAAGCTTTAGCTATGTCGAAGCCAGCTTGCAGCCGCTCGGTATTTTGGATTTTCAGGCCCATGACATTCAAGTCGAGACGCATGACTTAACCGATTGCCGGTTTTTCTGTTATTCGGACGGCATCACAGAGGCCGAGATTAATGGCCAAATGCTGGGCGCCACGAAATTGGCCACCGTCTTGGCCGAGCAGATGAACCTGCCGATAAAATTGCAAGTCGAAAACACGGTCGAGATTGTGCAGCGCAAAACCATAAGTTTGCCCGATGATTTGACGGTTTTGGGCCTTGGTTGTGCGCCCAAGAAAACCCAGCCCGAACGCTTGCAAGTCAACCTCATAGAACCCTCGGTTGCCGGAGAGGCGCTTTTGTTCAGCCTATCTATTTTGAACGAAGTGCCCGAGCTGCGGCGTTTGCGAAGCGAGATTGAGCGCACGCTCCGCGGCACGCGCGCTCAGTCTATTATACCCAATGTCAATCTGGCCATTGATGAAGCCACGCAAAACATCATCCGCCATGCGTTTCCCGAGGGCATGGCAGGTCAAATTGAGATTAGCGGCTATATTAGCGACGACCTGTTGCACATTAGCCTCACCGATAGCGCACCGCTGGTTGACTTGAGCCAAGTGAAACCAAGAGAGTTAGACCAGCTTCGCGAAGGCGGATTAGGGACGCATTTCATTATGCAAGTTACCGAAACGGCAAATTGGTGGCACGACGACGGCCAAAACCGCTTGAATTTAACCTTTAAAATTTAACTTTGTCTGCTGAATAGCCTTTAAATGTTGGCCAATCTGGCGCCGCTTTTCCGCCTGCGCTTCAGGGGATCTGCTGTCT